>NZ_CP104041.1 GCF_025152745.1 Rhizobium sp. WSM4643 | reverse complement strand
GATCTTTTTCCCAGGTAACTGCGCAATTTTGAACGAAAGCGCTTCAGTTGCGCAGTTACTATATGCCTCGATTCGTTACCAATTTACAAATGCTTAACCAAACCGTCCGTTTCAGCCCGCCGAGACGGCCGACGACATGACACAGATTTCCGGTGATTCGCCTATTCGCCGAGGGCTCGAAGTGACTGATACCCACGGTGGCTTTCCAGCCGACCGAGATCAATGACGTCGCCGTATAAGCCGGATTTATCAACAGCTTGGGCGCTGCCTCTCTATTTCCCATCATCCTTCAGGTAGTTGTTGCCGTTGACCGTCGGAACCTTTGTCCGGCTCGAACATGCTCATGGTCTCGGTCTTGCCGCTCGCGTCGGTCAGATCGAGACGATAGCCGGAAGCTTGTAGCGTCCGCTTGCGCCGGCCGGTTGCTTGACGTGGTGACGCCCGATTGCGATCCGCCGATTTCGTTCGTCATCGAGGCGCCCGACCAGCCTGTGCGTTCGAAAGTATCGTTTCGATGAATCCTCAGCGTATGGCTGGACGCCACCGACCCCGATGAGGTCTGGGATTTTATGCAGGTTTCTTGAACGCTTAGCCAATGCTCCACTAAATGGATTACTCACGACGCCACGCCACCTCCTATTAGGCGAATGGCGGGGGGCCGGCAAAAGTGGGAGAACTATCGACCGGAAATTCTCCGCACTTGAAGGTTCCTACGACGCCTGGAGGTGTGCCATGAGAACCATGTGCTCCGCATTGACGCTGTGCATCGCCATTGCCCTTTGCACGGCAAATGCCAGATATGTCACCTTGCCCGGATACGCCTTCAAGACCAACCCGAAATGTCAGCGCCACGAACCGAAAACGAGGTTTGACACAAGGTGCGACTGGCCGAGATTGGGCTTCAAGGACTTCACGCCCCCGCTCGTGACCGTGCTTGGAATCTGAAGATCCTTCTCAGCATCCGGCGCTTTAGAGATAACCGCTGGCACGGAAATAATCGCCCGGGCAGTTGCCCGACCCGCCCGAGAGGCTCTACTCCCGCGCCAGCACGAAATCGTGCTCATCACTTCGCCGAGTTTGTCAGGTCCGTCTTCGAGAGCTTGCGCCACCTGATCAAGCGTCATGAGGAAGCCGTCGTCTGGGGCAACTAGCGGGGCGGCAGCCTGCGATGAAGACGTGCTTCGCTAACGACCGAAATTGGGATGTACGGGTCGCTACGCGGCACCTCACATTCTCGAACATTCCCACCGCCGCCCGCAGCACCATGGTGCTGGTAACATAGCTGGCGCTTTTCCCTCGACGACACTTAATCCGGCTCGTCGAGGGAGATTTGTTCTTAGAAGCGACGCGGTCCTTCGGGCTTGTTTCCGACGATCGTGTCGATCCGGTCCAGAACGTCAGACGTCATCTTCTGTCGGTGTGAGAGGGCCGCGAGATTGTCCTGCAACTGGCTGGCGCGCGAGGCTCCGAGAATGACGGTCGAGACGTTTCGATTGGCAAGGCACCACAAAAGGGCGAGATGCGTGATCGACAGGCCGATCTCGTCCGCGAGCTTGGCGAGCTCGCCGACTTGTCTGAGCTGGGAGCGGCCGGCATCGCTGGACCACTTCTCCTTCAGCCATTCGTAGCCCGGCAGGTTCATACGGCTGTCGGCCGGAACACCGTCGTTGTATTTGCCGGTCAGGACGCCGGAGGCCAGCGGCGACCAGATCGTGGTGCCAAGGCCCATCAGGTCATAGAGCGGCAAGTAATCGGACTCGACCTTCTGGCGTTCGAAGATGTTGTACTGCGGCTGCTCCATGGTCGGCGGCGTGATGCGCAAGTCCCGGGCAACGGCGTAGGCTTCCGTCAATTGCTGTGCGGACCATTCCGACGTGCCCCAATAGAGCACCTTGCCTTGGGCGACGAGATCATGCATTGCCCGGACCGTTTCCTCGATCGGCGTGTCGATATCCGGGCGGTGGCAGAAGTAAAGGTCGAGATAGTCGACCTGAAGCCGCTTGAGCGCTGCATGGCAGGCATCGGTCACATGCTTGCGCGACAGGCCGCGCTGTGTGGGCTTCTGGCCTCCCCAGAAGACCTTGCTGGAGACGACGAAGCTGTCACGGCTCCAGCCAAGCCGGTTGAGCGCCTCGCCCATCACGATCTCGGACTTGCCGCTCTCGTATCCTTCAGCATTGTCGAAGAAGTTCACCCCGTTGTCGTAGGCAAGCTTCATCAGGTCGACGGCGTCGCCTCCATCGACCTGTTTGCCGAACGTGACCCATGAGCCGAAAGAGAACTCGCTCACCTTCAGGCCCGACTTTCCCAAACGTCGATATTCCATCATGCAACTCCCGAAAGTTATGAATAGGTACCGGCCGGTCACCGGGGTCGGTGTCGCCCGATTGATCGACGACCGATTGGCGTAATCTATGGCATGAACAACGATATGCGAGGCTCAGCTATCGGTTCTCATACCTCTTTTGTGACGAGACGCCGAATCCAAAGAAAAGGGCGCTCCACGACATCAGTCGGAGCGCCCGTGGCATGCGGTCGACGACGTTTGCGGCGGAGGTCGACAGCAGCAACGGCAGAATGATGAGATTCGGAACGGATAGGCAACATGCGATTGCCATCTGCGACGTTATCGCCCGCTGATTGATCGTGTCGTCCACCGGATATCCACAGCCTATCCACAGGCACGGCGGCGGCGACCGCAACAACTTCAATGACATTCGCCTGGCGGCAAAACACTCCTCACAAATGCTTATGTGACTGTGGAATGACACCGCATTTTTGTTTATCTGCTTGGATACAAACCGTGGCCTGGCTCAGATAGGCTCAGCGCTCCTCCCGACCGTGGCGGCGGACGCCGGGAGGGGTGGGCGGTGGGCAACATGAGGGCCCGCCGCCTTCTTTTAACCGCGCCCCGGCCAGTTCACACGCCACTCTCACGGACAACCAAGTCGTTGGAAAGGCAATTCGCGCGTCCTCCAACCGCCAGCCCTTTACCACGCGCATTGCTAGCCTGGCGGCGTGGCGGCCGGTGTTGCCGATGAACTCACCGTCAACTCATTGCTGCAGGTGCGCCGACGATCCGTGCGGCGGCCTGGAAGCCCGCGTAATCCGATGCCAATCCTTTGGACCTGCCGCCGCCACTTCAACGCTAGCTGCCAGAATCCGGCCCAATGTTGACTTAGCCGGCAAATGAGTGTTTGCCATTTGCTGTTTTGCAGTGCACAATATTTGCTGCCAACAGGAGTTGAGCCGGTGAGAATTTGCATCTACAAATCAGATGAAGCTCCTGAAGTAACGCTATTTTTGCGAGAAGGCGTACCGGTGCCTGCACATCCGAAGGGCCAAAAGTGGCGGCACTTAAAAGCGGTTGTTGGCGAAGAGGTAAGGGCGGACCTTCTGACACAAATAGAGATCGGCAATGGATGTCTTTTCGTCAACCTTGGGGCATCCCCGAAGCACTGATCCAGGATGCTGCGGTGAACGCCGTTTCACCCGACATGGAAATATACTCGCTCATTATCGCACCCGCCACCAGATCACCAATCGGCCGTCCTCCAGCAGAATGCCGATAGCGGCGCCCTTCGATAGGCGATCACCTCCTCACGCTCAGCGTCTCCCACGGCTTCGCTGATCGGCGGCTCGCGCATCCCGCACTCCATGCCTCAATTTCAGATTGGCAGCCGCCCCGCTGATGTTCTTGTTATGTTTGAATGAGTCGCTAATCAATCTGGGTGAATTGCTTTTTAAGGCTTTGCTGATGAACTGCCATCATGAGAAAACCGCCCCGCAAGCCTTCCAAGACGCTGCCCGGTGAAGCCTCCGAACCGCTCCGCAGCCGGCCGCGCCGGCGGCGAGATCCCGCTCAGCCTAATCTTGCTCTCGATCCGATGCCGGCGCATATCGCGCCGCGTCGGGCGGAAGGGAGGACACGGTTTCAGATAACGCACGAGCCGGAATTGAATCAGTCCAAGGGTCAGCAAAGTCAGCAGCAGACGACCGACCGGGACATCGCTGCTCGCAACTACCTGAACCTCGACACCGCGATCTTGCTGGGGATCCTGTTTATTGCGATCGTCTTCAGATTCCACAAGATCACCTTGCCGCTGGTCGACGGCTTCAGCTGGCGCGAGATAAGCACTGCAATGATGGCCGACAATTTCCAGCAGCGCAGCTGGAACATTTTCTTTCCGGAAGTCAGCTGGACCGGACCCGGACCAAGCTATCAGGGGCGCGAGTTCCAGATCGTCAGCTATCTCACAGCCCTGCTCTATCAGTTCTTCGGCTGGCACGACTGGTTCGGCCGCATGGTTGCTGCCTTCTTCGGTCTGGTGACGGTGTTTTCGCTGCACCGGTTAACGGCGCTCTGCTGGGACGAGATGCACGCCCACGCGACGGCACTTGCCTACGCGCTGATGCCGGCGGCGGTCATGATCGACAGCTCGTTTCTTCCCGATCCCGCGATGCTGGCCTTGGTCACTCTCGGCGTCTGGCTGTTCGTCAAATACTGGGCGGGCGGCAGCGGCTGGCTCTTGCCGCTCGCCACGGTCTGCTTCTCGCTCGGCGTGCTGTCAAAGCCACCAGGCATCGCTGCCGGCGCCGTCATCTTCTATCTGATGGTCTGCTGGATTCTGGAGAGGAAGCGAAAGCAGGCGACCTGGGTTTTCCTGTCGGGGCTTTTGAGCCTGGCCATCATTGGCGCTTATTTCAGCTGGGCGATTTATCTCGCCGCAGCTATCCGCCGTTTCATGTCGCCGGCACCGGCGGCTATATCTGGGATGACGGCTTCTGGACATATGTCAGGGACAGATTCTACTTCGAATCCTTATGGAACACCTCGGTCTTGTGGTTCTACGGCTATCCGTTCTTGGTGCTGCTGGCCGTCGGCTTGTGGATGCCGCCCAGCCCCGCCGAAGACCCGAAGCAACGCACCCTTTCGGCCATTCCCTACGTGTGGCTGGCTGCGGCCATGATCGTCTATCTGGCTGCGGCCGGCGAGATCACCAGCAATGTGTGGAACTTCCACATCTTCCATGTGCCGGTCGCGATGTTCTGCGGCCACGGCGCGCTTTTTCTGGCAACGCTTGCATCGCGAAGCATTCTAACGCCGGCGGTTGTGCTTCGCTCGATCTGCATCGTCGCCGTCGGGCTTGCGTGGTCGACATTGCCGCTCGTCAGGACGATGAAGAAGCCAATCGCCATGAAGGGCAAGCTGCTTGGCGAGGAACTGGCGCGGTTGGCGCAACCGGGCGACCTCGTCGTCGCCATCGCGCCCGAGGTCGGCGATCCCGTCGCAGTCTACTACAGCAGGGCGCGCGGCTGGTTGTTCCCGCCTGGCGGAGGCGATGTCGAATGGTCGAAATTCGTCGCGGATGACGCCACCGCGATCGCACAGCTCGAGGAATTGCGCGCGCAAGGCGCGGATCTGTTCGGCGCGGCCAAGAACGCCGTCGACAAGCAGGGCCGGCTGTTCGTCGAGCATCATGATGGTGTCATCGACTATCTGGACAAGACCGCAACCAAGCTTGTGGATTCAGATGATTTGCTGGTCTACAGGATCACCCGTCCATGAGATCGCGACAGTTCACGGCCATCGGCTTGGAACAGGATATGGCCCCGACAGTTCGAGAGAAAAGAGACTTCGGTATCTCGCATTGCGTATTGCCTTACCACGACCGGATCAATGCTGATCCGGTCGCAGAACCACAATGCGCCGTTTATTTATTGGACGCAGCGTCTTCGATGACCTTCGCGACTTTATCGGGATGAGAGACCATCACGACGTGAGACGCGCCTTTCACCACAACCGTCTCTTTAGAACCCGCTCGTTCCGCCATCCATCCTAGCGCCTTTGGCGGTATGTTTTTATCCGCGTCACCATAGACGAACCAAGACGGGATCTTCTTCCAGCTCGCCACGGTCGAGGCCTCGCCAAGAGCCTTATCGGTGATTGGGCGCTGTGTTGCGGCCATCAGCTTGCCATCCGCCTTGGATACATCTGCAGCGAATTGATCGTGAAACGCGCTCTGCTTGATGTACAGGTCCTTTACTCCCCCATCCAACTGCACGGGTTCCGCGAGGGTCGGTGCGAGCGTGCTTCCGGGAAACTTGCCCGAAAGCACAAGGGCAGTTTCCCCAACATCGGGCGCGAACGCCGCGACGAAGACGAGCGATTTGACATTGGCGCTGCCGGCTGCTGCCTCGTTGATCACTGAGCCACCGTAGGAGTGGCCGACGAGAACGACGTCGGTCTTCAATCCAGCAACCACTTTGCCGACGTAATCGCCATCGGACGTTACGCTTCGAAGCGGATTAGCGACCGCCACCACCGGATATCCATCTTTTTCAAGACGTGTGATCACGCCATTCCAACTGGAGGCATCGGCAAATGCGCCATGCACAAGGACGACCGTCGGCTTTTCGGCCGCATGGGCGTTCAAAAGGCCACCTGCGGTGATCGCGACAGCGGCGACAAATATCTTCAACATAGTCAAACTCCTTTTATATCGCACGCGATTACTTAGTGCACAATATTTCGGAAAGCAAGTCCTGGAATTCCCGTTCACCTCGATTTGACGATTGCGGTGAGCCATTGAGACCACACGCATTGCTCAGACCAGACCCGGCAACGATACCGGTCAGCGGCAGGTCAATTTTAAATCCAAAAGCCGCATGACCTACTCCCCCATCGATTGGTAGAGCCAGTCGGAGAGCTTCTCGGTTGCAACGCGCGCGCCGGCGCCTGGAAGCAGCGCGTCGTCAGTCAATTCAACGCCGAAATACGAGGTGGATGGATCCGTTACCACCTGCCGTTCATCTTCGTTCGCGGTGAGATAGATCCGAGCGATTTCATCAATAGCGAATTGCTCCGGGCCACTGATTTCGGCGACATCGTTGAACGGCGCTCCCATTGCCAATTCCGCCAGCAACGCGGCGACGTCTCCAGCTGCGACCGGTCTCATGAACGCCGGCGGCAATCGAAACACATCACCATCAGCGCCGGTGTCGATCAATCCGCTGATGAACTCGTAAAACTGCGTGGAGCGGAGAATAGTATAGGGTCGCTTCGACGCCCTGATGAGATTCTCCTGCACCATTTTCGCGCGGAAGTAATCGCTTTCAACGAGACGCGGCGTACCGACGACGGAAAGTGCAAGATAGTGGCTGACGCCGGCCTCAGTTGCGGCAGCAAGCAAATTCCTGGTCGAAGCCCTGAAAAAATCCAGCGCGGCGCGGTCGCCGAAGGACGCCGCGTTGGTGACATCAACAATGACCTCAGCCCCTGCCAAGGCCGCATCAAGGCCTTTTCCGGTGATGGTGTCGACGCCCAGCGACAACGATGCGGCCGCGACTTGATGACCGGACTGGCGCAAGTTTTCACTGAGCCGTGTTCCGATAACACCTGTTGCTCCCGCCACCGTGATTTTCATCTCAGCACCCCTTTGTTGCATTGCGCGGCGCGAATGAAGACGAGATCGCCGACGGGCTCCCCATCGTCTTCAATGTCTGGCGATCGATTGGATCGACAATGACTGGAAAACCAGGCGCCCTCTATCGTCCGTGGGGATCGGTCGCTTTAGCCGTAGGTCTAGGAAAACCAGCCCAACGGTCAGGATGCCCCACCAGGAAGGCAGAACAGGTCCCCAATTCCTCGTTTGCGCAAAAGTGCCGACCCCGGCACGGCGGTTACATCCCCGCGCAATGCATGGGTTTCCATGAGTTGCGGTTGTAATGTGGCGGGGTTACGGTTTGAACATGAGCTCGCCAGCCCCGAAATCGAGAAGAACTACGGTACGAAACGCCGACGATCCGCTGGCTTTGCCTGTCCGGCAGGAGCAGCTGATGATGAGCGTCTGGTCGCACCGCCCCCGACCCCTGCATCTGGGGCTTTTCATCGTCGCCTATGTGCTGGCATGCGGATTCGCGCAGTCGCTCGCAATTGTCCCTGGAACCGGCATTTCCATCTGGCCTGCGGCGGGGCTTTTCATCGCGACACTTGTCCTCGCCCCCCGCTACAGCTGGCCTTGGTGGGTACTGGGGGGCTGCCTGGCTGAATTGTTCAGCAATTACGTATGGTTCCACAGCCCCCTGCCTGCGGCCGTCCTGATCTACATCGGCAACGCTCTTGAAGCGGTGGCCGGAGCATGGCTCGTCAACCAGACTTTGAAGCGGCCAGTTCGGTTTGAAACCTTGCAGGACGTTTTGGCATTTGTGGTACTGGGCGCAGGGATCGCGCCCATCGTCAGCGCGACTGTGGGAAGTGCGACCCTGGCATGGTTTGGCATGCAATCGCAATCCTTCGCAACGGCTTGGCCTCTATGGTGGATCGGAGACGCCACCGGCGTCTTGATCGTAGCGCCGCTGGCGCTGGTTGTATTTCATAGCTGGCGCGGCAAGACCCAGCTCTCAGCCGCGCAATGGGTGGAAGCTGGCGTCCTGGGATTGATCTTTCTCGGCGTTGCCGCTCTTTCTCTGAGCGGCTACCTCCCCTTCGCATACATCATCATGCCGCCCCTTCTTTGGGCTGCCGTTCGCTTCGAGTTCAAAGGTGCTGCCGTATCCTTGGCTCTCCTCGCCCTGATCACGGCGCTGTTTACGATAACGGGGACCAGCCAGTTCGCCGGCGATCCCGAGTCCCAGAAGCACAAGCAGGTCATGCTGCAGCTTTTTCTGGCCATCTCGGCATTTTCGGCGCTCATCGTGGCCGCCATTTCCCGGCAGCACCAGTCGGCATTGCTCAATTTGCGCCAAAGCATAGAAACATTGCGGGAACGGGAGGAGGAGCTTTCGCATCTCGTGGATATGGTTCCGAGCCATGTGTGGCGCCTGACGCCCGATGGCGAGCCGACATTCTTCAATAGGCGGATGGTCGATTTCCTCGGCCTGGATGTGGTGGATTTCGATAAGCCGGGCATGAGTCGGCTGGAGGCGCTCCTGGACGCCACTGTTCATCCCGAGGATGCGGTGGGGTTCGGTGATGCCCTGCGGAGGTGTCTTCTCACGGGCGAGAACTTCGCCAGCCGCTATCGCTTGCGCCGCGCCGACGGAATTTATCGCTGGATGTCGAGCCGGGCCGAGCCAATGCGGGATCAGGCGGGGCGCATCGTCCAATGGTACGGCCTTTGCCACGACATCGACGATCAGGTCCATGCCGAGGAAGCTGTGCGTCGAAGCCAACAACAGCTTCAGCAGATCATAGACGCCGTGCCGGTCCGCATCTGGAGTGTAGAGCCTAACGGCGGGTCGTTCTATTTCAACAAGCGGTATCAGGACCATTTCCGCTCGGTTATCGCCAATTTCGACGCTCTCGGTGAACCGCGCATCGACGATCTGCTGCAGCAGCTGGTTCATCCCGAAGACGCTCCCGATATCCAGCGCACGCTCCGGAACTGCTTCGAAACCGGCGACGGCTGCGCGATGCGATTTCGCTGGCGCGAAAAGGATGACGTCTACCGCTGGGCGGAGTGCCGGGTGGAGCCTCGGCGCGACGAAAACGGAACGGTCGCGGAATGGTATGGCGTTTCTCTCGACATCGACGATGAGGTGCGCGCACTGGAGGCGTTGCGTAACCGAGAGCGCGAACTCTCGCAGCTCGTCGACATGGTCCCCGCTCAGATCAGGCGCCTGACGCCGGAAGGGGAGCCGGTCTTCTTCAACAAACGCCTGATCGACTTTTTCGGTCTCGACGTAGGCGATATGGACAGGCCCGACATGAGCCGTCTCTCGTCGGTCATTCACACCCTCGTCCATCCCGATGACGCATTGAGGTTGCTGGAGACGGTTCACCATTCCCTCGCCAGTGGCGATCCCTTCTCGATAAAATACCGCATGCGCCGTTTCGACGGTGCCTATCGCTGGGTCGACGGCCGCGCGGAACCGCTGCGGGATCAAGGCGGCGCAATCATGCAATGGTATGTGATCTCAGTCGACATCGACGACGAGATGCGCGCGCAGGAAGCGCTGCGCGACCGCGAGCGAGAGCTTTCGCAACTGGTGGATATGGTTCCCAGCCTGCTCTGGCGGCTCAACTCGGAAGGCACCCCGACCTTCTTCAACCAGCGCCTGATCGATTTTCTCGGTCTCGGCATCGCCGATATGGAAAAGCCCGGCTTGAGCCGGCTGGCAGCCCTCATCGAAGCCGCCGTCCATCCCGATGATGCCGCCAGCCTCGCCGAAGCGCTCAACCATTCCCTCGTCACCGGCGAGGGCTTTTCGAAGCAGTATCGCCTGCGGCGCGCCGACGGCGCCTACCGCTGGGTGAAAGGCAGCGCCGAACCGCTGCGGGATCAGAGCGGCCGTATCGTCCAATGGTATGGCCTGTCGCATGACATCGACGATCAACTACGCGTCGAGGAGGCGTTGCGGGAGAGAGAACGATCGCTCTCGCAGCTCGTTGAAACGCTGCCGGCAATGATCGATTGCGCAGCACCTGATGGGGAGCCGATCTATCGCAGCCAGCAACTGCGCGACTTCCTCGGTTATAATCTCGATGAGTTGGATGGAACAGGCAAAACCCGGCTGGACGGCACACTCGATGCCGGGGTTCATCCCGACGATGTGGCAGGGGTCAAAGAAAACTATGCCCATTCATTGTCCACTGGCGAGCCCTATGCGCGTAGGCACCGTCTGCGGCGCCATGATGGTGAATATCGCTGGGTCGAGACGCGCGCGGCACCGATGCGCAATGCCGAAGGCGTCATCGTCCAGTGGAATGTCATATGCCTCGATATCGACGGTGAAGTTCACGCGGAGGAAGATCTGCGTCGAGCGCGAGAGGGTCTTGCACGGGCGAGCCAGGTGGCGAGCCTGGCCGAGCTTTCGGCCTCCATCGCGCACGAGGTGAACCAGCCGCTTGCGGCCGTCGTGGCCAACTCACACGCCTGCCAGCGCTGGCTCATGGCCGAGCCGCCGAATATGGAGCGTGCACAGAGGACGGTCGAGCGCATCATCCGGGATGCCAACTCGGCGGCGGATGTCGTCAGCCGCATTCGCGCCTTGTTCAAACAATCCGTTGACAGGAGGATCCAGACGACGCTCTCCAGCATCATCGACGAAGCCCGCAACCTCATGGCTGACGAAACGTCGCGGCGTCGCGTTCGGATGGACGTGAACGTCGACGGCAACCTTCCGCTCATCGCAGTCGATCGCATCCAGATCCAGCAGGTTCTGATCAATCTGATCCGCAACGGCATTGAGGCGATGGAAGCCATTGCAGGAGATAAGTTGATCGAGATGCGCGTGCGCCACATCGGCAATGTCGTGCAGACCGAAATCAGCGATCGCGGCCACGGTATCGAGTTCCCCGAGAAGATGTTCGACCCTTTCTTCACGACAAAAGAAAATGGGATGGGCATGGGGCTGGCGATCTGCCGCTCGATCGTCGAGCAGCATGGTGGCCGATTGTGGGCCGAGAAGAACGACCCCCGCGGAGCGACGTTGATCTTCACATTGCCTATTGAAACGAAGGCGGTGCCATGACGGTTGACGACCATATCGTCTTCATCGTCGACGATGATGAACGTGTTCGGGAAGCGCTCGGCGAGCTGCTGGACTCGCACGGCATGCGCGCCATCGCCTTCGAATCGGCCGGCGACTATGTGAGAGCGGACAAGCCGGACGTGCCCGCCTGCCTCGTGCTGGATATCGAGCTGCCTGACATCAACGGTCTCGATCTGCAGAGGCAGATCGCCGACAGGGATCATCCGCCGATCGTCTTCATTACGGGACACGGCGACATTCCCTCCTCCGTGCGTGCGATCAAGCATGGCGCGGTGGATTTCCTGACCAAACCGTTCAGCGATGCGGATCTCATGGCGGCAATCCAGGCGGCGCTTGCTCAGGATCGGGAAAAGAGAGCCGAGCGCGCCGAGATCGACATGCTCAGACGGCACTATCTCGACCTGACGCCGCGCGAGCGCGAGGTGCTGCCACTCGTTGTCAGCGGCCTTCTCAACAAGCAGGCGGCAGCCGAATTGGGAATCAGCGAAGTAACGCTGCAAATCCACAGAAGAAATGTGATGCAGAAAATGGCGGCGGCGTCGCTCGCCGATCTGGTGCGGATCGCGGAGAGATTGGAAATACCAATAACCCACTCGCGCCGAGTGGGAGGGAATTGAACATGAACAAGACAAGACACGTCGTGGCAATCGTCGATGACGATCCGAGGTTGCTGGAATCGATGGGCGACCTTCTGGAATCTGCGGGTTATGTGGCCCGCAGCTTCTCGTCGGCGGGCTCGCTGCTCATCAACGGGCTGTCGGACCTCGACCTGCTCATCACCGATATCGGAATGCCTGGCATCGACGGCTTCGAACTTCGTGACCTCGTGAGGAAGTCACGTCCGGAGCTGCCGGTGTTCCTGATCACCGGCCGCCACGAGATAGCCGATCAGGGACGCGCTCAAGGCGCGGGCGGATTTTTTCGCAAGCCCTTCGATGCCCAGGCCCTGCTGGCGGCCATCGCCAATGCTTTGCATAAATCGACAGATGGAGGGTGACATGAGAGTTGACCAGCCGTTGCAGCGGAGATCGGCGCCGTTATCACTGCAGTGCACTTATGAAGAGAACCAGCCGCTTGTCATTATCGTCGATGACGACGCATCGGTTCGCGAGGCGCTATCGGAGTTGATCCTGTCGGCGGGTTTCCAGTCGACCAGTTTTGCTTCGACCCGTGAATTGCTTGACGCCGATATCTTGGACAGCCCCGGCTGCCTGATCCTCGATGTGCGCATGCCGGGGGCAAGCGGCCTCCACCTGCAGCGTCATCTGGCCGAAAATGGCAATTCCAAGCCGATCATCTTCCTGACCGGGCATGGCGACATCCCGATGACCGTCCAGGCGATGAAGGCCGGTGCCGTGGATTTTCTCACCAAACCGGTGCGGGACCAGACGCTGCTCGACGCCATCAGTGCAGCCATTGCGATGGATGCCGAACGACGGGCGGAAGCCGCGATCGCCAAGCGCAATATCGAGCGCTTGGAAACGCTGACGCAGCGTGAACGCGAAGTTCTGCATGAAGTGGCACGCGGACGTCTGAACAAGCAGATCGCCTTCGACCTCGGCATCAGCGAAGTGACAGTCAAGCTGCATCGCAGCAATGTCATGCACAAGATGGAGGCGGCCTCTATCGGCGAACTGATCCGGGCCTGGGAAACACTGCCCGCACAAATGCGCCAGGTCGGCCCGCGCTAGCGCATAGGCGAAGGATGCCGGCCTCGAACATGATCTGCCGCCGCTGTCCATTTGATGCGCGCCGTATCCGATTCGCGCCGGAAAAGACGACGCGGCGCCGATAATGGGTTTCGGCCCCGCACCCATGCGTTATCTCTAAATTAAAGCTCGGGGATATGACCCGGCTTTGGTTCCCCAAAGGAGATCTCGCCTTGAACAATCAATCGTCAGCCGCGCCGTCCCCTGAATCCAACGCCTTCGACAACGAAGCAAACTTCTTGTCGGCCATGGGGAACGCCAAACGGCTTCACATTCTGCATCTGCTGGCCGAAGGAGAAATGTCCGTGGGCGTTCTGGCCGACGAGGTCGGATTGAGCCAATCTTCGACTTCCCAGCATTTGGCAATTCTTCGAGATCAGGAACTCGTGCAGCCGCGAAGGGCTGCCCAGACGATCTACTATTCACTTCAATCCGACGCGGCCAAGGCGATGCTCGATACGCTCGCTGACGTCTTCGGATGGCACCGTCGCACCCAAGGGGAACGCGTCCGAGCCGCAGGCGCCTGACGAAATGACGAACCGTTGCCCTTGCGGCTCATGATTGGCCTCCAATTCTGCCGAGCATGATCTTGTAGGCAACTCAGTATCGGCGCCGAGGCAACGAAGAGCAGCGCAGCGGGGAAGAACGCGGTTTCGAAGGAGATGATTGCGGCTTGAGCGTAAGCGCCAAGCTGGAAGTCGGGGCGTAATTCCAGGCCGGGATGCAGTTGCGCGGGAGTCTCGCGATCCTTCGCCCACATGCCCCCGATCGCATCGATCCCTGATGTACGTTTGATGTACGCCTCCTAGACCACGGTGTGATTACGCCTCCATTGCGAATGGAGATAATGAACCACATCAGGAACGGAACAGTCAGCACGAGACGGCCATGACTATGGTCGTAACGAACGGCCGGCGGACGGAGGCGATCATGGACGTATATGAGGCAGTCAAAAGTCGACGGTCGGTGCGCGGATTTAAAGACGAGCCTGTGCAGAGGGAGGTGCTTGAGCGTGTGCTGTCCGCCGCCGCTTGGTCGCCGTCAGGATCGAACATCCAGCCGTGGAACACCTACGTGATGACGGGCGCATCGCTGGCAGAACTCAAGACGTCCGCCGTCGAGCGCGTCGCCCATGGCGACCCCTGGGACAAGCGGCAGTACGAGATGTACCCGCACGAGCTGAAGCCCCCCTATGGGGAGCGCCGGTCCGCCTTCGGCAAGGAGCGCTACAGCGCGCTCGGTATTGCGCGCGAGGACTGGGAGGCGCGCCAGCGGGCAGCAATCGCCAACTGGAACTGTTTCGGCGCGCCCGCCGCCCTGTTCTGCTACATCGACCGTGACCTGGGGCTACCCCAATGGGCTGACGTCGGCATGTATCTGCAGACCGTCATGCTGTTGCTCCGCGCCGAAGGTCTGCACAGTTGCCCGCAGATGGCGTGGTCGCAGGTTCGCGAGACGGTCGCGGAGGTCCTGTCGCCCCCGGACGGGCTGATCCTCTTCTGCGGCATGTCGATCGGGTACGAGGATCCCAGGGTCAGTTACGCCCGTACAGGCCGCGCCCCGCTCGACGAGACGGTCACGTTCCTCGGCGATTAGTGACCTGCGATCAAAGGACAGGAAACCCCTTCTGTGATCCTAGCGTATGATACGTCCATTCTCATGCGAGATATTGGAGAACGCCATGACCACGCATAAAGTAGGCTATCTCATCGGCAGCCTCGCCAAGGGCTCGATCAACCGCAAGCTCGCCAACGCGTTGGTGCGGCTCGCCCCGCCGGAACTTGAAATGTCGGAGATATCCTTCAAGGACCTGCCGCTCTACAGCTACGACTATGACGCCGACTACCCTCCGGCTGGCAAGGCATTCAAAGCGGCAATCGCGGCTGTCGACGCGGTGCTGTTCGTCACGCCCGAATACAATCGATCCATACCCGGCGGGCTGAAAAACGCCATCGACTGGGCGAGCCGCCCCTACGGCACCAACTCGTTCACACGCAAGCCATCAGCGGTGATCGGCACGTCGCCGGGCGCGATAGGCACGGCAGTCGCCCAGCAGAATTTGCGCAGTGTGCTCAGTTTCTGCAACTCTCCCCAGATGAATGCCCCGGAAGCATACATCCAGTTCACAACGGGGCTGATCACCGATGACGGTGAGGTCACGAACGACCAAACCGCTGATTTCCTTCGCACTTACATGCAGGACTTCCATGTCTTCATCGCAAGGGTTCGCTCAGTGCTGCCGAAAGATGCCTAGAACAGGATGATTTTAGGCCGGTCGGCCTAAAATCCGAATCCTGTCCTAAATTAAATACTTAGAGCATGATGTCACCCGAAACCGCTCACACCTTTCGGCATCATGCTCTAGAAGCGTCGCCCTGCGGGCGCTGGCCGCGTCCATCCGGGCGGCCAGCGCCTGTTATGAAAGCGCGCAATGCCCTCAGGCGAAGGCGTAGGAGCCGTCGGGCCGCTTAGGCACGCGCCGCTGCCAATGGATGTAGCCTTCCTCTTCCATCGCCTTCTCGTCAATTTCGACGCCCCAGCCCGGCCGATCGGGACGCAATTCGAGATAACCGTCCTTCGGCAGATAGGGATCGACGACGTAGCGGGTTTCTCCCTGCCGCTTCTCGATATCGATGCCGCCATAGACGTAGGCCTGTCCCTTTGGCAGCCGGTATTCGAGGATGCGGAAATTTTGCACAGCGGCCGAAAAATGAACGTTGACCGCGGTGGCAAGCGGTCCCATCGGGTTATGCGGCGCCACACCGACGAAATAGGCTTCGGCGAGCGTGGCAATGCGGCGCATTTCACTGATGCCGCCGACAACACAGATATCCGGCTGGATGAGGTCGGCGCCCTTGACCTGTAGCAGGCGCAGGAACTCGTTTCTGTTATAGAGCGACTCACCTGTCGCCAGCACGCAATTGAGCCCCTGTTTCAGATCACCCCAGGCCTCGATGTTCTCAGGCCGCAGCGGTTCCTCGTAAAACAGCGGGTCGTAGGGGGCCAGCGCATTGCCGAGTTGCCTTGCGGCGATCGGCTCGAAGATCTTGGCGTGGGCGTCGAAGGCAATCTCGTATTCGTCATTGACCGTTTCGCGCAGCGAGCGGAAATAATCCGCCGAGGCTTTGACGACATTGCCCCAGCGATGTGCGTGCATGTCGAGCCGCCAGGGGCTAAGCTTGAAGGCGGTAAAACCCCACCCCTCCTTCAGACGATCGAACTCGTCGCGGGCCGCCGGCGCATCCGGTGCGGTGTATACTCCGGCATAGACCTTGATGCGGTCGCGTACTTCGCCGCCCAGCAGCTTGTAGACCGGGACGTTCGCCGCCTTTGCGGCAAGGTCCCACAGGCAGTGATCGAGCGCGGAGATCGCGGCAAGGCCAAGCGCGCCCGGCGGGAACCGGCTTTGCTGGATCAACAGGTTGACGAGATAGTCGACGCGTGTCGGATCCTGGCCGGACAAAAATTCGTAGAGATAATCGAGCAGCGGCGGAAGCGCCTTGTCGGGGCCGTGATTGTAGCATTCGCCCCAGCCCGTCAGCCCGTCATCGGTGTCGAGTGCGACGATCACGCGGGGACGGTCCTTGTCGCGGGTCATGAAAACCCGCATGCGGTCGATCTTCATCTTTCTGTCCTTCTAGCGATTGAAATAGCTGCGGCGCGACTGGCGCGTCTGCACGTAGAGATGCTCGTTGTCGGTTCCGGGATTGTAGGCGCCGGCGCTTTGCGGCACCGAGACATTGCCGTTGCTGGGGAAGCGCGCCACGAAGGCCTCGTCGATATCGCAGCCAAGTCCCGGGCCATTGGGAACGGCGATCAAGCCGTCGACCTGTTGCGGATGCGGCACGATCGTCTGGCGGCGGCCCTCCCAGTCATCGTCGAGGCGCTCGAGGATGAGGGCGTTCGGGATCGCCGCAAGCAGATGCAAAGCCGCATATTCCGCCACCGGCCCGAGCGAGCCCGAATGCGGCGCCATCTGGATATGATGCGCCTCGGCCATGGCCGCGATTTTCTTCATCTGGGTGATGCCGCCGGCCCGGCCTGTGTCCGGCTGGATCACGTCGACCAGTTCCTTCTCGATGAGCTCACGCTCGCCGAAGATGGTTGCCGAACGTTCGCCAGCGGCAAGCGGCACATGCGCTGCATCGCGGATGCGCCGGTAGCCGTCGATATTCTCCGGCGCGATCGGATCTTCCGCCCACATCAATTCATAGGGTTCGAGCGCCCGGACCAGCCGGCAGGCATCCGCCGGCGTCAGCCATGGCGGCCCATGCAGATCGATGGCGATGTCCATGTCGTCGCCGACGGCCTCACGCAGGGCGGCGACCTTGCGGACCGGATCGGCGACACCGCCGCATTTGATCGCCTTTATGCCGCGGTCTTTGAGGGCAAGCGCGTGCTCGGGTGTATTTGCATGCGAATAGATCGGGATCCGGTCGCGCACCTTGCCGCCGAGCAGCATCCAGACAGGCACGCCGAGCGCCTTGCCCTTGATGTCCCATAGCGCCATGTCGATGCCGGTCATCGCACCGCCGCCGACCGTCCCGAGCATGCCATGGCCCATCATGGCGATATGCATCTTCTGCCACAACCGTTCGATATGGGCCGGATCTTCGCCGATCAGGAGTGGGGCGAGATCATGGATCGCCGTCTCGACGACGCGCGGCCAGCCGGAGCATTCACCGATGCCGGTGATGCCCTCGTCGGTATCGATTTTCAGGAAGAGCCAGTTTCTGGTACCGCCGAACTGCTTGGAGGCGCCATCGCCCGCAGGTTGGTCGGAAGCCCATTTCGAGGGGTCTGGCTGACCGACACGCATGAGAAAAGTGCGGATCCCGGTGATTTTCATCGCAGAGAACTCCCATTCTTCAGAATGTCCGGCGCGACATAGCGGAAACGCCTGGAATGATCGCGATCACGCGGATCGGGGCGCGGGATCGCCGATATCAGCGCCTGCGTATAGGCGTGCTCGGGCGTGCGGCAGACCTTCTCCGCATCGCCGATCTCGACGAGCTGGCCTTTGTACATCACCCCGACACGGTCGCACATGTAGCGGATAACGCCGATGTCATGACTGATGAAGATATAGGCGAGGCCGAGTTCGTCCTGCAGGCGCATCAGCAGATCGAGCACCTGCGAGCGCACGGAGACGTCGAGCGCCGAAGTTGCCTCATCGGCAACGATGACGCGCGGATTGAGAGTGATGGCGCGGGCAATGCCGATGCGTTGACGCTGGCCGCCGGAGAATGCGTGTGGATAGCGCTCGCGTGCCCTCGGGTCGAGACCAACCTGCTCCATAAGATGGCAAACCCGCTCTTCCAGCGCCCGCCCCTTTGCGACACCATTGACGAGCAGCGGCTCGCCGATGATCTGGGAGACGGTCATGCGCGGGTTGAGGGAGCCGAAAGGATCCTGAAACACCATACGCAATTCCCGCCGCGCGGCGGCGAGCGTCTGACCTTTTGCCGTTGCCAGATCGATGATGTCGCCGTCGGCACGGCGATAGAGGATTTCGCCTGACGTGGGATCGATCAGCCGCATGATCGAGCGACCCATCGTCGTCTTGCCGGATCCGCTCTCGCCGACGATGCCGAGTGTTTCGCCCGGCAGAAGCGAAATGGAAACATCGTCCAGCGCTTTCACCTCGCCGAAATCCATCGATACATTGCGGAGTTCGAGGATCGGTGGCGCCGTCGTGTCGAGCGGCGGGCGCGCCAGCCGGATTTCGGCCTTCGCTTCCAGCTTCAGCACCGAGCCGATCAGCATCCGGGTATAGTCGTCTTTCGGCGCATGAAAGATCTGCTCGACCGGCGCATATTCCTTGGCGACGCCGTTGTGCATAACGAGCACATCGTCGGCGATCTGCGCCACGACGCCCATGTCATGCGTGATGAAGAGCACGGCCATGCCCTTGGCCTTCTGCAGCCGCGCGATCAGGTCGAGAATTTCGGCCTGAGTCGTCACGTCGAGGGCCGTGGTCGGCTCATCGGCGATCAGCAGCTGCGGTTTGCAGGCGAGCGCCATGGCAATCATCGCGCGCTGGCGCATCCCGCCGGAATATTGAAACGCATATCGGTCCAGCGCTTTATCAGGTGAGGGAATCTCGACCTGCTTAAGCAGCGATATGGCTTCCGCGCGAGCCTCTGCCTTGCTCATCCTGGTGTGTAGGCGAAGCGCCTCGACGATCTGGTTGCCGACCGTGTGGATCGGTGACAGCGACGACATCGGCTCCTGGAAGATCATGGCGATGTCGCGGCCGCGGATCGCTCGGATCTGACGCCCGCGCGGATTGAGGCTGGTCAGATCGATCGAGCCGCCGTTCTGATCGTTCAGTGTGATCGATCCGCCGGATATGCGGCCGGGCGCATCGACGATCTGCAGGATCGAACGCGCCGTCACCGACTTGCCGGATCCGCTTTCGCCGACGACACAGAGCGTCTTGCCCGGCTCGATCGAGAAAGACAGATCGCTGACCGCGCGAAAGACGCCGGTGCGCAGAGGGAACTCGACCGTCAGATTTTTCACCTGGAGCAGCGGCCTGCCGGCAATGGGAAGGATATCGGTCATGCCGGCCTCATTTGTTGTAGGGGTCGGCCGCATCGCGCAGGCCGTCGCCGAGAAGGTTGAGCGCCATCACGGCGACCACGACGGCACAGCCCGGCATGAAGAGCCAAGGCGCGGTGGCGATCGAGCGAATGTTCTGGGCCTCGCGCAGAAGCACGCCCCAGGAGATGGTCGGCGGCTGCAGACCGAGCCCCAGAAAAGAGAGAGAGGTTTCGGCAAGGATCATCGCCGGCACCGCAAGCGTGATCGAGGCGATGATATGGCTGGCGAAACTCGGCAGCATATGTCGAAAGATGATGCGCCTTTCGCGAACACCGTCGAGCCTGGCGGCAGCGACGAATTCCTCGGTGCGCAAAGACAGGAAGCGGCCGCGAACGACGCGGGCAAGCTGCGCCCACCCGGTCAGCGACAGGATGATCGTGATCATCATATATTGCAGCGTCGCAGGCCAGTCCTGCGGCAGGGCTGCGGCCATTGCGAGCCAGATCGGGATCGTCGGCAGCGACAGCACGAAATCGATCACCCGCTGCAGGAAGAAATCGATGCGGCCGCCGTAATATCCCGAGATGCCGCCGAGCACGATGCCGAGCATGAGCGAGAAGAAGACACCGACGAGGCCGATCGACAACGAGATCTGCGAGCCCTGCACCGTTCGGCTGAAAACATCGCGCCCAAGCCTGTCGGCGCCGAACAGAAGCAGCGGCGTCGTCTTGTCGGGCGAAGCGATCAGATGGATGTTGGTCCTGAACAGGCCGAATACGGAATATTCATAGCCGCGCCCGAAGAACTGGACGTCGACACGTTTTGTCGTGTCTTCCTTGAAGATGGCGGCCAGCGTTTCCGGATCGCGGGTCAGCTTCATCGGATAATAATGCGGGCCAAAAGAGAACCCATTCTGCGTATCGATCAGATGCAATCTCTGCGGCGGGTGAAAAGTCGCCCGCGCATTTTGCAGATTCGGGTCGTTGATGGCGAAGAAGCCGGGAAGCAGGGCAACGATATACATCAGCACGGTGACGACGAGCGCGACCATGGCCAGCCGATGCCGGCGGAAAGCCCACCAGATGAGCTGCCACTGCGATGCGACGGCGGCGCGATCCGGTGGAATGTTCGTAACGGTGATGTCGGCCATATCGGCTCCTATTCCAACCGGATGCGGGGATCGACCAGCGCAAGCAGGATATCGCTGATCAGAGAGCCTATCAGCGTCAGCGCGCAGATCAGCAGAACGAAGGCGCCGGCGAGATACATGTCCTGAGCCATCAGCGCCTGCAGCAACAAGGGAGCAGCCGTCGGCAGATTGAGGACGATGGCGACGACGACCGAGCCGGAGATGAGATTAGGCAGCAGCCAGGCAATCGTCGAGATGAACGGATTGAGCGCGATCATCAGAGGATATTTCACCAGCAGCCGGAACTCGGAGAGACCTTTTGCCCGTGCCGTGGTCACGTAAGGCTTCGGCAGCTCATCGAGCATGTTGGCGCGCATGACGCGGATGAGGCTCGCCGTCGAGGAGACGGCAAGAATGATGACGGGAAGCCAGAGATGCGAGAAAAGATCGCCCATCTTGGCGAAGCTCCAGGCCGCGTTCTCATATTCCGGCGAAAAGAGCCCGCCGACATCCTGGCCGAATTCGACAGCCGCGACATACATCAGCACCAGCGCCAGCAGGAAGGACGGAACGGCCAAGCCGAAGAAGGTGAAGGCAGTGAAGAAATAGTCGCCGATCGAATATTTGCGCACGGCGGAAAAGACGCCGATCGGCAGCGCGATCGCCCAGGTGGCGATCAATGTCGACAGAGCCAGAACAAGCGTCAGCGCCATGCGTTCCCAGATCAGATCCGAGACCGGCTGCTGCCATTCGAAGGAAATGCCGAAATCACCGCGCGAAAGGATACCCCATGTCCATTTGAAATATTGGATCAACATCGGATCGCCGAGACCGAAGCGTTCGCGCAATTGCGCCGCCGTGTTCTGATCGACAATCTCGTTAGAGGCGGCCAGCGTCGCGATATAGGTGGTGACGTAATCGCCCGGCGGCAGCTGGATCAGCACGAAAGCGAGGAAGCTGACGGCAAAAAGCGATGGAATCATCCATAGCAAGCGTTTGGCGATGAAGACCAGCATGGGGCGCCTCTTGCATTGAACGCCGCCTTCCGGACCTTGCCGGCCGCCATGGCCGGCAAGGCATCTCGGAGGGCGAACTGAAAGAAAGCGCCGTACCGTCAGGCACGGCGCCGGAGGTGCAAATCAGCTCGTGAAGGTAAACTGCTGCGGCATTGCCGGCCCCGGATTGGGCCAGGACCAGCTATCCGGCTGCTTTTCGGGAACATTGCGCAGATTGTTGCGGATGATGCCGAAGCCGCCGACGGCAAGGCAAAGCCCGACAGTCTCGAATTCTTCCGCCGCGATATCGAATATCTGCTTCATGATCGCACCGCGCTGGTCGAGATCGGCCGTCGAACGCGCCTCGTCGAACAGCTTCATACGCTTCTTCTGGCTTTCCGGCGGCTCTTCGCCGCGTGCACCGTTGGAAGTGTACCAAAGCGTCCACGGAATGGCGTAACGCGAGCCTTGCGGATGAAAGGCGAAGAAATCGCGCGGATCGAGCATCGGATCGAGGCCACCGGGGCCAGGCCATACCTGCGCATCATGGGCATTGTCGTCGCCGCGGGTGTAGTAGAGCGCCCGCTCGATCGTGTTGACCTTCATGTCGATGCCGATCTGCGCCCAGTGGGTCTTGACCAGTTCGAGCGCGTCGACGAGGTCGGGATAGAGCGTCGGAATGACGTCGATCGAGAAGAACACCTTCTGGCCGTCCGGCCGGAGGCGGAAACCATCGCCACCTTTCTTGTAGCCGGCCTCATCGAGCATCGCGCCTGCCTTGTCGGCGTCAAATTCGGTGAACTGGCGCGCGTATTTCTCATTGTACCACGGATGGGTCGGACGCGGCCCGGCCTGGTAGGGCTCGCTCTGGCCGAAATAGACGATATCGATGAGTTCCGGGCGGTTGATGCCGATCGAGAGCGCTTGCCTGAATGCCTTGTCGGCAAACATCTTGCGCATCGCCGGATCTTTGTGAGTGATGTTGAAGTAGATCTGGCACTGCTGCGAGGCCGAAGGCACGAGCGTCAGCAAGCGATAATCGCCTTTTTCCATGTTCTTCGACAGCGTCGGCTTGTTGGCAAGCACGCTGATATGGCGTTCCTGGATGTCGATCTTTCCCGAGATGACATTCAGCATCAGCGATTCCACATCCTGCGAAATGCCGAAGTTGATCTCATCGATGTAGGGAAGCTGATTGCCCTCGGTGTCGACCTGCCAGAAATATGGATTGCGGGTCATGACGACACGCGTCGCACCGCCGGCATAGGGTTCCTTGACCACCCATGGATCGAGCGTCGGCTTGTCGACATTGCCCCAGCGCGACGGGATCTCGATGTCACCGCAGCGGCTGCGGAATAGTTCCGTCCAGCTGGTGACGCCGGCTTTCTTCGCATCGGCCTCGATATTGGGGTTATATTTCGGCAGGAACTGGCTGCAGTAATGCTTCGGAAAGAGCGTCGGATGCTGACCGAGCGGCGTAGCGAGATTTTCCAGGTAAAGCGCGTTGGCCGCCGCAAAGGTGAACTTCACCGTATGATCGTCGATCTTCTCGACGGTGACCGGCTTGCCGGCGACGGCAAGCTGCGCCGGTGTCGAGCTGTAGAGTTCGGTGTTCTTGACGCAGTCTTCGATCGCAAAAACCACGTCGTCGGCGGTAAAGGGATGACCGTCCGACCAGCGCACGCCCTCGATCAGATGGAAGGTGAATTGCGTCGCGTCGTCGCTGACTTCCCAGCGCTCGGCAAGATTCGGCTCCACAGCGGTAAATTCGAGGTTCCAGCGCACGAGACTCTGGTTGCCGACCATGCGCAGGATGCCGTTGTGGTCGGATGAACCGCGAAGGCCGCGGCGTAGCGAGCCGCCATAGGTGCCGACTTTTTCGAACGGCTTGACGACCATCGGCTTCTTCGGCAGGCGCTCGGCGAGCGGCGGCAGTTTTCCGTCCTTCACAAGCTGTGCAAGTGCGGGTGCTTCGCCGCCTGCGGCGGCAGAGACGCGACCGGCAATGGACAAGGCTGCGACGCCCGCCA
The DNA here is from genome assembly GCF_025152745.1 of Rhizobium sp. WSM4643. Lineage (NCBI taxonomy): Bacteria > Pseudomonadati > Pseudomonadota > Alphaproteobacteria > Hyphomicrobiales > Rhizobiaceae > Rhizobium > Rhizobium sp. WSM4643. Next base: position 603,507 of record NZ_CP104041.1, on the reverse strand, counting down.
TGCCACCAAGCACAGTGCGGCGGGTAACGCCGCGCGACAGAATTTCATTGGGCATCGAGTTCCTCCCTTTCTAAGCCGGTGCACCTTTTGAACCGGCTGATGCGGCAGGCTCCCGACCTGCCGCCCGCACCCTCCTCGGCGCTGGGACCGAACCATAGACACGTTCCCAAATGATTACAAGAGTTGACAGATAATTACAAATTTTGTAGCGATGCAGCAACAGAACCGGGTTCTCGCGCGCCAATAACAAGGCAAATACGCATCTGAGACAGAGATCTGTTAGAAGCTGTACACTTCCACGCAGACGTTCGGTCGGCAACTGCAAGAGCCCAAATCGTTCGGAGAAAAGCACCATAATGACATTCGCGGTCGATGCCGTTTCGAACAGGGGCGCAACGCGCTTCAGCGACATCATCTACGAGAAGATCGTGGGGATGATCGCCGACGGCAATTTTCCGGTGAACGAACGGCTGCCGTCGGAGACGAAGCTCGCCGCCGATTTCGGCGCTTCGAGACCCGTCGTGCGCGAAGCGCTCGAACGCCTGAGAGCCGACGGCCTGGTCGTTTCGCGCAAGGGCTCGGGCTCCTATGTCCGGCAAAGACCGGATTCGTCGATGCTGAAAATGGTGCCGGTCGGATCGCTCGCCGATGTCCAGCGGTTCTTTGAATTCCGCGCCGGGCTCGAGGCCGAGGCGGCGGAGCTTGCCGCGCGAAACTGGCAGCCGGCCGACAAGGAGAGGATTACGGCAGCGCTTCTTTCGATCGAGCAATGTCTGCGCAACGGAGAGCTCGGTGCCGAGGAGGATCAGGTTCTGCACGATGCCATCGCCATGGCGACCGGCAACCAGTTCCACATCACCGTTCGCGAATGGTTCAGGCCGCATTTCGCCATCGGGCATTCCGTCACGCGAAGCCTGAGCTTGAAACGGACGCTGGAGCAGATTCGCAGCGTCCAGGATGAGCATGCGGTGATCGTCGAGGCGATCTTCGCACGGCGGGAAACCGAAGCGCACGATGCGATGAAGAAACACATACTGAACGCCCGCGCCCGCATGTTTCAGGGGGTTGAGCGATAATGGAAGGAAGAATAATGAAACGGATCGCTGTGACGGGCGCTGCCGGCCGTGTCGGAACGCTGCTGCGCCCTCACCTTCACGCGCATTTTGAGCACGTCCACCTGATCGACCTGCAGGAACCGGCTGAGCTTGGCGAAAACGAGACTTTCGTAAGAGCAGACCTTACAAAGCTCGACGAGGCAACGGCGGCGCTGAAGGATGTCGACGGCGTCGTTCATCTCGCCGGCATCGCCAGCGGCATCGACATGAACGCCATTCTGCACGCGAATGTGCTTGGAACCTACAATCTCTACGAAGCGGCACGGATCAACAAGGTCCAGCGGGTCGTCTATGCTTCCAGCAACCATACCACCGGCTTCTATCCGCGCGGCGAAGTCATATCGCCGCTCGACCCGATGCGCCCCGACAGCCCGTATGGACTTTCCAAATGCTGGGGCGAACTGGTGGCGGGGCTCTACTACGACACGTCGGGCATTCGCTCCCTTTCCATCCGTATCGGCAATGCCGGCACCTATCCCAACAGCGAGCGATCGGTGGCAATCTGGATCAGCGCGCGGGATCTGGCGCAACTGGTGCGGATTGGGCTCACTCACCCACAGATCGCCGCAACAGTCGTCTACGGCGTTTCCGACACGGACACGCAATGGTGGGACAACGAGCTGGCGGCACGATTGGGCTACCAGCCGCAGGACCGGCCGCGCGATTACGCACTGATCGAAGAGGGATCCGAAGGTCCGGTCGCGCTGGCATTCCAGGGTGGCGGATTCTGTGAGATCAATCACGACGGCACCATCCGCATGCGCGACGCCGATGGCTTGGTCAAGAGCTTGGAGACGGTTGAATGACGGCGCCGCGGGTCATCCGCCCGGACGTCCGTTCCGTAATCCAGCAACCGCTGACGGTCGGTGAATCGCCGGTATGGGACGAGGAGACCGGCACTCTGTGGCTCGTCGATATTCTGGCGCCGGCGCTCGTCCGGCTTTCGCCTTCAGGTAAGATCGACCGCTTCGAGATGCCGGCCGCAATCGGCGCCCTCGGGCTCTGCCGCGATCACAGGATCGTCGTGGGGCTCCAAACGGGCGTCCATCTCTTCGATCCGGTTTCGGGAGATTTCGAGTTTGTGTCGGATCCAGTCGGGCGCCACATCAACTGCCGCCTCAATGACGGAAAGGTCGGCCCCGACGGGCACTTCTGGATCGGCTCGTTCAGCGAAGCCAAGCCGCAGACCGATGAGGCCGCCCTTTACCGCGTGGGCGCCGATGGCCGCACGCGGACCGTTGCAACCGGACTGACTAGCTCCAACGGTCTCGCCTGGTCGCCGGACGGCCGGCGGATGTATCACTCCGACAGCCGGCAATGCTTCCTGCAGGCGTTCGACTTCGATCCTGATACGGGCGAGCTCGGCGATGGGCGCCGGCTTCGCAGCTTCACGGAAGACGAGGGTCGGCCCGACGGCGCGACAACCGATCGTGACGGGTTCTACTGGAGTGCCGGCGTTTCCGCCGGTCGCCTCAACCGGATTTCGCCCGAAGGCGACATCGTCGAAATCTACATTCTGCCGGTTCCCGCACCGACGATGCCGTGTTTCGGAGGGCCGGATCTGCGCACCCTCTACGTCACGAGCCTGTCGACGGACCGCACCGGACATTTCGAGGCAGGCACTGTCATTGCCTTCGATGTGAATGCGGAGGGCTTGGCGCCCTACCACTTCGGATAACGACCATTAGGATGGAAAGCGAACGGGGAAGAAAAAATGAGCATCGCGATCATGCGCAAGGCGCTTACGGGCGTTTCGGGTGTTCCCGTCACGGCCTATGACGGGAGAGGCGAAGTCGAACCTCGGATTACGGCGAAAGTCTATGAGCGGGTGGCGGCAGCGGGTATTCACAACATCGTCGCTGCCGGCAATACCGGGGAATTCTATGCGCTCACGCCGCAGGAAATCAGGATCGTCCATGAGGCGGCGGTTTCAGGCGTCGACGGCAAGGCGCCGGTGACGGCCGCAATCGGCCGGTCGCTGCGAGAGGCGATCGGCATGGCGAAAGATGCGGCGGTGATCGGCGCATCCGCCGTCATGTCGCATCAGCCCGTCGATCCCTTCGCAGCACCTGCGGCCCAGATCGACTATTTCTGCAATCTTGCGGATGTTTCCGCCCTGCCGCTCATCGCCTATGTCAGGGCCGATGGTTTCGCCGTCGCCGATATCGTCCGCCTCGCAAATCACGGCAATGTTGCCGGCATCAAATTCGCCACGACCGATCTGATGTTGTTGTCGAGAGCGATCCCGGCGGCGAGCCCCGGCGGCGCGCTGTTCGTCTGCGGCCTGGCGGAGAGCTGGGCGCCGACATTTACCGCAGCCGGCGCCCGCGGCTTCACGTCCGGCCTCGTCAATGTCGCGCCGAAGCTCTCGCTTGCGGTCCACGCTGCGCTTGAAAAAGGCGATTTTGCCGCCGCCAGGGCGATCGTCAACAAGCTCGAGCCATTCGAGCGGATGCGGACCAAATTCCGCAATGGCGCGAACGTGACCGTCGTCAAGGAAGCCGTCACCTATTCCGGTCTCGATGTCGGTCCCGTGCGTGTGCCGGGATTGCCGCAGCTCGACCAGCATGACCGCGAGGAGCTTCATCGGCTCCTTCAAGGCTGGGAGGCCGAAGGCGACATTCAAACTCATTCAGACCAGCCGGCCGTCAAGGCGGCCGGCTGATTTCGCCACTATCCACAAACAACAGGATTGGGAGGTCTTGAGATGCTGAGACAAGTACTGACAACGATCGCAATTGCCGGCGCCCTGACGACGGCGCAGCCCAGCTTCGCGGCGTCGCCGCCCAACATGCTGGTGATCGGCACCAATCTCACCGGCATAAGGACGCTCGATCCGGCCCAGAACAATGCCCGCACGGTATCCGAGCTGATCTCGAATCTCTACGACAACCTCGTGCAGCTGTCGCCGGACGATCTTAAAACGCTGAAGCCGATGCTCGCGACGCAATGGAGCGTCTCGGCGGATGGCAAGATCATCACGCTGACATTACGCGACGACGCGGTCTTCCAGAGCGGCAACAAGGTGACCGCCGAGGATGCAGCCTGGTCGATCCAGCGCGTCATCAAGATGGGACAGGTCGGCTCCACCGACATCGCACTGTGGGGCTTCACGCCTGAAAACGTCGAAAAGCTCGTTCGCGCAAAAGACGAACACACGCTCGAGATCGAGCTGCCGCAGTCGGTCAATACCGATCTGGTGCTCTATTCGCTGGCGGGCTCGTCGATCGGCATCGTCGACAAAAAGACGGTGCTGTCGCACGAGGCGAACGGCGATTTCGGCGGTGCCTGGTTATCCGCCAATTCCGCCGGCAGCGGCCCATTTAGTCTGGCCCAGTGGCGGCCGAACGATGTCGCGATCTTCAATGCGCAGCCGAAATATTGGGACGGCAAGCCGGCCATGGCGCGCGTCGTCGCTCGTCATATCCCGGAATCCGGCAATCTCCGGCTTCAACTCGAAGCCGGCGACGTCGATGTCGGGCAGTATGTGGCAAGCGGCGACCTCGATGCGCTCGCCAGCAAAAAGGACATGGTCATCGAGAATGTCCCGGGTCTCGGCTTCTACTACATCGCCCTCAATCAGAAAGACCCGGATCTGCAGAAGCCGAAGGTTCGCGAGGCCTTCCAGCATGCCTTCGACTGGAAAGCGATCTCCGGCAACATCATGCGTTATACGGGCTTTCCCTGGCAGTCGATGATCCCTCGCGGTATGATCGGCGCCCCTGAGGAAGCTGCCTCGCACTACGATTACGATCCCGCCAAGGCCAAGCAGTTGCTGGCGGAGGCCGGATATCCCAATGGGCTGAAGAAGGTACTCAATCCGTCGGGAGCCCCGACCCTGCCCTTCGCCGAAGCGCTGCAGGCGAGTGCCCGCGCCGCCGGCATCGATCTCGATCTCGTGCCCGGCGAGTTCACGCCCGCCTTCCGCGAGCGCAAATTCGAAGTGCTGCTCGGCAATTCCGGCGCCCGCCTGCCCGATCCCTTCGCGGTCGCCACGCAATATGCCTTCAACCCCGACAATAGCGACGAGGCACGCCTCGGCAGCTATTACCTCTGGCGCACGGGCATGAAGGTGGACGAGCTCAACACGCTCATCGACCAATCGATGAAGGAGCGCGACACGGAAAAGCGTACCGACATCTTCAAGAAGATGGACGGCATCTATGCCGGCATGGCCTCCCCGCTGGTCATCTTCTTCCAGCGAACCGACCCCTATGTCATGCGCGCCAACGTCAAGGGCTATCACGGGCATACGACATGGTCGACGCGCTGGCACGACGTGACCAAGGAGTAGAACGCGTGGCAAGCGCCGATACGACATCGAAGGAGGAGAGCAGCCGGCACTCCCCGGCGGGCGGGTTCGCCGAGGCGGCCCCGCACCCGGCACTGAGCCTGCTGCGGCGCCTGGCGGGACGCGTCGTAGCCGTCGTGACGACGCTGCTCGGCCTGCTCTTCCTGACCTTCTCGATGGGCCGCCTGCTGCCTGCCGACCCGGTGCTCGCCATCACCGGGGCGGAAGTCAGCAAGGAGGTTTACGATCGCGTCTATAACGAGCTGGGTCTTGGGCAGCCGATCTGGATGCAGTTCCTCTCCTACGTCGGCAAGATCGCCACAGGCGATCTCGGCATGTCGGCGACGACGGGCCAGCCGATCCTCACCGATCTGATGACGATCTTTCCCGCGACGATCGAACTTGCGATCATCGCCATGATCATCGGGGCGATCGTCGGCATTCCTTTAGGGATCACTGCTGCGGTCAGGCGCGGGACCATTATCGACCACGTCGCGCGGATCGTCGCCCTTGCCGGCCACTCCATTCCGATTTTCTGGACCGGACTGATGGCGCTCTTCATCTTCTATGCGAAGCTGAAGCTCGTCGGGGCCTCGGGCCGGATCGATGTCTTCTATGAAGGCCTCGTCACGCCGATGACCGGCTTTCTCCTGATCGACGCGGCGATTCAGGGCCAATGGGACGTGTTTTACAACGCCCTTGGCCACATCATCCTGCCGGCGGCTATCCTCGGCTACTATTCCGTCGCCTATATCAGCCGCATGTCGCGGAGCTTCATGCTGGAGCAGCTGAGCCAGGAATACATCATCACCGCGCGGGCAAAGGGGCTCGGCACCCGCAAAGTGGTGTGGCGCCATGCATTCAAGAACATCCGCGTGCAGCTTCTGACGATCATGGCGCTGACCTTCGGCGGTCTGCTCGAAGGCGCGGTGCTGATCGAGACCGTCTTCGGGTGGCCGGGGCTCGGCCAGTACCTGACCCGGGGGCTGCAGATGAACGACATGAACGTGGTCATGGGTTCCGTCCTGACGATTGGCGCCGTCTTCCTGACGATCAACATCCTGTCGGACTTCCTTTATCGCATTCTTGATCCGAGGACACGATGACGCCATGACGATCTCCTCTGAGCACGCGGACAGCACTAACACTGGCGGCCTTCGCAACTGGCTGCTCGCGCCGGAACCGCGAGGCTGGTTTCAGTCGTCGGTGCAGCAAATTCATCAGGGCTGGCGGAAATTCAGCCTGCACCCGCTTGGCCTGGCGGGACTTGCCATCATCGTAGTGCTGATCGTCGTGGCGCTGGCCGCACCCCTGCTGACGAGCTACGATCCGATCGTTCAGGACATGGCCGGGCGGCTTGCCGCGCCATCGGCCAGCCATTGGCTCGGCACCGATAATTTCGGCCGCGACGTCTTCTCCCGGGTGATCTACGGCGCCCGCACAACACTCTACATCATCATGCTTGTCACGGTCATCGTCGCCCCGCTCGGCCTGTTGATCGGCACCGTCTCAGGCTATTTCGGCGGCATCGTCGATGAAGTCCTGATGCGCGTCACCGACATTTTCCTTTCCTTTCCCGGCCTCGTCCTCGCGCTCGGTTTTGCCGCAGCGCTCGGTCCAGGCATCACCAATGCGATCATCGCGATTTCACTGACGGCCTGGCCGCCGATCGCGCGTCTTGCGCGCGCCGAGACGCTCAGCCTTCGCAAGGCGGATTACATCGCCGCCGTACGCCTGCAGGGCGCGACATCAATTGCGATCATCACCCGTCACATCCTGCCGATGTGCATTCCCTCGGTGATCGTCCGCGTCACCCTCAATATGGCCGGCATCATCATCACCGCCGCCGGCCTCGGCTTCCTCGGCCTCGGCGCGCAGCCGCCATGGCCGGAATGGGGTTCGATGGCCGCCAGCGGACGTGAATTCATGCTCGACAGCCCCTGGGTCATCGCGGCACCCGGTATTGCCATTGCGCTGGTCAGCCTCGCCTTCAACCTTGTCGGTGATGCACTCCGCGATGTTCTCGATCCCCGAGGTTCAGAATGACTGACCTGATTGATATTCAGAACCTCGAAATCGCCTTCGGCGGCGGGCAGGTGCGAGCCGTTCGCGGCGTGAGCTTTTCGCTTGGACAGGAAAAACTCGGGATCGTCGGTGAATCCGGATCGGGAAAGTCGACCGTCGGCCGCGCGATCATGAAGCTGCTGCCACCGACCGCGATCGTCAATGCCGAGCGGATGCGCTTTTGCGACGTCGACCTGCTCAAGGCGAATGAAAAAACGATGATGACGATCAGGGGACGGCGGATCGGCCTGATCCTGCAGGATCCAAAATATTCGCTCAATCCCGTCATGCGGATCGGCGAACAGATCGCCGAGACCTACCGCTTCCATCATCCGAGGACGAGCAGGGCAAGGACCTGGCAGCAGGCTCTCGATATGCTCGAGGCCGTTCAGATCCGCGATCCGGAGCGTGTGGCCCGCCTTTATCCGCACGAAATCTCGGGCGGGATGGGCCAGCGGGCGATGATCGCCATGATGCTGATTGCCGAACCCGAAGTGCTGATCGCCGACGAACCGACGTCAGCACTCGATGTGACGGTGAGACTTGAGATCCTGGCCCTGCTCGACGAGCTCGTCTTGCGCCGCAATCTCGGGCTGATCTTCATCAGTCACGATCTCAATCTCATCAGGAATTTCTGCGATCGCGTCCTCATCATGTATGCGGGGCGGGTCGTGGAAGTGCTCGAAGCGCGCGATCTCGACAAGGCCAGACATCCCTATACGCAAGGGCTTTTGGCATCCCTGCCGACGATCGAGGATCCACCCGCCCGACTGCCGATCCTGAAGCGGGATCCCGCCTGGCTCGACGAACCCGCATTGGAGCCGCCACGGTGATCAAAATCGACAATCTCTCCATCCGTTTCGGCCATGGCCAGCGGCCCGTCGTCAGAGATGTAAGTCTTTCCATCGAGAAGGGAACTGCTTTCGGCCTGGTCGGCGAATCCGGCTGCGGAAAGTCCACCGTTCTAAGAGCGCTCTCCGGTCTCAACTCCAATTATGACGGCCGGATCGAGCTCCACGGAGAGACGCTGGACCGACAGCGCAGCCGGCCGTTCTTTCGCCGGGTGCAGATGGTGTTCCAGGACCCTTATGGATCGCTCCATCCCCGCAAGACCATCCGCTCGCAGCTGAAGGAACCGCTGCGCAACCAGGGCCTCGATACGAATTCCGTCGACGTGAACGCCGTCCTGAGATCAGTCGGCCTCGACCCGGCGCTGAGCTACAGATTTCCGCACCAGCTCTCCGGAGGCCAACGGCAGCGCGTGGCAATCGCCCGTGCCTTGATGCTGGATCCGGACGTTCTGCTTCTCGACGAACCGACATCGGCGCTCGATGTGTCCGTTCAGGCCGAAATCCTCAATCTCCTCCAGGATCTGCGAACCAATCGCGGCCTGACCTATCTGCTCGTCAGCCATGATCTCGCCGTCGTCTCGCACATGTGCAGCCGCGTCGCCATCATGGAAGCGGGCGAGATCGTCGAACAGGTCGATGTCGGCGCCTTGCGAAGAGGTGCGGTCGAACATCCTTATTCGCAACGCTTGCTGCGGGCGAGCCGGATGTATGGAAAGGCGTAATTCCCAATCTGGCCTTATTCGCTCGATCTAGAGTACAGGCCAAGGTCGCCTATCACAGCAAATTCGCAACGCTGATAGAACTCCGACAGCGCCCCTCCTCGCTTCGAGATCAGCCACAAGCTGCTACATCCTTCAGCTGTGGCTGTTTCGAACATTGCAGAAAGTAGAGCGGTCCCAATTCCCTTACCCTGTGCATCGGGTTGCACTGAAAGCTCGTCCAGATAAATCACCGGGCCGGTATGGCGCCGCTGTCGTATCCCGAGCGCAATGCCGAGCACCTTGCTTCCGTCAACTGCCGCAAGTGCAATTGACCTGGGAGTTTCAAGCACATAGGTCACATTTTCTGCAGCCGCTTCAAGGGACCAGCTCTCATTCCACGGAGGCAGGGCATAGGCATTTACCAATACGACGGCCGCACCGCTAATGTGTTTTTCAACCAGACGCTCGATCCGAAATGACATAAACTCGCCTCACGCCACGTCAGGTGACATTCGCCGAAGGCTATTGGTTTCGCAATGGTAAGTTGCCTGCATCCGCAGGTTTTTCGCCGAGCTTGTCCCTGAAAAGGGTAAAGATCGCTGCTCGCCAAGCAGGTCCGGGCCAGTCCGCCCGGCTGAGCCCAGCATTGAAAATGCCTTTTTCCACCCGCGCGAAGCCGCAAGATCCCAGGCGGGGCTGGACGAATGAACTCTACCGAGCGCAGGCAGCATCTTTTTCTTTTCGGCAAACCGCAGCATTGGCAGGCTGATCCTGTTGAAAACGCGTGCGCTGCGGCGAGCGAATACGTCCCATACGGAACCAATTCACCGCCGAGCGGTTATATGACACCCTCCTCCTCGATCAGACGAGCGTCGTTATGCGGATGTTACGCGGTCCGAAAGTTACTCAGCTGATGAAGGTCCTTGCATGTGCCATCGCCGTTGCGACGGCGTCGATAGTTATGGCCTGCGACGCCAAGGCCGACGAGTCCGCGTTCCTGAAGACACTGGCGGGAAATTGGAGCGGTAAGGGTACGGTGAAAGTGCGGACAAATGCACCCACCATGACAGTCACTTGCCGTTTCAAGTCGGATGCGAATGCAAGCTCCCTTGCACTCAATGGGCGCTGCACCAGTCTCGTGCTTTTTTCCCGTGTCATCAGCGCTAACCTCAAGGCTAGCGGTGGCACCTACACCGGCTCCTACGTGGGCGCGGGCACTGGCACTGCGGGTCTTGGCGGAAAACGCGCTGGTAATGCCATAAGCCTCGCGATCAGATGGGCGAAAGAAGTCAATGGCGATCGACTTGCGCAGATGACGATCGAAAAAACCGGAGCATCGGGCATGCGCCTCACAACCGTCGATACCGACCCCACGACAGGTCGATCGGTTGTTACGAGCCGCATTGAGCTACGTCGGAGCTGATATCTTTTTGCGTTCAAAAAGCCGCCAGTGTGCTAAAGGGTTGATAGAGAAGCCCCGAAGCTATAGTTTCGCCTTCGCAAATCGCTGAACGACACAAGGAAATAGTTATCTCATGCCGACAGGTACCGTTAAATTCTTCAATGACGACAAGGGCTTCGGCTTCATCACCCCTGAGGGTGGCGGGCAGGACGTTTTTGTTCACGTGTCTGCGCTGCAAAGCGGCGGGTCGCTCCGCGAAGGCGACAAGGTCAGCTTCGAAATCGGACAGGATCGCAAGACCGGAAAATCGAAGGCTGAGAACGTCTCGACCATCTGATCGAAAACCGAAGATGGCCCAGCCTGCGTTGAGCAGGTTGGGCTCGTCGTCATGGCGACCTGCGATGTCGCCCTCTTCCGCAAACGACTCCAGCCGGAGCGTTTCCGCCTGTCCCCGTGTCACGAAAACGCTCTATCTTTTTGTTCTGCGCAGTTCCGGGCGCAAGACCGCTCCGCAATATGCCGGAGTTGCTCTATAGTCGATTGGCGCGCAATAAGGTGTCACGAGAGAAATATCCCGCAAGCGTCCCATCGGCGGCTCTGACATGCACCCCCGGCATCTCACCGGAGAGGATGAGCGCCAAGGCGGAAACTCTCGACGAATTCATTGACGGGACGCGCAAGATTTCTTGCGGGTATCACATATTGAAAGCGGCGGCGGCCGTCCGGCATGATCGGTCAGACGATGTTCAGCAGCCCGATCAGGCAAAGCCCGAGAGCCCCTAACGCCAACAGCGACAGCGCCCCCGCTGCGAGGACACGACCGCCGGTATGGGCGACGGATCTGACATCGACGGAGAGGCCCAAAGCCGCCATGGCGGTGACGGTGAAGGCGGCAGAGACAGCCGCCATCCCGGGCAGCAGCGGCGCCGGGATCGCGTCGAGGGAACGAAGCGTCGCCATGGCTGCAAAACCGAGGATGAACCATGGGAGAACATAGCGGAGCTTGACTGGCGAACTGCCGGGACGGCAGCCATGGACTGCGCCGAGCACGAGGATGACGGGTCCGAGCATCATCACGCGGATCAGTTTGACGAGCGTGCCCACCTGAGTGCTGACGGCCCCGGCAGAGGCCGTGGCCGCCAAGACCTGCGGGACGGCATAGGCCGTCAGTCCTGCGAAAACACCATATTGTACGGCGCTGAGACCAAAAACCAGGTGAAGCAGCGGCAGCGTCAGCACTGCACCGATGCCGAGCACTGCGGTAAAGGCTATCGAGGCCGCAATATCGTCCGGTTTGGCGCCGATTACCGGAGCTGCGGCGGCAATTGCAGAATTGCCGCAGATCGAGTTGCCGCAAGCAACCAACGTCGCCAGGCTGGCCGGCAGCCCGAAGAGCCGCCCGATAACAAAGCTTCCGGCCAAAGACAGAGCAACCAGAACGGCAATTCCGCCGACCAGCGGCAGTCCAGCCTGCCTGATGGCAGCCATGCTGAGCGAGGCGCCGAGCAACACGACCGCAATCTCGAGCAAGGTCTTGGCGGCGAATTGGATGCCGGGAATGAAAGTCTGCGGCAGGCAGACCGAGGAGCGCACGGCAATGCCGATCAAAATGGCGAGCACGAGGTTCTCGATCCAATGCGAGCCGAAAACCATCATCTGCAGCTGTTCAAGGAGATACGCAGAGAGCGTGACTGCCGCACACAGGACGAGTCCCGGGAGGACGGCAGGAAGCGACAGGGAACGGGAGGCGGAAACGATCATCGGCGAGACCTTGCGCAAGACTACAATCTCCCACACCCAATTGTCGACTTCCATTGAATAGTTTAGGATCGTTCATTCGCTAAAATCGAACGATTGAATCAATGACGTTTGAACAACTTTCCATTTTTGTCGCGGTTGCGGAACGCGAGCATCTGACCAATGCCGCCTTTGCGATCGGGCTGACGCCCTCAGCCGTCAGTTCGGCTATCCGCAATCTCGAGACCTCCTATGGTGTCGAGCTTTTCCACCGCGTCGGACGCCGCATAGAACTGACATATGAAGGACGGGTGTTTCTGGGGGAGGCAAGAGCGACGCTGGCACGCGCAAAGGCCGCAGCGCTCGTCCTGTCCGATCTCGGCGGCTTGCAAAAGGGTGACCTGGTCGTTTTTGCGAGCCAGACGATCGCCAGCTACTGGCTACCGGCGATGCTGATGCGTTTCAAGATCCGCTACCCGGGCATTGACCTGAAGCTGATGATTGGCAACACGACCACCGCGGCAAAAGCGGTACTCGATGGATTGGCCGAAGTCGGGTTCGTCGAAGGCAGCGTCGATGAGCCAGCGCTGCACGTTCAGCCGCTTGCCAAAGACGAACTCCTTGTCGTCGTCGGTCCGCGCCATCCCTGGGCGCGTGGCAAACCAATTGCACCGGCAGAGCTGGTTTCGGGCACAAAATGGGTCATGCGGGAAAAGGGGTCCGGAACCCGATCGGCTTTCGAGGCGGCGATTTCCAATCTCGGCATAGGCCCAGGAGATCTGGCTGTCGCGCTGCAACTGCCGTCGAACGAGGCGGTCATATCGGCAGCAAGAGAGGGCCTCTGCGCGACGGTCGTTTCGGGAGCCGTGGCAGCACCACTCTTGACGCAAGGTCTCCTGGTCAAGGCGCGCTTCCCTCTGCCGTCCCGCCAATTTGCGATCCTGCGGCATAAACAAAGGCACGCCAGTCGCGCCTCGCTGGCGCTGGAAATGATTTGCTGCGAGGACAAAGCTGCCGAAGTCCAGAATTGGGATGATTGGGCGCTCTAGGCGCCTCATCCGCCACGCCGCCGGCTTGACATCGGCAGTGTTAAGGCTGAAGCCGCACTCGGCCGCGCATGCGCGGCCGTTTTTGCGAGGATGCGAGAGATGACGACCAAGACTGGCTTAGCCGATGCCGGAAACCTGATCATAACAGGCGTCGTGCTGATGCTGCTCGGCGATCTGCTCTTTGCGCTGAACGATGCAATGGGCAAGTGGCTGGTCGCCAGCTTTGCCGTCGGCCAAGTGCTGGTGATCCGCTCGGTCGGCGCCTTCATCGTGCTCGGACCAATGATCCTCCGGCAAGGGCCGATGGCGTTGTTCCGCGTCGAGCAGAAGGGCCTCCAGTTCATCCGGGTCTTCATGGCGACTGTCGATGTCGCCTTGTTCTACGCTGCCGTCGCCTATCTGCCGCTCGCAGATGTGATGACCTTCTATATGGCCGGGCCGATCTACGTTGCGGCGCTCTCGCATTTCTTTCTCGGAGAAAAGATCGGCTGGCGCCGTTGGCTCGCCGTTCTGACCGGCTTCGCAGGCGTCGTCATCGCGCTGCGTCCGTCCACGGCGATGCTGTCGCTTCCATCGCTCTTCGGACTTGCCGGCAGTCTTGCCTTTGCGCTGTCGCTGGTGATGAGCCGCTATCTACGCTCGACCAGCGACACGACGCTCGTGACATGGCAGACGGTCGCGGCGCTCGTCACCGGCATCGTCCTGAGCATCGGTCATTGGCAGCCGGCGGCGCTCATCGATTGGTCCGGCATGCTGCTGCTCGGCGTCGTCGCCTCCTGCGCGCATCTGCTCATCACCCGCTCGCTGAAGCTCGCACCGGCATCGCTGCTCGCGCCGCTGCAATATACGCTGCTGCTCTGGGCGATCGTCCTCGGCTACCTCTTCTTCAATGATATTCCCGATACGCAGATCATCGTCGGTGCCGCAATCATCGTCGTTGCGGGGCTCTTCATCTTCCATCGGAAGAATTTGAAAGAGACGGTTCCGGCCGAAGCCGTCCCGCCCGACGGTCATTGAGAACTGGTGCAATCGCAGCAAAGGCGCGAAGCGGTTTTATAAAGGGCTAGAGCGGTTCATCGCTTCTCGGAATCGCTAGATTCTCGAATCAGCAAATATGTGATTCCTGATGGGTACTGGAAAGGAGGCCAGTATCCATGACACGACCATATTCCAATGATCTTCGTGAAAGAGTTGTCGCTGCAGTTGCGGCCGGTCAGAGCTGCCGGGTGGTGGCGGATCGGTTCGATATAGCTGTTTCCTCTGTGGTGAAGTGGTCGCAGCGTTATCGAACGACGGGCAGCGTTACGCCTGGGAAGATGGGCGGCCATCGCCGGCGGGTGCTGGAGCCGCATCGTGCCTTCATCATCGAGCGGATTGAGAAGACCTCGCATCTGACGCTGCATCGTCTGAAGGACGAACTGGCGGCGCACGGCGTGACAGTCTCCCACAACGCCATCTGGCAGTTCATGCGTCGCGAAGGCTTCAGCTTTAAAAAAAACACTATTCGCCCTTGAGCAAGGCCGTGCCGATATCGCCCGGCACCGCAGGCGCTGGAAAGCCTGGCAAAGCCGTTTCGACCCGAGTCGTTTGGTCTTTATCGACGAAACTTGGATCAGAACCAACATGACGCCGTTGCGGGGCTGGGGGCCAAAGGGCAAAAGGCTGCACGGCTTTGCCCCGCATGGCCGCTGGCGAACGCTGACCTTCCTCGGCGCGCTCCGCTGCGATCGGCTAACCGCGCCCTGCGTCTTCGACGGCCCGATCAACGGCGAGTGCTTCCGCGCCTATGTGAGCCAGCAACTGATTCCTACCCTCAAATCCGGCGACATTGTCATCGCCGACAATCTCGGTTCTCACAAATCCAAAGCAATCCGGGATGCCATCAAGGCGGTCGGGGCAAGGCTGTGGTTCCTGCCGAAATACTCGCCCGACCTCAATCCGATCGAACAGACATTCGCCAAAATCAAGCATTGGATGCGCGAAGCTCAAAAGCGAACCAGCGAGGATACATGGCGCCATCTCGGGCACCTCGTCGAAACCATCAAACCAGACGAATGCGAAAACTACTTCCGCAATGCAGGATACGCTTCAGTCAAAACATGAACCGCTCTAGGGCATTTTCGTCACTCGGAAAGACGGAGATGTTCTAGCTCTCATCCGCGGGCGGCTCCTCCCAGCCGAAGACGCTCCGACCGCCGAAATCGGCGGATTGACGGAATTCGCCGGCGATGATTTCCTTGAGGTCTGGACCCGTCACATAGCGTTCCATCTGCCTGGATTGGTCGTCCAGGCGCTTGAGCGCCTGCAACTCCTCCTCGCGTCCGAGCCTGCCCTTCTGCACCGCCGTTTTCATCACGGCGATCGTCTCATCATAAACCTTGAGCGGGACCGGAAAAGGATGGCGATCCTTGCCGCCATGGGCGATCGAGAAGCGCGCCGGATCGGAAAAACGGCAGGGCGCGCCGTGGACGACTTCCGCCACCATCGCCAACGCCTCCACCGTGCGGGCGCCCACGCCTGGAACGAGTAGCAGCTCTTCGAAATCCGCTGGGCCGCGGTCGGCAGCGGCAGCCAGGTTTCCATGCAGCCGCCGCATGTTGACGTCGCTCTCGCGGACATCGTGATGGGCAGGCATGATCAGGTGCGGCAGCATCGGCTGTGCGGCAGGTTCGGGCGCCGGCTCTTCGGCACGCAGCAAGGCAGCGGCCTCGCGGATGATCCGGTCGGGACCGAGGGTCGCCAGCAGATCGAGCTGACCGCGTCGCGAGCGTTCCGCTCGCCGGTCGGCAAGATTGACGATTTCACCCTTGCTCCGTCCCTCGATTGCCGCATGCGGCGAATCCACGAAGCTCTCCAAGCCTTCGGACAACCAGTGATAGCGCCGGGCCTGCCGCTTGTCGCCGTTCATGCCCTGCTGCACGACCACCCAATGGCCGTCATCGGCGACGATGAACCCGTGCAGATAAAGATCGAACCCGTCCTGAAGGGCGGCGCTGTCGACCTTGGCTATAAGACGGCTCGTGGTCGCAAGCCCCTCGCCGTCGAGACCGACACGCTCGCCAATCGAGACGAGCTCCAGCGGCGTCTTGCGCGAATGCGCGCCGCGGCCGCCGCAAACATGCAGGCCGAGCTCGCCGGCACGCGGCTTCAGCCCGCGTTTCAGCGCGCCGAGAACGCTGGTCGTGATGCCGGAGGAATGCCAATCCATGCCCATGACCGCGCCGAAGGACTGGAACCAGAAGGGATGCGCCAGCCTGCGCAGGAATTCGTCGCGGCCATAGTGATGGACGACCGCCTCAGTGATCAGCGTCCCGAGCCGCGTCATCCGGTCGCCTAGCCAATGCGGCACGCGTCCTCCGTGAAGGGGAAGATCGGCGCTGCCTGCTCGTTGTGACATTTCGCTGTGTCAATCCTCTATGGCGGGCCGCCGCCCATTGCAACAGCCGCGTCCTGCGATCGGGAACCCGGTGAAATTCCAGGCGTTTGTTCTCAGTCGAGAGGCCGAGGCAAACATGACCGCATTTGAAACCATGTCCGATCAATCGTACCTGACCCGAACGAAAGCGCAACATCCGTGCGGCGAAAAACAAGAAAGCACGGCACGGCGCCTGCAAGGATATGCGGAAAAGGCTGCTTTCCTGATCAATGGTAACCGCTATTTCTCAGAACTGGCGCGTGCGTTGCGGCAGGCGCGACGCAGAGTTTGGATCATTGGGTGGGATTTCCATCCCGATATTCGGATCGAGCCCGAAAAATCCGACGAAACCTTGGCCGACCTGCTGCATTCCGTAGTAGCGACGAACCCCGACCTCGAAATACGCATCCTCGTTTGGGCGCTGGGGCCGATCTATTCGGACAAATCAATCCAGTTGCTTCGGAAGAAGGATTTTCCAAAGGATGACAGGATCGATCTGCGCTTCGACCTTCCAGGTACAGTACGCGGCTGCCATCATCAAAAGCTCGTCTGCATTGATGATGCCGTCGCCTTCATCGGCGGCATCGATCTGACGTCGCGGCGATGGGACACAAGGCGCCATCGCGTCATGGACAGGTGGCGGCGCGACCCTGGTGGCGAGCCCTACGATCCTCTGCATGACGTTCAGGCGATGACCACTGGCGATGCCGCCCGGATGATCGGCGACATCGCCAGGCGGCGCTGGGAAAACGCCACCGGCGAACGCCACCTGCCGTTGACTGAGAGCGTTCCCTTCACATGGCCCGCCAATCTCGCCGTTTCCATGCAGGAGATCCCGGTCACCTTGGCGCTGACCGAACCGTCGACCGCTTTTCGCAACGGCATCAGCGATGGCATCGCCATGACATTGGACGTCATCGCCCGGGCGCGGCGGCAGCTCTACGTCGAGGCGCAATACCTCGCCTCCTTCCGTGTCGCCGACGCCATTGCCGCGCGGCTGCAGGAGGAGGACGGGCCCGAGGTCATCATCATCTGCACGCGGAGCTCTCACGGCCTGATCGAAAAAATCGTCATGGGCGGCAATCGCGACCGCGTCATCCGTCGCCTCAAACGCGCCGATCGCGCAGCCCGCCTGCGCGTCTACTATCCCGTCGTGCCTGGGCCAGTGCAGAAAAAGGACAACGAGGTGGAGGTGCTCATCCACTCCAAGCTGATGATTGCCGATGATGAGCTGATCCGCATCGGTTCCTCCAATCTCAACAATCGCTCGGAAGGGCTGGATTACGAATGCGACATGCTGTTCGAGGCCGACAGCGGCGAACACCGCCGCGCGATCGCTGATCTGCGTAGCCGGCTTCTGGCGGAATATCTCGGCACCGCCCCGGAGACTTTTGCCGCAGCCTTCATGAGAAGCGGCTCGGTGGTCCAGGCAATCGACGCACTCAACGACGGGCCGCGAGGTTTGCGGGAATTCGCCGTCGATCTGTCGGGCAGCATTTCGCCGATTCGGGGTACTGGCCTCTTCGATCCGGCTCGGCCTTTCGCACCCCTAGACCGACTGGGCCTCGGGGCGCTCGTCCGCCTCCTCATCCGCCCCGCGTGATTTCCGCCGGAAGATTACCTCGCTGATAACAAGGAGCATGGTACCGAGCGCCAGCGGAATGAAGAAATAGGCACAGCGGAATGCAATCAGCGCTCCGATCGACGCCTCCTTCGGCACCGCGTAGGAGACAGTTGCCTCGAGCACGCCGAGACCGCCCGGAACATGCGTTGCGATGATCGCCGAATTGGCGAGCACGTAAGCCGTTACCGATCTGAAGAAGGCAACGTCGCCGAAGGTGGAAAGCATCTGATGCAGACAGGCGGAGACGAACATGAAGTTGATCGTCCCAATTCCGACCTGGGCAACCGCGATCGAAAATCGCGGCAGCTGAAACGACCAGCGCCACAGCCGCAACGTGCCGCGGACGAAAAGCGCCAGAGACGCATAGACGACCGGCACCATCAGCGCCAGTGAACCGAAGACACGGGCGCTTGCAGGATCGATGCGCAACAGGCGCCCGGCATCGCCGGGATTGATAATCATGGCGAGGCCGCCGAGCGCGATGAGCCCGAGCCCCACAGTGACACCGCAAAACAAGATGACTTTCGCCACGTCTTCCGTCGTCAGCCCCCAACGCGAATAGTACCGATAGCGGAAGGCGCCGCTGCTTAGTCCGGCAAATCCGATATTGTGGCCGAGCGAAAGGCTGACGAACGAGGCGAGTAGAATGTTCCGGTATGGCAAGGATTTGCCGAGCGAGCGGATCGCCAGGAGGTCGAAGCAACTGAGGCAGAGATAAGATGCCGCCGTAAACAGAAGCGCTGTGCAGAAGGTCAAGAATGGAATGCTGCGAACCGATTGGACGATCTCATCCAGGCTGTACTGTTGGAAGATCCGATAGAGAAGGAAGACCGCAAGACAAAGGGCGGCAATTAATAATCCATTCCAGATTATGCTTTTCAGGCTCATCTATTATCCATCCGAAGCGCGATGCGCAGATTTTGCGGGCGAGCGCTTCCCCCTGCCTTCGAAGAAAGCACGAAGGCGTTACGTCGATCATCTGGAACGATCAAACGAGTTCTGTGTTCCCCCGAAGGACAATTTCCATGTCCTGGGGGAACGAGCTTTCAGCGGGGCCGATGCCGGATCAATCAATCAAACTCCTGACCTATAATGTGCACAGCTGCATCGGCGGCGACCGGAAGCTCGATCCCGGCCGCATCGCTTCTGTCATCGCCGAGGCGAAGGCTGATATCGTCGCTCTTCAGGAGGTCGATGTTCTCCGGCGCAGGACCGGCGGTGTTGACCAGGCCCATGCGATCGCCTCGCTTTTGAAGATGCAGGCTCATTTCCATCCGGCGCTGTCGATTGCCGAGGAGCAGTATGGCGATGCGATCATCACGGCGCTGCCGACAGGCGCGGTCAAGGCCGGCCCGCTGCCATCCATTGGCGAACAGCGCGGCGCTTTGTCTGTCGAAATACTGGTCGGCGACAGAAAACTGCTGGTCGTCAACACCCATCTCGGCCTTCGTGGCCGCGAGCGCATCCGGCAGATGACGACATTGCTGAACCCCGGCTGGCTGCGCGGCACGGCGGATGAGCCTCTTCCAACCATTCTCTGCGGCGATTTCAACGCCATTCCGTCCTCGGCGACCTACCGACTTGCCGCGCGGTCATTGAAAGACGCCCAGCTCGCAGGCGGCGCCGCGCCGAAAGCGACCTTTCCGTCGCGCTACCCGCTGATGCGCCTCGACCACATCTTCGTCACTGACGATCTCATCGTCAAACAGGCGGCGGTCTTGGAAAGCCGCCTGACAAGGATCGCATCGGACCACCTGCCCCTGCTCGCCGAAATCGGCTTCGCCTGATAGTCATCGGCATTGATGACTTTACCGGGCGAGCTTCCGGTTCATCACCGCCGCCACCAACGGCAGCGCCGTCGTCGCCACGGCTGCCAGAGGCAACCTCATGATGCCGCGCGTGACGACGAAGGCCGCCGCCATAGCACCTGCCAGCTTGAGCCAGGGCTGATTGCCGAGCTGCGCATGGGCGCTGGCATCGGCCCATCGGACGTTCTCCGTAACAACGGTCGCGGCCTGATGTTTGATCACGTGAAGGCGAGCCCGTAGGTTTTCGAGTTCTTCTCTCAGTTCTTGCAAACGGCCTTCCAAGACATGACCTTCGTAGATCTGGAGGGGCTCCTCGACGGTGTCTGCAACGGAAGCATAACCACCGAGCGTCGCAATATATGCCCGATATTCGGCCTCGCTGGCGAAACCCTCACGTCTAATAAGATCAGGGTTGATGCTCGCCTCTTCAAAGGAGGCCGGCGCGGTTTCCACACCGTCGTGCATATCCTTGTTTGTGCCGGTGTCCCCGAGTTCGTCCTTGAACATGATGCGTCTCCAGTTGTTCCTGGCGATAGAACGCTCGAGGGCTCAGAAGGATGCATCGGCCTCCGCTCCTGCCTTCATCTTCGCGAGGCGCTGAAACGCTCCGGCCGAAAGTCCGCCAGCAGCTGATGGCGGCGTCCAGTGCCGATCTCGTCCGCCAGCAGTTCGCCGGCAATTAGGCCGAGGGTGGCGCCGCTATGACTGAAAGCGACGAAATAACCCGGGATCGAAGGCAGTTCGCCGAAGACGGGCTCGCCGTCGCCCGGAATGGGCTTCGGCCCGACCCCATAATCTTCGACCTCCAGCGCCGGATTGCCTTCGAGAACCCTGGAGGCCTCGCGCAGCAGCCCCTCCAGCGTCGATTGTCTGATTTCGTAGCTGCCGTCGGGCCTGACACTCACCTCTTCCTCGGACCAGGCGGAATCGAGCGCGAAGCCGCCGTTGGGCGTCGGCCGGATGGCGACGCGAGGGGTGTTGAGCACGGCCTTCAGCGGGTGGCGGATCGGCTTGGTCCGGACGAGAAGGGCGATCGGCGTTGCATCGCCGATATGCTGGCCGACCTCGGCCACGATTGCGGGGACGTCGCCGCCGGCAGCGAGCAGCACGGCATCCGCATCGCGGCGCATGCCGTCTGCCGTGATCACGCCACGGGCACGCCCGCTTTCGACGTCTACCGTCGCGCGACCCGCGTCCGTGACGATCTCGCCCCCCAACGTGCGGTATTCCTGCGCCAGCACGCCGATCAAGGACGGAAGATCGACCCAGCCCTCCCCGGGATTGAAGATCGCGCCTTGGCGCGTCACAGTACTCGCGTCCACACCTGGCGTTACCCCAGCAATTCTTTCCGGGGAGAGCCATTGCGCGTGATAGCCTAGCTCACGCTCATAGTCGAAGACCTCGGCGATCTCGTTGCTGGCATCGTCCGCATCCCAGGTCAAGCCGCCGTTGAAGCGCAGCCACGGCGCGTCGGGATTCCGGACAGCCAGCGTGCGGTAGCGATCTATGCCGGCCAACCGCAGCCGGTGATAGGCCTCGGTGCGTTTGCGTGCCGAGTTGAGCCAGGCGAGCGAACGGCCGGAGGCGCCATTGGCAAGCGGGCCGTTATTGACGAGCACGGTGCGGACCCCGAGCCGTGCCAGATGGACAGCGGTCGAGACGCCAAAGATGCCGCCACCGATGACGACGACCTTGGAAGGTTTGATGGAAGCATTCATGTCGATAACCTTGTTTTCTGCTCTTACTAGATGAAATCCGGCGCGCCGGCGTGAGGACGACCGGGAGCACCATGCGTTGCCTCAGGCGCTTCAGAGAACTTCAGCAAGGAAGCGCTTCAGCCGCTCGCTTCGGGGATTGTCGAAGATCTGCTGCGGGCAGCCCGCCTCGACGATGCGGCCCTCATCCATGAAGACGACCTGATCGGCCACCCTGCGCGCAAATCCCATCTCATGCGTCACCACGGCCATCGTCATGCCCTGGCGGCCGAGAGCGGCCATCAGGTCAAGCACACCTTTCACCAGTTCGGGATCGAGCGCACTCGTCACTTCGTCAAACAGCATGATCTCCGGATCCATGGCCAGCGCGCGTGCGATGGCGACGCGCTGCTGCTGCCCACCCGACAGACCTGCCGGCCGATGATCCCTGCGTTCTGCGAGACCGACCTCGGCCAGACGTGCCTCCGCGATGCGCCGCGCCTCCTGCCTCGGCATCTTCTTGATCTTGGTCAGCGAAAGCATGACGTTTTCGAGTGCCGTGTGGTCGGGAAACAGGTTGAAGTGCTGGAACACCATCCCCACGCGCCGGCGCAGCCTCTCTTGCTTCATCGCCAGGATGCTCTCGCCATCGAGCAGGATGTCGCCGCTTTTCGGTTCGACAAGCCTGTTCATGCAGCGCAGCAGCGTCGATTTGCCCGAGCCGGAAGGGCCGATGATGCAGGTGACGGTGCCGGCGGCGATGTCGAGATCGACACCCTTGAGCACGTCGAGATCGCCATAGGCCATGGTGAGGTCGCGGATGTTCAGGACGCCGCCTTTGAAGCGCGGTGTCCTCTCCTCGGCCGTGCCCGTGGGGTGGGGGCCGGCAGCGGCCCGCAATTCGCTTACCTCGACCAATCCGCTCGCAGCACCCGAGCCGCGGCCTTGTTTTCCGAGGCGCAGTCTCGCATCAATATAATTGACAAAGTGGGTCAGCGGCACGGTGATGACGAGATAGAAGACGCCCGCCAACAGCAGCGGTGACAGATTGCCCGTGACCACCGCCTGATCTTGCCCAACACGGAAGATTTCCCGCTCGGAGGCGAGCAATCCCAGGAAGTAGACAAGGCTGGAATCCTTGACGTTTCCGATGAATTGATTGACCAGCGCCGGCAGAACGCGCCTGATGCCTTGTGGAATGACGATCAGGCGCATGCCCTGGCCGTGGCTCATGCTGAGCGCCCGGCAGGCTTCCATCTGGCCGCGCTCGACGCTTTGAATGCCGGACCGGAAGATTTCGCCTATATAGGCTCCGGCAATCAGGCTGAGCGCCAGGATGCCGAGCGGAAATGGAGACGGACCGAAGATCTCGCGTCCGATCCGGGCAAAACCCTGGCCGATGATCAGGATCGTGACGATCGCGGGCAGCCCGCGGAAGATATCGGTGTAGATGCGCGCCGGCAGCCGCAGCCAGCGGGATTGCGAGATGCCCATCACAGCAAGCGCCATCCCGATGATGACGCCGAGCACGGTAGAGGCGGCGGCCAGGATCAGCGTGTTCTTCAGGCCGACGCTGATCATGCTCGGCAGAACGTCCGCCATGGCGTCCCAGTCCAGGAAGCTGCGGCGCAGATTTTCAAGCCAGTTCATTCAGATCCCCATGAATTCTTGCCCGGCGCAGACGCCGCCGTCCGGCAGAGCCTTGGTAAGCCGCCCACCATGAGCGGGCGGCTTGCGGCGTCACTTCTTGGGAAGATATTGTTCCGGCATCGGTGAGCCGGGGAACCACTTTTCGTAAAGGGTCTTCCAGGTGCCATCCTGCATCGCGTCGTGAAGCGCGCCGTTCAACGCCGTCCGGAAGGCATCATTTCCTTTTCGGACCACGAAGCCTGCCGGCGCATCGAAGGACGGGATGTTTACCGCAACCTTCAGTGCGGGATAGCGCTCGCCATATTGCTTGGCAGCCTCGTAGTCGAGAAAATGCGCATCGACCGTTCCGTTGTTGAGCGCGGCCACGCCGGAATTGTTGTCGGGGAATTTCACCAGATCAGTTCCCCCGAAATTCTTGGCTGCATAGACTTCCTGCAAGGTTCCCTGCACGACGCCGAGACGCTTGCCCTTGAGGCCATCGGCATCCTTGATACCGGCATCCGGGGTCAGGACGGAGAGATAACCGGCGAGATAGCCGTCGGAAAAGTCGACGGTCTTCTTGCGGGCTTCGGTGGTTCCGATCGCTGCAACGGCAACGTCGAACCTTTCGTTTGCGACCGACGGCAGGAGTGCAGAAAATTCCTGGCCCGTGAACGTCACCTTGTCTTTTGGAAAGCCGAGGCGGGAGACGACGTTGAGAAACAGTTCGATATCGAAACCTGTGAACTGGCCGTCCGCAGTCGCAAACGTATAGGGCTTGGAATCGCCCATCGTGCCAACGCTGATAGTCCCTGGCTCGATCAGGTTATAGGGATTGTCAGCCGCCGCTGCGGAGCCTGCGCCCATCGCAAGAAGGCATGTTAAAAGGCCAGCGCGCAATGGGGCGAGGGTGGCCACGAATGATTCAAAAGGCTTCATGTTCGTTCTCCGCTCTGAAAGGAATGCTCTTGTCGGCATCGTCGGGTCGCCCTGCCCCGCCACATATGCGGCTAAAGGCTTCCTGGACAAGATACCGGTCTCCCGTATAAAGAGACCGGTCTCATAGCATATTTGATATCCGTCAATTGACCGGCAGTCAACAACTCTTGTAGTCCTGGCCCATGGAAGATTCCGCTCATCCGAAACGTTCAGTCACGGTCGCCGACGTCGCGAAGGCCGCAAAGGTCTCGAAG
This sequence comes from Rhizobium sp. WSM4643, assembly GCF_025152745.1. Lineage (NCBI taxonomy): Bacteria > Pseudomonadati > Pseudomonadota > Alphaproteobacteria > Hyphomicrobiales > Rhizobiaceae > Rhizobium > Rhizobium sp. WSM4643. Next base: position 578,934 of record NZ_CP104041.1, on the reverse strand, counting down.
GCCACGGCCGCCCGCGTGCTCGGAGGCTACGGCGTGGTCAGCTCCAAGGTCACAGATCAGGTCATGGCGGCGGCCGCTGCCCTCGAATATCGCCCGAACGAGCTCGCCCGGAGCATGAGCACCGGAAGATCCGGCATCATCGGGGTCGTAGTCGGCGATATCGAAAACGCTTTCTTTAGCCTGGCGGTGCGCGGCATCAGCGACGCGGCCCGCCTCGCGGGCTTCAACGTCATCATCGCCAATTCGGGCGAAGAACTCGATGCGGAAAAATCAGCCGTCGACCTCCTGATCGGCAAACGCGTCGATGGCCTGATCGTCACGCCTGCCCGTTGCGACAGCGTCGATCATCTCCAGCACGTCCGCCGCGCGGGCGTGCCATTGGTTCTGTTCGACCGGGCCATCCCGGAACTCGAAGTCGACGCCGTGACCGGCGACGACCGGAATGCGGCCATCACCGCGACCCGGTACCTGATCGGGCGAGGACATCGCCGCCTCGCCTACGTCTCTGCCATGGATGCCGGCGACGGTGGGCTCACCGATATTGGGTGGATCTCGAATTCCGCCGTGCGCGAACGCGTGGAGGGTTTTGTCAGCGTGCTGACCGAGGCGGGTTTGTCGAGCCCTCTTCATTATGTCAGGCTTGGCGCTACCGATCAGCATCAGACGGACGCCGTGATCAAACGCCTACTCTCGGATGGATCGCCGCCAACGGCGCTGCTGGCTTCAGACAGCCTCGTTGGTTTGCGCATCTTCAAATCGCTGCGGTCGCTCGGCCTGTCGATCCCTAAGGACGTCTCGATGATTTCGTTTCTCAACGCGGACTGGACCAGCGTCACCGTTCCGCCGATCACCATCGTCGACCAGCGCGTCTATGAGATGGGCAAGCTTGCCGGCGAACGGCTCGTCGCCCGCATCGAACGCACCCCCCTTGCCGTCGAACATCTGCGCGTCAGCACGAACCTCGTCGTGCGCGGTTCTGTCGCGACGATCGACCGGTGAGATCGCGGCTAATCATAGAGCTCGCCGTGACCGATCTGCGCCTGTCTGGCTGGTGTGTCGCTGATCGAGGGATCGTCGGCCGGATCGGGATCTCTCTTGTTGGCATCGCTCATAAACTGCGCGGCCTTAAGCAATGCCGCGGTGATTTCTTCGGTGCCCCATCCGGCTTCATTGGCAGCTGCGATCACCCTTTCCAAAGCGTCGCGTGCGGCAGCGGTCGCCTCTTCGAAGCGCTGCGCGGGGAATTCGGTCTTCGGTGATGGAAAGTTCATCGGCGTTCCCTCCATGTGTATGGCAGTTGGAGGATGAACGCAGGTCGCGGGAAATGGATGCACGACTATGGTGATTTAACCCGCGGAAGCCGGTTCGTACCCAACCGAAAACGGTCGACGACGTCTTTCCCGCGTCAGATGACGGTCTGCAATAGAAACGGCGAGCGCTCCACTGGACGCTGGGCAAGAATCCTCAGCATTGCGGGGCCTTGTATGCCACTGGTCGTGCACGAACGACCGTCGTGATAGACTACGGTCATAACCTGATTGAGAATATCGTACCTGATCTGTGCGATCGTTCGGGTGTGAACCGGAAAAATGAATTCATCGGGGCTAATTTCCAGCCCGGTGGTTTTCAAGGTCATCGCGATGCCTCAGCAACAATAGACATTTCGGCCCGACCGATGGTCTGAGCCCAACGGCGCCTATCAAGCACATATTGCTGCGACGGTCGCGTGACATCGGCGTGACAAGCAGAATCGAGATAATCAAATGCGGGCCGCGGGTCTCGTAGCCGTCGGTCGGAGGCCTGGCGATGAGCCGTCAGTGCACCGTTCTGCAGATTGCGTGCACGTGGGCACCTTTCAGCGAATATTCAACCGAGCGGACCAGCGAGCGGACGGCCTCGTCCACATTGAAAACAATGTCTCCGAGTCGCTCAATCTCATAGTCGAGCTCGTACACTTCTACCTCGTCAAACTCTTCACTCTGCAGCATCCGCCGCATCGCCTCGATCAGACGCTCCGTCTGCCCAACGATATCAAGTGCACTTCTCACGATAATATCGAACATGTAATCCCTCGCTGATGATGGAGCGTCGGGCATATCGATGATTTTCGCAATCCTGAAATCTTGTTAGAGCCGGTCGCGGACAGAGTCATAGAACTCGCGCAATTCGTCCAGTGCCGGCCGATAGCGATAGCGCCGCGGCGGCTCTGCACGACGTCCGGTGAAGATAAGCGCTAACGCGCCACATACAGCCGCCACCACGACCAATGTCGAGACCGGGTGATGCTTCACCGCCGCCTGCGTCTGCCGCATTGCGTCGCCGGCATTCCCCTTGGCCGATTGGGCGGCGTTGGCCACCCGCTGCTGGAGCGCGTCGATTTGTTTTCGCAGCGCGCTCAGGTCTTCCTGCAGATCAGACTCTGCCTGCCTTGGAACTCCGACGGAGGCGGTATTCGTATCAATGATGGCTTTTGGCACGGGCTCGCCAATTTTGGCTCCCGTGGTGTCGAGTGTTTTCGTTGCTGTGCTCTTGCGGGGCGGCATGATCATTCTCCTTCCTAATCTCTCAAGGCAACTGCTCGTTTTAGTCGTCGTCGAGCGAGAAAACCGGGCGGTAATGGCGCTCCGCGATAAGCAAGCTCCTGTCGGGTCGGATGACGTAGATTTCCTCAACCTCGCGTCCCCATTGATCGGTGAAGGTGTGCGGGAAGGATGAACCTGCGGGCGACTTCGTCAACTTGGTGCGGGGCTGGCCACCATAAGTGATGCTGCCAGGAATGGGAGCGAGGCCTGACGACGAATAACCGCCTACACTCGTCGTGCAGCTTGTCAGCACAAGGGCGAAAACCAGCGCAAATCCTATCCTTAGCTGCATCGGAACCTTCACTTCTTCCTGTCCCCCGAGTGTTGCTCGTCTTTCGCCAAGGTAACCAGGCTTGAGGGACATTTGTTCCAGAATTTGCCTGAGACATGAGACAGGCGAGGCTCCCGATTGAACCGGAACAACCCCGTCATCGCGTAGCTCGGTCAGCAAAGGAGATACGCTGTTGCGGATTGCTGACTGGCGCAGCCAATCGACAATCGTAAGGGCGCCAAGGCGCTGGGACTTGTCAGCGGTATTAAATCAGGAATCGCACTGATGAAAGAATAGGATTTGCACGAGGGACTAAGAACAACCCGAACGCAGCATCAGCGTCCCAGCGGTGCCGGCGCAAGGACGAGTCGGCAGCGGCGGACGCCGCTGCCGCTACAGCTCATCGCTGCGACGCTTCACTGCGTGCTTCAGCGCAATCAGATGTTTGCGCCGCTCAAGCATATAGTCGGCATAGCCGACACAGATAAACAGCAATGTCGGGCCGGCGAAGATGACGATGAGAGCCAATGCAACAAGAATGAATGCGGTCGTCATGGTCTGTGTTCCATCATATTGGTCATGTTGTGCGGAAGGACCTCGTGCCTTCCGCCGATCAGTTTCCACCGCTGCGGCTGCCGCTCACTTTCGCTGCGGGTCGTGGCTGTGATGGCGATCATGCTCACCGCCACCGCCTGAGACCTTGCTTTGCGTGCGCCTGTCCGGGCTCTGCCGCCGCTTGGGTATTTCGAGCGGAGCCTTTGCGTTTTCATGCGATGCGCCGGGGCCACCCTGACGGATGGTCGACGGGCTCTTCTTCGATGTAGACATCGATGCCTCCTACCGGTCCTGCTGGTTACCCTGATGGGTCGTATTGATCTTGCTATTGCCTTGCTGCCCCTTCTTGTCGGGGTTTTCAGCGCTGCTTGCCATTTCGGCATCGTCAGCACTGGTCCTCGCTCGCTTGCCAGCGACGCCCTTGCCGCTGACATTCTCGGCTGGAACGGGGGGTAACCTGCTGCTCATCAACGTCTCCTCATTCAGGATCTCGATTGGCGCTGTGATCTGAATATTGCTCAGTCTGGACCGTCTTGCTGTCGAGGCCGCGCTCCTTGGAGTGCCGGGCCTTGTCGCGGTTGGAAAGGACCATGTTTTCGCGAAGCTGCTCCTCGTCGAGATTGGTCATCGCGCCGCTGCCGTCGCCCTTCCCCTTCGCTCCGGCGCCAATATGTTTTCGGTCGGCATTTGCCATAGTCTTTCTCCCTTCGGTTATCAGGTCAAACAATCAAAACCCGCGGAGGTTCCGCCTGAAAAACAAATCGCGACAGCAAGGGCGGGTGTTCCTACGATTTGTCCAGATGCCTGCGCAGTTCGTCCTTATGGATGAAGTGATCGGTTTTGCCCGGCTCATGATCGGGATGTGAAACCTCCACATCGAGTTCATCAGGAAGCGCGATCGCCTGTTTGGCGTTCATGATGCCCAGCGCAATTCGCCCTTCTTCGGTATCTACGGCGACTTCGACCAGCTGTTTCTTAGAAATCATCTCGAGGATCCTCATCCTTGCCTATTCAGAATCCGCCCATCTGCTATTCGTTCCCTCGCCCCTCGATTTTGCGGCCTTTCTTCTCCCATCGCCGCCGTTACGCGCTTGAGTAGCGGACTCGACGTCATATCCTCGAGCAACACCGATAGCTTCGGCCTCCAGTTCGGATAGCTGTCGCTCGTGCCTGGAATATTGGTCGGCTTTTTCTCGTCGGTGAGATCGGCAAGACGCACTGCGGCGAGAAGCGATGGAGTCCTGGCAATGAAGCGATAGGCGCTGACGGTCAGTTCCCGCAGCGCCTCCCGACTTCCCCGCGCGGTAAGCCCAGCGGGCAGGTCGAGGCCGGCCGCCTTGAGCGCCGCCTTCAGGCTTCTCCGCTCGCGCTTACGATGTTCGAGATGTCTTTCGGTAAGATCCGGCGGCACGATGCCGTGATCGCACCGGTCCTGAATGTCGGCGCCGCGCCACCAACCGGCAAGGGTCCGGTGGTCGTGCGTCGAAATGCAGGCCAAAGCGAGCACGGGATAGGTGTCCGCCGGCTTGAAGCCCTTCTCGTCCTGTTCATAGGAAAGGATGCGGTAGGAGAGAATGTGGGCTGCCGCCAGATCGTCCTGCAATCCCTTGGGGATCAGTCCCAGGTCTTCTCCGATGACGAGGCACCGATGCTCGGCGGACACTTCTGCGAGGATCTGCAGGAGCCGATCCTGGGGATAGCGGACATAAGCGCCGTCGTCTGGTTTGCTGCCCAATGGCACCAGGAAGAGGCGGCGAAGCGCTGCGGCGTGGTCGATACGAATGGCGCCCGCATAGCGCATGGCAGCGCTCACCATGCGCCGGAAAGGCGACATTTCTCCTGCCGCGATCGCGGAAGGCAGGTACCCAGCGAGGTGCCAGTCCTGTCCATCTATGGCGAAGGGATCGGGTGGGCTGCCGATCGTGGCCTTCGAGAGATAGATATACGGCTCGCTCCATGTCGCCGAGCCGTCGACCGCCTCCCCGACGGCAAGATCGAGATAGAGTCCGATCCGCAGGCCGGCCTTCCGCGCCCGGTCCGCTGCCTGCATCAGCTGCCGATGGGCGAGCCATTGCAACCACATGTGAAAGCGCACATCGTCCGCGTGTCCACGCTCGAATTCGGCGACGGCTGCGCTGTCAAAGCGCTGGAAATCCGCCGGCCACCGTTGCCAGCCAGCGCCCGCCCCCCGCTCGACCATGGAAAACGACAGGCATTCGAAAAGCGCGTGCAGCCGCAAGCTGTTTCCTCCTTGCGCGACGAAGGCATCGAAATCAGCCGGATCATAAGCCTCGTCGATCACGCTGCGCCTTCGCCAGACCGGCCAGAGATCGCGAAGAGCCTTCAGCTTGATCTCTGCGACGCCGACGTAGTCGACGAGATCGGTTTGGCGAAGGCTTGCCAATTTCCGTTCGAGTTCCGGGTCACAGGCAAAACCCGGCAACCGGTCGACCGCGACATAGAGTGGGTTGAGATGCTGGCGGCTCGAGGGCTCGTAGGGACTGCAACGCTCGGGATCGGCGAGAAACGGCGCGTGAAGCGGGGTGAGGCCGATGAAATCGGCGCCCAGCGATCCCGCGAGATCCGCCATATCCGAGAGATCCTCGAAGTCTCCTATGCCCCAGTTACGTGCCGAACGGAGTTCGTAAAGCTGCAGGCTTATGCCCCAGACCGGCGTGTTGGAAAGGAAATCCGGCAGAAATGACCTGGCGATCTTCTTGGCCGCAGGCTGCCGCCGCGGCGCACCGATCTCGTGATCAGCCGCTCCCGCCAAGTCGATCTTCAGTGCCTGAAGGATCTTGCGTTTGGTCTCGCCTGATATCGCCACCTCCTGATTGTCGGGACTGGGCCTGGTCAGGCCGATGCCGTGCCGGCGGGCGAGCTTGTCGAGGTCAGCAGATTTCATCGTTCGATCGCCTTCCTGTCAGCGCGCCATCAAGCCTCGCTGATGCTCCAGATCACCGTCCAGGGCGCGAGATTGCCACCATCGCTGCCGCCGAGACGGAAGATCGTCTCGCCGTCGTCTCGCTCCGAGACGAGCGGCGCCGTCTCGGCGCCGAGGTTGGCGTGCAGATGAAGACGTCGGTTTTGCGCCAGGCTCCAATCCACCGAGAGCGCGCTTCCCGCCGAGCGATAGACCGCGTTTCCGGCGCCGGCGCCTTTGAGCAAAGGCACGATCCTTCGGTGTCGAAGGTCGAGAAGCGTCCTGTAAAAATCAAGGATCTCGGAAGAGGTGAGTTTCGACCAGTCCAGCTTGGCGGCGGCGAAGGTCGATGGCGCCGTCGGGTCGAGAAGATCGTTGGCGTCGAATCCCGGCAAACGGGAGAGCTCCTCGCGACGGCCCTTCCTGACCTTCTCGTTCAAGTCCTCGTCGAAATCGCAGAAGAAAGGGAAAGGCTCTTTGGCGCCCCATTCCTCGCCCATGAACAGCATCGGGATCTCCGGCGCCAGCAGGTAGATGGCGACGACGGCCTTGACGACATCGGCAGGGCTCGAAGCAAGTATCCGGTCCCCCAGCGCCCTGTTGCCGATCTGGTCATGGTTCTGGATGAAGGAGATGAAAGCGGTGGGCGGGAGGTGGCCGCTCGGCCTGCCGCGGCTTCCACCGCGGTAGGGCATGTGTTCCCCCTGAAACACGAAGCCTTCCGCCAGCGCCCGGCCGAGCTTGCCGGCGTCACCGGCGTAATCGGCATAATAGCCGAAGGTTTCGCCCGTGGCGGTGATATGCAGCACATGGTGGACATCGTCATTCCACTGGGCGGTGAACAGCCTCACTTCCCCGTTTTCGTCACGCTGCAACAGGTCGCTGTCGTTCTCCTCGTTTTCGACGATCAGATGAACATGCCGGTCGCCCGCCGCGGCCCTGACACGCCGGGCAAGCGCATGAAGCAAATGCTCCGCGCTGTCGTCCTTGATGGCGTGGACGGCATCGAAGCGGAAACCGTCGAGCCTGAATTCGGTGACCCAGTAGATGGCGTTTTCGATGATGAATTCGCGGATCATCTTAGATCCGTCGCCGTCGTAGTTGATGCCGTTGCCCCAGGGCGTCTTGTGATGATCGGTAAAGAGTGGCGCATAGGCCGGGATATAATTGCCGTCCGGCCCGAAGTGATTGTAGACCACGTCCAGGAAAACCGAGACGCCGCGCTGGTGCGCTGCGTCCACCAGCGCCATGAAATCTTCCGGCCGGCCGTAGCTGCGGTCCGGAGCATAGGGAAGCACGCCATCATAACCCCAGCTGTAACGTCCGGGGAATTCACTAAGCGGCATGATCTGCAGTGCCGTGACGCCCAGCTGCTGCAGATAGTCGAGATGCTCGATTGCCGCCTTGAAACTACCCTCCGGCGTGAAGCAGCCGATATGCATCTCGTAGATGACCATCTCTTCCCAAGGCCGACCCGCCCAGTCGATCGTCTTCCAGCGATAGAAGGAAAGGTCGACCACTTCGCTCGGCCCGTGCACATCCTGCGGCTGAAACCGCGAGGCGGGATCGGGAATTTCGAGACCGTCCGGCAGGACGAAGCGATAGCGGGTACCGACACTGGCATCCGCGACCGTATAGTGGTGCCAGCCGTTTCCGACCGCCTGCATCGGCCGCGGATCAGCGCCTTCGAGTTTCAGCGACACGCTTTCATGCAAGGGAGCCCAGAGGCGAAACAGAATGCCCGTTTCGGTGAATGCGGGGCCGAACGTCATTTGGGTCAAAGGAAGGCCTTCGATGAAATCGGGGATGGGATTTGGGTAACTTTTGCGGGAGCAAAAAGTTTCGTCAGCAAGCGGACGCGCGAAAGCGGCCGCTGTCACCATTCACCGAAACATAGAAGTCTGGGTCAGTCGAGCCAGGTCGCTGGCTCGCGCATTCCATGTACGACCACGACAATTTCGGCGCCGTAATTGGTGGGCTCATAGACGGCGATGTAGCGCCCCTCGATAAGCAATCGGGCCGCGGGGCTGATTTCCGGGCGCGCAGGCCCCATTTCGGGATGAGCGGCGACCAGTTCGAACTTGTCGAAAAGTTTTTGCAGGAGCCTGTCGGCATCCAGTTCATTGTGAACGGCGATATTGCGCCAGATATCGCGCATCTGGCGCTGGGCACGCGGAGACAACTTATATTTAGCCACGAACTGCGCGTTCTGCTTTCAGTTCTTGCAGGAAGGCCGCAGGGTCAATCTCTTCGGGTTCGCCGCTGGCTTTACCTTCGGCATATTCCCGCTTGAGTTTTTCCAGTTCAAGCGCGCGAATTTCCTCCCGCTGTTCCAGCAAGCGGAGGCTATCACGCATGACTTCGCTGGCGCTGGCATAGCGTCCACTTTCAACAAGCTCACGGACAAAGCCTTCATAGCGAGGCCCGATATTATAGCTGGAGGGCATGGCAATACCTTTCATCGAAGCCATGTTATCAGTTTTTGATAACCTGGACAAATAAAACTGCCGTCAACCGCCTTGACTGCGACCCGAAATTGCGGCGCCGGCACTTCGACTGTCAGCCCGCCGCGACTTTGCCCGAGAGAGCCTGATCCATCGCCGCCTGAAGCTGTTCCTGCGTGAATGGTTTCTTCATCCGCAGCATCCGGCCGGGGCCATGGTCTTCGGAAAACTCGGCATAGCCCGAGGCAAGGATGATGGGCAGGCCTGGAAAGGAGGAGCGAAGGTGGCGCGCAAGCTCAGCGCCCGTCATGCCCGGCATGGCATGATCGGTGATGACGAGATCGCAACCCTGTCCGTCGGCAAAGAATTCCAAAGCCTGGGAAGCGGAAGATGCCTCTTGCGGCAGGTGCATTGCCGCGTGCCACGGCCGTGGTCACCTGGGCGATATTACGGACCTGGGCCGTGAGGTTGCCGCACATGGCATTAACGGAATCGGTCAGGTCCTTTCCAGGTGCCTGCCACCCCGGACACCAGAGCCTGCCCGCCGAGCTTGCCTTCGGTGCCGACCTCGCGGCCGACGCGCGTCACTTCCGAGGCGAAGGACCTGAGCTGGTCGACCATGGTGTTGATCGCTTCCTTGAGCTGCAGGATTTCGCCGCGCACGTCAACGGTGATCTTCTTGGAAAGATCGCCATTCGCAACGGCGACCGTGAGTCGGCGATATTGCGCACCTGCGCCGTCAGGTTCGAGGCAGCGCTCAACTCGGAAATTGCTATGGGCCGTCCCGTACACAGCTTATCATAATTCAGCGCTTAAAATGAGCCCGATAGTTGCAGGTATCGAAAATGCGCGCCGGAAACCGTCTGGCCGGAATTTGCGGTTTTTCGTGCGCGGGGGAACACTTGCCTGCCGGCTGTCGTTTCCGTCCTGACAATGGAGAGCGACATGTCGAACGTCTCGAGGACAGGCAAGGAAGAGATCAACAACGCGACCAGCCAGACCACCTTCGGAAAGTCGGTCGAGAGCCAGGCGCAAATTAGGGATGCGGCTGCGCAAGCGTCGCCCGACGCTGGCAGTGAGATGCTCAACATCTACCGGTTGGAGCCGATCGCCGCACCCGACGATCCGCGATGGGACAATTCCCCCGGACATGGCACCATCGTCGTCGCCGCCAGAACGCCGGGTGACGCCAGGATCGTCGCAGCGGCGGGCGAACTCGACTTCATGGAAGTGGATGCGGCTCCCGCCGAGGATGTGACGACGGTCAATGCCAGCGCCTTTCGGGACGACAAGCTCTACACTGTCATCGAGATCGATCGGAACAGGCGCGATGTCACGCGCGGGATCGTCGACGGTGTAGTCACTATCGACTCGATCCGACCGGTTCAAACGGACTGACGTAGCAATATCCCCGGCGCAATCGGCGAGGCGCCGGAGCGTCACCATAATAGGTCCTCTCGTTTCCTCGGAGTTCTCATGAATACGGCCAACCTCCAGCTCAAGGGCCTGATCATGGCCATGGCGTCGATATGTGATGCGATCGTCGAGAAGGAACTGCTTACCAGCGGAGAACTCAATGCCGCGCTCTCGAAAGCCACGAAAGCAATCGAGGAGGACGACGACCATGAACTGTCGGATGCTAACCGCGCAGCGATCCTGTTCCCCATCCGTGTGCTGCAGCTCGCCGAGGAAGCAGGCAGGAAAGGCGAACGGTTGACGTTTTCGGACTATGCCAAGCTCGTGGCAAAGCTGACCTGAACATGTCCGATGGCTTTACCCTGATGCCGTCGACTTTGGAGCGGGTTCGCTTGGCTCCGTCACGGAGGATCGGGGCCAAGCCGTTTCCTCTCCACGGTCATCCAGAACGCATATGACCCGGAGCAAGGCGGCAGACTTTCTGGCACCGGAACGCACAGGGCACCTCCCCCTGTCAATTTTGCGATAAGTGGATTTCTTTTGTCTTGTTTTCTGCCTGTTTCTGAGGCTATAGCCCGGCCCCATATATTCACCGGGAATTTCTTCGTGACCAGCCTCAAATCGCTTCTGGCCGCCTGCGGCCTCTCAACCCTGATCGGCCTTGCCGCAAATCCGTCTTTGGCCGGTTCGACAACCTACCCGCTGACCCTGGAAAACTGCGGCGCGCAGGTGACGTTCCAGAAGGCACCCGAACGGGCGATCGGCCTCGGCCAGAACAGCGCTGAAATCCTGCTGCTGCTCGGCCTTCAGGACAAGATGGCCGGCACGGCCTTCTGGCCAAGCAAGGTTCTGCCGCAGCTCGCGGAAGCCAATGCCAAGGTCAAGCTTCTAACCGTAGAGATGCCGACCTTCGAATCGATGCTCGCCGAAAATCCCGATTTCGTCGCAGTGGCCCTGCCGAGCCTGGTCGGGCCGAACAGCAAGATTGCCAAGCGCGAAGATTTCGACAAGGTCGGCGTCGCCACCTATCTCTCGCCCAGCACCTGCCTGAGCACCAAGGACGTCAAGGACCAGTATGGCAGCCGCGCAGAGCTGTGGAACATGGATCTTCTCTACAGGGAGATCGACGAACTCTCTGAGATTTTCGACGTCGCCGATCGCGGCCAAGCGCTGATCGCCGACTTCGAGGCGCGCGAAGCCAAGCTTCGCTCCGGCGTTTCGAAGGACGGCAAGAACATTTCCTACGTCTTCTGGTTCTCCAGCCCCAGCCCGTCGGCCGACGCCTATCTCGGCGGCAAGAACAGCGCGTCCGGCTTCATCGCCGACTTGCTCGGCGGACACAACGCGATATCAGCGGAAGCGGAATGGCCGACGCTCGGCTGGGAAGGCATCATCGCCTCCAATCCCGACGTCATTGTCGTCGCCAGTCTCGACCGTAACCGCTGGGAGCTCGACAAGCCCGAGGCCAAGATCAATTTCCTGAACACCGATCCGGCCGTCAGCCAGATCCCTGCCGTCAAGAACAAGGCGATCGTGATCATGGACGGCCAGGCCATGAACCCGACCGTCCGCACGGTCTACGGCGCCGAGCAGGTGGCCGGCCAGCTGAAGGCTCTCGGTCTTTTGAAGTGACGGACGCGGGCCGCATCTTCCGGCAGCTGGGAGCCGTCCTCGCACTGCTCGTCGCCTCTTTCTGCCTCATCGCTATCGCCATTGGCATCAGCGTCGGGATCGGCGACCTGCCGATCCCGCTTGCAACCACGTTTTCGGCCGTCACCAACCGGCTGGGATGGACCGCGGTCGAACTGAACCGCATCCATGAGACCGTCATCTGGGATTATCGTCTCAGCCGGGCGCTCGTCGCCGCGTTCTGCGGCGCGGGCCTCGCGCTGTCGGGCGCGATCATGCAATCGCTGCTGCGCAATCCGCTCGCCGAACCTTATGTTCTTGGCATCTCCGCCGGCGCCTCCTCCGGCGCCGTCGCGATCGTCATCTTAGGGATCGGCGCCGGCGCGGTCTCGCTTTCCGCCGGTGCCTTTGCCGGTGCCTTCGCAGCCTTCTTCTTCGTCGCCCTGCTGTCGAACGGCACGCGCGGCGGTGCGGATCGCACCATCCTTGCCGGTGTCGCCGCTTCGCAGCTTTTCAACGCCACGACGTCCTATATCGTCACCACCTCGGCCAATGCGCAGCAGGCGCGCGATGTCATGTTCTGGCTGCTCGGCAGCTTCGGCGGCGTGCGCTGGCCGGAATTCGCGCTGGTCTCGATCATTGTCGGTATCGGCCTCGTCGGCTGCCTATTTTATGCCCGTGTGCTCGACGCCTTCGCTTTCGGCGACGAGGCAGCGTCCTCGCTCGGCGTCAATGTCGGCCGCGCGCGGATGGTGCTCTTCGCGCTGACGGCAATGATGACGGCGACGATCGTCAGCATGGTGGGGTCTATCGGCTTCGTCGGCCTCGTCGTGCCGCATGTCGCCCGCTTTGTCGTCGGGCCGCTGCATGTCCGTCTGCTGCCGGCCTGTGCCATGACAGGGGCGATCTTCATGGTGCTCGCCGACATCGCCGCACGCGCCCTCATTCCGAACCAGATCCTGCCGATCGGTGTCGTCACGGCCCTGGTGGGCGTCCCCTTCTTCTCGATCATCCTTTACCGATTCCAGCGCGCATCATGAGTATCAAGGCCGACAACCTCACCTGGAAAATTGGCAGGAAAACCATTCTCGACGGCGTTTCCATGGAGGCGCAGCCCGGCCGGATGCTCGGCCTGCTCGGGCCGAACGGCTCGGGCAAGACCTCGCTGCTGCGGCTTCTGGCCGGCCTGAAGCGGCCGCATTCCGGCCGCGTCACGCTCGACCGGAGCGACATCGGCACGATCAGCCGCCGCTCGATCGCCCGAAGGATTGCCTTCGTCGAGCAGCACGCCACGACAAATGCCAATCTCAGGGTCGTCGACGTCGTCAAGCTTGGCCGGTTTCCGCACCGGTCGATGTTTTCAGGCTGGACGAAGGCGGACGAAGAGGCGGTCGAAGAGGCGCTGGCGCGCGCCGGCATGGCGGAGAAGCGCGACGATCGCTGGCAGAGCCTGTCGGGCGGCGAAAAGCAGCGCACCCATATCGCCAGGGCGCTCGCCCAGTCGCCCCAGGAGCTGATCCTCGACGAGCCGACGAACCATCTCGACATCCAGCACCAGATCGGCCTGATGCGGCTCGTCTCCGGCCTGCCGATCACCAGCATCGTCGCCCTGCACGATCTCAACCATGCAGCCATGTTCTGCGACGAGCTTGTTATCATGCAGCAGGGCAGGATTGTCGCCTCCGGCGCACCGCAGGACGTATTGAGCGAAGACCTTCTGCGCGAGGTCTTTTCCGTCGAGGCCCGCATCGAAGCCTCGCCCCATCATTCGCGCCCGCACATCCACTATCTCAGGTGACAGCGGCCGCTCTCACGTCACGATCTGCAGCGGCAAAGCGGTCGTCTTTTTCAGTGTCTTGAGGACGATGCTCGATTTGACCGATGCCAGATTATCGGTGACCCGGATCATTCTTTCGAGAAACTGACTGAGATGGTCGAGGTCGCGCGTCATGACCTTCATCAGAAAGTCGGCGTCGCCCGTCTGCGAGTAGCATTCCAGGATCTCCGGCGCGGTCTCGATGAAACGATGGAGCCGCTCGTTTCCGCCTTCCGTATGCGCGCGCAGGCTGACAAGCGTATGCGCAACGACGGTGAAACCCAGCCTCACCGGATTGAGGATGGCGACAACGCTCTGAATATATTGCTCCTTGCGCAGTCTTTCCAAACGACGTGCGCATTGAGTGGCGGACAGGTTGACCTTCTGGGACAGCTCGCCCTGCGTCACCTCGCTGTTTTGCTGGAGGGCGGCAAGCAATTTGATATCGAACTGGTCGAGCATGGCCTGCCCTCTCATATAAGGGGAATTTCTGCGTAATATACCCGCAATTCGCCGATTGTCTGCATTGACGCGACTATAAAAGGAGATAATCGCAGAAATTCGTCGCGAAAGTTCCGCTAATCTCCGGCCAATGACATCAAAAAAGAGGTGGACCTGTGTTTGAGGAACTGAAGAACCGGCCGGCCGACAGCCTGCTTGCACTCATCAAGGCTTTTCAGGCGGACGAGCGCTCCGGAAAGATAGACCTCGGCGTCGGTGTTTATCGCGACGCCATGGGACGCACGCCCGTCATGCGTGCCGTCAAGGCGGCGGAGCGGCTTCTTCTTGAGACTCAGGACAGCAAGAAATATCTAGGCCCCGAAGGCGACCTGCAATTCGTGCGCCAGCTTGAGCCCATCATCTTCGGAAACTCCCCGAAAATCGCCGACCGCCTCGCCGGCATTCAGACGCCGGGTGGAAGCGGCGCGCTCCGACTCGGCGCAGAACTCATCCAAACGGCAAATCCATCGGCGAAGGTTCTCTTGGGGACGCCGAGTTGGCCCAATCATGCACCGATCTTCTCTTCGGCGCGGCTGACCGTGAAGGAATATGCCTTCGTCAACCTGGCTTCACAGCATGTGAAATTCGAAAGCGTGGTGGACACCTTGTCTTCCGCCAACGCGGGCGACGTCGTGCTGCTTCATGGTTGCTGCCATAATCCCACGGGTATCGATTTCACCATGGAGCAGTGGCGAGAGATTACCGATCTCCTCGTTGCGCACAGGCTGGTGCCGTTCATCGATCTTGCCTATCAGGGGCTGGGCGACGGTCTCGAACAGGATGCCGCGCCCACCCGCATGATCCTCGATGCGGTCGAGGAAGCGCTGATCGCCTATTCCTGCGACAAGAACTTCGGCCTCTATCGCGAGCGCGTCGGCGCGCTCTATGTCGTGCCCCGCAATGCCGACGACGTTGCAAAGGCCGAAAGCAACATGGCGGCCCTCGCCCGTGTCAACTGGTCCATGCCGCCGGATCATGGGGCGGTCGTCGTCAGGACCATTCTCGAAAGCCCCGAAATGACGGCAATGTGGCGCACCGAACTCGAAGAAATGTGCGAGCGCGTCAACGGCAATCGCGCGGCGCTGGCCGCGGCCTCTCCCGAGCTGGCCTTCATCAGCCGGCAACGCGGGCTGTTTTCCAATCTCTCCATGCTCAAGGAAACGGCGGTCGCGCTCAGGGCAAACCACGGCATCTACATGGCAGATTCCGGGCGCATGAACCTTGCCGGCATGCAGCCGGCCGATGCCGGCGCCATCGTCGCGGCGCTCCGGGCCGAAGGCTGCCTGAGATCGTAACCGAACGCAGCATTGGAGCCTCCGAATGAGTAGGAAAGAAACGACCGGTCAGGCGATCACCCGTTCGCTCGTCACCCACGGGATCGACACCGTGTTCGGCATCCCGGGCGCCCACATGTATGATTTCAACGACGCCCTTTATGACGCCGGTGACAAAATTCGGTTCATTCACACCAGACACGAGCAGGGCGCCGGTTACATGGCCTATGGCTATGCCAAGTCCACCGGCCGGATCGGCGCCTATACCGTCGTTCCGGGCCCGGCGTCCTCAATTCCGGCGCGGCTCTCTGCACCGCTTACGGCGCCAATACCCCGGTGCTGTGCATCACCGGCAACATCATGTCCCACCTGATCGGTCAGGGCAGAGGACAGTTGCACGAACTGCCGGATCAGCTCGCGACGATGCGCGGAATTACGAAAACGGCGGAGCGGATCAATCACCAGTCCGAAACCGGTCCGGTCACGGCCGAGGTCGTCGCCAAAATGCTCACCGGCCGCCAGGGTCCAGGAGCGGTCGAAGCGCCATGGGACGTGTTCGGGCAATTCGGCCCAGAAACCGATCTGCCGGTCGGCACGAGAGCACCTCATCCGGCCGTCAACTCTGATCAGGTCGCCGCCGCTGCGGCACTGATATCAGGTGCCGCCAACCCGATGATCATGGTTGGTGGCGGCGCGGTGGATGCTGGAGCGGAAATCGCTGCTCTTGCGGAATTGCTGCAGTCGCCGGTCACGTCCCATCGCTCCGGCAAGGGCATCGTCGCCGACGATCACCCCAACTACCTGAATTTCGTCGCGGCCTACGAATATTGGCGGAAGACGGACGTCCTGATCGGGATCGGCAGCCGGCTGGAATTGCAGTTCATGCGATGGAAGTGGCTTCCCAAGGATCTCAAGGTGATCCGCATCGATATCGATCCGACCGAAATGGTCCGGCTCAAGCCTGATGTCGGCATCGTCTCGGACGCCAAGGCCGGAACACAGGCCCTCGTTGATGCGCTTGCCGGGCTGGGCCGTGAAGATCGCACGCGCGAATTTGCCGAACGCAACGAACAGGCCAAGTCTCGCTTCTCGGCAGTGCAGCCGCAACTCGCCTATCTCGATGCCATTCGCCGAGCCCTGCCAAGGGATGGCTTCTTCGTCGAGGAAATCTGCCAGATGGGCTTTACCGCCCGATTTGCATTCCCGGTCTATGCCGCTCGTCAGTACGTCACATGCGGTTATCAGGACAATCTGGGTTTCGGCTTCAACACGGCCTTGGGCGTGAAAGTCGCCAATCCCGACAAGGCCGTTATTTCAGTTTCCGGCGATGGCGGCTTCATGTTCGGGGTTCAGGAACTTGCTACCGCCGTCCAGCATAAGATCAATGTCATCGCCATCGTCTTCAACAATTCGGCCTATGGCAACGTACTGCGTGACCAGAAGCAGGCGTATAAAGGCCGTTATCTTGGCTCGGAGCTCACCAATCCGGACTTTGTCGCGCTTGGCGAGAGCTTCGGCATTCGAGCATTCAAGGTGACGAGCCCTGGCGAACTGAAAGACGCGATCGAGGATGCCCTGTCTCTCGACGAACCTGTTCTCATCGAGGTTCCCATCGAGAAGGGATCCGAGGCGAGCCCTTGGCCTTTCATTCATCCAGCTCCGCACGAATGAATAGGCAAGGGCTAAAGGCTTATGGTGACGGTCCTTGCAGAAAGATCGTCGACAGTGGCGGCAACGTCAGCGACAGGGAGACGGACCTGCCGTGGGCGGGCACGGGTTCAGTCGACACCGCGCCGTTGACAAGGCCCGAGCCGCCATATTCCCGCGCATCCGTCGTCATCCGCTCGACCCACACGCCGTCTCTCGGCACACCGATCCTGTAACCGTAACGCGGCACCGGCGTGAAGTTCGACATGACCAGAACCGTCGAAGCGCGATCGGGCGCATAACGGAGCATGCCGAGGACGGAATTGACGGCGTCGTCGGCTGCCGCCCATTCGAAACCCTCGGGATGAAAGTCACCGAACTGCAATGCCGGCTCGTCCCCGTAAAGGCCGTTCAGATCCTTCACCAGCCGCTGGATCCCCACATGCTGAGGCCGGTCCAGCACATCCCAGCTCACCGAGCCGTCATGATTCCACTCGTCCGGCTGGGCGACTTCGCTGCCCATGAACAGGAGCTTCTTGCCGGGATGCCCCCACATGAAGGCAAGATAGCTGCGCAGATTGGCGAATTTCTGCCATTCGTCGCCCGGCATCTTCGTCAGCAGCGAGCCCTTTCCGTAGACGACCTCGTCATGTGAAATCGGCAGAATGAAGCGCTCGGAATAGGCATAGATCATGCCGAAGGTCATCGTGCCGTGGTGATAGCTCCGGTACACCGGATCCTTCTCGATGTAGCTCAGGCTGTCATGCATCCAGCCCATGTTCCATTTGATATCGAACCCCAGCCCCCCCTCCTCCGGTGGCTTCGTCACGCCGGGCCAGGCCGTCGATTCCTCGGCGATCGTCATCGCGTGCGGGCAGCGCGCGTGAATGATGCTGTTCAGATGCTTGAAGAATTCGACCGCTTCCAGATTCTCGCGACCGCCATACTGATTGGGAATCCATTCGCCCTCGTTGCGGCTGTAATCGCGGTAGAGCATCGATGCCACGGCGTCGACCCGCAAACCGTCTATATGGTAGCGCTCCAGCCATTCCAGCGCGCTGGCGATCAGGAACCCTTTCACCTCTTTGCGGCCGAGATTGTAGATCAGCGTGTTCCAGTCGCGGTGAAAGCCCTCGCGCGGATCTTCGTGCTCGTAGAGCGCGCTGCCGTCGAAGCGGGCAAGCCCCCAAACGTCTGTCGGAAAATGGGCTGGCACCCAGTCGAGGATGACGCCGAGCCCGGCGCCATGGCAGCGGTCGACGAAATAAGCGAGATCTTCAGGCGTCCCATATCGGCCAGTTGGAGCGAAGAGGCCAAGCGGCTGATACCCCCAGGACCCGCCGAACGGATGCTCCATAATCGGCAGCAGCTCGATATGCGTAAATCCCATATCGCTGGCATAGGGAACGAGCCGCTGGCTGAGCTCGGCCCAGTCGAGCGATCTGTTGCCGTCCTTTTGGTCGCGAAGCCAGGAGCCGGCATGCACTTCATAGACGGAGAGCGCGCCCTCCAGCCTGTCTTGCCGGGACCGGCTCTTCATCCAGCCCTCATCCCTCCATCGAAACGGCGTCGACGATGCGACGATGGAGGCGGTGGATGGGGCGGCCTCGCTCGCCCTCGCCACCGGATCGGCTTTCTGCGGCAGGCAGGTCCCCTGCGCATCGATGATCTCGAACTTATATCTTTCACCCGGAGCCAGCCGGGGGATAAACAGCTCCCAGACGCCTGCCGACTGTCTCAGCCGCATTGGGTTTCGCCGTCCATCCCAGGCGTTGAAGTCCCCGACGACCGAGACGCGGCGCGCATTCGGAGCCCACACGGCGAAACGAACGCCCGATATACCGTCGATCGACATCTCAACCGCGCCGAGCGTCCGGCTGAGACTATAGTGAGTGCCCTCCGATATCAGATGGAGGTCGAGTTCCCCGAGCAGCAGACCGAAGCTGTAGGGGTCCTCAGTCAGTTGGACTGCATCCGGCCATGTGATCCGCAGCCGGTATCCCGTCCTCGAAGCGGCGGCCGCCGCAAACAGGCCGGACGGGTGGACGATGCTGAACGGCGTCACCTCACGACCGCTCGTCGCGTCGATGAGATCGACCGCTTCCGCGCCGGGCAAGTACACCCGCACGATCGTCATGCCGCCGCTTTCGTGGGGACCAAGGATCGAAAAGGGATCGCCGTGGCGGCCCTCTATCAGAGCCCAAAGCGCATCCTGTCCGATGCCTGCGAGAAGTTCCATGCGTTCAACATTCATGCCGTTACCCCCGCTAAGCGCGATGCGATTTCGGTAAGGCCGGCGAGCGGGATCGGCAGCCACTTCGGCCGGTTACGCGCTTCATAGGCGATTTCATAGGCGGCCTTTTCGAGAAGAAAGGCATCGAGGACCCTCCGTCGTTGCTCGGGCGGCATAGCGAGCGTCTTCGATGCGGAGACCGCCTGCCAATAGGCATCGAGAAAGGCCTCCTCGGCACTGCGCCCGAAGCGGGCGATGGCGTCCCGTCGCACCTCGTTCTCGTGTTCGGTAACCGCATCATTGTCGAGCTGCGCGGTGGCGACGAGATAGTTCAACGATCTTAAAAGCCCGGCGACGTCGCGGAGCGGAACGGTCTTGGCGCGGCGCTCGGCGAGATTTTTCGCGGGCTCGCCTTCGAAGTCGATGATGACGGCATCGCCTTCGCTGACCAGAATCTGGCCTAGATGGAAATCGCCATGCGTACGCGTCATCAACATGCCGCGAGTGCTCTCCGCCAGGTTTGCGCCAAGCTCGACGAGTTCGGCGCGGCGCTCCAGAAGCGGGCGAGCGAGCAGATCGACCGCGGGATCGGCACTTTCCTCGCGTTCGGCAAGCTTCGACATCGCATAAGCGATTTCGCCCGCCACCGCCTTCTTGATCGCCTCAACCTCACCGCCACCGGCGATCAGAGGGCTGAACGCCTCGTCCGCGTTCTCCCCCGAGAGGACGACATGCAATTCGCCGAGCCTCAGGCCCACCATTGCAACGAAGCTGATCAGTGACTGGAAGACATCATCGCCTGGTTCCACCGCCGGGTCATTCAGCACGAGCTCGTCTGCCGCGCGGCGCAAATTGCTCAACATCCAGTTCCAGGCGTCGCCCTGGTTGCGGATCGCTCCCTGAACGATGATCAAAGTCGAGCGACGCCCGCTGGAATCAGTGTGCGCGACCTCGCCAAGCAGCGGCGCGGTGTGGTCGTAGCCGGCGCGGGTGAGAAACCGCGTCATCTCGACCTCCGGATGGACGCCGGGGAAAATATGCCTGATCAGCTTGATCATCGCGACGTCACCGACGATCATCGAACTGTTGGATTGTTCGGCGGAAAGCCAATGGATCGGCATATCGTCGGTAACATCAAGCCGGTCGAGCCGCTCGGTGCCAAGGAATTCCAGCGTGCCGGTACGCCCGGTGATGATGGAGCGGTCGGCAAGCCCGCGCAGGACCCCGCGCGCCATCGGCTCTACGGCAAACCCGTCCGTCAGGAAGCCGACCCGCCTGCCCTGGCGAACCCGCCCCAGAGCAAGCTGCTGCGTCAAAGCAGAGGGTTGCGCGTCGTCCCAGGCGATCGCGAGCGGCAGCTGATAGGATTCGGTGTGATCCGGCAGCACCGCTTCCAATTCGCCGAGAACGACACCATCAGCAAAGGGGATCGGCGTTGCCGAGATCAGCCGCGCCGCCTGGAGCGGCTGGTCCTTCGCCCCGAACCAGCGGCGCCTGGCGAGGTAAGCAGGCAGGATTTCGGTGCTGAGGACGCGTCCCAGCCGCGGCTCATCGACGAGATCGAGCAGGCCGCGGCGAATGACCATCGTCGTGAGGTCGGGCAATTGCTCGGGCGGCGCGGTGCGCCATGCCGGCGGATCGGCATCGGCCTCCAGCTGGAACCAGAAGAAGCCGTAGGGCGGCAATGTCAGGAGATAGGTCAGCTGACCGATCGGCGGAAAGGGCGACATGCCGGTCAGCTCGATCGGCACACGGCCCTCGAAAGCCGAGAGGTCGAGCTCGACCGCCTGAGGCAGCCGGGAAAGGTTTGCGACGCACATCAGCGTCTCGCCGTCATATTCCCTGAGATAAGCGAGAATCTTTCGGTTCTCAGGCGAGAGGAACCGCAACGAGCCGCGCCCGAAGGCCGGATGCCTGCCGCGCAGCGCCAGCATCTTTCGCGTCCAATTGAGCAGCGAATGGGCATCGGTGCTCTGGGCCTCGACGTTGACTGCCTCGTAACCATAGAGCGGATCGGCAATCAACGGGAGGACGAGACGAGCCGGGTCCGTGCGGGAGAAGCCGCCATTGCGGTCCGGCGACCATTGCATCGGCGTCCGCACCCCGTCCCGGTCGCCGAGATAGATGTTGTCGCCCATGCCGATCTCGTCGCCGTAATAGATGACAGGCGTTCCGGGCATCGAGAGCAGAAGTGCGTTCATCAGTTCGATGCGCCGGCGGTCGCGTTCCATCAGCGGCGCCAGACGCCGCCTGATGCCGAGGTTAATGCGGGCGCGCTTGTCGGATGCATAGGTCTCCCAGAGATAGTCCCGCTCGGCGTCGGTCACCATTTCGAGGGTCAGCTCGTCGTGATTGCGCAGGAAGATCGCCCATTGGCAATTCTCGGGGATTTCGGGCGTCTGGCGCAGGATGTCGGTAATCGGGAACCGGTCTTCCTTGGCGATCGCCATATACATGCGCGGCATTAGCGGGAAGTGGAAGGCCATGTGGCATTCGTCGCCCTCACCGAAATATTCGCGCGTGTCCTCCGGCCATTGATTGGCCTCTGCAAGCAGCATGACGCCGGGATGAGTGGCGTCGAGAGCGGCGCGGATCCGTTTGAGGATCGCGTGGGTCTCGGGAAGATTTTCGTTGATCGTTCCCTCGCGTTCGACAAGGTAGGGAATCGCGTCGAGACGGAACCCGTCGATACCGGTTTCCAGCCACAAGCGCATCACCTTCAGCAGTTCCTCCATAACGAGTGGGCTGTCGAAATTGAGATCGGGCTGGTGGGAATAGAAGCGGTGCCAATAGTAAGCGCCGGCAACCGCATCCCACGTCCAGTTGGATTTTTCGGTGTCGAGGAAGATGATGCGGGTTTCAGGAAATTTTTGGTCGCTGTCCGACCAGACATAGAATTCGCGCTCCGGCGACCTCACCGGGGCGTGGCGAGCGCGCTGGAACCAGGGATGCTGGTCGGACGTGTGATTGATGACGAGCTCGATGATGACGCGAATATTGCGCAGATGGGCGGCGTCGACGAACGCCCGGAAATCCTCCATTGTCCCGTAGTCGGGGCTGACATTGCCGTAGTCGGCGATGTCGTAACCGTCGTCTCGGCGCGGCGAGGGAAAGAACGGCAGCAGCCAAATGGCGTTGACGCCAAGGGCTGCGATGTGATCGAGCTTCTGGTGCAAGCCGGCGAAATCGCCTATCCCGTCACCATTGGCGTCGTAGAACGACTTGATGTGCAGCTGATAGATGATCGCGTCTTTGTACCAGAGCGGCTGGTTCATACCGTCGGGATTCAACGTGTCCATTCATGCCTCCGCTGCGCGAACGCGCCAGATCGCAAAGGGCAGGATCTGAGGGTTGAAGCTCACTCTCTGCCATTTGCCATTCCATCTGAACCGATGCCCAGCGACCAGATCCTCGGCGTCGAGCGCTCCACCGTCTCCGAGCGACCACTTCCAGAGCGGCAGCTCGACGTCGCTTTCCTGGAAGTTGTGCGGATCGAGACTGATGGCGATCAACAAGACATTGTCGCGGGCGCGGCTCGCCTTTTCGAAGAACAAGATGTTGTCGTTCCAGGCGTTCAGCAGTGTCAGCCCGAGATGGGAATGCAGGGCGAGATTTTCGTTCCGGATGCGGTTGAGCATCCTGATCTCGGCGATGATATTGCCCGGGCGGTCGTAGTCCCAGGCGCGGATCTCATACTTCTCGCTGTCGGCATATTCCTTGCGCTTGGCATCGGGACGCCCCTCGCAAAGTTCGAAACCGTTATAGACGCCCCAAAGCCCAGACAGCGTGGCGGCCAACGCCGCCCGTATCAGGAAGGCGGAACGTGGCGCGTTCTGCAGGAAATCCGGATTGATATCATGGGTGTTGACGAAGAAATGCGGGCGGAAGAATTCCTTCGGCGCTGTCTCCGTGAGTTCCCCCATATATTGCTCGAGCTCCCACTTGGCATTGCGCCAGGTGAAGTAGGTATAGGACTGTGAGAAGCCGATCTTTGCCAGCCGGTACATGACTTTCGGCTTGGTGAAAGCTTCCGACAGGAAGATCACATCGGGGTGACGCGCCCTGATATCGCCGATCAGCCACTCCCAGAACGGAAAGGGCTTGGTGTGCGGATTGTCGACGCGAAACAGCTTGACGCCCTGGTCCACCCAAAGCTGGACGATATCCCTGAGCTCCACCCACAGGGAGGGCAACGCATCTTTTGTATAAAAATCGACGTTGACGATGTCCTCGTATTTCTTCGGCGGGTTCTCGGCATATTTGATCGTTCCGTCGGGACGCCAGTCGAACCAGCCGGGATGCTCCTTCAGCCATGGGTGATCCGGCGACGCCTGGATCGCGAGGTCGAGAGCAATCTCCAGGCCGTGCCGGCCTGCCTCCTCCACCAGCTGGCGGAAGTCCTCGAAATCGCCGAGCTCGGGATGGATGGCATCATGGCCGCCGTCCTCGGAGCCGATGGCATAGGGGCTTCCGGGGTCATCTGGCCCGGCTTTCAGGCTGTTGTTGCGGCCTTTCCGGTTGGTCGAACCGATCGGATGAATCGGCGGGAAATAGAGCACGTCGAATCCCATGTCACGGATGGCGTGCAACCTCGGGATGACGTCGTCGAAGGTGCCATGTCGGTTCGGATCGCCGCTCTGCGAGCGCGGGAAGATCTGGTACCAGCTGGCAAAGGCAGCCGCCTTGCGTTCGGCATCGACGGCGCTTGCCGTCGAGCGAAGCCGAAACGGCCGCTTGTCCGCCTTGTTCATCAATTCCGATGTTCGGGCATCGAGCAGGATCGCCGTGCGCTCGGCATCCGAGGCGCTTTCGAGACTGCTGACGAGAACCTTCAAGTCGGCGCCGAGCGCTGCATCGGCAGGCGTCGCAGCCGAACGAACCAGGTTCAACCCCTCCTGGAGTTCAAGCTTCAGGTCCAGTCTCGCATCGCTCTTCTTCGTCAGTTCGTAGCGAAAGATCGCAAACGGGTTCTTCCATGCCTCGACAGCGAACTCATAGCGTCCGATGCGCTCCAGCAGGAATTCGGCGCGCCAGCGATCGTTTTCGACCAGTTGCATCTCCGTCTCGGTCCAATCCGCCGCATCGAGCGGCCGCCACAGCAGGACCGCGGCGATCGGGTCGTGCCCGTCCGCGAATATATCCGCCTCGACACTGACGACATCGCCGACCACTCGCTTGATGGGAAAGCGCCCGTCATCGACTCGCGGCATGATGTTTTCAATGGCGAGCCGCGGCGACGCCGTCGCCTGCGCGATGTCCAGCATAGGCCGGGACGTGATCGGCGCCGGCGCCCTGCCTTCGATCACCAGGGTTTCCCCTGCCCGCAGCCGCAGAGGGGTGCCGTCGGCTGCAACCGGAAGAAAACCGGAAGCCGCTTCGCGCAGTGCCGTTAGCGGAGCTGGCGCACTTTTCCGCAGGTCCCTGTTGAGCAGGATGAAGCGCACATTCTCGGCGCTGCGCAAGTCTTCCGCCGCCGATTGCAGCAGCGCCGAGACCGGTCCGTTGGCGTTGCGGATGAGCCGCAGGGATGAGGCTGGCGCATAACTGACTTTGCCGATTTCGCTGTTCGCAAGGCGAATTTCGGAAGAAATATCGAAAGTGAGATCATGGCGCAGCCCCCGCAAGCCCGTCCCGTTCCCATGGGTCGGATCGAGCGGCATGGCGGCCCCATATTCGAAACCCATCGGAACCATCAGGCCGCCACCGAGCGAGGCGGCAAGGCGCAGCGCCCTGATAGCCCGTCGTTCGAGGATTTCGCGGCTCTGGGTTCCGTGCGCGATCCGCCTGCCGAATGGCGGCTCGGGAAAAGCGATCTGCCAGCCGAGCGGCTTCTGAACCCGGTGTTCTTCGATGAACCATCTCTCGTCGAAATCCCACCAAGCCATAGATGAAAAACATCCATCGAAGCCTGTATTCTGGACCGCGCTCCTCGCCCCAAAATCAGTGCCCGGCGTCCAGGCGAGGAATTGCGCGTCCGCCTTCTCGCGCACGGCGGAAATCAGCGATTTGAAAGCCGCCGGCGCAATGCGATCAATCCCGAGCGCGCGGTAGCCGCAGAGGCCGAGACCGGCCAGCCCCCGCAGCCGTTCGGCCCATTCTTCCAACAGCCGGGATTGAGACTCCGCGTCCATCTCAGTCATCGGCCCTGCTGGATCCAGTGGTGAGCGTCTTGGGTCGACAGGGCGAAAGCCTGCCTTGGTATCCAGGGCTTTGCCGTCGAGCATCAGGTCCATCATCAGGGTGACGCCGCTCCTGCGGGCGGCCTCCACCAGGCGACCCACCCCATCCTCGACTGCACTTCCGAGCGACAGTTGAGGATCGAGTCGATTCATATCCTGGAAGGAAAAAATGCTGCGCGCCCCGCCCCGGTCGAAGAGCGGTGCTGTCAGCACACGGTCGAAACCGGTTTCCGCAGCATGGTCGAAAACCTCGCGCCATGCATCGATACCCTGAAGAAGGAGTGGATTGACATAATAGATCCGGGGTGGGGTGCTCAACACACCCTGGTTTGGAGAGAATGACATCGGCCGCCGCTCGAGTTTGGTTTGAAGGCAAACTTCTGTTGCCGGACGTTGTTCCACCGAAAGTTTCAATTCAGGTGGCGCCAGGCATCGCCGGCCGCACCGGCGCGGGACCGATGGGAGGCGCTCGACATGCACGTGAAAAGCCTTGAACTGCGCGGACGGATCTTGAAGGTTCGCGATATAAATGAATAGTCTTGGGCTGTCTGAGACGATGACCCATTTGGCTGCTAACGGAGGGCCCCGCTCCGTTTTGAAAGATCAGCGCCCGAACGAGACTTGATGTGTCCGAATGAAATCACTGCGATTGCAATAGAGGCAACCAGACGTGAACCCATCGGTGGAATTATGTTCATATCCCGAACTCGATGATCGAATCGTGATCGTCAGGGCGGGCGACGAGGTTGATGGCGTGTTTATCCGGACCGAAAGGTTCAATGTGCTGATCGATACGCTCGGAACGCCCGAGCTGTGCCTGACGGCGCTGGGCATGCTCGGGGAACAGATAAACGCTCGTCCGCTGATCGTCATCAATTCGCACATGGATTGGGATCATTTCTGGGGGAATGCCGCCATTGCGCGGCGCGCTCCGATTATCGCGCATGCCGCCGCGCTCGACCGTTTACGCGACCCTTCCGCGCGGGAAGTCCTGAGAGACAAGGCGAGCCAGGAGTCGAGGTTTCGGGACGTCGACCTCATCGGTCCCGACATCACGTTCTCCGGCTCGATGACCGTCAACGGCGGCGATCTGACGCTGGAGCTCATTCATACGCCGGGACATACGCCCGACCATGTCGCCGTATGGATTCCCGAACTTCGCATCTGCCTGGCCGTCGACGCGGTGGAATACCCCATCCCCGAAGTCTGGAGCAAAAATGCAGGCGACCTGCGCTTGATCCGTTCCTCGCTCGAGCGGATACGTGACCTCAATGCAAGACTGGTCATCCCGGCGCACGGCCGGACGCACTCTCCTTCGGCGGTGCATGACAACCTCGCCTATTTCCAAGCCCTGGCCGATCGTGTCGGCAGTTTGAGCGAGAGCCAATTGGCGGAGCCGCAACTCGGCGGTTCAAGCGGCCTGCGGCTTGAAGACTTCGTCGCCATCCCCGAGGGAATGCCTTCCGACGTGGTGGCTTTCTACCGGAACTGCCATGAGACAAACCTTGGCGCGACGGTTCAGGCCCACATCGACAAGCTGAAATCCGCATAGAGGACGTCTGGAGACCGGAAAATGAAACCGTTGGAGGGCGGACGAACCGGGCAGATCTGGCGTGACGGCGACACCGTGATCAGGCCGTCCGGCGCATGGACGCCGACGGTGCACCGGTTTTTGCGCCATCTGAGAAGCAGAGGCTTTCCGGGAGCGCCTCATCCCATTGAAATAACCGGGAACCAGGAAGTCGTCAGTTATGTTGCCGGGCGCGTCTGCGAAGACTTGAGCGACCAGTTTGTCGGGTCGGAGCGCATGCTGCTTTCCGCAGCCAAGCTACTGCGCGAATTTCATTCGGCATCTCATGGGTTTCTGGAATCGGATCGCGAGGTCCAGGCATGGATGCTGCCGCCGCAGGAACCGTACGAGATCATATGCCACGGAGATTATGCACCCTACAATATCGCCACAGCCGGTCATGAGGCTGTCGGGATCATCGATTTCGACACCGCCCATCCCGCACCCCGCCTATGGGATCTGGCCTATTCGGTTTACCGCTGGGCGCCGCTCTCCGATCCTGCCAATCCTGATGTGACCTTCGGCCTACTAGACGAACAGCTGCAGCGGGCGGAGATTTTCTGCACGGCATATGGGGCGACGATGCAAGAACGTCTCCAGCTCCCCGAGACGATCTGCCGACGGCTTCAGGCGCTCGTCGATTACATTTTGCCAAGTGCAGCGGCCGGAGATGAGACATTCGTGGAGCATGTGGCGAGAGGAGACGCCCGGCAGTATCTCAGCGATATGCAGTATATTCGAAGCCATCGGGATCGGCTGCTGAAGGCCCTGTGCTAACGCACCTTCGCTAACTCGAATGTCCCGCCTGCCGCCTGCCGCATGCCCCACCCCTACAGCCATTTCCTCCGTCGGAAGAAGCCGAAAAGGCCAAGGCACAAGATGGCTATGACACCAAGCACGACGAAATAGCCATATTGGGTTTTCAGCTCCGGCATATCGCTGAAATTCATCCCGTAGATGCCGGCGATCGCGGTGGGGACGGCAAGGATCGCCGCCCAGGCGGCGAGCTTGCGGGCAATCGCCGTCTGCTCCGACTGGCCGATCATCACGCTCGCCTCGAAGGCGAAGGCCAGCACCTCGCGCAGCGCGTCGATATCTTCCTGAACGCGGCGCACATGGTCCGTGACATCGCGAAACAGCGATTGCAGCGTCGGATCCATGCCGGGAAGATCTGTGTGCTCGTATCGCCGGCAGACGTCGACAAGCGGCACCACGGCGTTGCGCAGCCGCAGCAGCCTGCGCCTCAACAAGTAAAGCCGCTCGATATCGGACTTTGTCAGCTGTTCGCGCAGCACCAGATCCTCGATATTCTCGACCTCGTCCTGCACGACCTCGATGACAGGCATGTAGTTGTCGACGATGAAATCGAGGATAGAATAGAGAATGTAGTTCTCGCCGTGGGCAAGGGCCGCCGGCGTCGCCTCGCATCGCTGCCGCACCGCTAGATAGGAGGACGAGTCGCCGTGACGAACGGAGACGACATAACCGCGACCGACGAACAGGTGCGTTTCGCCGAAGATGATTTCGCCGTCCTTCATGTGCGCGGTCCGGGCGACGATGAACATCGCCTCCCCGTAGATCTCCAGTTTCGGGCGCTGGTGGGGCTGCGCTGCATCCTCGATCGCCAGCGGATGGAGATTGAACTGCGCCTGGACTTGGCTTAGCAGCACCTCATCCGGCTCGTGCAGGCCGATCCAGACGATCGCATTCTCCCGGCCCCGCCATTCGCCGGCCTCCTCTATCCTGATGTCGCGAATACGTTGCCCGTGCTGGTAAACGGCGGCAGCCACGACGCCAGGCCGTTCATAGGGAGGCGATGTGGAACCGCTAGCCCCCTGCGCGGGAATACTGTCCAGATCCTTCAGCCGTTCCAAATCCTGCCGTCCTCTCATTCCTGCACGGATCGTATATCCGCAGCAGCCCCTCCGCCGGTCAGGCGCTCAGCCGATCATAATGCTATTTCGTAAAACATGCATCATCCGCATCGGTGCGGGGTCCGACCAGCCGCCTTCGTCGTGGTCAGGCGGCGGGCGGCGCCTTCCAGCTCGTGCAGAGCCCTGCAAACGGTTGCCGCTCGCCGCTGAAACAGGCGACAGCAGGAAATCCGACATGTAAGCCGCCCGGCAATTGCCGGGCGGCTTTCATTTGCTCAGGACGCGAAGGCCGGATTGCGCCGCGCGCCCATTCTCAATGCGAAATAGATCGCCCCGCCGATGGCGACGCCGAAGAACCAGCCGTAGGTGCCCCACCAGTCCGGCAGGATGGTGGTGAAGGTCGGCAGGATCGAGGAGAACAGCGCGCCCACCACAAATGCGATGAAGGCATTGCCGTGCCATCCGTTCTGGAACCGGAACTCGCCATCCTCATGATAAAGCGCTTCGACGTTCAGTTGGCTCTTCCGGATGAGATAATAGTCCACCATCATGATGCCGAAGATCGGCCCCATCGTCGATCCGATAAAATTGACGAAATGCGCCGCACCCGTCTCCCAGGGAGCAAATGGGTAAAGCACAAGAGCGATCAATGCGGCGATATATCCCCCGCGCTTGAAATTGATCTGGCGCGGGAAAACATTGGCAAAGTCGAAGGCCGGCGACACGAAATTCGCCACGACGTTGATGCCGAGCGTTGCGATCGCGAATGTTAGCGCGGCCAGCAGCGCCAGGAACCAGCTGTCGAATTTCGCCGATATCATTTCCGGATGCAGCAGCACCTCTCCGTAGACGGTGAAGGCAGCGGTGGTCGTCACGCCTGCGACGAGGCAGAACGCCAGCAGGTTGATCGGAAGCCCCCAGAGGTTGCCTTTCCTGAGCGCCTTTTCATTCGTTGCGTAGCGCGAAAAATCGCAGAAATTCAGGTAAAGTGCTGCGAAATAGGTGATCCACGTGGCGGCCACGGCAGCTAGCGCTGCAATCGAACCAGGCTCACCCGGCACGCCCGCATCCTTGGTCTTTTCGATCAGCACGTCGCGCGGGATTTCGGACCCGAATGAGAAGGTGCCGGACTTGACGACCAGATAAGCCGAGAGCACCAGCATCATGATCCAGACGGCCGGACCGGCCCAATCCTGGAACTTGCGAACCGTTTCCATCCCGCGCTGAATGATCAGCAGCTGCAGCGCCCAGACGATGACGTAGCAGATGACCTCGAGGGTTGAATGACCGAGAAAGTGACTGTTCTGGTGAAAGGCGAGCAGGCTGTCGTTGCGGATCAGCAAGGCAACGATGGCGCCGGATGCGGCGGCGGTCTGTGCCCCGTACCAGAAGCAGGCGACCACCGCTCGGACGAGTGCCGGCACGTTCGCCCCGAACGTGCCGAAGGAGGCGCGCGCCAGAACCGGAAAGGGTACGCCTGTGCGCACGCCGGCATTGCCGACCAGGCTCATCAGGCAGAAGATGACCAGAGATCCAATGCCGATGGCGATGACGAAATTGATGAAGCTGCCGCACAGCAGGAACAGGCTCGCCGCCAGATAGTAGCCCCACAGGCTGTGGACGTCTGATGTCCAGACGTTGAAAATGCTGAATGCACCCCACTTGCGCTCCTCGGCGGGTGCAAGATCCTCGTTGTATAACGAGGGAGACGGATTTTGTACGCTCATGAATGCCCTCCCATGTCCTTGAGGCCAAATCGGCCACAGGCGGAAGTTTGCTCTTCATTTGTGCAGCTGACAATTTAATAGTCACATTGTACACATCTCTTGGCGATGCCTCAGGATTAGCCATGGGGCTCGCCCGGTACACGAATTCTAGTCAGTTCGATCCGACGACACGTCCAGCCAGACGAAACGGACTTGCGACTGCGGCACCGGCGGCATCGAAGACATAGGCGCCAACGTCGCCGGCACTCGACCGCTTCCCGCTTTCGAAGGATGCAAGCTGCGCGCCGAACTTGGCAAGCGACGCGTAGCGGTCATGCCCCAGCCCGTCGGACGCCCGGATCGACGTGATGTCGATGACCCGAAGCCTTTCCTTCAAGGCGGCATCTCTGATGACGGGATCGTCGATATCGAGGCGTCCGACGCGCGCCCGCTCACCCGCGATGAAGCTCGAAGCCACCAGCGCACGGTCGTCCTTCGACACGAGAAGAGATATCGCGGCCGGCATTCGCCCGATATCGTTCAGCTGGGACCGGAAAACATCGATGTCGATGTCAGGGGCGGCAAGGATCACCGCCAGTTTGCCGATGACGTCGTCGCGATGCTGCAGTTTGAGCTGGCGCACCGTTTCCATGACCAGGAATCCGCCCATGCTGTGTCCGAAAAGGATGATGCGTTTCACCCTTCCTGAAGCCGAGAGCGACGTGACAAGCGAGTCGAGGTCGCTGCGCGAGGAGAGCGCCGCATCGCGGTCGGCGACATAGCCGGCGACGGCTGCGGCGGAAGGCCACGAAAACAGAATCGGAGAACCCGGAATGTTAGCGTCCGCAGCGATCTGCGCGGTGCGAAACAGCGCTTCCTGATAGCTATAGTTGTAGCCGTGGACAAAGATGCCGACGGTGCCCTCGTTCTGCGTAGAGCGGAGCACCTCCTCCACGAAGGCATCCTTTGCAAGCTGCTTGCGCCCGATAACGGCAAATTGGCGTTCGGGATCCGGCCTCTCGGTCGGATATGTGATCGCGGTGTCCTTCCGGCCGGGAGGGACCGAAAACCCATACTGCTCATAGGTGAGCTTGTCAGCCCATGCGCTGCCGAACCCGCCCCGTATGCTATCGGGGGTTCTATTGGTCGCCACGAGAACGTTCACGCTGACCGGAGCCTCTTCGGCATGAGTCAGTTGACTCAGATGAACTGGCTTCAATACGTCCGGCGATGGCCTCGTCGCACAGCCTGCAAGCATAGCCAGGCCGATCGCGGCAACGATGGCCGGCCCGGTCTTCAGGAGCTCTCGGTGATCTGCCTTCGAGGGTTCCGGAGAATACCATTCCGTCATCGATAAATTTCCCCTGGAATCAAGGCTCTCGGGCGCATGGATCAGCCAATCTCGTCATACGATATGTCGTTCCTTCCCGCGTGGGATGGCATCGCCTGCGCCACCCCACACATATTATCGCGGCCCGTGTTGCAGCGGCCGCCGCGGCGGCCGTGGGCGATGGCCGTCGAAGACTGCGTCATACCTCTGCAGCCGCGGCTCCGGCCTGAACGCCTTCATCCCTTGGAATCCTGAACCACGCGACGTAGAGCGCAGGCAGGAACAGCAGGGTGAGCGCGGTTCCGACGACGATGCCGCCCATCATGGCGTAGGCCATCGGCCCCCAGAAGATCTCGCGCGAGATCGGGATCAGCGCCAGCGTGGCCGCCGCGGCCGTCAGCATGATCGGCCGCATGCGGTGTTCAGTGGCCTCGATGACCGCCTGCCAGGGCGCCATTCCTTCGCTGCGTAGGTGCTCGATCTGAACGACCAGGATGACGGAGTTGCGGATCAGAATGCCGATGAGCGCAAGCACGCCGAGGATCGCGACGAAGCCCATGGGTGCGTTGCTGAGCAGCAGTGCTGCGACGACGCCGATCAGGGCGGTCGGCGCAACCGCGAACACCAGGAAGAGGCGGCTGAAGCTCTGCAGCTGGATCATCAGGATCGTCGCCATCACAAACAGCATCAGCGGAGCGACTGCCGCGATCGGCCCCTGGGCATCTGCACTGGATTCGACCGCGCCGCCCACTTCCACCTTGTATCCTACGGGAAGGTTTTTCTGGAATTCTTCGACCTTCGGCTTGAGCTGTTCGACGATCGTGGCGGGTTGCGTCGGACCGACGACGGCCGCCTTGACCGTTATGGTGGGTTGCCTGTCGCGACGCCAGATCGTCGGCTGCTCGAGCTCGTAGCGGAAATTCGCCACGGCAGACAGCGGCACGACCTTGCCGTTGGAGGTGGAGAGCTGCAGATTCTCAAGCGTCTGGATGGAATCGCGCTCGGCTGCCCTGGCGCGGCCGATGACGTTGACCAGGTAGATGTCGTCTCGAACCTGGGTGGCCGTCGAGCCTTCGACGATGCCGTTGAGGGCAGTGGCGATGTCTTCGGAGGATACGCCGAGCTGGCGCGCCTTGTCCTGCAGGACATCGACCTTCACCACGCGGGACGGCTCATTCCAGTCCAGGACCATGTTCGCCAGAAGCGGGTGCGATCCCATGACGCCGGCGAACTGCTGCGAGAGGTCGCGGACCTTTTGAACATCGGGACCGCTGATCCGGTACTGGACCGGCTTGCCCACCGGCGGGCCGATGTCGAGAAGCTTGACGAAGGCGTCGGTGCCGGGGAAGGTTTTCGTCAGATAGTCCTGCAGTTCCGCCCGCACCTTGTCGCGCACGTCGAGCCCTTTGGTGACGATGATCGTCTGCCCGAACGACACGTCGGGCGTCTGCACGTCAAAGGACAAGATGAAGCGTGGCGCACCCTGGCCGACATAGGTCGTCCAATGGTCGACATCCTTGTTATCGGCCAGCATCTCCTTTTCGAACCTGGCCATCTGCCTGTTGGTTTCGGCGATCGAACTGTTGTTGGGGAGATTCCAGTCGATGACCAGCTCGGTTCTGTCCGAGTTGGGGAAGAACTGTTGCTGCACCAGCCCCATGCCGCCGATCGAAAGTGCAAAGACACCGACCGTGAGGATGATGGTGACCCAGCGCCAGCGCATCGCCAGCCCCAGGAGCCAGGAGAAGACCGAGGCAAAGCGGCCCTTCTTCTCGTGATGCGATTTCATCGTCTTCGGCAGGATCGTGACGCCGAGAAGCGGCGTGAACAGCACCGCCACCACCCAGGAAACGATCAGCGAAACTGCGATGACCACGAAAAGCGTGAAGGTGAACTCACCGGCAGCACTGTTGTTGAGACCGACCGGGATGAAACCGGCAACGGTGACGAGCGTCCCCGTCAGCATCGGAAAGGCGGTCGATGTATAAACGTGGGTGGCGGCCTTCCTGAGATCGTCGCCCGCCTCCAGGCGGGCCACCATCATCTCGACGGCGATCATGGCATCGTCGACAAGCAGCCCGAGCGCGATGATGAGTGCGCCAAGCGAGATGCGCTGAAGCGAAATGCCGGAATATTCCATCACCACGAAGGTGATCGCCAGGACGAGCGGAATGGAGATCGCCACCACCATGCCGGCGCGAAGACCAAGGCTGATGAAGCTGATAATCAGGACGATGACGATCGCTTCGAAGAGCGCGCGGGTAAATCCCGACACCGCTTCGTCGACGACGGCCGGCTGATCGGAAACGCGGTGGACGTCCACGCCGATCGGAAGGTCAGCGACGACACGTTTCATCTGCGCGTCGAGCCCCTCGCCGAACTCCAGAAGATTGGCGCCCTGCTTCATGCCGATCGCAAGCCCGATCGCCGGCTGGCCGTTGAACCGGAACAGCGACGAGGGCGGATCCACGTAGCCGCGTTTGATCGTGGCGACATCGCTCAGCGGAAAGAAGCGGTCGTTGATCCGAAGATTGATCGATCTCAGGCTGTCCTCGGACGTGAACTGTCCGCTGACCCGCAAGGCGATGCGCTCCGGCCCGGCGTCAACGAAGCCGGACTGCGTGACGGCATTCTGCGCCTGCAGGGTCTGAATGACCGACTGTTGGTCGATCCCGAGTGCGGCGATCTGGCGTGTGGAGAATTCGAGATAGATCGCCTCGTCCTGGGCGCCGACCACATCGACCTTGCCAACGTTGGGCACGGTCAGAACCTTGGAACGGGCATCTTCCACGAGATCACGAAGTTGGCGCTGAGTAAGCCCGTCGCTGGTGAAGGCGTAGATGTTTCCGAAGACGTCGCCGAAGCGATCGTTGAAGAAAGGACCGACGACCCCGGTGGGGAAATCGCCCTTGATGTCGGCAATCATGTTGCGGATGCGCAGCCAGGTCGGCGCAACATCCTTCGCCTTGGTCGTCGGCAACAGCTCGACAAAGACGGTCGTCTGGCCCGCAACGGTCTCGCTCTTGGTGTAATCAAGCGATTCCAGTTCCTGAAGCTTTTTCTCGATCCTGTCGGTCACCTGCCGCGTCACCTCTTCGGCGGAGGCGCCGGGCCACTGGGCGGTGATCACCATCGTCTTGATCGTGAAGTTCGGGTCTTCCTCGCGGCCGAGCTTCACGTAGGAGAAGGCGCCGGCGAGAATGAAGACGATCATGAAGTACCAGACGAGCGAACGGTGTTCGAGCGCCCAGTCGGAAAGATTGAAGGACTTCACTGGCTGATCTCCTGGTCGATCCTGATGGTCTGGCCATCTTCAAGTTTATGCACGCCTGCCACGACCACCCTTTCTCCGGGGGCGATCCCTTCGCTGACGCGGGCGGTGCCGCCATCTTCGATGTCACCGTCGATCTTCACGCGGCGAAGCGATACCTTCCTGGCTGGCGCATCGACGATCCAGACGCTCGGGCCGTCGCTGCCGACAAGGATTGCAGAGGAAGGCAGGACGATCTGCGAATCGGCTGCAATGGTTGCCGAGGCGGATATGACGGAGCCCAGCCGGAAGGTGGCGGGGGGATCGCTCAGTGCGATCTTGGTCCTGCTCGTGCGGGTGGACGTCTCCGCCTCCGGTGCTATTTCACGCACGATCCCGGACGTGCGGATGGTCGGATCGAGCTGCAGCGTCACCTCGAAGGGCGCGCCGATCTTCAGTTTCTGGGCGGCTGCCTGGGGCACGTCGACCACGGCATCGCGCTTGTCCGGCCGTGCGATGGTCACGACCGTCTGGCCGGCCGACACCACCTGTCCGACCTCGGCCGAGGTCGCGGTCACCACCCCGTCGAATTCCGCCCGAAGCTGCGCGTAGCCGAGTTGCTCCGTGGCCTTGTCGAGATTGGCCTGCGCCTTGGCGACGGCGGCCGCGGCCGTCCGCCTTGCCTGTTCGGCCTCTTCGAGCGAGGCTTCGGTGCCTGAGCGCGACTCCAGCAACGTGCGCTGGCGCTGTTCTGTGGTCACCGCGTTCCTGAGCTGGGCGTCGCTGTTCTCTACGTCCGACTGCGCGTTGCGCACGGCAAGCTCCAACGCCAGCGGATCGATGGCGGCAACGACATCATCCTTCTTAACGAGATCGCCGACATTGACGTTGCGGGCGATCATCCGCCCGAGAATCCGGAAGCCGAGTTCAGTCTCGATCGTCGGTTCGATCGTGCCGGTCAGGCTCAAGCTCGAAGACGACGTTGGCTTGGCTGTCATCGACAGCACGGGACGAGGGGCTTCCTCCTTGCTTTCCTCCTGCGGCGTACAGGAGGAGATCAGGGCCGTAGCCATCATCAGTGCGACTATCTTGGGACGAATAATCACTTGGAAGCTTCCTTGACATAAGACACGATTTCACCCGGCCTGAGGAACTTGGTTCCGTCGGCCACCACGACCTCTCCTTCAGACACACCTGACTTGACGATGAAGCTGCCGGTCTCGTAGCCGGAGACATCCACCGCCCTTGCCGAAACCGCAGATGATGCGGGATCGACAATCCAGACGGCCGGCTTGCCGTCCTTGGATGTCATGGCGGACCAGGGAAGCTGGATGACGTCCTGCGAGACATAATTGAATCTTCCGACGACGGGAGCGCCGAGGGGGATCGGAGCGTCGCTCGATATCGCGACCTTGACCTTGATGGTTCCGGTGGAGGGATCGATCGTCGGCGAAATCTCGCGAACCTTCGCCGTAATCTTCTGCGAGGAGTTCGCCAGAAGGGTCACGGTCCCGTCGCCGTCGATCGGGCGCAGGAACGCGCTCTCGACCACTTCAAAGACGGCATCCCGGTCGCCGTCATGGGCAAGCGTGAAGACGACCTGGGCCGCCTGCGCCACTTGCCCGACCTCGGCATTGCGGGCGGTGATCATTCCGTCGGCGTCCGCCTTCAGCTCGGTGTAGGACAGAGTGTCCTGAGCGGTCTCCAACAGCGCTTGCGCTGACTTCGTCGATGCCTGCGCGGTCAGGAGCGCCTCCTGCGCCTGATCGAGTGCCGCACGCGTCGTCACCTGCGTTCGAAACAGGCTCTGCTGGCGGTCGTATGCGAGCTGCGCCTGGGTTTGCTGCGCCTCAGCCGACTGAAGGTTGGCAGCCGCCACATCCAGATCGGCCCTCTGCTCTTCCGGATCGATCCGCGCGAGGAGCTGCCCCGCCTTCACGGACTGTCCGACTTCCACCAGCCGCTCGACGATCTTGCCGCTGACGCGGAAGGACAGATCGGTCTGGACACGGGCGCGGACTTCGCCGGTGACCGCGCCACCTCGGACCAGCGGCTCAGGCCTGGCGACGACGATGCCGACCTGCCGTGCGGTTGGCTTAGTCGGCTCGCCCGCATCGCTGCATGATCCGAGACCGATGGCGCATGCGATCGCCGTGGCGACCAGAATGGTTCTCATAGTTGACCTCTTGCTCTCAACGGCAGCTTCTATATAATTGACTGACGTATTAGTCAATGAAACTTTGCGCCGCGGGGACGAGGGCGTGCGCAATAAGGGAGGCGAGGCAAATGGCAGCTCAGAAGAAGATCACGCGGGCGGAACAGAAGGCGCTGCGGCCCATCCAGATCCTGGATGCCGCCTTCGAGGAATTCGTGAGAAGCGGTTTCGCGGGCACACGCGTCGAAGACATCGCCGACAGGGTCGGCGTCACCAAGGGTACGGTGTACGTCTACTTCGAGACGAAGGAGAAGCTTTTCGAAGCCATGATCCACCACTTCTCCGTGCCGTTTCAGGAGCTGCTGGGGATCACCGAGAGTCTCAGCGGCAGCGCCGCCGACCGGCTGATTTCCATTCTCGGCCTGCTCTACGAACAAATCGCCGAGGATCGCACGACCCGCGAATTGACGCGGCTCGTCATTGCCGAAGGACATCGGTTCCCCGACCTGATCGACCGCCACCACGATCAGTTCATTGAACCGATCATCGCCAAGGTCGACGCTCTCATTCTGGAGGGTGTGGCGTCAGGGGAGTTTCGCGAAGTTCCGGTGGAATTCTCCGACATCGTGGTCGCGCCCATCCTGACGACGACAGTTCTGCGGCTGATATTCGACGACCGCCGCGTGCCCACTCCCAACAAAGAGGCCTTCCTGCGGGCCTATTTCGACCTGCTGCTCAACGGCCTGCTTGCCAAACCTCACTGATGGCCGAATGACGAATAATTTCATGCCAACACGTAGCTTTTTTGAAGTTTTTATGTAAAAACATTGGCTTAGCTATGCCTTCGAAGGCACGACCTCAATTCGTGACGGAAAAAGTGGAACGCAAAGTCAATCTCAAGGATGTCGCGCGCGATGCTGACGTATCGCTGAGTACGGCCTCGCACGCGCTGAACGGAACCGCACCGCTGACGATCGAGGTGCGCGAGAGGGTTCTGGATTCGGCAAAACGCCTGGGTTACCTCGACCGCCGGCGGAAGAAGGCGACGATCGCGACCTTGCGCGTCCTGCTTCTAGCCATTCCCGACGATGCCGCGCCGGAGAGCGACCTCAATCTGGTGAGCTGGACGATCCTCAACGGCCTTCGCAGGGAGTGCGAACGCCGCGGCATCAGGATCGTACCCTTTGTCAGCACCGGCCGCCGCATCGACGGCGCTCGGGTCAGGCAGATCGCGCTGTCGGAGCGGGCTGACGGCATCGTGGTCCTGAACGACGATCAGCCGGAACTGATCCGAAGCCTCGCCTCGCCTGATATGCCGGTCGTCATCGTCAACGGCGAAGACCCGGCCATGCTGGTCGATACGGTCACCCCCGAAAACCGCTTTGGGGCGAGGCTCGGCATCGAGCACCTGCTGGCACTCGGGCATCGCCGCATCCTGCACCTGACCTGGAAGGGCCGCACGACGATCCAGCGCCGATATGACGGCTTTTCCGATGCCTATTTCGCCGCGCAGCTTCCGGTGCCCGACGATATGATCGTCGAGGCCGAGGGATATGAGCCCCGGCACGGCGAGGCTGCGATCAAAGCGCTGCTGGACCGCGATCCCACGATGAAAGGCGCGACCGCCGTCTTCTGCGCGGCCGACAATCTGGCGCTCGGATGCCTGAAGGCATTGGCCGATCGCGACATCCGCGTGCCCGAAGCGATATCAGTGCTGGGGTTCGACGACATCGTCCCCGGCGAATTCAGCCGCCCGCCACTGTCGACGATCAGCGTTCCCACAGACAGGCTCGGCGCGGCCGCTTTGGCGCTCATCGAACAGCGGCTGATCGCCAACGACCCGCAAAGACCGGCCCATCGCCTGGAACTCGGATGCCATCTCGTCTTGAGGGGTAGCGTCGCGCCGCCGCGCGAGAACGCAACGCATCGAGCCTGATCGATGCGGTACCTTCGGAGAGCACGATGACCAAAATCCTTGCTGCAGCCCTATCGATCTCATTGTGTATCATGATCGATGCTTCGATAGCCGTTGCGTCCGACGCTAAAGAAACCTTGCAAATTCCCAAGATCTTTAGTGCAGTGAAGCTTCGAGATTGCAACCACTACGATAGTAAAGAACGTCGCGCTTGCGAGGCGACCACACTCAGGCTTGGATACTTTAGCTGGGGTCTTTTGTTCGCAGCTCGAGGCTTCGATCTAACTCCGAGAATCCTGCGCGGCGACCTTAAAGCGTTCCGCGAGTTCGTGAAAGACGATCCCGTTTATTCAAGCCAAGCGTCAGCGGTAGAGGCTTTCTTGAGAAAGCCCTTCGAAATATGCGCCTCTGAAGGCTGCGGAAAATACCTGGGTCTATCGGAACGGGAACTAGAGGCTACCTCGGCGGAGTTCAACGAGAGTCGACAGTCGATGATTTGTCTTCTCAAACGAGACCGGTCGAAAGACAATGCGGGCGGCGCGCTCCACGATCGGACATTGCTCACCGATGTTTGGCAAATGCAGCGCGGCCTGATCCCATCCTGTGCGCCGGTATCGATTGCTGTTGAAGAAATTATTAGGCGCGCCTTCCGTAGTTAGTTAGCGCAAGCGCTCGGCCCGCAAGCGCGTATCGCGCGGGCTTTCTCCAAAGGCGCTGCGGTAGACACTGGAAAACCTGCCGGCATGAGAAAAACCCCACATCGCGCAGATTTCCCGAACGGATCGCTGATTCATCGGATCCCGCAACTGGTCGCGGGCTGCCTGCAGCCTGATCGTGCGCAAGTAACTGCCCGGTGAAGTTCCCCTGAAGGCCTTGAAGCCCGTTTGCAGCGCCCGAAGTGAAACACCGACGTCATCCGCAATCATCGTCATGGTGAGGGGCTCTGCGATATTGGCGTGCATATAGTCGATAGCACGTCGGACATGCCAAGGCGCGACCAACGATACTTTGTTTTTTTCCAGATAGCCGGAAAAACGGTGAGAGCCAAATCGGATCACGAGATTCGCAAGCGTTTCGCTCATTCCTGCCATGGCAAGCGGTGAAGACAGAAGCGGACCGTCATTGAGCATGCCCCGCACGATCGTCTGCGCCAGGTTGCCGATAAGCTGGCCCGATGGTGTTGCGAGATCCAGAACGGGTTCTAGGTCAAGCGAATCGAGGATCGGCGTTTCCACCAGTGAAACGAGCATTCGTCTCACAATTTTCCAGTCCAGGAACAGCGCATCCGAGCGGTGCGGGCCGCCCTGGACGAAACGATCGCCGGCCTGATGGTTGTTGGCCATGAGAAGATGACCCGCCTCACTTTCAACCACCCTTTTTCCAATGGACAGTCGAAAGGATCCGGTGTGCGGGATGTAAAACGCAAGGTGTTGCGGCGTCTCCTCGAGCGTTCGAATCGTCCAGGAACTCTGATAAACCGAGTGGAGCGCCGTAAATGGCCCGCTTGCTCTCAGGTCCGCTGCCCAAGCAAAAGCCCGATCTTTGCTCAGCGGCTTGGCGCTAAAGGCTCCGTAGCCTGCCGAATAGGCTTGCACCATCGACTCGAAGTCCCTGCCTTCATGCGTCGGCGCAAACCCGTATGTCTCACGCTCAGGAGCGCGCGCCGTGCTCTCGGATCTCAACGATATCCCCTCTGCCGTCGTGAATTGTGATCCCGGCTGGCTTGGCCAATCTCAATGGAGTAAGCAGGGCCGGCAAACCGGGGCTCGAATTCCTTGTTTGACAGAAGCAAAACGCCCTCCCAATCTGGTTCACACTCCCAGTGTAAATCAAACCGAACCCAAAATGAAGTATGATCCGCTAGACCACATCGCCGCGCATTTTTTGCGAGAAACGCAAGCTGTGCGCGTCGCTTCCCGCAACGAACGCGACCTGCTGCGGCTGATCTGGAAGTCTCCGGGCATTGAGCGCTCCGACCTAACCGAGCCGCTCGATCTCACCCAGCAATCGTTGCACAGGATCGTCGCGCGGCTTCATGAGCGAGGAATGATCGTCTTTTCCCATTCGGAAAGCCGGCGGCCCGGGCCGCCCAGTCCGGAGCTGACCCTTTGCAAAGACTGGTGTTTAACCCTGGGCATCTCTGTGAACGTCGGCTCGATCGGCCTTTGCCTCATGGGTTTCGGTGAACCTCTGGAAAACATGGAAATTCCGCAGGCAGGCACCTCGTTAGCCGTCGAAATGGAGCGGATCGAAGCGGCGGTCGAAGAGCTGCTTGCCCGCCGGGTCGCCAAACGACGTGACGTCCTCGGCGTCGGCCTGGCGGTCGCCGGCCACCGGATGTTGGAGACGGCCTTCAACTGTCCCTTGCCGCTCGCTCATTGGTCATTGATCGATTTGGCGCCTTTGCTCGGAGAGCAACTCGGCCTACCGGTCTGGGCAGACAATGTAGCGAGAACCGCCGCCTTGGCGGAAGCAATTTTCGGTGTCGGCCGCGACATCGCTGATTTCGCCTATATCGCCCACCTTCACGGATACGGGGGCGGCCTCGTTTCCGGAGGCATGCCGTTTCGCGGCAGTTTCGGAAATGCCGGCGAATATTCCGTTCTCTTCGGGCGTGAGGAATACGACGATCGCCCTGCACTCAGCCTCTTGCTTCAACACCTTCATGCCAAGGGACGCTCGAACTTGACCCTCAGGGACCTGAAGAACGAAAACCTGGTGGATTGGGATGGCGTTGCGGAGTGGGTCGACCGCGTCGCGCCGGCCCACAACAAAGCCATCAATGCGATCTGCGCAGTATTCGACCCGGCTTTGATCGTGCTTGGCGGCGAGCTTCCGCATTCACTCGCGAAAATGCTTATCGAGCGGACCGAATTCAATAATCTGCCTCGGCATGGCGTTTTACGCGACGTCCCAAGCCTTGCCGTGGCACAGATCATCGATGCCCCCGGCGCCATCGGCGCGGCCTTGATCCCGCTCTTCGAAACCGTTTTGTGATATGTGCAGGAGGTATCGACCGCCGAAGCGCGCCGCATGAACCGAGTTCTATACGACGCGCCTCAGCCGGAGGTCGGCGTGGTTTGGGTTCTTCGACGCTTGCGAGGAGATCTCTCTCAATGCAGGCCCACTTACTTCATCCCTGTTCCGGCGATGCCCGTGGTGATGTACTTCTGCAGAAACAGGAAGACGACGGTGACGGGCAGCAGGCTGAGGAACGTCATCGCCAGGATATAGTGCCACTGCACCGAGAACTCCCCCTGGAATGCGTTCAGGCCGACCTGCAGCGTGAAATTCTCACGGCTGTTGAGGACGATCAGCGGCCAGAGGAAATCGTTCCAGCGCCAGAGCACCGAAAAGATCGCCAGCACCGCCAGCGCCGGCGCCGTCAGCGGCAGAATGATGCGCCAGAAGATGCAGAATTCGCTCGCCGCGTCGACGCGCGCCGCCTCTATCAGCTCGTCGGGTATGGTCAGCATATATTGCCGCAGCAGGAAAACGGCGGTCGGAGAGGCGACCGTCGGCAGGATGACGCCCCAGAGGTTGTCGGCAAGCCCGACCCCGACGATGACGAGATAGGCCGGCACCATGACGACGGCGAGCGGGATCATCAGCGTCGAAATGATGATGACGAAGACCGTCGTATCACCGGGAAATTTGTATTTCGACAGGGCGAAAGCCGCCATGGCGTTGACGATCAGCGTCAGCAGCGTTGCGACGAAGGTGACGAACACTGAATTCTTCAGAAAGGTCAGGAAGTTGAATCGGGTCAGCGGATCGGTGTAATTCTGCGTGGCGACCGTCAGCTTCTGCACCGGCGTCAGCCCCTTGACGTCGACGCTGACCGGTGATCCCGGATTTGCCGGATCGACCATCTGGGCCTTGAGGCCGATGCGGCGAACCATGGCCATTTCGCGCATCTGGCCGTCGACGGTAACCTGCCAGAGGCTGAGCGGCTTGTCGAAGCCGGGCACGGTCTGTTCGACGGCGGCCCGGGGAAGCAGCGTCGGCGGAAACCGGGTGATCTCAGCCGCCGGCTTCAGCGAGGAGAGGCCCGCCCAGAGGACCGGAAGCAACACCACGAAGGTTCCGCCGACCAGCCAGACCCATGACAATATGTCGGTTATATCAATGCGTCCGGCTCGGCGTGTGCGCGTGAAAAAGCTGATCTGGTTCATCTCAAGACTCCATTCGCTTGCCGATGCGCAGCTGTATGAGGGTAAGAACCAGAAGCACCAGCCCCATGAGAACCGATGCGGCGGAGGCCAGTCCGAAGAGGCGAAGATCGCTGCCGAAAGCCATCTGGTAGATATATTGGACGATGAAGCTGTTGGCCGTGCCGGGGCCTCCGCCATTGGTCAAGACCCAGGCCTCGTCGAAGATCTGGACGGATTTGATCATCAAAAGAATGAACACGACCAAGAGGTTCGGGGCGAGCAACGGAAGCGTGATTCTGAACAGCGTGCGGCGCGGCGAAGCGGCATCGATGGAGGCAGCCTCGTAGAGCTCCTTCGGGATAGCCTGGAGGCCGGCAAGCAGGATCAGGGTATAAAAACCCATGTGAAACCAGACCGATACCGCGACGACGAAGAAGCGCGACCAGCCGACATCAAGCAGGAAGATTTCAGGGGGAACGCCGATCATCTGGAAGAAGGCGTTCAGGAGCCCGTTACGATCGAGGAACCATTTCCAGATGAGACCGATGACGACGGGAGACAGCAAGACGGGATAGAAGAACATCGCCCTGAAGAAGCCGCGCGCGACGATCGCCCGATTGAGGATCAGCGCCGTGATCAGCGCCACGAGCAATGTGGCGACGACATTGAAGGCTACGAACCAGAGCGTGTTCCACACGGCCGTCCAGAACAGCGATTCCTGACAGGTTCCCGGCTGCAGATAATTGCCGCAGGAAAGCAGCGTGCGGAAATTGTCCAGGCCGACGAAGGGACGCTCCGACACGAAAAGGTTTGTGCCGCCGGTAAAGGCGTAACCGATCGCGATCGCGATCGGAAGGAACGTGAAGATAGCAAACAGTACGAGGTTCGGGGCCAGGAACAGCCATGGCATACGCTTGCGGCCGAAGATGCGCTCGATCAGATTTATCGGGGCTTCGACCAC
This sequence comes from Rhizobium sp. WSM4643, assembly GCF_025152745.1. Taxonomy (NCBI): domain Bacteria; kingdom Pseudomonadati; phylum Pseudomonadota; class Alphaproteobacteria; order Hyphomicrobiales; family Rhizobiaceae; genus Rhizobium; species Rhizobium sp. WSM4643. Next base: position 534,549 of record NZ_CP104041.1, on the reverse strand, counting down.
TCTCATCGCCGTTTCCCCTGTCTGGGTCAGCAATGCACCTGCCTTGAGCGCCGCCATGTTCAGCGCCTCCCCTGTCCGGGCCGCCGGGCAAAAGCCAGGCCGCTTTCGGGATCGAACAGATGAACCCGCCCCGGGGCGGCATCGATCAGGATGTGATCACCAGGGGCCGGCGCGAAATGGCCGGCCTCATGAATGATCATCTGCTCGTCCTGACCTGCAAGGTTGCCGTAGACATAGGTCTCGGTCCCGAGGCCCTCATGATACTGGACGATGAACGGCAGGCCCTGCTCGCTGGAACGGGAAAAATGCGCGGGCCGGATGCCGGCGAGAACGGCCTGTCCGACCGCAATGCCGGCGAGATCGACATCGCTGACGATGCTGCCGCCATTGCCGACATCGATGGTGACGCCGCTTTCGCTGATGCCTGATATCTTGCCCTTGATGATGTTCATGCGCGGCGAGCCGAGGAAGCCGGCGACGAAGAGATTGCGGGGGCCATCGAACAGGTCCAGCGGCGCGCCGACCTGCTCGACCCGCCCAGCCCGCAGCACGACGATCTTGTCGGCCATCGTCATCGCCTCGACCTGGTCATGCGTGACGTAGATCATCGTCGTCTTGATCTCGCGGTGCAGCTTGGTGATCTCGGCGCGGGTCTGGACGCGCAAGGCGGCGTCGAGATTCGACAGCGGCTCATCGAAGAGGAAAATGTCCGGTTCGCGCACAATGGCCCGGCCGATTGCCACGCGTTGGCGCTGGCCGCCCGAAAGCTGCTTCGGGCGCCGGTCCAGATAAGGTTCGATCGCCAGCATCCTGGCGGCTTCGGCAATCCGCGCCTCGATCTCGGCGCGCTTGAACTTCAGGTTCTCCAGGCCGAAAGCGAGGTTCTTGCGAACGCTCATATGCGGATAGAGCGCGTAGGACTGGAAGACCATTGCGATCTTGCGCTCCGCAGGCGAGAGCGCGCTGACGTCGCGCCCCCCGATCGCGATTGCGCCCTCCGTGACCTCTTCGAGGCCGGCGATGACACGCAGCAGGGTCGACTTGCCGCATCCCGACGGACCGACGAAGACGACGAACTCGCCGTCCTTGATATCGAGTTCGACGTCATGCAGGACTTTGACCGAGCCATACGATTTGTTGACGTTGGAAAGTTTCAGTTCTGCCATGCCCCACTCCCATCAGGTGCCGCCGTTTCGAAGACGGCGTTGTTTTTGTTCCAGCCTTGCGGCAGCGGTGTCGGTCTTGTGATCCGCACCTCATTCATCACTATCCCGGCGACATCAGCCACGTAGACGGCCGGCATTCCTCCCGGATAGTGCTCAAGACCGATCACCCGACCGTCGGACCCGCGGGTCCAGGCATTCGCACGGCCGCCGCCATCGGCTTTCGGGGAAAGGTCCGCGTTCGTCGGACGCAGGTCGTAGGACCGCGCCGTACCGAGTTGCCCAGGCTGCTGATCGATGGCGATGCGCGCAAGCGATGCGTTCCTGATACCGGCCGACGAGGTCGAAATGATCGTGATCGCCCCCTCCATCCGGCCGGTTATGTCCTCGACGATGAGATTTTCGATGGCGCCTGCCGTGCGCTCCGCGACACGGTCGACGACATTGACGGTCAGCGCCTCCCCCGAGCCCCAGAAACCATCGGGGGTCTCGCGGCACTCCACCGCAATTCTCGAAAACCTCACATTCGATATCCGGCCGCCGTCGCGGGAAAATATGCCGAGCGCCCTGTTGGAGGATGAAACGTTGCAATCCTCGAACACGACATTGGTGACGTCGCCATGCGTTTCCGTGCCGATCTTCAGCGCACAGCTGAGGCTCCGAACGGAGCAGCGGCGGACAAGAATGTTTTCGCATCGTCCGATGGCGACACGATCGGGGCCGATACTCGTCTTCAGGCATATGCCGTCGTCGGCCGTCGATATCCGGCAGTCCTCGATCACGGCGCCGCGGCAGGCATCCAGCACGATGCCGTCGGTATTGGGAAGGCGGCGGTCGTTGTCGATGGTCACATCCCTGACTGTGACATCGGTGCAGTTGACGAAATGCAGCGTCCACATCGGCGAGCGGCAAATATGGACGGAGCTGATCTCGACCTCGTCGCAACCTTCGAACACCACGACACGTGGACGAAATTCGGCCGGGATGAAGGTTCCCACCGTCTCGTCGTCTCCCACAATGAAGCTGTCACAACCGGCTTCGATGCGCCCCGCCCCCGTCAGACTGATCCGCCGTGCATCCTTGGCGACGATCATGCCGCGGTCCGATTTTTCGGCGATCACCGAAACACTCGTATGCGCATAGGCCTCGTAGTCCGAAACGGGACGCAGGATCGCGCCGGCGGCCAGATGAAGGTCGACGCCGGATCTGAGCTGGAGCCCGCGGCAGACATGGATGCCGGCCTTGAGCTCCACGCGTCCGCCGCCCGAAGCCGACAGGCCGTCGATGGCCGCCTGCAGGCGGACCGTATCGTCGCCCTCCGCCGGCTCGATCGCGACACGTGACACGGGGCTCATTGGCGCTCGCCGTTCTCGAGAAAGACTTCCGTCAGGAGCAGCATGGTCAGCGCCTGGCCATAAGGCGTCGGCACGTTGGGGATGCGCCTGTAGAAATCGAGGTCATGGCCCATCGGCGTGCCGTCCGAGACGCCGTGGACGACACCTTCATCGTCGATCTGCGCCAGCACCGCCGCAAGCGCGCGCTCCGCATGAGCCCTGTCGTCTTTGTCGAGAATGCCGGCATCGATGGCGCGCAATATGCCATAGGCAATGCCTGCCGTGGCTGAGGTTTCGAGCGGCGAGGACGGATCGTCCAGAAGCGTCGTGAACATCCCGTCCGGCCGCTGGTATGCTTTCAAGGAGCGCACCTGGCTGACGAGAACGTTCGACAGGAAACGCCGGTCCTTCTCGCCGAGCGTCGGAACGAGATCGAAGAGCTCGGGGATGGCGACGGTGATCCAGGCATTGCCGCGCGCCCAGAAGGCATTGGCGAAATTGTGCCGGCCGTTGAAGGTCCAGCCATGATACCAGAGCCCGCTGACCGGATCCGAGAGGTAGCGGGTGTGGATCACGAATTGATAGACGGCCTCGTCGATCCATTCGCTGCGCTGGCAGAGCACGCCGGCCCGGGCGAGAAACAGGCAGGCCATGAACAACGTATCGTCCCACAATTCGCCGTCGTTGAGACGCTCCTTGACGACGTGCTGAAAGCCGCCGTCCTCGGTCTTCGGCAGCTCCTTGACGAGCCATTCGGCCCAGTCCTCGACGAGAGCGCGAAAATCGGGACGGTCGACATGCTGAACGAGGATCGCAAGCGGCAGCATCGGCGCCGTGCTGTTGATCTGGCGCGGCGGCAGGCCGCGTTCGATCTGGCCGGCATACCAGGCGACGAGTTCCTGCAGCGCTTTCTGATCATTGGTGGAAATAGCGCGGCGCAGGAAGCCGTAGAGACCGACGCCGACTTCCCAGTCCCATTCGTCGAACTGGATTCCGGACGCGGAATTTCCCGTCACGAGACCTTCCTTGATGCCTCTGAGCCGGCTGAACGCCGTTGCCACGCGATCGATCGTCGTCAGGAGGGCGGCGTTATCGACAGATGTTGTGTTCATGCTGGAGACCTATGTTTCAGGAGTAGAACGGCCCGTCAGTGCCGGCGCCGGAAGCTGCACTGTCGTGGGTGAGGATCGGGTGCGGCTGATCGTGGGTGAAGGGCCTCGCCTGGCCGCCGATCGAAAGACCGTCGGCATAGAAGAGGTCGATCGCCGAGCCGCCGGGCGGTGTCAGGGAGAGACGCCGAAGCCCGGGATCGAAGGAAACCGTCGTCTGGCCCAGGCGTTCGATGAACGTCTTGAAGGCGGCGTCGTTACCGCATCCGACGATACCAGCCCAGCCGCACAGCGGCCCGTAGGAGCGCACCTCGCGGCCGGCCGTCGGGCCATCGGTGATCAGCTCCAGGCCGTTCGACGCCCAGAGGGCGGAAAATCCTCTGCCTGATCGGACAATCAGCCATTTGTCTTCGATAATGAGGTCGTCTAGCCCGTCGCGGCCGATATAGGCGTGCGTCGATGCGTGCCGTGCGTCGCCTGTGTCTTCGATCAGCAGAGCGACGTCGCGATGCTGGGCAACGCGCGGCAGGATGCCGTTGCCGGCCCAATAGGACGGCCGTTGATTGCCCCAGGGGTCGTCCTCACCGGGATGGTTGACCCACAGCCTCGCCATCGGATGGCCGGCCAACCTGATGTCGAGGACATGCTGCTGGTGCCCCTTCTGGCCGGTCTTGTGATCGACGACCGTCGAAAGCTGCGCCGCCTCGTTCTTGAACAGCACGAGTCTTCCGCTCTCGAGCCCCTGGCTGTAACGCGCTTCGACGCTTCTTGACGGGGTGAGCGCCGCAAGCTCGGCCAGCTCGGCCGGCGGCTCGTAGCCGCCGGCGCAGAACATCGTCAATGCCGCGACACCATTGTTCAGCCAGCCGGTTCCAAAAGCGACCTGGGCGAAGGGCGCAAGCTCGGTCAGCGGGCCGGCGCGCAACTCCTTGTCGTAAGCGCGGCCCTGCGATCCGGCCGGAACGCCTGCGAGCGTATGAAGGGCAATCATCCGGAAGATGAGATCGATCTGGGCGCGGGCGCGCGCTGACATCGCCGTCTCGGCCCAGCGCTCCAGCGCCAGCAGACCGATGAAGTCGATCGGGTAATAGGCGGCCGAGTTCCACTCCGCCAACCCATGGGCTTCGACGCTATCGAACCAGCGGCCGAGCCGCTCACCGGCGACTTCCGCTTGCTGCCGCCCCGTCCTGCCCGAGGCCGAAAACACCTCGTCGGGCAGGAGAAGTCCCGCCAGCAATTGGCTCGTATGAAAGCAGAGCACATGGTTCTCGCTCCAGAACCACATCGCGTCGTTGCCCGGCTCGTCGACCCAGTAACGATAGGAACGGACGGAATGCCGGATGCGATCGACCACAGCATCGGGCATCCTGTCGGCATAGGCGCCGAGCAGCCACAACAGCGGCACCATGATGAAATCCGAGCAATCCTCCCGCGCATCGATGGAGGCGAGCGTCGCGTCGATGATGCGGTCGAAGCTTTCCTGGTCGTGGTGACCGGTTTCCATCATGGCGATCAGGCGCCCGACGCGATTGGCGCCGAAGCGGGCGCTGTATTCCAGCGCCTGCCGCTTGCGGGCGGCGAGCGACGTCTCTGATGGCACCGGCGAAATGCTGCTCATGAAGGCGGCATCGATGACGCGCGTAACCGAACCCGTGCCGCTGCCGATCGTCATATGCACGCCGTGATAACCGTCCGCAATGCCGCAGACGTCGTCGGCAGTGAGGCTGCTCTGATGAGCCTTGAGCGTCAATCGGGAGTGCGCGAGAACGGGCCGTTCGTGCCCATGGCCGACGACCTTGATCTCTACCGGCAGATCGCGTTCGGGCGCAGTGCCGAAGATGATCTCCAGCGGCTGATTGACGAAGACGTCGCGGGCCGGGCGCACTCCGCGCGCAAGGGCTTCCAACTCGCGGACCTCATCCTGATCAAGCGATACGGGCAGCAGCACGCAGAGCGGCTCCTCGTCCAGCATCTCGAGTTCGAAGAACCATGTCGTGTCGCGCTCGGCGAGGTCTTCGGTATGGACGAGAATCTGGTTGTCGCCGGCTTTAAGCGGCAGGCTTATGTCGGTTGCGCTCTCGGTGTTGCGCTTGAAGGGTTCGAAGCGTACTTCCTCCTGTCCGTTGACCCATATGCGAACGCCGCCGCAGGTCTTCAGCCTGAGATTGAGCGTTCGCGCGGTCTCCGTCCTGAACGTGCCCTTCAGCCATCGCCTGAGATGCGTCGGCACGTGCCAGAAACCGGTGAACTCGACGCGGCGGTTCGAGCCGGGAAGATTGAGGCTTTCGGTCGGCCAGGCTGTGTCGGGCAGCAGCGGCCGCCCGACCATGGTCGACCAGAAAGCCTTGCGGCAGGGCAAGTCGCCGACATCGACGAAACCGTTGATGAAACGATAGTTCACGCGGTCTTCGGCCGGCGCGGGCTCGCCGGGAAAATAGCTGGCGATGAGGCCGGAAACGGCCCATGCCGTGATCGTCTGGCCCTCGGCCACGCTGTATGCCGGCGTCATCTCGCCCGGCTGTTTGCTGGATTCCGTTTTCACAGACCGCCTCCTCCGCAATTCTATGAAAATATTTTCATTACGTCTTTTTGCGGGCTATTTTTGCAAATTGCTCAAAAACATTCACTAGTGCCGCAGAAAATAGCTTGACCGAACGAATGTCAAGTATATGAAATTCGTTTATCGATGGCTCACGCCGCGATTGATGAAAATGTTTTCATGGGAGGATGAAAATGAAAACCTATCTCTCAGGAGCCCTCGCACTGGCGCTGGCTACCGTTTCTTTCGCATGGGCCGGCGCGGCCATGGCGGAAACCAAGACGATCACCTTTCTGTTCACCGACGACGACCAGGCTTACGTCGAGCGGATGGAAGCGCTCAGCAAAGAATTCGAGACGGCGCATCCCGACGTCAAGGTCAATTTCGTCTCGTCGGGCTATGATGCGGTCGCCAAGCAGTTGCCGGTACAGCTTGCCGTCGGCGAAGGTCCTGACATTGCCAAGATCACCGACTGGCAGCTGGCGCCCTATTACCTCGACATGCGTCCTTACATGAAGGACCCGGACGGTTTCGCCAAGCTGCACGGCGACAGCCTGAACACGCTTCGCTTCCCCGGCGTCAACGACCCGCAGTCGATCAACGGCTATATCGCGTCGCAAACCTTCAACCTACCCTTCGTCAACAAGACGCTGTTCGAACAGGCTGGCGAACCGCTTCCGAAGCCCACCGCCACGCTGAAGGATATCGTCGAAGCCTCCGCGCGCGTCGCCAAGGCGACCGGCGCTCAGATACCCTTCACGATGGATCGCTCGGGCCACCGCTTTTCCGGCGCGGCATTCTCCTACGGCTCGAACTACGTCAAGGACGGCAAGTTCTTCTTCCCCGACGATGCCGCCAAGCGTTATGTCACGGATCTCTACGGCTGGACGAAGGACGGCTCATTCCCCAAGGAAATGTGGGGGGCTGCCGGCGGAACCCAGTACAAGAACATGGGCGACGAGTTCGTCAACGGCAACGTCGTGACCTATCTCGCCGGCAACTGGATGGTCAATCCGTTCCAGAAGAAGATCGGCGACGCATTCGACTGGACGGCGATCGGCGCGCCGTGCGGCGATGCCGGTTGCTATGCGATGCCTGGCGGAACTGCGATCGTCGGCTTCAAGCGCACTAAGTCTCCGGAGGCCGTGGCCGCCTTCATCGAGTTCCTCGGCTCTGAAAAGGTCCAGCGTGAAATCGCTGAAAACTACGTCATCCTGACGGGCGCCGACATCAAGGATCCGCAATACAAGCTCGAGAGCAAGAATGCCAAGGAGGCGATGGCCGTCTTCCTCGCAAGCCGCAACAGCGTGCCGCAGGCAGCCCGGGACCTGGAACGTCTCAAGGGATCCTCCGCCATCTATCAGCTCATCGTCCAGAGGATGAGCCAGTTGATCGTCGGCGAGCTTTCCCTCGACGAGACCTTCAAGGCAATGAGTGCCGACGTCGACAAGGTCAACGTGGCGCTCGCCGCCAAGTAACCGGTCATGCGTCGTCCCGCATGATGCGCGCATGCAGCAGCCACGGCCTCGCAACAGGGCCGTGGCTTTTTCTTTCCCCACGGACACTTCGGCCAGTTTCGAATTGTCGACAGCCTGAACCACGCTACGTCTTCCTTCAAATCGTTACAGCGTCCTTTACGCGTCTGAAAAGACATGCGGCGCTGTAAGGGAAAGGCAGCGTCATGAATTCAATCGAACAAAACACCGGGTCTCACTCGCAGCTGAGGCCCGCCGCTCTCGCCATACTGTGCCTTGGCGTGATCGTGGCACAGGTCGATACATCGGTGGTCAATCTGGCGGTTCAGCCAATAGGGGTCGGCCTCAAGGTCTCCGTCACTGAACTGCAATGGGTCGTTGACGCCTACAATCTCGTCTACGCAGCACTTCTCATCAGCGGCGGCTTGTTCGCCGATCTTTACGGCCGACGTCTAATGTTCATGATCGGCTGCGCTGTCTTTGCCTTGGCGAGCCTTGGCTGTGCATTCGCCTCGACCATTGCGATCCTCGTCGCGGCGAGAGCCTTGACCGGCTTCGGCTCCGCCCTGCTCCTGCCCGCTTCGCTTTCGTTAATCCGGGTCATCTACCGGGATGAGAAAATCCGTGCCCGAGCGCTCGGAATCTGGGCCGGCTGCAACGGCATGTCGCTGGCGATCGGCCCGAGCCTCGGCGGCTTCCTCATCCGTGATTTCGGTTGGCGATCCGTCTTCTTCGTCGTCATCCCCATCGGACTGACTGCGGCGGCCGGAGCGCGGCTCTTCGTTCCCGAGAGCGCGGATCGGCAGGGCCGATCCTTCGACATGCTCGGTCAGTTGCTGGGGATCGCTGCCCTCATGGTCATGACGCTCGCCGCGATCGAATCGTCGCACCTGCCGCCCCTCTGGACGTCCCTGCTGGCCATCGCCGGCGCGCTGTTTCTCTTGCTCTTCGTCAGGGTCGAGCGGCGGCTGGAACAGACGGCGCTGGTTCCAATCTCGATGTTCTCCGGCAGCCAATTCCGCGGCGCGATGCTGGGAACGGCGGCGATGACTTTCGGCATGTACGGCACGCTCTTCCTCTTTCCGCTCGCCTCCCTCGGCCTCGGCCGGCTGGCGTCGGTCGAGGTCGGGCTATCGCTGCTGCCGATGGCGATCAGCTTCATCGCGATCTCTCCCTTCTCCGGCGCGATCTCGGAGCGCCTGGGGAAGAAGAAGGCCATATCCGCGGGGCTCGCCTTGATGGGTCTCGGCAATCTGCTGCTCGGCGCCGCCTTTCTGGCGGACTGGTTCATTGCCGAAGAGATCGGACTGTTGCTGACCGGGGTCGGGATGGGCACGGCGACAGGACCGCTGACGGCGGTGGCCGTCTCCACCGTGACATCAGATCGCGCCGGCACGGCGAGCGCCTTGATCAACGTCGCCCGCATGGTGGGAGCGACGATCGGCGTCGCCATACTGGGCGCGGTCTTCGCCTTCCTCGGCGAAGCCGAAACCGCCTTCATCATCGCGATGTCGGCCGGCGGTAGTGTGCAACTGCTTGGAAGCTTCATCGGCTGGCGCTTGCTCTAAATGAACGGTCGGTGCGAAGGCATGCGCAGTGCCGCCACCCGATGGTGAAGGCATGGTGACACGCGGTTCGGGAGAGGCTATAGGCGTTGTCGGCCTTCGCCGGCTCGCAGGCGCCATGGTCAATTCACACATGCCGGCAACCCGGTTACATCAGGCGACCCGGCGACTGCCTACCGTATAGAGGTGCATTTCCATGCCGATGGGCTCCGAGCATCCGCTGCGAAGAGAGCTTCACAACGAGCTCCACGCGCGGCCGTCGCTTTACTTCGATGGCGACACGGATGTGTGGCACGTCGCCATCGTCGGCGTGAATGCCCCTCCTCAGATACCGAATTCCCTGCCGGGACTGGAGGATGTCTCCACGACCCGCGAAGGCAACCACGGCATCGGCCGCATCGGCGACGGCCGGCTGAAGTGGGAGGCGCATACCGAGTTCCTGACCCTCACCTTCGTCGTTCCGGCATCGGCCGAACCCGGCAGCAACCCGCCGGAAGCCTTTCAGACATGCTGCCGTCAGATCGACGGGAAGGTCATCGCGGCCGTCCGGGTGCTGGTGCGCGACGAGAAGGACGGGCAGCGTCCGGAAAAACCGAAGCTTGATTATGTCGCCTCGCAAGTCGGCGGCGGCGATGCGGAAGTGCATTCGAATTTCCGCCTGACCGACAGCGGCTTCGTGGAATTCCTGTTCTTCAACCGCAACCTCAATGCCTATCGCACCGGCCGCATGGTCAGGCGTTTCCTGGAGATCGAGACATACCGGATGATGGCGTTGCTGGCGTTGCCGATGGCGCGCGAGACGGTGTCGAAGCTTTCCGTCTTCGACCGGCGCCTCGACCTGCTGATCGCGCACATGCAAAGCGCGGTCAAGGTCGACAAAGCCCTGCTTTCCGAGGTCACCAAGCTCTCGTCGGATGTGCTCAACTTCTCAGCGCTCGCTCGCCACCGCTTCGGCGCGACGAAAGCCTATGCCGAGATCGTCGCAAGCAGAACGTCGGAGCTTCGCGAGGTGCGCGTCGAGCAGCGTCAGAGGATCGGCACCTTCATCGACCGGCGGTTTCAACCAGCCGTCCGCTCGGTCGAAGCCGCCGAACGCCGCCTCGACGAACTGGCCGAACGTGTGAGCCTGGCCGGAGACCTTCTCCGGACGACCGTGCAGGTTCAGCTCGAAGATCAGAACGCCTCGCTACTGACCTCGATGGAAGAGAGGGCGCGGATCCAGGTGCATATCCAGCAGGCGGTCGAAGGCTTCTCCGTCATCGCCATCACCTACTACACCGTCGGGCTGGCGAAGATCTGCCTGGAAAGCATTTCCGAACTGGGCGTTGATCCGCACATGGCGAAGCTCGCCGTCCTCGGAGCCATCCCGGTCGTGCTTTTCGCCGTCTGGACGGCAATTCGTCACGTTCGCAAGAGCATTGCCGGCGCACCGCACGCTCCGGCATCCGGGAGCCATTGACACGACACCAGACACGCGCTCGCCGCCGCCCTTTCGGACGGCGGCGTTTGCTCGTATCGACACGACGTCAGGATGCCAGCGCGTAATGCCGATGCTCCGATCCCCGGCCGCTGCTTGTCCTGAAGCGCCGCAGCAGCTCGGCAAGGCTTTCGGTTTCATGCGTCAAGCTCTGAGCGGCGGCCGTGGTCTCTTCGACCATCGCGGCGTTCTGCTGCGTCACCTTATCCATCTGGTCGCCGGCGGCCGAGACCTCGCGCAGGCTCGTCGCCTGTTCGCGGGCGGCAACGGCGATCTCGGCCACGGTCGCATTCATGGCGGTGACCTGCTCGACGATCTGTTCGAGCGAGAGGCCGGATTCGCCCACCATCTGGACGCCGGTCTTGACCTGCGCCGAGGAGGTAGAGATCAGCTGCTTGATCTCCCTTGCCGCGTTGGCGGAGCGCTGGGCGAGCTCGCGGACTTCCTGGGCGACGACGGCAAAGCCCTTGCCTGCTTCGCCGGCGCGCGCCGCTTCCACGCCGGCATTCAGCGCCAGCAGGTTGGTCTGGAAGGCGATCTCATCGATGACGCTGATGATGTTGCCGATCTTTGACGACGAATTTTGAATTTCCGTCATCGCATCGATGGCGCGGGCAACGATCTCGCCGCCCTTTTCGGCATTGGTGCGGGCGGTCGCCACGACTCCCTGGGCGCGGCTTGCGCCCTCAGCCGTTCCATTGACGCCGCGGGTCACCTCACCCAGCGCTGCGACGGTCTCCTCCAGCGAGGCTGCCTGCTGCTCGGTGCGGCGGGCGAGATCGTTGGAGGCGGTGGAGATTTCCGTAAGGCCGGAGCGGATGGTGGCGACCGCGCGAATGACGGCGTCAACCGCCTCTTCGAGGCTCGCGACTGAGTTGTTGAAATGATCCCGGATCCTGACATAGCGATGATCGACCTCGCCGACGCGGACCGTGAGGTCGCCCTTCGACAGCGCGTCCAGCCCAACGGAGATCTGGCGGAAGGCATGCTCCATCACCTGCGCGTCGCTGAGCCGCTCGGCCTCCTGGCGCAGCCGCTCTTCTTCGGCCGCCAGGCGGGCGCGTTCGGCATTGGCTTCCGCGATCAGCTTGGCGCGCCCCGTTTCCTGGAATACCTTCAGCGAACGCGCCATGGCTCCCAACTCGTGGCGATGTTCGACGCCCGTGATCACGATCCCTTCCTCACCACGGGCAAGCTGCTCCATGGACTGGGCCATGTTGCGCACCGCCGAGGAAATCAGCCGGCCGACGAAATAGGAAAGTACGAGGCCGATGACGATCAGCAGTCCGCTGATGACGAGCGTCGCACTGGTCGCGGAGGCAACCGTTGCGTCCACCGAACCGTCCAGGGTCTTCTGCGCACCGGTAACAGTTGCCTGCAGATCCTTGAAGCCGCCTGAGATTTTCGGCGCGAGCACGCTGAGCTGCATCTGGCGGATGTTGCCCGAGGCCTGCAGCACGTCCTTCATGTCGCCGAGACGGGCGGTGTAGTTCTGCATCAGTTGGCCGGCGCCCATCAGGCGCTTCTTTTGCAGTTCGTTCTTCGCGGCCTTGGCGGCGGCTTCGTTGAGCGTAAGCGCTTCGGCCAGTGCCGTCTGCGCCGTGTCATAGGCGGCAAAATCGTTGGAATGCACGAAGCGCTCGGAGAAATAGAGGCTGCGGTTCAGAGCCTCCAGTGTCGCCGCCGTCATCTGCAGCAGGGCCACATCGTTCTGGCGCCAGGCGCTGCGCACGACGTCGTTGAGCGCGATGCTGGTCCAGGGGCCGAATTCGGTGACCTTGGAGATCAAGGCGTCACGCCTGGCCTGAAGGACAACGATCTCTTCGAAAGCCTTGCCATAGGCGGCAATGTCCTGTCGGATCGCCGCAAGGCCGGACTGTAGGTCCTTGTTGCCGGCAAAACGCGGATCGTCGGCGTCGAAGGCCTTCACGCCGGCGCGGAAGCGATCGACGACTTCTTGCGTCGGGGTAGAGCGGAAGGCTTCCGCCGACATCTGAATCTCGTGCAGCTGGTCGCTGTAGTCCGAGATGGCGAGACTTTGGCCGGCAGTGGCGCGATAAGACGCAAAGATCGAGGCGAGTCCGTTCATGCCGGAGATCGCACTGACCGTGAGCAGGCTCATCAACAGGATCAGCGGCACGAAGCCGGATGTGATCTGTGCGCGAATGCCGAATTTATTCCAGAAATGCAACATCATAATCCTCTTGTGCTCACTGGCTCTTCGGCAGATAGGTGGCAATGTTCTCAGGTGTGACGAGTTCGAAAGGAACGTCGTTTTCGCGCGGCACCTTCTCTTTGCGGATCAACTTCGTGGCGGCGTCGACAGCGGCAGCGCCCTGTCCGACGGCGCTCTGGAGAATGGTCACGTCGAGATCACCGGCCACCATGGCGGCGAGCGCGTCGTCGGTCGCGTCGACGCCGGCGACGACGACATCTTTCATCGGCATGCCGGCCTTCTTCATGGCCCGGATCGCGCCGAGCGCCATCTCGTCATTATTGGCGATGACCGCGTCGAACTTGACGCCGGCCGACAGCCATTCCTGCATCTGCTGGTCGGCATAATCGCTCGACCAATAGGCGGCCTGCCGCTCGACGATCTGAAGGCCCTTGCAATCCGGAGTGGCGATGACGTCTGATATATCCTGGGTGCGGGCACGGGCGGCGGCGTGGAAGGGTTCGCCCATCAGCACGACGACGCGGCCTTTGCCTTTAAGGAGCGCGCAGACCTGCTTGGTCTCCAGCGTTCCGGATTCCTTCTCATTGGAGGCGACCACCACCTGATTGTCCGGCAGGTCCAACAGGTTGGAAGGAACGTTGTTGATGTAGACCAGCGGAATGCCGGCATCTGCCGCCATCTTGGTCATTTGCGGTCCGAGGTCGCCATCGGAGACGGCAAGAATGATCGCGTCGACCTTGTCGGCAATGAGCTTCTGCACCTGCTGCTTCTGGAGCTCCTTGTCGCCATTGGCATTCTCGGTGACGAGTTTGAGGCCGGATATCGTCTGCCCATGCGAGACGACGCCGTTGAGAAGCGCCGTCCTGAATTTATCGAGACCTGACATCGAAACCCCGATCGTCTGGGCATGGGCAGCAGAGATCGATATCGCCAAGGCGATGGATGCAAGCGTGGCGGTTTTCATGAATTCCCCTGCACAATTCGGATATGAATGCGTTATTTCAAATTTTGGTTAAATTTTACTTTTCTCCGAAAGGAAAAGTTAAGCCCGAAGATATGATCTCGAGGCGGCAGGAGCGCCGTCTTCGGTGGCGATCGACCGTACTTGAAGCGCATCACACCAAACTTGATGCGATGCGCTCAGATCTTTGTTCTTATGAAGATTAGCGTCCACCGAATCCGGAGCTGACGGTGATACCCTTGTAGATCACCCTCTGCAGCACGATGGCCAGGACGACACCCGGCAGCATGGAGATGGTCGCACCGGCCATGATGTAGTTCCAGGCGGTGCCCTGCTGTGTCTGGAACAGGGTGAGGCCGAGCGGCAGCGTGGCCTTTTCGACGCCGCTGGTGGCGATCAGCGGCCAGAGGAAGCTCTTCCACTGTGCAATGAAGGTGAACAGCGACAAGAGGCCGATGGCTGGCATGGCAAGTGGAACGATGACCGTGACCAGGATGCGCAGGCGGGAAGCCCCGTCCATCATCGCCGCCTCGTCGAGATCCTTGGGAATGCCGAGGATGAACTGCCGCAGCAGAAAGGTGCCGAAGGAGCTGAAGGCGACCGGCAGGATCATGCCGTGATAGGTGTTGATCCAGCCGAGCTTGCTGACGATGAGGAAGAGCGGGATGACCAGCATCACCTGAGGGATCATCAGCGTGCTGAGATAAGTAAGCAGCAGCCCTTCCCGGCCGGGAAACTTCAGCCGGGCGAAGGCGTAGGCGGAAAGGCAGGATACCGCAATCACGATCGCCGTCACGCCGCAGGCGACCACGAAGGAATTCAACACGAAGATTCCGAACGGCAGGGAAACCAAGGCTTCGACGAATGTTCCCCAATGATACTCCTCGGGGAAGATGCGGACCGGCACGGCCATCACCTCGGCATTGGAGCGCACCGCGTTCGACACCATCCAGAAGAAGGGGAAGAGGAAAAGCAGCGCGATCAGCGAAAGTCCCGCGTAGCTGACGACGGTGCCGACGCGCCGCAATATGCGGTGACGATGCTGAGACACGGAATGCGGATGCCGTGAGGCCGGATCAATCGTCATAATGCACCCATTTGCGCTGCATGTGGAATTGCAGGATGGTGAGCGCCATGATCATGACGAACATCACCCAGGCGAGAGCTGAGGCATAGCCCATCTGGAAGTTGGTGAAGCCCTTCTGGTAGATGGCAAAACCGAGCGTCGCCGTTGCCGAGCCCGGGCCGCCGCGCGTCATCGCGAATATCTCGTCGAAGACCTGCAGCGAGGTAATCGCCGTCATCACGGTGCCAAAGAAGATGGTCGGCGAGATGAGCGGCAGGCGGATGCGCCAGAAGCGCTGCCAGGCATTGGCGCCGTCGATCGTCGCTGCCTCGAGATAGTGCTTCGGCACGAGGTCGAGAGCGGCGTTGAACATCACGACGTTGTAGCCGACATTCGCCCACAGCGTGACGAGCACGACAGCCTGCATGGCCCAAGTCGAGCTCAGCAGGAAATTCGGCAGGCCGAGGCCGAGCGCTCGGATGATGGTGTCGGCCAGCCCGTCCGGCGTGAAGATCAGCAGCCAGACCACCGACGCCGCAATGGTTGGTGTGAAGGTCGGCAGGAAGAAGATCACCCGGAAGATCGCCTTGCCGCGCTTCAGGCTCGATATCCAGACCGCGAGTGTCAGCGAGACGATAATATTCAGCGCCAGATACTCGACGGCGAAGAACAGCGTGTTGCGGAGTACGGTGTAGAAGGCCGGATCGACAGTGAAGAGCCTGATATAATTCTGAAAGCCGACGAAGGATGGCGTCGAGATCAGCTGCCAGTTGGTAAAGCTGAGCGCCAGCGATGCCACGATCGGCACGGCCATGAAGACCATGAAGCCGAGAAAGCTCGGCAGCAGGAACAGCATGGCTGTCTGGGTCTCCGGCTTCAGGAAGCGCCGTGGCTGAGCGGGCTGCAAGGAAACTTCGGCAACAGCGCTTTGCGACATGTCTTCCTCCATGCGCGGCAGGTCCTGCCGCAGCGAGAGCTGGCGCATGACCCGAGAATCGGAATCCATTTTCCGAATGGATCATGCGCAGATCTCAAGCGACGGCGCGTCCTGTCGGACGCGCTGGCTCTATTCCTGCGCAAGGCTCTGGATGGACTCCATCGTCTGCTTGGCATCGGCGCTGCCGGCAAAAGCCGGCGGGAAATACTGGTTTAAGAGGTTTTCCACCGCTGCCCAGTTGTTGGTGATCACGTAGGGTACGGAGTGCGCCAGGGAATAGTCGATGGCCTCGCCGCCATTGGTGATGTCCTTGGCCGCCACCTTGTACCAGGCCGATTGCGACGCCGTGCGCGCCGGCAAGGCACGGCCCTGTTCGGCGAGATAGGACAAGGCTTCCGAGCTGGTCAGCACCTGGATCGCCTTCCAGGCCGCGTCCTTGTTCTTGCTCGTCGTGGAAATGCCGAAACCGGAGCCTGCGGTGACGGCCGAAAGTTCGCCCTCATCGCGCGGCAGGGTGGTGAGGCCGATCTTGAACTTCGCCTGGTCCTTCATGCCGATGATCGACCAGGGGCCGTCGATATACATGGCGACGTTGCCCGAATTGAACCGGCCCTGGACGACATCACCGGGATCCGCGCCACCCGAGGGGACCAGCGGCGCGACCTTATCCTTGGCGGCAAAGCCGATCAGCCTGTCGGCGGCGGCAACTGCGCTTGCACTGGTCAAGTCAAGCGCACCGGCGTCGTTGACGTATTTATCGCCCCAGGCCGCGGCCAGGACCGAGTAGTTCGTCGGTGTAATGCCGAAGCCGTACTTGCCGTCCTTCGTCAGCTTCTTGGCGGCATCGGTGAACTCGGCAAGCGTCCAGCCCGGCTTCGGCAGCGGAACGCCGGCGGCTTCGAGCGCGTCCTGGTTATAATAGATGACCCACGGCCCAACGTCGTAAGGCAGACCGTAGAGCTGCTTGTCGACCGACATGCCGCCGATAATCGAGGGTGTGAAGGCGCCGACGTCGAATTTGTCGGCCTCGATCCGGTCATTCAGAGGCTCGAGCAGCGAATAGAAGTTCGGCATGCGCAGCGACTGCATGGAAACGATGTCGGCGAGCTGTCCCGATGCCGCCAGCACCGGCAGCCGCGTCCAGTAGTCGACCCAGCCCGTCGTCGTCAGCGTCACCTTGATATCGGGATACTTGGCGGTCACCATCTCGGCTAGGTGCTGCCAGCTCTTGGTGTCGGTTTCGGAGCCGGTCCACATCTGCCAGGTCAAGTTGACCTGCTCGGCCGATGCGGCGGTGGCATAGAGGCTGCTGCCGACCGCGGCGAGCAAAAGCGCTTTCTTCAAAACCTTCATGGGTTTCTCCTCCCTCCATGAACGCAAAGGACACGCGGGGTGCGACCGAGATCACGCCTCGAGTACGATCTCGATCACCGGCACGGTAACATCCGGGCGCCGGACCGGCAGTTCGAGCGTGATCATGCCTTCCGGCACCATCACGCCGACATTGGAATCCACATCCCTGGTCTGGGCGAGCCAGCGGACCTCGCTGGCGTCGTGCAGGAACTGCGCATAGGCGATCCTGTCGGCGACGCCCTCGATGTGGATGTGGCGGTAAGGCCAGTTGTAAACATGCAGATAGAGGCGGTTGTCGCGCTGCGTATAGCGGCAGCCAGCCGGCGCCGGATAATCGGACGGTCCTGCCCCGTAGATGGAGCGCGCATTCACGGCCATCCAATTTTGGTAGACCTCGAGCGCGGCGATGGCGCGCGCGTCAAGCGTGCCCCGGCCGGTCGGGCCGACATTCATCAGAAGGTTGCCGCCGAGCGCGACGGAATCGATGAGCAGCTGGATGATCTGTTCCGGGCTCTTCCAGGTATCCTCGTCACGATGATAGCCCCAGGAGCCGCTGAAGGTATGGCAGGCTTCCCAGCGCACCCCCTGGCTGGCGATAGCGGGTGCCACGCGCGGCGTATATTGCTCCGGTGTCGTCACGTCCGGCAGGTTGCCGGGCGGCAGATCGAGGCGGTTGTTGACGATGATGCCGGGCTGCAGCTCGCGCACCAGCTCGACCAGGAGCTCGCTTTCCCAGTCGGCGCGCCCTTTGCCGGGCAGGCCGCGATATTCGCGCCGCGGGTAGCTGAAATCGAACCAGATGATGTCGATGCGGCCGAAGCCGGTCAGAAGCTCGCGCACCTGTTCGCGCATATAGGCAGCGTAGTTGGCGATGTTACGGCCGGCATTCAGCGCCTTGGCGTCGGGATGGTTGCGTAGCGGATGGTGAACGTCGATCGGGAAATCGGGATGGTGCCAGTCAAGCAGCGAATAGTAGAAGCCGATCTTCAGCCCTTCGGCGCGGAAAGCTTCGACCAGCGGCGTGAGCAGATCTTTGCGGCAGGGCGTGTTCGGCGCCTTGTAGTCCGTCACCTTGCTGTCCCAGAGGCAGAAGCCCTCATGATGCTTGGTCGTCACCACGACATATTTCATGCCGGCAAGACGTGCCCGCCGCGCCCACTCCTTGGGATCATAGAGATCGGGATCGAAATTGTCGAAATAGCGCTGGTAATGGTCGTCGGTCAGCTCTTCCCGGTTCTTCAACCATTCGTGCCGGGCTCCTAGGGCATAGAGGCCCCAATGGATGAACATGCCCAGGCGATCCTGGCTGAACCAGGCGTGTTTCTCCGCCCCTCCAGATGCCGGATTTTCCGGCTGGCGTTCCGAACTCGTCACAGGTTTCTCCTCCCTGTTTTCCGGCTCAACATCATATCGAACCGGTTCGGTAAACGATCATCTCGCCTGATCCGATGTCTGTCAAGCCGAAATTCGCGATCACAAGTTCAGAAAGGAAGCGGTGCAAACACGTGTTTTGCAGCACGAACGTTGCGCAGACCAATAATATCGGACATAACAAGCCATTAGAACCGGTTCGATAACCATGACCACCATACGAGATGTCGCGCGCCTTGCGGGGGTTTCAATCTCGACCGTCTCGCTCGCGCTCAACAGCCCGAAGCGGGTCGGCGCCGAGACGCTCGACCGCATCCAGCAGGCGATAAAATCGACCGGTTATCGCATCGACCCGGTGGCCCAGACGCTGGCGCGCGGACGCAGCTCGCTGATCGGTTTCGTCTCGGCCAATCTCGGCAACATGTTCTTCGGCGACATCCGCCGCGAGATCGAGCACCAGGCGCTCGATCACGGATATTTTGTCCTGATCGCCGACTCCTCGGGCAAGGCCGATCTCGAACGGGCGCTACTCGAGCGGCTGGAGGCGCAGAAGATTGCCGGCATTGCGCTGGCGGCAAACGGGCGCGGCGAGGAGTACGCCACCTTCCTGCGCGACTTCAAAACCCCGATCGTGATGTTTGACCAGAAGGTGGAGGGCGCCGAGCGCGATTTTGTCGGTTCCGACAATCCGCTGACCACCACCATCCTGACGGAACATTTGTTGCAACTCGGCCATAGGCGCATAGGCTTCATTTCCGGGCCGAGCGGCCTGCACACTGCCGACGAGCGCCTGAAGGGCTTCATGGATACGATGGCCGGCGCCGGCGTGGACCTTGATCCTTCGCTGGTGGTCGAAGGCGGCTACACCAGAACCGGCGGCCATGCGCAGGCCATGCGCCTGCTAACCCGCCGCGATCGGCCGACCGCCATCATCGGCGCCAACAACATGACGGGTCTCGCAGCACTTCAGGTCATGCAGGAGATGGGTTTCCGCTGCCCTGACGACGTGTCGCTGGCGATGGTCGACGACGTGCCCTG
Source organism: Rhizobium sp. WSM4643 (assembly GCF_025152745.1). Lineage (NCBI taxonomy): Bacteria > Pseudomonadati > Pseudomonadota > Alphaproteobacteria > Hyphomicrobiales > Rhizobiaceae > Rhizobium > Rhizobium sp. WSM4643. The sequence goes on along the minus strand of NZ_CP104041.1, from coordinate 514,985 downwards.
GAGCAACGTCATCACGCCACGCATCACCATGGTGGTGCAGGATGCGCAGAAGCTCGGCGAGCTGACGGCACAACGTCTGCTGGCAAGAATAACAAGCCCGGAGGGCGCCGCAGCACCGCCGCAGGATTTTATCCTGACGCCGAGATTCGTGCGCGGGGAGTCGACCAGGCGGTTGTGAGTGCTTATCTGAGTTCCATCACCGAGGCAAAGGAAGAGGCGCGCGGAAGGATGCCACGATAAAGCTCAAGAGAGCCTCATCCTGAGGTGCCCCGCAAGGGGCCTCGAAGGGCGAGGCGGGCACGCCGGCGGTGCTGAATGCAAGGAGCAAAGTTGCGGCATGTCCTTCGAGGCTTCGCCCTATGGGCTACGCACCTCGGGATGAGTCACCTGGGAGGCTGCCGCGCCAAAACCCAACAGATCATCTGCAACGTACCGCCGTTGTCGGCGATACCGGCAAGCGACAAGCGCGGTTCATCCATTGAAAGACCACCAAATTTGTCATACATGTGTGATGAATCGTGAATTTCGGGTGCCGCGCGTTTGAATGGCACTCGGATCAAAGCCGATGCGGGGGTCAGGCGTGGCTATGCAGATGAAGGATCGCAGCAAAGGCTCGGGGTCGCTGGTCACACAGGTCGGCGAAAGCCTCCGGCAAGCCATATTGAGCGGCCAATATTCCGCCGGCGACAAGCTTCCGAGTGAACATGAGTTGACCGAAACACACGGCGTCAGCCGGACCGTCGTGCGTGAGGCGGTGGCAGCACTTCGCTCCGACGGGCTTGTCGAGGTGCGCCAGGGAGCGGGTATCTTCGTACTCGGTGGCGATCCGGCGCTCTCCGCGCGGAAAGTCGACAAGGCCCGCGTCGCCTCCGATCTTGAGGTACTTGAGATCAGAACACCTGTCGAAATCGAGGCAGCGGGCCTTGCAGCCCTACGCCGCTCGCCGGCACAGGAGGAAGCGATATTCGAATGCCACCGGAAAATCCTCCGGTGCATCGAGAGTGATCAATCCATTCGCGATGCGGATCTCGAGCTCCATGCCGCGATCGCGGAAGCCACGAACAATCCGCTGTTCAGGCAGTTCCTGGAGTCCCAGGGTTCGGCGATCATCCCGCAGTCGAGGCTCGTTCCGGAAACGAGGACGGCCGAACAGACCGCCTATCGAAAGCTGATCCACAAGGAGCACGAGGCGATCGTCGTCGCCATCTCGGACAGGGATGATCAAGCTGCCCGCAACGCCATGCGCGACCATCTGGTCGGCAGCCAGGCGAGATACCGCAATCTCCTGAGGGATCTGCGAAGCTTTACGAGCTGACATCTGATCCCAAGAGCTCACACGTTCCAGCCGGTCATCAGGTGACCTTAACGGCGCGGACAAGACGTCTCACGATTTTCATGTTGAAGCGGTTAGCGCGAGCGCTGAACGCTGCCGATGCGCTCGGAAAAATGCTGGCGCTGTCATTGATGCATGGACGGGATTGGACGGGCTGCCTGCCCGTCTGCGGCTGAAAGCTAGTTGAAAGCTTCGACGTCATAGAAAGGGGCGGCATCGTGGAGGAGACACGGTCAAGGTGGCGAGACGACGATGCACGCAACCACAAGGAGGAGATTTCTATGCGTTATTCACGCAGCCTTTTTCACACCGTCGCTTTTTCCACGCTTCTCGCCGCATCATCTTTCGCGACCAGCGCCGCACATGCGGCCGATAAGATCACCATCATGGTCGGCGGTTATGAGAAGCAGATCTATCTGCCCGCCAAGCTTGCCGAATCGCTCGGTTACTTCAAGGATGAGGGTCTCGACGTCGAACTCCTGAACGAACCTGCCGGTGTCGACGCCGAAAACCAGCTTCTGGCTGGCGCCGTTCAGGGCGTTGTCGGCTTCTACGATCATTGTGTGGATCTGCAGGCGAAGGGCAAGTTCGTCGAATCCATCGTGCAGTTCAGCCAAGCGCCGGGCGAAGTCGAACTGGTGTCGTCGAAGCATCCCGAGATCAAGTCGGTCGCTGACTTCAAGGGACACAGCGCTGGCGTAACCGGCCTGGGCTCTTCTACCAATTTCCTCACCCAATACATGGTCGCAAAGGCCGGTCTGAAGGGCGGGGATGTCACATCGGTCCCGGTCGGTGCCGGAACGACCTTCATCGCCGCCCTGCAGCAGGACGCCATCCAGGTTGGCATGACGACCGAACCAACTGTTTCACGCCTGCTGAAGACCAAGGAAGCTTCGGTACTGGTGGACATGCGCACCATCGAAGGATCGCGCAAGGCGCTCGGCGGAACCTATCCGGCAGCCTCACTCTACATGGAAACGGCGTGGACAGAGGCACACAAGGAAGAGACTCAGAAGCTCGCCAACGCCTTCGTCAAGACGCTGCATTTCATCAATACGCATACCGGCGCTGAAATTGCCGAAAAGATGCCGAAGGATTTCTACGTCGGCGACAAGGAGGGCTACATCAAGGCCCTCGATGCCGGCAAGGGCATGTTTACCGCTGATGGCATCATGCCAGAAGATGGCCCGAAGACGGTTCTGGCCGTGTTGTCCGCGTTCTCCAAGAATATGCAGGGCAAGCAGATCGATTTGTCGAAGACTTATACGACGGAATACGTGAAGCACGCCCAGGCAATGTAAGCGCTGGACCCGTCACCCGCTGCCGTGGGTGACGGGTTACCGGCCTGTACGCCTGTTTCTACCCTTTGAGGAAAAAACATGTCCAATCATAGTCAGGGGGCCGCCATCGAGCTCCTCAATGTCAGCCGGCGTTTCGTCTCGCCGACAGGCAAGTCGCTGACGGCGCTACGCGATTTCACCATGTCGGTGGAAAAAGGTGAATTCGTCGCGGTCGTCGGCCCGACCGGCTGCGGAAAATCCACCACACTCAACCTCGTGACAGGTCTCGCCCGGCCAAGCGCGGGCGAAGTCCGGCTGATGGGCGGTCCGGTCAACGGCATCGACCCACGCGTCGGTTTTGTTTTTCAGACGGATGCCCTTTTCCCGTGGAAAAACGTCATCGACAACGTGATGGCGGGGCCGCTGTTTCGCGGCGCAGCCAAGGCCCAGGCGGAAGCCAGCGCCAAGAATTGGCTTGCCCGGGTCGGACTGTCGAAATTCCTGCATCACTATCCGCATCAGCTCTCGGGCGGCATGCGCAAGCGCGTCTCGCTGGCACAGACCTTCATCAACGAGCCCGAAATTCTGCTGATGGACGAGCCGTTCTCCGCGCTCGACGTTCAGACCCGCACCGTCATGCATGAGGAATTGCTGCGGCTATGGGCGGAACGCAAGGCATCGGTGGTCTTCGTCACCCATGATCTCGAGGAGGCCGTTGCGCTGGCCGACAAGGTCTATGTGCTGACAGCGGGACCGGCGACCGTCAGGTCGGTCTACAAGATCGATCTGCCACGGCCCCGCGTCGTGTCGGAAATCCGCTATGAACCGCAATTCATCGATTACTGCCGAACCATCTGGGAGGATCTTCGCCAGGAGGTGGATGCCGGATACCGGCGTTCCACCGAGGCAGCGTAAGGAGAATAACGATGGCCGATACACTTACCGACACCACGATGGCCCCGCTTTTCCGCCCCGGAACCTCCGATGCGGAAATCGAAGCCGTTGCCACTCGCGCGATCAAGAGACGCAAACAGCATGTGCTGTGCCTGCAGGTCGGCATTCTGGTTGCCGTGCTGGCACTTTGGGAAATTACGTCCAACCTGATGTGGATCGACGCATTCTTCTATTCCAGCCCGAGCGAGATCGTTTATCGGCTCTACGATTGGGCTGTCAACGGGACCAGTGAAGGCTCGCTCTGGTACAATCTCTGGGTCACGATGGAAGAGGCGCTGATCGGCTTTTTCGCGGGGTCCTTTACCGGCGTGATCGTCGGCATCAGCCTCGGCCGGAACCTGTTTCTCGCCGACGTCTTCTCTGTCTACATCAAGGCGATCAATTCCATTCCGCGCGTCGTCCTTGCGCCTATCTTCATCATGATCATGGGCCTCGGCCTTGCCTCGAAGGTCGCGCTCGCTTTTATCATGGTGTTCTTCGTCGTGTTCGCGAATGCCTTTCAGGGCGTGCGCGAGGCCGACCGCAACATGATCGCCAATGCACGCATCCTCGGTGCGTCCAACTGGCAGGTGACGCGCACAGTCGTCATCCCCTCCGCCATGAGCTGGATCTTCGCCAGCCTCCATGTCTCCTTCGGCTTTGCCATCATCGGGGCCATCGTCGGCGAGTTCGTCGGCGCCCGTTTCGGCATCGGCCAGTTGATCTCTATCGCCAAGGGCACGTTCGACGCGGCCGGAATGTACGCCGCCATCGTTCTCGTCATGATCGTCACCCTGATTGCCGAGTTCATCATGACGCAGATCGAGAAGCGTCTCGCAAAATGGCGTCCGCAACAGCACCTTGATACCCAGTGATCAAATCGACCTCCTCCACCTGCATAATTCCTTCAATCGGAATCGATTTATGGATAGAATTGTCCAGCAATTCAAAGTGTTACAGCGTCCTTTGCGCGTCTCAAAAGACGCACGGCGCTGTAAGGCAGATCGACGGAAGGTCGGGCATCATGCCCGGCCTTCTTTCATTTGATGCGGATCAATCTTGAAACGAGGATTTCTTCGAGCTCAGGTTCACGTCAGCGGAAGCCGTACGGTAACGACGAGACCACCGCCTTCTGCATCGTCGAGCGAGACCGAACCTCCCGCACCTTCGACGACCTCCCGAACGATCGAGAGCCCCAGACCGCTCCCCTCGGCTTCGGTTCCCATGACCCGGTAGAATCGTTCGAAAACCTGTTCGCGCTCCGCATCGGGGATACCCGGACCATCGTCCTCGACGGTTACGACGGCGTTGCCGTCCGCCTGCCCGACGGCGACGGTCACCCGTCCATTCGGGCGGGTATAGCGGATCGCGTTGTCTATGAGGTTGACCAACATTTCGCGCAACATCGTCGCGTCGCCTTCGACAATGACCGGGCGGACCGCTTCCAGGCCGACGTCGATGTTGCGCCTGAGCGCCTCTTCGGCATGCGCTTCGAGGATCTCGCGGGCAGCCTTGCTAAGGTCGGCCGCATCGCTGCGCGGGCGCCGGCTTCCGGGCTCGGCTCGCGACAAGGTCAGGAGCTGGCTGGCAAGACGCGAAATCTGCTTCGTGCTGGTGCGAAGAGCGACAAGCGCCTCGTCGCGGCGAGCCGCATCGGCTTCGCGGGCCGCCACGCTCGCCTGGGTCGAAATCAACGCCAGCGGTGTTCGGAGCTGATGCGCGGCATTGGATACGAACCGTCGCTGCGCAGCCATCTGGTTCTGGACACGCTCCATATGGTCGTTCAGGGCATGGACGAGCGGCTGCAGCTCGCTCTGCACCATCTCGGGCGGCAGCGGATCAAGACGATTGCGGCCGCGCTGGCGCACGGCGTCCCGCAGTCTCAGCGCAGGCGCCAAGCCCCGTTGGAGCCCAAGGATGGTCACCAGGCTGGCGACGAAGACGAGCACGAACTGCTTCGAAAAGTCTGAGAGCCACAATTGCCTTCGCATCGCATACTGGCTGTTATGCGTCACGGCGACGGTGACGGAGATCGCGCTGTCATCGGGAAGGCCGACGACAGGATGGTCGAGCATCATGACACGCACATCGGCACCATGGAACGCGCGATCCTCCGCTGCCCGCTGGACGGCCGGCAACGGCAGGTCGGGAAGACCGCTCACCAGACTGCCCCACGCGGTGATCACCTGGTAAAATACCCGGTCGCCGAAGCCCGTATCAAACATCTCCAGCGCGGAAGGCGGCACATCCACCTGAACATTGCCGTCCTCATCGACGCGGACGGCCTCGGCAATGACGCGAGCCGAGGCCAGAAGTGTTCGATCCGTCACCAGCTTTGCCGTCGCGTCGGCCATCCAGAAGCTGTCGTAGAGATTGAAGCCGATCGCGCCGAACAGGGTCAGCAGCACCCAGCAGAGCAACTGCACCCTCAGGCTCTGGCTGAGCCGCTCGATCGTTGCGCCCACCTTGGTGACGAGACTAATGGACATGTCTGAGGAGATAGCCGAGCCCGCGCAACGTCGCAATCTGAACCGAACTGCTCTCGAGCTTCTTTCGCAGTCTGTGGACGTAGATTTCGATGGCGCTCGGATCCGCCTCGTCGTCAAAACCGAACACGCTTTCAGAAAGGGCGGCTTTCGAGACTGTGTTGCCAAGCTTCATGACGAGTTGCTCAAGCACGGCATATTCGCGCGGGGTCAGTTGCAGCGGCTCGCCTGCGACGAAAAACTGCCGCGTCCCACCGGAGAAGCGCAGGTTGCCGACGGTGATTTCCGACGATGCCCGGTCCTGGCCGCGGCGAACCACCGCACGGATCCTGGCTTCGAGTTCGGCGATTTCGAAGGGCTTGGCGAGATAGTCGTCGGCACCGCTGTCAAGCCCTGCAACACGGCCGTCCAGGCTCGCATTCGCAGTCAAGATGATGACCGGCAGCTTGTTTCCGGACTGTCGCAGTCGCTTCAAGAGCGTCAATCCGTCAAGCTTCGGCAGTGCCAGGTCGAGGATCATCGCCGAATACTCCGCAACCTTGAGCATATGCTCCGCGTCCTCGCCGTCGTGGGCGATGTCGATAGCATATTGCGCCTGTCGCAGGGCTTTACCCAGCCAGGCCGCCAGATCCTTGTTGTCCTCCACCACAAGCAGTCGCATCCGACTTCCTTAGCATGTGCGGACCGTCTGGTGGAAGCGTGACACGGCTTCCACCGCCGATGTCTGCCATCGATGGCGCGAATTGTCCGTTATTTGTCCGGCGCGCGCATTTTCCTCTGTCTTCAAATCGCCGAATATGACTTCATGATCAACCTGGATGGAGCAAAAAATGTCCGGCCATGAAACTGTCCTTCTCGTTATCGACGCTCAAGAGTCCTTCCGACACCGCGATTATTGGGATGAAAACCTCGCCTCCGCTTATATTGATCGTCAGCAGGCTCTGATCGACGGCGCCGAAGCCGATGGAATACCCATTATCCAGATCTTCCATGTTGATAAAACCGGGCCGTTTTCGGAAGAATCCGGGTTTGTCAGCACACTCGCCCCGCTCAGGATCGCCCCCAAGGCGACGTTCAGGAAGGGGCGCCATAGCGCCCTAGTCGGTTCCGGTCTCGACGTGTGGCTGACCGAAAATGGCGTCCGTCGTATCCTCGTCTCCGGCATTCGCACCGAACAGTGCTGCGAGACGACCACCCGCCACGCCTCCGATCTCGGCTATCAAGTCGACTATGTCGGCGAGGCGACCCTGACCTTCCCGATGACCGACGCCGCAGGACGCACCTGGAGCGCGAGGGAAATCCGGGACCGGACGGAACTGGTCCTGTCAGGCCGTTTCGCTCGGATCGCGACCGTCGACCAGGCCCTGGCAGGGCGTGGAAAGTCACTCGCCGCATGACGGACGCCACGCAGCCCTTCGATATCCCGGTCTTTGTCGTCGTGCCGCCGCGCGTGCTGCTGCTCGACGTCGCCGGCCCGATCGAAGTGCTGCGCAAGGCGAACCTCGAACAGTGCACAGTGCGCTTTACCGTCACCTATATCGGTCCATCGGCGACGGTCGGCAGCTCGATCGGCCTTGCCGTTACGGGCGTCGCCGCATTGCCGGAACGCTTGCCCGATACCGCGCTTGTCATCATCGCCGGCAGCGCCGATGCCCCGATGGAAAACAGCGCCCCAGGGAACGAACAGGAGCGCGCCGACCAGGCTGCCATTGTCGCATGGCTGAAGCGCACCATTCTTCCGGGAATTCGTCTGGTCTCGATCTGCTCGGGCGCATTGCTCGCTGCCGAAGCAGGCATGCTCGACGGCCGCGATTGCACCACCCATCATGGCTGCATAGAGGATCTTGTAAGGCTCGCGCCCACCGCGCGCGTCCGGGACAACCGGCTCTATGTCGAGGATGGAGATCGCCTCACCAGTGCCGGCATCACCGCCGGCATAGACCTCATGTTGCATATCGTTGCCGAAGCGGCGGGACATGCCTGTGCGCTTGCGGTGGCGCGATATCTTGTCGTCTATCTCAGGCGCGGCGGCTCGGATCCGCAGCTTTCGCCCTGGCTCGAAGGTCGCAACCATATCCACCCGGTCATTCACCGTGCACAGGATGCAGTGGCCGCCAGCCCGTCTGAGGATTGGTCGGTGGCGTCGCTTGCCCGCCTCAGCGGCGCCAGCCCGCGCAACCTTTCACGGCTGTTCAACGAGCAGACGGGCATGAGCGTTACGGATTTCGTCAACCGCATGCGCGTGGCTCTTGCCCGCGAGATGCTCGCCGGTTCGCGGCTGGACATGGAGGCCGTCGCCATGCGCGCCGGCTTCGGCTCGGCACGGCAGCTACGCCGTGCCTGGAACCGCCTGAATGACGGCCCGCCGAGCGCGGCGCGGTCGAGGCTGCCTACAGGCTCATAGCGCGAGAGGAAGGGCGGACGGCTTGAGGCCGGCTTCCTGTACCTCGGTTCCCCAGATTTCGATCTGGGTCAGCGCCGGATAGGGCGAGGCGTCTTCGGCCTTGATCAGACCGTGCAGTTCCACCCACTCGACGACACAGGGCTCTATCGGAAAGGCCTGGGCGGCGCCCGATTTCACCAGAGGAAAACAGCAGGTCTTGCCGTTCGAGAAGGTGACACTGGCCTTTTCCCACCAGGAATCATGCGGAAAGTCAGCCCGGAGATAGAAAACGATCTCGTCGATCCTGACCGGCCTGCCGAATTCCACCGTCAGTGCCGCCTGCGGATCGCGATTGATGCCCCAGCTCGTATAGGGCCAAAAGCCGTGATCATCATTGGCCTTTTCGCCGTCGATCGCATTACGCGCGGCAAAGACCGCTTCTCCGCGGGTCTCGACATTGGCGCGCGCATGCGGAAACACAGCCCGGTTGGCGTGATCGTCCCAGGGATTGAGGGCGAGATTGCGCCGGTGAGCGATCTCCTCCGGCCGCGTGCTTCGCGCTGAAAGCCGGTGGATATCGCCCCTGAAGGCATTCGGCGAATAGGGTTTGCGCTTGTCGCCGAAGGGTACGGCCAGCGAATAGGCGCATTCCTTCATATAGACCAGACCGGGTTGGATCGCGCCATCCAGGGAGAGGTAGACGTGCCCAGGCTCGGAAACCTCCACGATGACGCGATCACCTTCATGATAGTTCTGGCGATAGACCAGGAACGCCTCGTCCCGGCCTGTAGAACTCGCCAGCACCGCCCCATCGGCATCCACGATCTTCAGCGTCAATTCCATGCTTGCCCTCCCCAGAGCATGATGCCGAAAACTGTGAGCGATTTTCGGACGACATCATGCTCTAACTCTTTAGTTTAGAACAGGATTCAGACTTTGGGCCGACCCGGCCTAAAGCCATCCCGTTCTAGACGATCCGCAATCTCAGGAGCCTGTCGGCAAACCTCACACGCAGCCGGTAGATTTTCTCGGGCCAAGCCGATCTCAGCCGGGCGTCCTCCACGACGATCTCGTCGATTTCCATCTCACCGGCGCCCTCAACGAACATGCTGCCGAGGTCGGCTAGGTCGATCCTGTCTGGGCCGACGGTCGGCGGCAGGCATGTCATCAGCGACAGGACCGCCGGCTTGCCGCCGTCATAGGTGTCGACGATCTCGACATGGCGGCCGCGCAGCAGCGAAACGACGCGCCGATAGCTGTGCAGCTGCGCTTCGGACGGATAGGCGCCTGAAATATCGAGCGATATGCGCGCGCTCCCTTCGTCAAACCCGACCTCGACATCGCGCGCGCCAAAAGCTTCGCCGGCCGACTGCATGACGCCGGCGAATGTCGGCAGGTTGTGGAACGCTGACTGCATCGTCCATATCTCATAGCGCCGCGCCGAAAAGGTCTTTGCGGTATAGGTCTCGACGCCGACGTCGATCAGCAACGGACGTCCATTCTTGTAAAGCGTCACGCTCCCGACATCGTTATGATTGTGGCCCTCGCCATTGTTGCCGCCCTTGACGGCAAGCGAAAACTGCTCGTCGCGGGCGATGAACAAGCCGATGCCGGGATAGAAGATATCGCGCTGCGATGCGGGATGAGGTTTGGCGGCAGCGGGAAGCGTCGGGCCGACCAGCAGTTCCTGCACGCGATACCAGAGGTTCCATTCCCCGGGCAGGTGCGGATTGTCGGCCCCAGCCCTGTCGGCTGCGGCGAACTCAGCCAGCATCTCAGAGCCGACCGCCTGTCCGAACAGGTATTCCCGCGCGCTGCAGGGTTCGACCACAGCGGAAGAATCCGCGAAGTTGAAATAGTAGCGGCCGGCCACATGCATATGAGCGATATATTCGGCCATGTTGCGGATCTTCGGCTGCTGCCAGACCCCGGCGAACAGGCCGGGCGCCACGGCGTCCAGGATGATCAACGCACCATGCAGGCAGAGCGCGGCGTGGCGGTAATAAAGCACGCCCTCCTCGCAGGCGCCGTCCTCGGCATAGTCCTTCAGGAAGGCGTCGAGGCTGCCGAGCGCCTTTTTGGCGACGGCGCGGCGCGTGGGCTGGCCCGTTTTCAGGGAGAAGACCGTCAACAGGATGTTCTGGGTTATCCATGCCGTCCAGTTGTTCATCCGCTCCTCACCGCGGCCCATCCACCAGAAATGCCGGCCGAGATAGGGCGAGAGGATGCGGATCTCGATCTCGCGCTCGACGCGTGCCGTAATCTCGGGGCTGATGCCGTCGAGCTCGTTGCGAAGCAATGCGACGATGGTGGCAAGCAGGGCGGCCGTTTCGGCGGCGAAGAGATCGACGACAGGCTGCGAATTGTCGGGAAGCGGCAAGCGTGCGCCGCTTCGTTCATAGGCGTTATGCGCCGGAAGCTGCCAACCGCTCTCCTCCGCGATCAGGAAAATGCCGTCGACGATCTTCGGCAGGAAGCGCGCGCCGCCTTCGACGAGTTCGCCGAGCACCAGATTGTCGAGCATCCGGCGCCGTCTGAAATAAAGCTCCTCGAAGCGCGCGCGGTTGCCGGTTTCGGTGTACTCCCGGTAGTCCGACGCCGTAATCAGCGGCCAGGCGCGCGCAAGCGTCTCTTCGGCTTCGCCAACGACCAGTTCCCGTACCGCCTGCGGCACCGCGCTCCATCTGAGGCGGTCGCCGCAGACCGCCCCGGGCGTGAAATCGCCCAGCACATCGGGCAGATCCTCTGAAATCTCGCTGAACATGTCTCTCCCCGTACCGGAAAAGCATCGATGGGCGTTTGGTCTGCATGCTCACCTATCATATGTCTTTTGCGCTTTCCATGAAATTCGTATGATCTATTTAGAACTTGTTTGACCAATACCGGATATGTGCTATGTGGTTGCAGGAGGAAGAGGAGGCATCGGTGTCCATATCGAATTCAGTCATCGCGACGGATGGCGCTCCGGCAACTTCTCGCCGGAAGGCTGCGGTCTTGTCCAAGCGCCAGCGCAGGATACGCAGCGCGCTCGTCGCCTATTCCTTCATTGCCCCGAATTTCATCGGCTTTGCCGTCTTCACGCTCGGCCCGATCCTGTTCGCCTTCGTGCTCGCCTTCATGCATTGGGACGGCTCGAATGCGATCACATTCGCCGGGCTGGATAATTTCTGGCGGCTCTTCGAGGACAAGGCCTTCATCGCGGCGTTCTGGAACACGGTGATCTATACGGTCGCCTCCGTGCCGGCGACGCTCATCTGCGCGCTCGGCCTTGCCGTTCTCCTCAACCAGAAGATCGCAGGGCGCGACTTCTTCCGCACGGCGATGTTCTTCCCCTATGTCGCCTCGCTGGTGGCCGTCGCCGTCGTCTGGAACATGATCTTCAATCCCGAGATGGGACCGGTGAACATGATCCTCTATACGCTCGGCCTCGATCCCAAGAACATGCCGGGATGGGCGGCCGATCGCCACTGGGCGATGGTGACGGTGATCCTCTTCGGCATCTGGAAGAACATGGGCTATTACATGGTCATCTATCTGGCCGGCCTGCAGGGCATCAATTCCGAACTCTATGAGGCCGCCGATCTCGATGGCGCCAATTCCTGGCAGAAGTTCATCCATGTCACCGTGCCGCAGCTCGGGCCGACGACCTTCTTCGTCACCGTGATGCTGACGATCCAGTCCTTCAAGGTGTTCGACCAGATCTACATGATCACCCAGGGCGGGCCTGGCACCTCGACACTCGTCCTCGTCTACCACATCTACAACGAGGCCTTCATTTCCTGGGATCTCGGCTATTCCAGCATGGTTTCGCTGGTGTTGTTCTTCCTCGTGCTTGCCGTCACCGTCTTCCAGTTCCGGCGCCAGAGGGAGGACGAGGCATGAGGATCGCCGGACGCAAGGTGACCGTCAGATCGGTCGCGATCTACGCCATCGTCATCGCCGTCACGCTCATCATGTTGATGCCCTTTGCCTGGATGCTTTCGGCATCCTTGAAGCTCAGCCGCGACGTGTTCGCCTTCCCGATCGAATGGATACCGTCCGAGCCGCAATGGCATAACTACGTCGATATCTGGACGAAGATCCCGCTCGCCTTGTTCATCTACAACACTTCGAAGCTGACGATCATCGTCACGCTGCTGCAGCTTTTGACCTCCAGCTTTGCCGCCTACGCCTTCGCCAAGCTGAATTTCCCCTACAAGAACACCCTGTTCCTCGGCTACATCGCCACCATCGCCATGCCCTGGCAGGTCTATATGGTGCCGCAATTCCTGCTGATGCGTGAATTCGGGCTCAACAACACCCATCTGGCGCTGATCTGCCTGCAGGCATTCACCGCCTTCGGCGTCTTCCTGATGCGGCAGTTCTACATGTCGATCCCGACCGAGCTCTGCGAGGCGGCGCGCATCGACGGCATGAACGAGTACCAGATCTGGGCGCGCATCATGCTGCCGCTGTCGAAACCCGCGCTCTCGACGCTGACGATCTTCACCTTCGTCACCACTTGGAACGATTTTCTCGGGCCGATGATCTATCTCACAAAGACCGAGCTGAAGACCGTCCAGATCGGCCTGCGCATGTTCATCTCGCAATATTCGGCCGAATACGGGCTCATCATGGCGGCCTCCGTCGTCGCCCTCATTCCGGTCCTCGTCGTCTTCCTTGTTCTCCAGCGCTTCTTTGTCGAGGGCATCGCCTCGACTGGATTGAAGGGTTAAGCCGTGAACGCCGTTTCATCCGTCGCCCCGCAGCCGATTACCGATGAAGAAGTGAAGGCCGCGCTCGATATCGCCGTCGAGCAGGTCAGGCGCAACCTTCCAGAATTCACCCACGCCGCGCAGAACCATTCGAGCATCAAGAATTTCTATCCCCCCGTGGCGAACGATCAGTGGACCGCCGGCTTCTGGCCCGGCGAGCTGTGGCTCGCATTCGAACACAGCGGCGACGCGGCTTTCCGGGATGCGGCACAAATTCAGGTCCAATCGTTCCTGCATCGGATCGTCAATCGCATCGAGACCGATCATCACGATATGGGCTTTCTCTATTCGCCCTCCTGCATCGCCGCCTGGAAACTCGTCGGCGACGAGGATGGCCGCAGAGCCGCGATCCTTGCCGCCGACCAGCTGATCGAGCGCTTCCAGCCGATCGGTCAGTTCATCCAGGCCTGGGGTCGTAAAGGCAAGCCGGAAGAATACCGCTATATCATCGACTGCCTCTTGAACCTGCCGCTGCTCTACTGGGCAAGCCGCGAGACTGGCGATCCGAAATACCGCGAGATCGCGCTCATTCACGCCCGCACCACGCTTGCCAACTCGGTTCGGCCGGATGATTCCACCTATCACACCTTCTATATGGACCCGGTCACCGGAGCGCCGGTGCGCGGCGCCACCAAACAGGGTTACAAAGACGACAGCGCCTGGGCGCGCGGACAGGCCTGGGCAATCGCTGGAATGGCCCTCTCCTATCGCTATGAGCGGGTCGAGGAATATCGCCAAACCTTCGACCGGCTGCTCGCCTTCTATCTCAACCGGCTGCCGGGCGACATGGTGCCCTATTGGGACCTCGTCTTTTCGGACGGCGACGGCGAGCCGCGCGACAGTTCGTCGGCCTCGATCGCCGCCTGCGGCCTTCTGGAGATGGCCGATCTCGCCGAGCCGGAACCGGCAGCACGCTATCGCACGCTGGCGCGGCGCATGATGAAGAGCCTTGCGGATCACTATGCGGTCAAGGATCCCACAGCCTCCAACGGCCTGGTGCTGCACGCCACCTATTCGAAGAAATCGCCGTTCAACAGCTGCCGCGGCGAGGGTGTCGATGAATGCGTCTCCTGGGGAGATTATTATTACATGGAAGCTTTGACGCGCCTTTCGCGCAGCTGGTCTTCCTATTGGTGAATTCAGGAGAACCCGATGGCCAGCATTTCGCTTAAAGAGTTGAACAAGAGCTACGGTGCGCTCACCGTCGTCCACGACATCGACCTCGAGATCGCAGACAAGGAATTCATCATCCTGGTCGGCCCCTCCGGCTGCGGCAAATCGACGACGCTGCGGATGATCGCCGGCCTCGAAGAAATATCGGGAGGAGAGCTCAAGATCGGCGGCGACGTCATGAACGACGTCCCTTCCAAAGATCGGGATATCGCCATGGTCTTCCAGAATTACGCGCTCTACCCGCATATGACCGTCTACAAGAACATGGCGTTCGGCCTGCAGCTCAGGAAGGTGTCGCGCGACTTCATCGATGCCCAGGTGCAGGACGCCGCCAGGATCCTCGACATCTCTCATCTCCTGAATCGTAAGCCGAAGGCGCTTTCAGGCGGCCAGCGCCAGCGCGTCGCGCTCGGCCGCGCCATGGTGCGCAATCCGGCGGTCTTCCTTCTCGACGAGCCGCTTTCCAACCTCGACGCCAAGCTGCGCGGCACGATGCGTTCGGAAATCACCAAGCTGCACAAGCGCCTCAACGCCACCTTCATCTACGTCACCCATGACCAGGTCGAGGCCATGACCATGGCGGACCGGATCGTCGTCATGAAGGACGGGCACATCCAGCAGGTGGATACGCCGCAGAACCTCTATGACCGCCCCGTCAATATGTTCGTCGCCGGCTTCATCGGCGCGCCGCAGATGAACATGCTGCCCTCGACCATTCTGCGACGGGGCGACGGCTACGTCGCTGTCTTCGATGGCCGGGAACTGCCGCTTCCCGCCCATTTCGACAAGGGCAGGATCGCGCCCTACGAGGGCCGCGAGCTGATGCTCGGCATCCGTCCGGAGAATTTCCACGAGCTGCCGCCGGCCGACATCGCGCCCGAGAACCTGGCGCCCCTCAAGGCGATCGTCGAACTTGCCGAACCGATGGGCTCGGAAGTGCACCTGAACATGGTGGCAGGCGGTCGCAATCTCATTGCCCGTGTCTCGCCGCGCTACCGGCCCGATATCGGCGAGGAGGCGACGCTGGTTGCCGATATGACCAATGCGCAACTGTTCGACACGGAAACGGAACGCTCGATTCTATACTGAGGCGCCTGCGGGAGACGGCTATGCAGTGGTTGCGGGACATGTGGACGAGGGAGGGACCGGGCATTCCGAAGGATGCTCCGAAGAGGACCGGCCTTGCGCTGTTCGCCGAGATCCTCGTCCGCGAATGGTGGGAGATGGTCAAGCTGAACATGTTGTTCATCCTGACCGGCCTCTTCGTCGTAACGCTGCCGGCAGCCCTCGCCGCCATGGCCCGGGTCTCGGTGGCCCTCGTGGAAGACCGCAACTCCTATCTACTGCGGGACTTCACGGAAGCCTTTCTGCGCTACTTCTGGCGCGCCACCGCCTGGGGCCTGGCGTTGGGTGGCGCCCTCGCAATCGGTCTTTATGCGATCGTCACCTATGCCGCAGGCGCACGCGACAATCTGTTGCTAAGCGCACCGCTGACGATCGCCCTCGTCGCCACCGCCTTCGTCGCGGTCCTCGCCTGTCATCTCTTCGTTTTGATGGTGATGCGCGATCTGCCGGCTCTCATGCTGCTGCGCCTCGCCGCCCTCGCCTCCATTGTCCGTCCTTTCCCGGCGCTTGCAGCGCTCGCCTTTACCGCCAGCCTCTGGCTGGCTCACATCCTCTTCTATCCGGTTTCGGTGTTCATGCCGGCAATCTTCAATTTTTCACTCGGAATGTTCGCCGTCGCATTCGGCGTCCATCGGGCGGCGGTGACGGTTCTACACCTGCCAAACGCAACACAGCCGCACCGCGAACCGCATAGACGAGACGCTTCATAAAATAACTGATCCAGAGATGATCCAGGGAAGGAGAACGGGAATGTATTTGGAAAAATTCGGGGGGACGGTGAAACTTGCCGTGGCGGGTTTCACCTTGGCCGCAATGACGGCCGGCGCAGCGCTTGCTCAGGACGCCGTGACGCTCAAATGGGCTTTGTGGGACTGGGACAAGACCGCTTATTACAAGCCGCTGATCGAGGCCTATCAGGCCAAACACCCTAACGTGAAGTTCGAACCGATGGACCTCGGCTCGCAAGACTACCAGCAGATGATCTCGACGCAACTGACCGGCGGCTCCAAGGACATCGACATCGTCACCGTCAAGGATGTGCCGGGCTACACCAACCTGGTGCGCGCCGGCAACATCGCCGATCTCAGCGGCTTCATGAAGGATCAGAAGATCGATCCGGCGCCTTATGGCGGCCTGATCGAAGAGCTGACCATCGACGGCAAGATCTATTCGCTGCCGTTCCGCTCCGACTTCTGGATCGTCTATTACAACAAGGACATCTTCGACAAAGCCGGCGTCCCCTATCCCACCAATGACATGACCTGGGCGCAGTTCGACGCGACCGCCGAGAAGCTTACGGGCGGCATGGGCACCAACAAGACCTATGGCGCGCTGCTGCACACCTGGCGTTCGACCGTCCAGCTGCCCGGCATCCTTGACGGAAAACACACGCTCGTCGATGGCGACTACGCCTTCCTGAAGCCCTGGTACGAGCGGGCGCTGACCCTGCAGAAGGACGGCGCCATTCCCTCCTACGCCTTCCTCAAGACGTCGAACACGCATTATTCGGCGCTCTTCTTCAACGGCACGATCGGCATGCTGCCGATGGGCACCTGGTTCGTCGGCACCCAGATCGCCAAGGTGAAATCGGGTGAATCGAAGAGCAAGAACTGGGGCATCGTGAAGTTCCCGCATCCGGACGGTGTTGCAGCCGGCACGACGGCTGCACAGATTTCGGGTCTGGCAGTCAACACCAATTCCGGGCACAAGGATGCAGCCCTCGACTTCATCAAGTTCGTCACCGGTCCTGAGGGCGCTGCCGTCATCGCATCGACGGGCACCTTCCCAGCGCTCAAGACCGCCGATGTCAGCGCAAAGATCGCGGCAACACCCGGCTTTCCCGAGGACGCGGCCAGCAAGGAGGCGCTGATACCGTCGAAAGCCTATTTGGAAATGGCGGTCAATCCGAACGCCGCCAAGATCGAGGTCGTTCTCAATCGCGTGCATGACGCGATGATGACCGACAATACCTCCATCGACGACGGATTGAAGGAAATGACCGAAGGCGTGAAGGCCATCAAGTAGGCGTCCAGAAATGTCGACGGCCGCGGGCAATATTTGCCTGCGGCCGATTTGGTTTGAGGAATTTCGAGCTGACGATGATCTATGATCCCGCAAGGGCCAATCCGCTTTTCGGCAATCCCCTGAGGACACGCGACGACCTGGCCAAGGCCGTCACCGATCTCTTCGAGCCGCTGCTGCCGTATTTTTCCGAAGGCGGCGCCCGTGTGCGCCTCGGTGCGGCCGGCGCGATCTTCGATCGGGCGGCGGCGGATCTGGAGGGATTTGCACGGCCGCTCTGGGGGATCGTTCCGCTTGCTGCCGGCGGCGGCACGTTTCCGCATTGGGATCTCTATCGCCGCGGCCTGGCAAACGGGACCAATCCTGCTCATCCCGAATATTGGGGCGATCTTGCCGACCGCAACCAACGGCTGGTCGAGCTCGCCGCCGTCGGCTTCGCCCTGGCGCTCGTTCCCGAGCACATCTGGGAACCGCTTGACGACAGCGAGAAGAAAACGGTCTCTGCCTATCTTCTCAGGGCGCGCGAGTTGGAATTCATCGATAACAACTGGAAATTTTTCCGTGTGCTCATCGATCTCGGGCTGGAACGCGTGAGCGTGGCGTTCGATCACCGGAAAACCCTCGCCTATCTCGACGAATTGGAGGCCTTCGACCTCGGGTACGGCTGGTATCGCGACGGGCCGGTTCGGCGGGTCGATCATTACATTCCCTTCGCCATGCATTTCTACGGCCTGATCTATGCCGTGCTGGCCAAGGGCGACGAGGCGCGCAAGGATCGCTTCCGGGGTCGCGCCGAGATCTTCGCCAGGGATATCCGCCACTGGTTCGGCCCGGATGGCGCAGCCCTTGCCTTCGGCCGCAGCCAGACCTACCGCTTTGCGGCGGGCGGCTTTTGGGGCGCGCTTGCCTTTGCCGGCGTCGAGGCGCTGCCCTGGGCTGAGATCAAGGGCTATTACATGCGCCATATCCGCTGGTGGTCCGCCATGCCGATTGCCGATCGCGACGGCGTCCTTTCGGTCGGCTACGGCTATCCGAACCTCTTCATGAGCGAGAGCTACAACTCTCCCGGTTCACCCTATTGGGCGCTGAAATTCTTCCTGCCGCTCGCTCTTCCGCAGGCTCATCCGTTCTGGACCGCCGAAGAGGCACCGCAGCCGGAATTTCCGGAACCGGTTGCGTTGACGCCAGCGGGAATGGTCGCCATGCACACGCCGGGAAACGTAGTCGTACTCTCCTCAGGGCAGCAGCACGACAAGATGCTCGGCGCAAACGAGAAATATTCGAAATTCGTCTATTCCACCCGCTACGCCTTCAACATCGAAGCCGACGACCGGAATTTCTCCGCCGCAAGCTTTGACGGCATGCTCGGCCTCTCCGATGACGGCGTCCATTTCCGCACGCGGGAAACTCTCGAAGAGGCGTTGATCGCTGGCGACCTGCTCTATTCGCGCTGGCGCCCCTGGAGCGATGCCACCATCGAAACCTGGCTGCTTCCCGAAAACCCGTGGCACATCCGAATTCACCGCATCGCCACGCCGCGCACCCTGCTGACCATCGAGGGCGGCTTTGCAATCGAACGCGCGGATTTCAATGCCGATCGCTCCGATGCAAGCGATGGCCGGGCCGTCTGGTACGGACGGACCGACGTCAGCGCCATCGTCGATCTATCGCCCAATCCGAGGGCCGGCCATGCGATGAGCCCGATCCCGAACACCAATCTCATCCACGCCAAGACCCTGCTGCCACAGCTGCGCGGCGAAATCGGCCCAGGCACCACCGTGCTGGTGACCGCCGCGATGGCCCTGCACACTCGCGAGAATTGGGCAAAAGCGCTCGATAACCCGCCCGCCTGTCCCCGCCTCGACGAGGTGGAGCGGCTCTTTCGCGAAAAAGGCACCCGGGTGCCTGCATTCGCCCTCGGGACGTAGCTTGGAGGCACTGGCTTCCGGGGTTCAACCGGGAGCCAGGAGATTGATTATCGTGCGGTCAGCTCGGAACGGTATGCTTCAGCGATACGCTGCGCCAACTGTGCCATTTGATCGTCAGGTATCTGCAAAACCCCGTATTCCGCCATCAGTGCATGGTATTGCTGCTCTTCAAGAGGTACACCTGAAGGCAAGGGAACGACATGAAAATGCAGGTGGCTATTGGCTTGTTGGCTGCCGAGCGAAAGCACATAAATTCGCTCGGCGTCGAAGACGCTCTTGAGGGCGCGCGCCAAGACATGCACCTTCTCCTGTAATTGAAGATATTCATCCGTCGACATGTCCCGCGCCAGATCCTCACGGTGCTCCCTCGGACAGACGATGCAATAACCCGGTAGAGTGGGATATTTGCTCAGGAAAATGATCGTCTCGTCGTCTTCAAAAACGCGATGGTGAAAGAAGTCAGGGTCGTTCCTGACCAAGCCGCAGATAAAGCATGGCCTTGTTCCGATGTCGTGCCCATAAGCCTTGAGATCAAATGGTTGGCGTTCGGTCATTCTGAGCCTCTGTCGTCTCACGCGCGGCGGTCCCGGACGCCGGAACTATTGCAAAAGCCATCGTCGCGAAAATAACACGCGCCAAGACCGGCTGCCAACCGTAATATTTTCGGATTACTCCAAGTAATTATATTTATATCTTCGATAAAATAGCAAAATATCCGTTCATCGTAATATTGTTGAACTACAGCCGGGCAAAGCGTAGGGATGTACTGGCCTTTCATTTTTCAAGGCCAGAGGAGGATGCAATGCCAACCATAATGGTCCATCACAATGTCAAGGACACGAAACACTGGCTCGCTTCACCGATGCGCAAACAGATATTCGAACCGATCGGCGTCACGAACATTCGCACGTTTACGGATCCTCAGACGTCCAACCATGTCGGCCTGGTCATGGACGTTGCTGATATGGATAAGTTGATGGCCTTCATGCAGACCAAGGCGGCGGCCGATGCGATGGCGAGTGACGGCGTCTTGCCCGAGACCATGACGTTCCTCGTGCAATCGTAACACGCGTCTGAACCGAACTTGAAAACGCAACGCGGGAGGATGATATGACGACATTATTCGTGAGGCACGAGGTTTCCGACTACGCCACTTGGCGCAAGACATATGATGCGTTTCATCAGGTGCAGAAGGCCAACGGGGTGACGGCGCAGGCCGTATATCGCGCCATCGACAATCCGAACGATATTACCGTCACCCACGAGTTCGCCACGTTTGAAGCGGCGCAGGCATTCAGCAAGTTGGACGAACTGAAGGCGGCGATGCGTACGGCAGGTGTGCTCGGCGCGCCGACGATGTGCTTTGCCAACAAAGCATGAAATGGGCCAAAATGGCCTCCGCCGCTGTGCCACGGAGGCCGCCGGCGTTCGATGCATGACATGAAGGCGGGTAGTGGACGCTTGCCCGATTGCCGACCTTGGTGACAGTGCCGGCGAACTGCGTAAAATTATGATCCGCTCGTTATGTCGCGCAGGAGATCCAGTCCGCGCTGGTATTTTTCCGTTTTCTTGCCGGCCTGTTCGGCCTGCCGGAGATTGTCTTCGAGATCGGCCCGTTTGACGGGCAAGGACAGCGGGTTTGATGCCGCACGCCTGACGAAGTCGTCGTCCGGCTCGTCCGGCCGCCGTGTCAGAGCATTTACCGCGGAGATGATCGCCGGCGGAAAGCCTTCCTCCCTCAGCCTGTCGAGCGTCCAGCCGTTTCCCTTCTCGACGACGTCATGAAGGTAGGCAACCGTTCGTGGCTCGTCGCCGGAAACGAGAAGGGCTACCCGCTGGCAGTGCTCGAAGAACGGCTGGCCGGTCTTGTCTGACTGACCTTCATGGGCCGTAAGTGCGATTTGGATGGCATGGTCGAGATGCTGCATGACGATCACGGCCCTTCGGTCTTCCTGATCTTCCGCGTGGAAGGTCTTTCGCCCGTCGTCATCTCGATGTCAGGCACCGGAGCCTTGGCGGCCTGGCCAGGCCTCGTTCTTGGCCGATCGAAATCGCCGCTTTCACCGGCGCCCTGAAGCAGGGCCGCATCATCCCTGTCGTCTTCATCGAGCAGGTCCTGCAGCGTCTCGTGCTCATCCTCACCGGCAAGTTCGTCGCAGGCTTGCAGCCAATGGCGCTTGTCGGCGCCCTCCGGGCGGCCCTCGGCCTCCCAGATTTCGTAGGCGCGCTGGCGAATCTGCTCGTGCTTGTCTATAGCCATGGCCTTCTCCAAGCGCATTGGGATGAGCCGTCCGAAGAGCGACTCTTCAAGGCGTGTTGATGGTTGGAAGGAAATCCTCCACCTGTTTGCGTTGATCCTTTGGAAGCGTTTCCACCTGTTCCTTCCAGAACCGTTCCGCCTCCGGCGGATCCTCATCCCATTGGCGAACGTCGGTGATATTGTCGTCGATCATGGATCGGCGGTGGCCACCGAGGCTAAGATAGTCCATTGCAAGCTTCAGGCTTGGGGTTCCGGTGCCGCTATCGTGATCTGATGCCGACCTCGCGTTGCGCAGGGCGTTTGCCAATGCCCTTTGGCGATCGATCTCGGCCCGTTCGGTATCGGCGGACCGGGCATCGTCCGTGCCGCTCTCTGGCGGCACGTTGGATCTAGAAGTCGTCATGGATCACCTTTCGATGTTGTGATCCAATAACCTCTGCAAACGAGGAGAGTTCCGCGCGCGTGTAGAGAATGATTGGGCGGGTGGCGAGCCGCATCGCCCGGGGCGCGATCAATGCACGGCAATGCTCACCATCCGATAGGGGTGCACGGCTTCGAATTGTGAGATCATCGCCGTTGCCTGCTGCAATACCAGCTCGGCATTTTCCGGATCGTCACGGGCGAGTTCGTCGGCGTTGACGCGGATCGCTTCGGCCATGTTGTTGGAAAGTGCCGCAAAATGCGTATTGCCTTCGACAAGGGCCTCACGCGCCGTGTCCTCCAGCGTACGAGCGATATCGACGAAGATTTCCTCGCGTTCCTCGATACTGAGGTCTTTGATCAGTTTGGTGTTCTCTTCCATGTCACTCACTCCTAAAGACGTGGGACGGTGGCCGAGCTCATCAAGCCTCGGCCACCACAGAACTAGGAATGGCGAAATCCGGATTCAAGCCTCAATGCCATTCGCCTTTTTATTCGAACGCAGGAGCGGATTGTCTGTTCCCTGTCGGGCGTTAGCAGTCTCCGACGGAGAGTGCTAATTTTTCTTTCGTCGCCTCTTGAAATTGCTGAACCCTCGAACCAGATCATTCGCGCAAGGCGCGCGCGCGAACCTGCACCCGCCCGGATCGGTTATCCGGTCCGGCCGCGGGAACAACGTCATCATTGTTTGTCGATGGAGGAAGATATGTCGTTCCGACCGCTTCATGACCGCATTCTCGTCCGCCGGGTCGATTCACAAGAAAAGACAAAGGGCGGCATCATCATTCCAGACACCGCCAAGGAGAAGCCGCAGGAAGGCGAGGTCATCGCCGTCGGCCCCGGCGCGCGCAACGAAGCCGGCCAGATCCAGTCGCTCGACGTTAAGGTCGGCGATCGCATCCTGTTCGGCAAATGGTCCGGCACCGAGATCAAAATCAATGGCGAAGACCTGCTGATCATGAAGGAAAGCGACGTGATGGGCATCATCGAGGCCCAAGGCGAAAAGAAGCAGGCCGCCTGAGGTCCCTGCTGACATCGGTCGATGCTGGAGCGCTTCAGCTTTTCATGGAAACGCAGAACCGTTCCAAGCTTTTATTTTACGCAATTCCGAGCGAAAACGCACTTTTCCTGGAATTGCTCTGGCTGCCTATGAAGGAGTGAGGACATGGCTGCTAAAGAAATCAAATTCAGCACCGAAGCCCGCGAGAAGATGCTGCGTGGCGTCGACATCCTGGCCAACGCCGTGAAGGCGACCCTCGGCCCGAAGGGCCGCAACGTCGTGATCGACAGGTCGTTCGGCGCGCCGCGCATCACAAAGGACGGCGTTTCGGTCGCCAAGGAAATCGAACTCGAAGACAAGTTCGAAAACATGGGCGCCCAGATGGTCCGCGAAGTTGCTTCGAAGACCAGCGACATCGCCGGCGACGGCACCACGACCGCAACGGTGCTGGCCCAGGCAATCGTCAAGGAAGGCGCCAAGGCCGTTACGTCGGGCATGAACCCGATGGACCTGAAGCGCGGCATCGATCTAGCGGTCACCGCCATCGTCGCGGAACTGAAGGCCAACGCCCGCAAGATCTCCAACAATTCCGAAATCGCCCAGGTCGGCACGATCTCCGCCAATGGCGATGCCGAAATCGGCCGCTTTTTGGCCGATGCCATGGAAAGGGTCGGCAATGATGGCGTCATCACCGTCGAAGAAGCCAAGACCGCCGAAACCGAACTCGAGGTCGTCGAAGGCATGCAGTTCGACCGCGGCTACCTCAGCCCCTATTTCGTGACAAATGCGGACAAGATGCGGGTCGAGTTCGAAGACCCCTATATTCTCATCCACGAGAAGAAGCTGTCGAACCTGCAGTCGATGCTGCCGGTTCTCGAGGCCGTCGTCCAATCCAGCAAGCCGCTGTTGATCATCGCTGAAGACGTCGAAGGCGAAGCGCTTGCTACCCTCGTCGTCAACAAGCTGCGCGGCGGCCTCAAGATCGCTGCCGTCAAGGCACCTGGCTTCGGCGACCGCCGCAAGGCCATGCTCGAAGACATCGCCATCCTGACCGCCGGCACAGTCATCTCCGAAGATCTCGGCATCAAGCTCGAATCCGTGACGCTCGACATGCTCGGCCGTGCCAAGAAGGTTTCGATCGAGAAGGAAAACACCACAATCGTCGATGGGGCAGGCGCCAAGACCGACATCGAAGGCCGTGTTGCCCAGATCAAGGCCCAGATCGATGAAACCACCTCCGACTACGACCGCGAGAAGCTGCAAGAACGCCTTGCCAAGCTCGCCGGCGGCGTTGCCGTTATCCGCGTCGGCGGCTCGACCGAAGTCGAGGTGAAGGAGAAAAAGGATCGAGTCGACGACGCGCTTCATGCAACCCGTGCCGCCGTCGAAGAGGGCATCTTGCCCGGTGGCGGCGTAGCGTTGTTGCGCGCCGTCAAGGCGCTCGATAATCTCAATACGGCCAACCAGGACCAGCGCGTTGGTGTGGAGATCGTCCGCCGCGCGGTCGAGGCACCGGCTCGCCAGATCGCCGAAAACGCCGGTGCAGAAGGCTCGATCGTGGTCGGCAAGCTGCGGGAGAAAAGCGAGTTCTCCTATGGCTGGAACGCTCAGACCGGCGAATATGGCGACCTCTATGCCCAGGGCGTCATCGATCCGGCGAAAGTGGTGCGCACCGCGCTGCAGGATGCGTCCTCCATCGCCGGTCTGCTCGTCACGACGGAGGCCATGATCGCCGAGAAACCCAAGAAGGACGCGCCGCCGCCTATGCCTCCAGGCGCCGCCGGCATGGATTTCTAAAAAGGCTGCCGGCCCGCCCGCACCCCCAGGCGGGCCATGTCTAAGGGAAAAGAGATGGTTCAAACGATCAAAAGCCGATCGCAGGTACCGCTGGACTCCCGCGATCTCGGCATCTGCCAGCAGGTCTTCGACAAGCTCAGATCCGAATACCAGGTGGCAAAGGACAGCGACGAAGCCGAACGAATGGCGAGTATCGTCATCGAACTCTACCGCCAGGGTGTGCGCGACCCCAATCACCTGCGGTCGATGGTCGAGGCGGCCCGCGGCCTCTTCGAAACGAGCGATCGGTAGGAAATGCGGTGCCTGCAGGTCACAAGCACCGCGCGGTATCACACATAACGATGATGTCAGCGTGGATGCCGTCCGGAGGATTTACCCCGAAGAACGGTCATCTGCTCCTGCTGCACTTCATTTTCATCGTTCAAAACGGCTTGCCAAAGCCTATTGCCGAGCCGAAGCGACACCCGTTTCGTCCCCTCGTGTTCAGCTGTCCCGACTTCCACGGAGCTGACGACGGAACCATGGCGCATGTGGCGGCGAAGATCGGCCAGCGACAATCCGAACCGCTCCGCCAGTTCCGATGATTCCAGGATAAAATCGCCATTTGAATCGCGCTCGATCAGCACCGACTTCTTCTCCAGCTAAGCTCCACGTCCACGCCTCAGGCCACCGCCGCAATAGCATTGTCCTCCTTTGGCAGCAGCCGCGCCACTGCGCTCAGGAGATCCGTTTGCGATATCAGGCCAAGAATGCGGTAATCGCCATCGACAATGATAACGGCATGCGTGCGCCCGTCCGTCAGAACGGGCAATAGCGACAGAGCAGGATCCAACGGTCTAGCCACCGCCGGCCTCGAGATCGCATGGGCGATGGTCTCAGTGCTCATCGACAACTCCCGTAAACCGACAGCGCCGACGAGACGGCCCTCTGGATCCTTCACCGGCAGTGTACGGATATTATGCTTGAGCAGAAGGTGCCGAGCGGCATCCGGTTCCGAAGCCTCCCCAATGGCGATCACGTCGCGCGACATGATATCGGCACAGCTGATCTTGCCGTTTGAGCGGATGGCCGCTTGCAACTCGACCTGCTGCAGTAGCCGGCCGAGGTCTGCCCGGTCGATATCGAAAGTTTCGTCAAGCGCTTCGAGGGCCGCATCGACATCTTCCTCGCGGAAACCCACACGCACCGAGGATGGCGGGTCGATCGTCTGATGGGTGTTCTCCGCCGGCTTTGGAACGACGTGCGGATAATTCCGCTTGGACAGCCTGTGGAACAGCAGGCCAAGACCGACGAGAATGCAGGAGTTCAAAGCGACGGGCACGAAGGGAAAGAGGAGCCCCCAGCCGGCAACGACAGGGCCGCCGAGTACGGCGGTCAGTGCGGCGGCTCCTCCTGGTGGATGAAGGCACCGCGTGAAGGACATCGCGCCGATGGCAAGCGAAACGCCGACACCGGTCGCGACGATCGGATCACGAATGAAATAGGCGGCAATGATTCCCATCAGAGCGGAAATCGTATTGCCGCCGATGATCGACCATGGCTGCGCCAACGGGCTTGCCGGCACCGCGAAAAGAAGCACCGCGGACGCCCCCATCGGCGCGACGATCAAGGGAAGATGCGGTCCCTGTCCGAACAGATAGCCGCTGATGACGCCGGTGAAACCGATGGCCAGCAAAGCGCCGAGACATGCAATCAATCGCTCTCGTAAGGTCGCACCGGCCAGAATAGGTGAGAACAAACGGAAGCGGCGGAAGCGGCTCGGTCCCAGCTTTGGGGAAACGGGATACTGCATGACAAGACCAATTTTAAGCGAGGATTATCTGGCGGCGAAGGAGAAAGGCGTGCGGACTAGTTTGTTGTCAACCGGGGACCTCTGCCTTTGGTCGCGCTGAGGACTTCGTGGAATGCGTTGAACGCGCTGGGGCGATCATTCCTGCGATAGACGAGCAGCGTCTCAACGAGCCCCAATTGATAGGTCTGGACAGGCGTCGGCCAGTGCATGAGGTCAAGGACGGATCGCGGCATGACACCCGCCGTATTCCCGGTCGCAACGCTCGCCAGGATCGCGTGGTAGGAACCGAGCTCGCTCGTCGGCAGCGCGCTCGATTTGCGCGCCCAGTTTTCGGCGATCCTGCGATAGGTGCAGCCGGGCTCTAGAGCGGCGAGTGATCCGACACGCAGGTCTGCGGCGGATTTGATGGAGGGATGCCCGGATGGCAACACAATCAACAGCTCTTCGACGAAGATCGGCTCCATCTCCAGCGCCTTGAGTTCGGCATCGAAACCTGAATCCTCCTCGCGCATCGTCTTGGGTGGGCGGGCAATCAGCGCGCAATCCAGCACATCGGAGAGAACGTCGCAGGCAAGATCGCGGGAGGCCCCCATTGTCAGATGAAGTGACACATCAGGCCACATCTGATTGAATTGCGTCAGCGCCGACGGCAGTCTGCTTGCCGCCGTGCTTTCCATGGTGCCGACCCGCAATATTCCCGATGGGGCGAGAGGCCGCACGGCCTGGCGCGCTTCGAGCGCAAGCGCCATAAGCCGGTTGGCATAGGCAAGAAACGTCTCGCCCTCCCGTGTCAACGTCATCTTCTTGCCGTCACGGCTGAAGAGGGAAACGCCGAGGTCCTCCTCCAATTGCTGGATGCGCGTCGTCACATTCGACGGCACCCGCCCTACAGCCTTGGCAGCCTTGGTCACGCTGCGGTCGCTGGCAACGGCGAGGAATATCTCGATCGACGAAAGGTCCAATGAAAAGATCTCGTTTTCGAAATTAAGACGATTGATAATTCTCTATATAAAAATCATCATGCCAACTCAAGCCGGTTTCGGCGTTGAACGAAAAACGCCATCCGCGGACCGGGACAGGCAAGCGACTGCCGAAAAAAGGATCGCGACGCCGAGCAAATAGCCACGCAGGCGGCGACATTGTCTCCGTCGGATGAGGATTTGCGGGTTTGAGGCTGGCATGCGGTTTGCATCTGCCGAACGATCTGCAGATCGATCGGCGACGACCACATGTTGCACCTTGTCTTGACCTGTCTTCTTCTGAGCGTCGCTTCAGGCTTGAGCATGCGCCGTTTTCTGCTGCCGTATTTCTCAGATGGCGATCTCGCCGAGAAATCCGCCCCAGTGACCATCGTCGCAAGCGCCGTCTTTCTGGCGGCAATCGCTTTTACCGTCTCCGATCAGAATCTCTGGGCAAAATCTGCCATCCTGATGCTCGGCCTTTCGCTGGCGGCGATGTTCGACGATGCGAGACCCAGGCTGACGATTGCCCTCTCCGCCGTCAGTTTGGCGGCCTATCTCGGGCTGCGTTCAATTAGCTGAGCCATCCCACTTCCAGGGGATAATGCAGCCTTGTTGGCGGTGCCGAAGCCCTTATCGAGATGCTGCATCCAGAGACGAAAGTCATTCGTCAGCAACGCCACATCGTACAGCCACTCCGCGCGCAAAAGCTCCCAACGACTTGCTTCCCCATTATCGAGCAAGGTGCGGACTCTTTGCCGCAGCTTTTCGAACGCCTCATCACGAGGAAAGGGCGCGAGGCGGCGCAACGCGGGATGCAGTCGGTTTTCCATGAAGTTCGCTCCTCAACAATCGGTGCATGTTGATAATATATCGTATTACGATATAATTTCAAGATGCCTTGAGTAGAAGCCGGAGGTTTGGGTGCGGGGAAAGCAACCCTCTTGGATTTCGGCGCCTGAAGCCCTTCCCACTGACAAAAGAGATTTCAGGTCACGCGAACACCGATCTCTATTGAAGAATGGTATCGCGCTGTTATTCTCTATTTGAATATGAAATGAGGACGACGAACAGAAAAGAAACGCTCCATGAGTGACGATGTCAGGAAAATCAGTGCCGATGGCTACGCCTCACCGGCCTGCTTCATGCACGAGGTCGATCCGGTTTACATGGGGCTTGAGTCGCACCCGGAAGCTGTCCGGGAGTGGCGGAAGGCTGAACGCCGTCGTCTGATAGAGCGCCGGACGCTGCTCGGCGCGAATGAGCGGGAGCAGCGAACATCTCTGATCCGCCATCATCTGGATCGGCTTTTGCCGAAGATCGCCGGCCGCAACGTCAGCCTGTACTGGCCGTTTCTGGGTGAGCCGGACCTTCGCGGCTGGATGCAGTCGGCGGCAGCTTGCGGCGCCACCTGCCTGTTGCCAGTGGTGACGGAAAAAAGGACACCCCTCAGCTTCCGCTCGTGGAGCGTCGGCGAGGAACTGACACGCGGCATCCTGAACATCCCGGTTCCACTTCGCGGCGAAGAGCGCCTGCCCGATATCGTCGTCGCGCCGGTCGTCGGATTCGATGCGCAATATTACCGGCTCGGATTCGGAGGCGGCTATTTCGATCGAACGCTGGCCTCTCTCCATCCCCGGCCTTTCGCGATCGGCGTCGGTTTCGACTTCCAGGAGATCGACACCATCCGTCCTCAGGACCACGACATCCCCATGGATGCGATCGTAACCGACGTCGAAATCCGATTTCGCCAAGGCGTTGGCTCCTTTGCCGCAAGGATGTTCGAGGGTTAGCCGATGATGAGGAGACGAGCGATGACCCTGGACGGGAGACCTGTAAGAAATATCTGGTCGCAGTGGTATGCGTAGCATTCTGTGTTGCCGATCGATGCCTCAGTGTTCTCGCTCGAGACCATGTACCGCTGGGAGAGCCCGGTAGGGTTCTGAGAATACCACTCGCTCCGACCGGAATTCGAACGTCAGCAGGTTTTGACCTGCCTCCACGTCTGTCCCTACGCTTGATGCATGGCGAATGCCGGTTGCATCGGCGCCTATCCGGCCTGCGTCAACCGAGTGCCTGGCTGACGAGCGCATAGGTCCTCGGCTCGTGTCCCGGAACCGGGAGCCAGGGGCCGCCGAGCGACATGGTCGTCACGATATCGTGGACAGGAAGACCGCAGCGGGAGAGGAAATCGGAAAAGGTCCCGCCCTGCTCGCGTGTGTCGAGGCGCAGGAACGCCCCTGCATGCTCGGCCGCATGCGGGCGGACGACGGCGATCGCGTCCGCGTCACTGCACGCAACAATGGGACCGATGACATGGCCACGCCCGAACCGCCGGCAAAGCGAGAAAGCCTCGATCCGGCCGGCGCGGGTCAATACGATGCCTTTGGAGTTTGCCATCAGCCTGGCCAAGAGCAGCTTACGATCGGTGCCGAAGGCCACGCAATCCAGTTCGGCGATCGCTTCCAGATCGCTGGCCTCAACTGCCCGTATTGCGGCACCGGGCGGCAGCTCCACACCCGGCGGCGATATCGCTTCTCCCTGGCATTGAAAGACGAGCGCCTCGCGAACAAAGTTCAGGGAACGATAGAGACGTCGCGCTGCGCGCGTCGCATTCAGCCCGAGGTTCCGCCCGGCGACCTGCTCCAGCGCGTGGCCCATGAGCCATTGCCCGGCGCCATTGGTTTGAAGACGCGGCGAGGTGATGACCATACCGATCGTGGCAAATTGGGCATCGTAGGGAAACCACATCGCAGAGCCCAGGATGCGGCCGATTTCATCGATCGCCACGATACCCTGGCCGAATTCCCGCAAGAACTGCCAGTCTTCGCCACGATGCGGCCAGGCGACGGTCATCGACAGCGCATGCAACTTGTCGAGGGCAACGCTGTCGATCCCGGCGATATGTGTCTCGAAACTATCGACGAACCTGGATTCGGATGTCAGTTCACTCACTCCCACCCCCTGCCGCATTTTTCTGGCCAAGCCGGCATCTGGAAACTTCTCTGCCAAGACTAGAACAGATCGTTCGATACAATTCACTGGTGAGGCCGGCGCAAACACAACAATCGACCAAATCCGCTACACTTTCGGCAAATAAAGCCTGGAGCGTCCTCTAAAGTCATTGGCTAGGCCAATCGGCCGCTGTCGCCGTTCACCTTAAGAGCCCGGAAATGCCGTCTCCCGTCAGCCCAGTTGCAGGCACCTCGAAGATCCCCGCACTGTGAGGAATCCCATGCAGGCAATTGAAATTCTCGAAAGGCTCGTTGGTTTCCCCTCCGTCGTCGGCACGCCGAACGGCGAGATCGTGGCGTGGATCCGGCACTATCTGCAAAGCCACGGCGCTGTCGTCACGGAGCTCCCCGGCCCTGAGGGCGATCGGTCGAATCTCTTTGCCACGATCGGCCCGAAGGAAACGCCGGGCTATATCCTCTCAGGCCATATGGACGTGGTCCCCGCCGCCGAAAGCGGCTGGACCAGCGACCCTTTCCGCTTGCGGGCCGAAGCAGACCGCTTTTACGGTCGCGGCGCTACCGACATGAAGGGTTTCCTGGCCGCCGTTCTTGCGGCCGTTCCGGCGCTGGCGGAAACACCGCTTCGCCAGCCCGTCCACCTTGCCCTTTCCTATGACGAGGAGGCGGGCTGCCGCGGCGTACCCCACATGATCGCCCGCCTGCCCGAGCTCTGCGCCACTCCGCTTGGCGCGATCATCGGTGAGCCGAGCGGCATGCGGGCAATCCGCGCCCACAAGGGCAAGGCCGCCGCCCGGCTGACAGTCAGGGGCCGCTCCGGCCACTCCTCGCGTCCGGACCAGGGACTGAACGCAATCCATGCCATTACCGATGTTCTGGCTCGCGCCCGCGCCGAAGCCGAACGGCTCGCCTGCGGCCCGTTCGATCCTGTCTTCGAACCGCCCTACTCCTCGCTTCAGGTCGGCACGCTGAAGGGCGGCCAGGCGGTCAACATCATTCCAGACAGTTGCGAGGCAGAGTTCGAAGCGCGGGCCATTTCCGGCGTCGATCCCGCCGCGTTGCTAGCGCCGCTCCGCACGGCGGCCGAGGGGTTGTCGCAGCGCGGCTTTCAGGTGGAATGGCGCGAGCTCAGCGCCTATCCGGCGCTTTCGCTGGCCGCCGATGCGCCGCTTGCAGCACTGCTTGGCGAACTGACCGGCGCCGAGCCGCTCGCCGCCGTCAGCTACGGCACGGAGGCCGGGCTTTTTCAGCGCGCCGGCATCGATGCGATCATCTGCGGACCGGGCGACATCGGCCGCGCCCACAAGCCGGACGAATTCATCCTCGCCAGTGAACTTTCGGCCTGCCAGGCGATGATCGAGGCACTCGGCCGCCGTTGCGCCTGATGACATGATCGAGGATCGGATCCAATGACCTTTCTCTTCAATGCCGATGCGAAGCGCGGCGCCATATTTGCCGAAGCCTTCGCGCGGGAACTGCCCGACATTGCCTTCTCCATGGATCCCCAGTCGGTCGAACCGGACGCCGTGCGCTACCTGATCACCTGGACCGTACCGGAGGACCTCGCGCGCTATCGCAATCTCGAAATCCTGTTTTCGATCGGCGCCGGCATCGACCAGTTCCGTATCGATACGGTGCCTGCATCGGTCAAGGTCGTGCGCATGGTCGAGGACGGCATCATCAGGATGATGCAGGAATATGTGACGCTGGCGGTCCTTGCGCTCCATCGCGACCTGCCGGCCTATCTCGACCAGCAGCGCCGCCGGACCTGGCAGACCATCGCTCCTAGGCAAGCCTCGGACCGCCGCATCGGCGTGCTCGGCCTCGGCATGCTTGGAAGCGCAGTGCTCGAACGTCTGCAGCCCTTCGGCTTTCCGCTTTCGGGCTGGAGCCGCAGCCCGCGCGAGATCGACGGCATCCGATGCCTGAGCGGCCAGGACGGTCTCGATACTCTGCTTGCTACCACCGACATTCTCGTCTGCCTGCTGCCGCTGACGGATGAGACGCGCGGCTTCCTGAATGCCGAGCTCTTCGCCGGACTGCCGGCCGGCGCAGCCCTCGTCCATGTCGGCCGAGGCGCCCAGCTCGACCACCAGGCGCTCGTCGACGCGCTCGACGCCGGACATCTCTCCGGCGCCGTCGTCGACGTCACCGAGCCGGAACCGCTGCCTGAGGACCACGCCTTCTGGAACCATCCGAAGATCCTGCTGACGCCGCACATTGCGAGTGCCACCCAAGCTGAAACCGCCGCGGCTGCCGTGATCGGCAACATCAAACGGCACCAGGCGGGCCTCGATCCGATCGGGCTGATCGATCGCAGCCGCGGCTACTGAGTTCTCAACCCAGGAAAGCAAAATCATGTCCCTCCTCAAGACGATCGATACCAACCCGACCTTCGCGCCGCGCGAGTCCGGCCCGCTCCCGGAACGGCTGATCTCGGGCGATCCGGCCTTCAAGACCTGGGCGCAGGACATCGCCCGCGGCGAGACGGTTCATAGCGGCGTCTGGGAAGCCACACCCGGCGAGACGCGCTCAATCAAGGGCGAGACGTTCGAGTTCTGCCACATCCTTTCCGGCCTGGTCGAAATCACGCCGGAAGGCGGCGAATCGGTGGTCTACAAGGCCGGCGACAGCTTCGTCATGAAGCCAGGCTTCGTTGGCGTCTGGAAGACGATCGAGACGGTACGCAAGATCTACGTGACCGTGACCTAACGCCGACGCCGTAGATTTGACTGCGGCGGCGGCGAAAACGCAATTTTTCGCCGCTGCGGCACTGCCGGTCGATGCATGCTGCTCGCCTTCCCCGGTTAGGCTTGCCTCAGCCCATCCCGAGGACATGCGATGACACTCAGCTTCGATCCGAACACGATTTCCCTGCCCGTCGGACATTTCATCGGCGGCCGGCTGGTTCCGGCCGAGGCCGTCATCGACATGCATCGCCCATCCGACGGCAAGGCTTATGCAGGCTGCCCGCTGGCCGACGAGGCCCTTGTCGACCAGGCCGTCGAAACCGCCAGGACCGCATTGAAGACGAGCAACTGGGGTGGCGTACGGCCACGCGAGCGAACCGTGGCGCTGCAGCGCTGGGCGGACATGATCGAGGTAGAGGCGGAAACCCTCGCCAGGCTCGAAGCGCTCTCCTCGACACGGCCCGTCGGCCATCTCGTCGCCGGCGACATCGCCGTCACCGCCGAGCAGATCCGCTTCTTTGCCGAATTCGCCGATAAGGAAGGCGGCGACCTCGTCCCAACCGACGACGCGAACTTCGGCATGATCATGACCGAACCCTATGGCGTCGTCGGCGCCATCACGCCCTGGAATTTTCCCTTGTCCATGGCCGGCTGGAAGCTCGGCCCGGCGCTGGCGGCGGGCAATGCGGTGGTGCTGAAGCCGTCGGAAATGACGCCGTTTTCGACGCTCTATCTCGCCGAACTTTCGGTGCGAGCCGGCCTGCCGGCCGGTCTCGTCAACATCGTGCTCGGCGACGGCCCAACCACCGGAAATGCGATCACCGGACATCCGGGCATCGCCAAGGTCAGCTTCACGGGCTCGACTGCGGCCGGCTCGGCAATCATGACCAACATCGCCCGCACCGGCGTCAAGCCGATGACGCTGGAACTCGGCGGCAAAAGCCCGCAACTGGTCTTCGCCGATGCCGATCTCGAGCTTGCAGCCGGCGCAATCGCCGGCAGCATTCTCTCCAACGCCGGCCAGGCCTGCGTTTGCGGATCCCGCCTGATCGTCGAGGCGAAGGTGGCGGACGCGCTCGCAGCCGCACTCGTCAAGAGGCTCGCGGCCATCCGCCCCGGCCCCACCTGGGATGAGGCAACCGATTATTCGCCCGTCATCTCCGAACGCCAGATTGCCCGCATGGACGGTATCATCCGCGCAGCCATCGACGACGGCGCCGAATGCCTCACCGGTGGCCGCCGGCTCGACCGCGAAGGTTATTTCTACGCACCGACCCTGATATCAGGCGTGACGGCAACATCGCCGGCGGTTCTTGAGGAAATCTTTGGACCGGTGCTGACCATTCAGACCTTTGAGGATGAGGAAGAGGCGTTGAGCCTCGCCGATCATCCGGCCTATGGGCTTGCCGCCGGCCTCTTCACTCGCGATCTCTCGCGTGCCATCCGCGTGACCCGCCGCCTGCAGGCCGGCACCGTCTGGGTCAACCGTTACGGCCGCTCACGCGACCATATCCTGCCGACCGGGGGCTACAAGCAGTCCGGCATCGGCAAGGATCTCGGCCGCGACGCCTATCTCGCCAACCGCAAGAGCAAGAGTGTGCTCATCAGCCTGGAGGACCTGCGATGAAAACCTACAAGATCGCCCTTCTGCCCGGAGACGGCATCGGCCCCGACGTGACGGCTGCAGCCTGGGCCGTACTCGAAAAGGCAGCCGGCCTGAACGGATTTTCTCTTGATGCAACCAGCTATCCCTGGTCCTGCGACTACTATCTGGAGAACGGCAGCATGATGCCCGCCGATGGCATCGAAACGCTCCGATCCTTCGATGCCATCCTGCTCGGCGCCGTCGGCTGGCCTCGCAAAGTGCCGGATTCGGTGTCGCTGCATGGGCTTTTGCTGCCGATCCGCAAGGCCTTCGTGCAATATGCCAATATCCGCCCGCACCGGCTGCTGCCGGGTGTGCAGGGACCGTTGCGGTCTGACGGCTTCGACATCCTCTGCATTCGTGAAAATACCGAAGGCGAATATTCCGGCGCCGGTGGCCGCGTCCACCAGGGGACCGATAATGAAGTGGCTGTGGAGACCTCGATTTTCACCCGCACGGGAGTCGAGCGCATCCTGCGCTTCGGCTTTGAGCAAGCACGGGCGCGACGCGGCAAGCTTGCCTCTGTGACGAAGTCCAACGCGCAGAAATATTCGATGGTCTTCTGGGACGAGATCACCCAGAGGCTTTCAGCCGAATATCCCGATGTCGAGGTGACCAGCTACCATATCGACGCCATGGCCGCCCGCATGGTCATGGCGCCCGATAGTCTCGACGTCGTGGTCGCCTCCAACCTGTTCGGCGATATCCTGACCGACCTCGGCGCCGCTATCCAGGGCGGGCTTGGCTTTGCAGCCTCCGCCAATATCAATCCCGATCGCTCGGCGCCATCGATGTTCGAACCGGTCCACGGCTCGGCGCCCGATATCGCTGATCGCGGCATCGCCAATCCGATCGCCGCCATCTGGTCGGGCGCGATGATGCTGGAGCATTTGGGAGAAACGGCTGCCGCCGCAAGGGTGATGGCATCAATCGAGGCGACGACGGCAAACGGCATCGGCGCAATTCCCGGTAAGGACAAGACCGACGCGATCACGGCATCGGTGCTTTCGGCACTTGGCTGATCAATGGAGAACAGAATGAACGGACTAAGGGATAGCAGCCTGTTTCGTCAGCAAGGGCTGATCGACGGAGAATGGCGCGGGGCTGAAACCGGGCGCACGATCGAGGTGATCGATCCGGCGACCCAGCATATGCTGGGCACTGTGCCCGACATGGACGGAGCCGATACGAGGGCGGCAATCGCCGTCGCGGAAAAGGCCTTTGCTCCATGGCGCGCCAGGACCAATGCCGAGCGCGGCGCATTGCTGGAAGCCTGGCACGATCTGATGCTCGACAATATCGAGGATCTGGCGCTGATCCTCACCCGTGAGCAGGGCAAGCCGCTGACGGAAGCGCGCGGCGAAATCCGCTACGGCGCCTCGTTCATCAAATGGTTCTCCGAGGAGGCGCGCCGCATCGGCGGGACGACCATTCCCTCACCGACGGCGGATCGGCGGATCGTCGTTCTGAAGGAGCCCGTTGGCGTGTCGGCGATCATCACGCCGTGGAATTTTCCGAATGCGATGATCACCCGCAAGGTCGGGCCGGCGCTCGCCGCAGGCTGCACGGTCGTTATCAAGCCATCGGACCTCACCCCCTTTTCGGCACTGGCGCTCGGCGTCTTGGCGGAGCGCGCCGGCATCCCGAAGGGGGTGATCAACATCGTCACCGGCATGCCGGCCGGCATCGGCGACGAACTGATGGCGAACCAGACCGTCCGCAAGATCTCTTTCACCGGCTCGACCCGCGTCGGCTCGCTGCTGATGCGCGGCGCGGCCGACAGCGTCAAGCGGCTTAGCCTTGAACTCGGCGGCAACGCACCCTTCATCGTCTTCGACGATGCCGATCTCGATCTTGCCGTGGAAGGTGCTATCGCCTCGAAATTCCGCAATGGCGGGCAGACCTGCGTCTGCGCCAACCGGCTTCTCGTCCAGTCCGGCGTCTACGAGGCCTTTGCCGCCAAACTTTCCGCGCGCGTATCGGCCATGAAGGTCGGGGCCGGCACGGATGCCGGCACGGATATCGGGCCGATGATCAACAGAGCGGCGATCGAGAAGATCAAGCGTCATGTCGACGATGCGGTGGAAAAGGGAGCGCGGATCCTCGCCACCGCAGGTTCCGTGCCTGAAGGCGATCAATATGCGGTGCCGATGGTGCTCGGCGGCGCGACGACCGAGATGCAGCTTGCCAGCGAAGAGACCTTCGGACCCGTTGCCCCGCTTTTCCGTTTCGACAATGAGGAAGAGGCGATCCGCATCGCCAACGCCACGCCCTTCGGCCTTGCGGCCTATTTCTACACCGAGAGCCTGAAACGCTCCTGGCGGGTCGCCGAAGCGCTCGAATTCGGGATGCTCGGCCTGAACACGGGGGCGATCTCGACTGAGGTGGCTCCCTTCGGCGGCGTCAAGCAATCCGGCCTCGGTCGTGAAGGCGCCCAATGCGGCATCGACGAATATCTGGAAATGAAGAGCTTCCACATCGGTGGGCTCGCCTAACTACAAGAAAACAAAAAAGCGCCGGGACATCATTCCGGCGCTGGATGATCGGAGCGACGGTCGATGCTCCTGCTGGAGCAACTCCGACACATCATTTTGAGTACTCCGCAGCCTTGGCGGATGTCTGCAAAATTGCGGTGCCCAAACAACATTTCTTTGACGCTGCTTTGACGGCAGGTTGTTCTACAGCATGTTAAGATTTGGGGGACGCGCTGGTGAAAGCGCTTCGGCAAGAAGACGCCAGCAGAAGCAAATATCAGCCTCCCGCGCTGCTGAGCCAGGTTGACATGCGCGGCTGTAATGCTAGCCTCGGTAGGCGACAGTCTCGTCGCTTTACTATAGGTGGTGATATGAAACATGATGATTCACTCGCCAAGCAGCGAGTTGCGTACAAAGCAGCTGACTTTGCCGACGCCGGCAATGTTCACATCGCCAACAAAAGCCCCATGTTTGCCATCGGCGATTTCATCGATGATGGCAAAGTGCATATTGCAAATAAAAGTCCTGCATTTGACATTGCCGATTTCGTTGATGACGGCCGAGTCCATATCGCGAACAAGAGCCCTGCTTTTGATGTCGCCCTGATGGACGAAGCAGCGTAAGGGTTGCAATCAGATCATGCGCAGCTTGGTTCAGCCGGAGTCCGACGGTGACGTCGGCATAACATTTTTGCGCATGATCCCGTCGGCTGTGAAGCCGATCCCTGCGGATTCCTCAGCCTCGGGTACGCTTCCTGTTCGAGCCTACAGATATTGCGAGCCGATCAGGCTGGCATCGCAGCTGGGGTGGTACGTATTTCCGCCCATAGACTTCCGCGTGGTATGGGATGGAAGGGTCATTCTATTCAAATGCGCGGGCATCGACAGTTGGATACAGGCGGACACTCTCCAGTTTCCAAAATTCAAGGCTCACTTCAATGCCTCCGCGCCTGCCGAGGTGCAAGGATATTCTCCGCCGTTCATATCCTCCGTGCCGGAGGGCGGTTCGTTCCAATTGTGGAGCGGGCTCGTCCTGAAAACGCCCCCCGGAGTTTTCGCTTATGTTCGCGCCCCCATCAATCACACTCCCAACAATCACACATTCACGTACGAAGGCATCGTCGAGACGGACGCCTGGTTCGGCCCGCTCTTCACGAACATCAAAATCCTGAAGACCGACACCGAGATCATCTATCGGCGAAACCAGCCGATCCTGCAGGTTTTTCCGGTAAATTTCGATTTCCTGTCCCTTGGGACCGTCAGAGACTTCGGCTTCGTGGAATCCCTCGATGAGTTCGGGGAGGATGACTGGGCGGCGTACAAAAGCACGATTGTCGATCGCGTGGGGCCAAAGCGGGAAAAGGGCAGCTACGCCAAGCAATCACGAAAGTCCAAACGGACATGAGGGAGAGGCCGTCAGGCGGAAGGCTGCTCTTCCTGTCGGTGCTCTCGGCCGCATCTGCCTACACAGCCGATATCTCTATTTTCCCGATCATATTGGCAAGCTTGTCTAGGGGATACGAGATGAGCGCCGCAGACAGCATTCTTCTCGCCTATTCCTATAATATCGCCTTGGTTGCGGGCATCGTTCCTTCGTATTTTGCCCGGACTCCGCATATCCTTCTGAGCCTGTTTCGATTGGGGCTTGTCCTGTTTTTGGCCGGGGCGGTTCTGCTGTTCGCTTCGGGCGCCTTTTACGGTCTCTTGTCAGCGCGGATTCTGATGGGCCTGGGAGCGGGGATTTTCTCACCGCTTATCCCTTCCATCATTTCGATCATGTACAAGGAAAAGGCAAAGTATCTTTCCTACTGGGCGACGACAACAGGAGCCGTCTGCGTGATCGCGCCCCTGGCGTTGATCATGGCCGCGCAGCTGTTCGCTCTTCGCAGTTCGGTTATTTTGATCGTTCTCTTATCGATTCTGGCTTTCTTTCTAGCTGGGAAATCCACGGCGGTGGTGTCTGAAAGGGCCTCCTCCACGGAGGTCACCGGATCGCCGTCGATGTCATGGAAGGGCCTGCTGTCGGTTCTTGTGACGGTTTTCGTCATCTACGGCCAAGTGACCTGGCTCATCTGCTCCGTTCCGCTTAGGGCTGCTCATGGCGGGGCCACCGATACCTATTTGGCGCTCCTCGGAGCGTCGCCGTGGGTTTCATTCACCATCGTCTGCTATATGATGAGCAGGGTCAGCCGTGTCTATTTTCCGAGTGTTTGATGGTCTCGGCAATCCTGGCTGGCGCGGGTCTGATCATTTTCATGCACTTGTCAATAGATTCCGCAAGCGGCCTCTTCTTCGTCATGTTTGTCGCGGGCGCCGCGATGGCGATCGCCAACATTCCGTCAACGGCCCTCGCGTTCTCCTATGTCGATGCATCCAGATTGGGATTGATTTCGTGCCTGGACATCCTGGCGGCCCGGCTTGGCGGGGCTTTCTATCTCTATCAATTCGACTGGGCGTCGCCCGGTGTCGAAATCGTATGGTCAGGGATACCGCTGATGCTGTCGCTGGGTTTCATACTCATGCCGCAGCGTAAGCTTGAATAGCGTTGTCAGTCGGCTAGGATGATTTCAGGCATGTTCGGCCCAAAATCTGAATCCTATTCCAAATTAAATAATTAGAGTATGATGTCGTCCGAAAACCGCTCACACTTTTCGGCATCATGCTCTAGAACAGTGGCTGCAAGAACTGATCCGGCCTGTTACTGGAAGCGATCGAGGGTCTTGTAATAGAGCCCGACGAGCGGCAGAAACCAAGGCTTTCCGAAATGGCCGGGGACGGCGGGCCAGTCGAGACCCTTGATCGGGTTACGGTCGGCCTTGCCGAGGATGGCGTCGGCCATGATCATGCCGAGATGGGTGGAGAGCTGGGCGCCGTGGCCGGAATAGCCCATGGCATACCAGACACCATCGACATAGCCGGCGCGCGGATAGCGGTCCTTGGTCATGTCGACGAGGCCGCCCCAGCAATAGTCGATCTCGACGCCGGCAAGCTGTGGGAAGATTTCAGCCAGGCTGGCGCGGAGAATGTCGCCGCTCCTTGCGTCTGATCGTTGATCGGACGTGGCGGAAAACCGGGCACGACCGCCGAAGATCAGCCGCTTGTCCGGCGACAGCCGGAAATAGTTGCCGATGTTCATTGAGGTGACGCAGGTGCGGTTGCCCGGCATCGTAGCGGCGATTTCGGCATCGGTCAGCGGGCGGGTGGCGATCAGGAAGCTGCCGACGGAAACGATCCGGCGGCGAAAATAGCTGAAGAGCGACGGCGTATAGGCGCCGGTCGCGACCAGGACGTGGTCCGCGGTAACTGTGCCGCGTGCCGTCGTCAGGCTGTGGCGACGATTGCCCTGCCGGTGCGCGGTCACGGCTGCCTTTTCGAAGATGACGGCGCCGTGGCGGACGGCCGCGGCGGCCAGCCCGGCGACATAACGGCCCATATGCATCATCGCGCTCTTCTTCGAGAGCATGGCGCCATGGAAAGGCGAGCCGACCTCGTTTTCCAGGTCGCTCGCCGTCAGAAGTGCCGTGTCCGGATCGACTTCTCTGTGAACAGCCTCGAAATTGCGGGCAATGGCATCGAAATGCTGCGGCTTGGAAGCGAGCTTCAGCTTGCCGGCGCGGCGGAAATTGCAGTCGATTCCCTCTTCGGCAATGATCGCCTCGATCGTATCGATGGAATCGTCGAACGCCTTGTAGAGGGCAACGGCCCGCTCCACGCCGAGTGTGGACTTGGCTGAGAGGAAACTATGGGCGAGCCCATTGTTAAGGTGGCCGCCATTGCGTCCCGACGCTCCCCAGCCGACCCGTTCGGCCTCCAACGCGACGACCTTGACGCCGACTTTAGCAAGCTGGCGCGCCGCGGCAAGCCCGGTGAAGCCGGCGCCGATGACGGCGACGTCATAATGTCCTTCGACAGGGCCTTCTGCGCCGCCGGCAAAGACTGGTGCCGTGTCGTGCCAGTAGGATTCGAACTGCATCCGCGTGTCTCCGTCAGAGCCCGACGACGCCAGGCAGGCCCGAGATGTCAGGAATTTCGACATAACCGTAATAAGGATTGGCCGGCTCATGGCCGCGATTGACCCAGACCTTGTTCTTGATGCCGAGATCGTGGGCCGACATCAGGTCGTAGCGGAAGGAGGACGAGCAATGCAGCACGTCTTCCGGCCCGCAGCCCAGCATATCGAGCATATATTCAAAGCCCCTGAAGCGTGGCTTATAGGACTGCGCCTGCTCGGCGGTATAGACCGCATGGAAGGGGGCGCCCAGTTTTTCGACATTCGACATGATCTGCGAATTCATGGCGTTGGAGAGGATGACCAAAGGGATTTCCTTGGCGACCTTGGCGAGACCGGCCGGGACATCTGAATGTGGCCCCCAGGTCGGAACCCGCTCATAGATCATCCGGGCGGCTTCATCGCGAAATGTCACGCCATTGCGCTTGCATGTCCGCTCGAGCGAATTGTGCACCACCTCGGCATAGGGTTTCCAGGCGCCCATGATCTCGTCGAGACGATAGGCAGCGAAATTCTTGATGAACTCCGCCATGCGTGGCTCGTCGAGCTCTTCGCCGTAGAGGTCGCGCGCCGCCTCCGCCATCTGAAAATTGGTCAGCGTGCCGTAGCAGTCGAAGGTAATGTATTTCGGATGAAACGTCGTCATCTGCGTATCCTTGAACGATCGGAGCTGTCACAATCATAGGCACCGCTTCACCCACAGCTCGCCTGAATTGGCGGCATCGGAAGCAGAATCTATCGTATCGAAAGCAGGGTTTGGCAGAAGGTTGCGCGTCTGCCCGCGGTAACGTCCGGCGGAGTGACGCCTTCAATCGCCGTCGTGATCGTGATCGTGATGCGACGGAAGGTCGAGGCCGAAGGTGTTGACGAGATCGGCCACCTGCGCCGGGCTGAGGAAACGAGGATTGAGGTTGCGCAACAGCAGATAGAGCTTCGCCGTTTCCTCCAGTTCCTCGGTCGCAAAGACCGCCGCCTCCAGGCTGTCGCCGGCGACAACAGGTCCGTGATTGGCCAGCAGCACCGACGAATACTTGCCCGCCAGCCCACGGATCGCGTCGGCCACTGCCGGATCGCCGGGACGATAATAGGGCACCAGCGCGGTTTCGCCGGCGCGCATGAGATAATATGGCGTCATCGGCGGCAGGGCGGCGCGCGGATCGATCTCCGGCAGCATGGTCAGTGCCACCGCGTGGGTGGAGTGAAGATGGACGATGGCGCGTGCGCTGCCGCGCGTATCGTAAAGGGCAGTGTGCAGCGGAATTTCCTTGGTCGGCTTGTCGCCGGACAGGAGCCGGCCCTCGGCATCGAGCCTGGAGATCCGCGCCGGGTCGAGAAAGCCGAGCGAGGCGTTGGTCGGCGTAACCAGCCAGCCGCCATCCTCCAGCCGCAACGATATGTTGCCCGATGAACCGGGCGTCAGCCCGCGCTCGAATAGCGAGCGGCCGTATCGGCAGATTTCCTCACGCAGGCGCGCGTCGGACATGACAGTTCCTCCAATATTACGCGGTTGCCCCTTCGATCAGTTCAAAGCCGAGATCGACGGACTGCGGCGGCGCATTAGCGACGACCAGTTGCGCGGCTATCTCCCCGGTCGCCACGCGCGGCGTTCGGATGGTCGACAACGGCTGTGGGGTTGCCCGGCCGATATCGAGGCCGTTATAGCCGAAAATGGCGAGCTTCGAGGGGATCGCGATCCCCTCGGCCAGACAATGAAAATAGCCGCCCAGCGCCATGTCGTCGTTGGAGAAATAAACCGCATCGAGATCGGTCGTCCGGGCAAGCAGCCGCTCCAGCCCCAACCTGCCGTTTTCCACGGACGAAGCGCCTGGGAGAATTTCGCGAGCGACGAGCGGGGCGTCATGCGCATCGAGCGTTTCGCAGAAGCTGGAAAACCGCTTGCCAGCGCGGGTATCGCGGTTCAGGTCGTGACCGACATAGCCGATCCGGCGATAGCCCCGCTTGAGCAGGAAGGCAGCGCTCTCCCGCCCGGCCGCGCGGTTCGAGAAGCCGACGGCGATATCGAGAGCATCGCCGTCGAGATCGAGCAGTTCGACGACCCGGCACCCGCTGGCGCGCAGCATCTTCACCGTGCCCTCGGTATGCTCGCATCCCGCCAGCATGACCGCCGCCGGCCGCCAGGCGAGCATCGCGGCGGCGAGCGCTTCCTCCTTGCCCGGATCATAATCGGTCACCGAGAAAACTGCCTGATACCGGTTTTCCTCCAGAACGGCGCTGGCACCGCGCAGCACATCGGGAAAGACGATGTTGGACAGCGAGGGAATGACGAAGGCGACAAGA
Organism: Rhizobium sp. WSM4643; assembly: GCF_025152745.1. Classification (NCBI taxonomy): domain Bacteria; kingdom Pseudomonadati; phylum Pseudomonadota; class Alphaproteobacteria; order Hyphomicrobiales; family Rhizobiaceae; genus Rhizobium; species Rhizobium sp. WSM4643. The sequence continues at coordinate 471,253 of NZ_CP104041.1, read as the reverse complement.
CGCGAACCGGTGGAGGCGAGCGTTCCCGCGATCCGGTTCGGCACATAGCCCAGCCGCTCGACGGCGGCCATTACCCGCTCGCGCGTCTTGCCGGAAAACGAACCGTGGTTGCGCAACACGCGCGACACCGTGCTCTCGCCGACACCGGCCGCTTCCGCGACCTCGGCAAGCGTCACCGTCGCCTGATGTTTGAATTCCATCGTTACGTTTGAACCCGACTGTTGAGGTGGTTACCCGGCCTGCCCGCCCGATGACCACCGCTCTGCACCCATTTTTCACCGCTCCCGCCAAGAAGCAAGGTTTTTTTGGCAGCGCTACCAATTTACCATTGGCAGCGCTGCCAAAATGGTTTAATTAAAATGGCAGCGCTGCCAACAAATGGTTCGGCGTGCCGCGGGAGGATCGACAGGAGACCGCGGCAACAATCGGAGGAGAAAAATCATGACGCTGCAGACGCAGGCGCCAGCCGTTGGCGCACATCCCGCCCAGACGCTAGAAGACCGTGCCTATGGCAAGGTATTCTTGCGCATCGTACCATTTTTTTGATGCTGTGCTACGTGGTCGCCTATCTCGACCGCGTCAATGTCGGCTTTGCCAAGCTGCAGATGTCGAGCGAGCTCGGACTTTCGGAAGCCGCTTATAGCATCGGCGCCGGCATTTTCTTCATCGGCTATTTTCTGTTTGAAGTGCCGAGCAACATCATCATGAACAAGGTTGGCGCACGGGTGTGGATCGCCCGTATCATGCTCACCTGGGGCATCATTTCCGCCGCTTTCACGTTAACCTCCTCGGAAACCGTCTTCTATGCCCTGCGTTTCCTGCTGGGCGTTGCCGAAGCCGGATTTTTCCCAGGCATCATTCTTTATCTGACCGCCTGGTATCCGGCCCATCGCCGCGCCAGGATCATCACCACCTTCATGTCCGCGATCCCGATATCCGCCATTTTCGGCAATCCGCTTTCGGGCCTCCTGATGGACAGTTTCCACGGGACGCACGGCCTTTCCGGCTGGCAGTGGATGTTCCTGATCGAAGCCATTTCAGCCATTCTTTTCGGCGTTGCGACGTTCTTCTACCTTGATGATACGATCCAGGGCGCGAAATGGCTGAACGATGAGGAAAAAGGCGTGCTGACGGCCAATATCGAGGCGGAGAACCGGGCCAAGACGGCAAGCCCGCACAGTATCGGCGCAACGCTGACCGACCGTCGCGTCTGGCTGATGTGCCTGATCTATTTCTGCTTCGTGCTCGGGCAGTATGGCCTGAATTTCTGGATGCCCACCATCGTCAAGGCCTCGGGCGTCAACGGAAACCTCAATATCGGCCTGATTTCGGCGATCCCTTATATCTGCACATTCGTCGTGATGCTGGCGCTTGGACGTTCCGCCGACAGGCTGCGCGAACGCCGCTGGCACCTCGTGGTCCCGGCACTCATCGCCGCCGGTGGCTTTGTCGCGGCGACGATGGCGACGAGCACGGCGGTCTCGATTGTCTGCCTCTCGCTGGCTGCTGCCGGCGCCATCAGTTGCGCGCCGCTGTTCTGGTCGCTTCCGACGGCATTTCTCGCTGGCACGGGCGCTGCGGCCGGCATTGCCTGGATCAATTCGGTCGGCAATCTCGCCGGGTTTCTCGGGCCGTTTCTGGTAGGCTATCTCAAAGACTTCACCGGCACCAACAGCGCCGGCCTGTATCTGCTGGCGGCTGCCTTGGTCATTGGTTCGCTGGCCGTGTTGACGGTTCCCGCGAAAACCGTCAATCGCTGAACAACAGCCCTTCCGGGATAGCACCCGGAGGGGCGCAGACCTTTCTCAAGATACCGGAGAAGCTCCTCATGTCACCGCTTGCTGAAAACTCGGGCTCGGCCGTTGTCGCGGCCGTCATCGGTCTTGGTTCCATGGGGCTTGGAATGGCCCTGTCGATGAAGCGCGCAGGTCTCGACGTCGTTGGATATGATGTCACGCCGGCGGCAGTGGACCGCTTCGTCGACGAGGGTGGACGTGGCGCAGCTACCCCCGCTGATGCGGCAAAGGACGCCGACATTGTCGTCTCCGTGGTCGTCAACGGCGCGCAGACCGAGGCCGTGCTGTTCGGACCTCAAGGCGTCGCGCATGCGATGAAGCCCGGCGCCGTCTTCATCTCGTCGGCAACTATGGATCCAGCCGTCGCGCGCGATCTGGCACAGCGGGTGGAAGCTCTCGGCCTGCATTATCTCGACGCGCCGATTTCGGGCGGCGCGGCCAAGGCGGCGCGTGGCGAACTGACGATCATGGCATCCGGCTCCAGACAGGCCTTCGATACGGCGCGCCCGGGTCTCGACGCCATGGCCGCCAAGGTCTATGAGCTCGGCGACGAGGCCGGAAAAGGTGCTGCCTTCAAGATGATCAACCAGCTTCTCGCCGGCGTGCACATCGCAGCCGCCTGTGAGGCCATAACCTTTGCCGCCAAGCAGGGCCTAGACCTCGACAAGGTCTATGAGGTGATCACGGCTTCGGCCGGCAATTCCTGGATGTTCGAAAACCGCGTGCCGCATGTGCTGGCCGGAGACTATACTCCGCTCAGCAGCATCGAGATTTTCGTCAAGGATCTCGGTATCGTCCAGGACATGGCCCGCTCCGAGCGCTATCCGGTACCGCTCGCAGCAGCGGCCCTGCAAATGTATCTGGCCGCCTCCGGGGCCGGCATGGGCCGTGACGACGATTCCTCGCTCGCGCGGCTTTACGCCAGGCTTTCCGGCGCTGAATTGCCCAGCTCGACCAAAGAGCCGCAGAGCCTGTAAAAGGAACGCTAGACATGCCAGTTTTCGCCGCCAACCTGACGATGATGTTCAACGAATGGGCGTTCCTCGACCGCTTCGACGCCGCAGCCGAGGCCGGCTTTGCTGCGGTCGAATATCTGTTTCCCTATGAAGCCACGCCGGAGGCAATCGCCGAACGGCTTGCCCGCAACAATCTGCAGCAGGCCCTGTTCAACCTGCCGCCGGGCGACTGGGCAGCAGGCGAGCGCGGCATTGCTGCCCTTCCCGGACGGTTCGATGCGCTGAAAGCCGATGTCGAACGGGCACTGGACTATGCGGCGGCGACGGGGGTCAGACGGCTGCACCTGATGGCAGGGATCGCCGACCGTCATGACGAAGACGCCTCCTCCTGTTACTGGCGCTCCGTCACCTATGCCGCCGGGCGGCTTGCGGAAAAGGGCATCGATCTCCTGCTCGAGCCGATCAACGGCCGAAACATGCCTGGATATTTCCTCAACGACTTCGCCGCCGCCGAGCGGCTGATTGCCGAATGCGGCCTGCCGAACCTGAGGCTGCAGTTCGACATCTATCACCGCCAGATCATCCACGGCGACGTCACTATGGCGTTGCGACGTCTGCTGTCGATCACCGGCCATATCCAGATCGCCAGCGTGCCGTCACGCAACGAACCGGATGGGGAGGAGTTGAACTATGCCTATCTGTTCGGCGAAATCGACCGCCTTGGGTATGACGGTTTCATCGGCTGCGAATACATCCCACGCGGCCACACACTGGACGGTCTTGGCTGGTTCAAGCCTTTTGCACGGAGCTAGACGATGGCTATTTTGCTCGGATCAATCGCTGACGACTATACGGGCGCCTCCGACCTCGCCAACACGCTGACGAAGAACGGCCTGCGCACGGTGCAGACGGTCGGCATCCCCGATCCGTCGCTGGCACTACCGGATGTCGACGCCGTGGTCGTTTCGCTGAAGATCCGCTCCGTCCCGGCCTCGGACGCCGTGACGGCGGCGATGAGCGCCGAGCGATGGCTGCGCCAGCGGGACGCCGGCCATGTGCTCTACAAGATCTGCTCGACCTTCGATTCCACCGACGCCGGCAATATCGGTCCGGTCACTGAAGCATTGAGCGATGCTGCTGGCGGCGGTGTCGTGCTGGTGACGCCCGCCTTTCCGGAAACGGGACGCACCGTCTATCTTGGCCATCTCTTCGTCGGCGGGCAGCCGTTGAATGAAAGCCCGCTCAAGGACCACCCCCTCAATCCGATGCATGACGCCAATCTCGTTCGGGTTCTCACCCGCCAATCGCGCAATGCCGTCGGATTGATCGATCTCACCACCATCACGGCCGGACCCGGCGCCGTCAAGGCGAGGCTTGACGCGCTCCGCGCGGCAGGCGTCACTGCTGTCATTGCCGATGCAATTTTCGAACGCGACCTTGAAACGCTCGGCGAGGTCGCGTTGGAAACGCCGGTCTCCACCGGTGCGTCCGGCCTCGGACTCGGCCTGGCCCGCGCGCTCGTCCGCTCCGGTCGGATATCCTCCGGCGGTGCGACGACGGCTGACGCCATTCGTCCCGTGGGCGGACTTTCCGCGATCGTTGCCGGCAGTTGCTCCAAGGCGACGCTACACCAGCTCGACATCGCCGAACGGTCGATGCCCGTTTTGCGGCTCGACCCGGAGCGGCTGCTTGCCGGTGCCGATGAGATCGCCGCGGCGATTTCCTGGGCTGGAGACCGCATCTCCGCCGGCCCCGTCGTCGTCGCCGCGAGTGCTGCGCCTGAAACCGTGTCCCGGCTGCAATTGCTTTATGGACGAGAGGCCTCCGGCCACGCGATCGAGACCGCAACGTCGATCATCACAGCCGAACTGGTGGAAAGAGGCGTGCGCCGCCTTGTGGTCGCAGGCGGCGAAACCTCAGGAGCGGCGGTCGACAGGCTCGCCATTCCGGCATTTCTGATCGGCCCGGAGATTGCGCCCGGCGTGCCGGTGCTGCGCACGATCGGCAATGCGCAGGGCGATATGCTTCTGGCGTTGAAATCAGGAAACTTCGGAGGCGAGGATTTCTTTACCGCAGCGCTGGCAATGATGCACTGACAGGGTCTGGATCCGATGAATATCGATCGGTTCTAGCATAAGATGCGGCGGCCCATGACAGCAGCGCCATTCCGGCATTTCTGATCGGCCCGGAGATTGCGCCCGGCGTACCGGTGCTGCGCACGGTTGGCAATGCGCAGGGCGATATGCTTCTGGCGTTGAAATCAGGCAACTTCGGAGGCGAGGATTTCTTTACCGCAGCGCTGGCAATGATGCGCTGACAGACCCGGGATCCGATGAATATCGATCGGTTCCAGCATAAGATGCGGCGGCCCATGACAGCAGCGCCATAAGATACTGCTTCAACCATGGCCTTCAGACGATCTGCCCGCCGGCGCTCCGGCAGACTGGCGGGCACGACATGAAGGACGCCCCCATGCAAGCAAGTCAGATCGAAATCGTCCCGTTCGGCCCCGATCATCTGGAAGCCGCCGTTGCGCTCTCAAGACAGGCGGGCTGGCCGCATCGGACGGAAGACTGGCAGCTGGCGCTCGCCTTGAGCGACGGGATGGTTGCGGTCGAGGATGGCAGGGTCGTCGGCACCGTCCTCGTCACGCCTTACAAGTGCGATTGTGCGACGATCAATATGGTCATCGTCGACGAGACGATGCGCGGCAGGGGTCTCGGCCGGAAACTCATGGACGCCGCATTGCTGGCCGCGGGAGACCGGCCGTTGAGGCTGGTGGCCACGACGGCAGGGCTGCCGCTCTACCAAAAGCTTGGCTTCCACGAGACGGGAACGGTGCTGCAGCACCAGGGCCTTGCCGGAGACATCGCCGCGCCGGCGGAAACGCAAGCCGCCACCGACGCCGACCTTCCTGCTATCGCGGCACTCGACCGCCTTGCCTTCGGCGCCGACCGCGAAGGGCTGCTCTCTTATTTCACCAAGATCGGCGAATTCGCCGTCATTCGCCGTGACGGCCGCATTTCCGGGTTCGCTTGCCTGCGTCCTTTCGGCCGCGGCGAAGTGATCGGCCCCGTGGTGGCTGCCGAGCTCGGGCAGGCGAGGAAACTCATCGAACATTTCATCGCCAGGCGGCCCGGACGGTTCCTCAGGGTCGACACCACTGATGAGACCGGGCTTTCCCCATGGCTCGCCGAACAGGGGCTCGCCCATGTCGGCGGCGGAATCACGATGACAAAGCCGTTGATTCGCGACGCCGCCGATCCGACCGCCACCACCTTTGCCCTCGCCAGCCAGGCACTCGGCTGATCCGGAGATTTCCATGTACAGTAATTCCCTCATCGAACTCGATCGCGCCCACCTCATCCATCCGGTCGCCTCCTATCGCGGCCATGAAAAGCTCGGCGTGCGTGTGCTGGCCTCTGCCAAGGGCGCGACGGTCACCGACGCATCGGGCAAGCAACTGATCGACGGCTTCGCCGGTCTCTGGTGCGTCAATGCCGGTTACGGCCACGAAAGCATCGTCGAGGCGGCGGCCCGGCAGATGCGCGAGCTTCCCTATGCTACCGCCTATTTCGGCCTCGGCTCGGAGCCCGCGATCCGGCTTGCCGGCGAACTCGCCGACCGCGCGCCGGGCGATCTCAACCATATCTATTTCACCCTCGGCGGCTCCGATGCGGTGGACAGCACGATCCGCTTCATCCGCTACTACTGGCATGCCCGTGGGCAGCCTCGGCGCGATCAGTTCATCTCGGTCGAACAGGGCTATCATGGCTCATCGACGGTCGGCGCGGGCCTGACCGCGCTGCCTGCCTTCCATGCCGGCTTCGGTCTTCCCTTCGACTGGCAGCATAAGATCCCGTCTCACTATGCTTATCGCAACCCGGTGGGGGACAATCCGCAGGCGATCATCGACGCCTCGCTTGCGGCGCTGAAAAGCAAGGTCGAGGCGATCGGGCCGGAACGCGTTGCCGCTTTCTACGTCGAACCGATCCAGGGCTCGGGCGGCGTTCTGGTGCCACCGAAAGGCTGGATGAAAGCCATGCGCGAATTCTGCCGCGAGTATGACATCCTTTTCGTGGCGGACGAAGTGATCACCGGCTTTGGCCGCACCGGCCCGCTTTTTGCCTGCAGCGAGGATGAGGTCGTGCCCGACCTCATGACGACGGCCAAGGGTCTCACCTCCGGGTACGTCCCAATGGGCGCCGTCTTCATGGCCGATCATGTTTATGAAACGATCGCCGAGGGCGCGGGTGCTGCCGCCGTCGGCCATGGCTATACCTATTCGGCCCATCCAGTCAGCGCCGCGGTCGGCCTCGAAGTCCTGAAGCTTTATGAAAACGGCCTTCTCGAAAACGGCGTCAGGGCCGGCGCACGGCTCATGCGGGGCCTGGAGTCGCTGAGAGATCATCCGCTCGTCGGCGATGTCCGTGGCCGCGGCATGCTCGCCGCCGTCGAACTCGTGGTCGACAAGGTGAACAAGACGCCGTTGCCGGCATCCGCCGAACCCTCCCGCCGCATCTTCGATCGCGCCTGGGAGAACGGCCTCGTCATCCGCGCCTTCGGCAATGGTGTGCTTGGCTATGCTCCGCCGCTCTGCTGCACCGAAACGGAGATAGACGCGATCGTCGAGCGCACCCGCATCACGCTGGACGAGACCCTGGAGGACCCCGATGTGCGTCGGGCGCTGCAGGCTTGAGAATATCGCGAAACCGTCAGATTCGGTATTTTGTGCCGCCTCATGCCGCCTATTCGGAGAATTCGGCGCGGTGCAGGTGACACACTGAAATCAACGAAAGGCCCGGATCCCGGCAAATGCGGGCCTTTCATGCAAGAGCGGGACAATGACCCCGCCAGCGGAACAGAATTTTCTTCTTCGAGAAGCCGCGCTCCCATCGGAGCCGAACACTGGGGAATTCACGTGAGCAAAAGCCTTTCGGAATTCAAATATATGACCTTCGACGTCGTCGGCACGCTCATCGACTTCGAAGGCGGCCTCAAGACCTGCCTAACCGAGATCGCGGCCGAGGCGGGGACTGAAGTCGACGGCGAGCAGGCTCTTAGCCTTTACCGCGCAGCCCGCTACTCCGAAGACGCCGATCTCTTTCCCGACGACCTCGTTCGCGTCTACCTCGCGATCGCGCCGAAGCTCCGCCTGCCCGCCGAGCAAAAATATGGCGAACAGCTGCGGGATTCGGCAAAGAGCTGGAAGGGTTTTGCCGACAGCGCCGCGGCGCTGGCTAGACTTTCAAAAGATTACCGCCTCGTTGCGATGACCAACGCCCGCCGCTGGGCATTCGATTTCTTCGAGAAGGAACTCGGAAATCCCTTTTATGCCGCCTTCACAGCGGATGATACGGGGACCGAGAAACCCGATCCCGCCTTCTTCGAGAAGGTGGTCGACTATGTCGCCTGGGAAGGACATTCGAAAGACGACATCCTGCATGTCGCCCAGAGCCAATACCACGATATCGGGATCTCCAGGAAACTCGGGCTGACCAATTGCTGGATCGAGCGGCGACATGCCGAGAAGGGTTACGGCGGCACGATCGAACCGGCCGAGTTCACCAAACCCGACTACCATTTCACCTCCATGGCCGGCCTTGCCGATGCCGTGGCCGCCGCGCGCGCCTGACTTTGAAAACCGATCGGGCCAGCCCGCAACGGGCAGCCCGCCACACAAGAAAAGGGGAATGAGATGAACGACAAGATCACCAATTGGACCAGATCCGACGACGCCATGGTCGAAAGCGCCATCCGTCGCGGCGCCACCCGTCGCGAATTGCTGCATATGATGCTTGCGGGCGGCGTGGCGCTGTCTGCCGGCGGGCTCGTGCTTGGCCGCGCCGGCAAGGCGCTCGCCGCCGCGCCCGTTTCCGGCGGCGCGCTCAAGGCGGCCGGCTGGTCGTCCTCGACGGCCGATACGCTCGACCCCGCCAAGGCGTCGCTCTCCACCGACTATGTCCGGTGCTGTTCCTTCTATAACCGGCTCACCTTCCTCGACAAATCAGGCACGCCGCAGATGGAGCTTGCCGAAGCGATCGAGTCCAAGGATGCGAAGACCTGGACGGTCAAGCTGAAGACCGGCGTTACCTTCCATGACGGCAAGCCGCTGACCGCCGATGACGTGGTTTTCTCGCTGAAGCGCCATCTCGATCCGTCCGTCGGCTCGAAGGTCGCCAAGATCGCCGCACAGATGACCGGCTTCAAGGCGGTCGACAAACAAACCGTCGAGATCACGCTGGCCAGCCCGAATGCCGACCTGCCGACCATACTGTCGATGCATCACTTCATGATCGTTTCCGACGGCACGACCGATTTCACCAAGGCCAACGGCACCGGCGCTTTCGTCAAGGAAGTCTTCGAACCGGGTGTTCGCTCGGTCGGGATCAAGAACAAGAACTACTGGAAATCCGGCCCGAACGTCGATTCCTTCGAATACTTCGCTATCAGCGACGACAATGCCCGCGTCAACGCGCTGCTTGCGGGCGACATCCATCTCGCGGCCACGATCAATCCGCGCTCTATGCGCCTCGTCGAGGCCCAGGGCGACGGCTTCACCTTGTCTAAGACGACGTCCGGCAACTATACCAACCTCAACATGCGACTGGATATGGAGCCCGGCAACAAGCGGGATTTCATCGAGGGCATGAAGTATCTCGTCAACCGCGAACAGATCGTCAAATCGGCGCTGCGCGGTCTCGGCGAGGTCGGCAACGATCAACCCGTTTCACCGGCGAACTTCTATCATGACGCAGAGCTGAAAGCGCGGACCTTCGATCCCGACAAGGCGAAGTTCCATTTCGACAAGGCCGGCGTTCTCGGACAATCCATCCCGATCATCGCCTCCGATGCGGCGAGTTCCTCGATCGACATGGCCATGATCATCCAGGCCGCCGGCGCCGAAATCGGCATGAAGCTCGATGTCCAGCGAGTGCCATCCGATGGTTACTGGGACAATTACTGGCTCAAGGCGCCGATCCACTTCGGCAATATCAACCCGCGCCCGACCCCTGACATCCTCTTCTCCCTGCTCTACACCTCGGACGCACCGTGGAACGAAAGCCACTACAAATCGGAGAAATTCGACAAGATGCTGATCGAGGCGCGTGGTTCTCTCGATCAAGAGAAGCGCAAGACGATCTACAACGAGATGCAGGGCATGGTCGCCCAGGAAGCTGGTACAATCATTCCGGCCTATATCTCGAACGTCGATGCCACGACCGCCAAGCTCAAGGGCCTGGAAGCCAACCCGCTAGGCGGCCAGATGGGATACGCTTTCGCGGAATATGTCTGGCTTGAAGCCTGATTAAGCAAAGCAGACTGGGGCTGCAGCCGCGCCCCAGTTCGTCCATCTGCATTGATGGAACTCAACTCGAACGCAAAGGGAAGACGCCCGTGAACCGCCAGGTCTTATCCCTTGTATTGAGCAGATTATTCGTCGCCGTGATCACCCTGGTGATCGTCTCCTTCGCCGTCTTCTTCGCGACAACGCTGTTGCCTGGAGATACGGCGACGATCCTGCTCGGCCAGGCCGCCACGCCGGAAGCCGTCGAAGGCCTGCGCAAGGCCATGCATCTCGACGAACCGGCGCTCTTTCGTTTCCTGCGCTGGTTAGTCGGGCTGTTGCAGGGTGATCTCGGCACGTCCTATGCCAACCAAATGCCCATCGCAGCTCTCATTGCCGGCCGCTTTGTCAACACGCTGAAACTTGCAGGCGTCACCGCGCTTTTCTCCGTACCGATCGCGCTGACGCTCGGGATCACTGCGGCGATGCTGCGCGGCACCCTTTACGACCGGATCGTCACAGTGATCACCATCGGCGTCATCTCCGTACCGGAGTTCATGGTTGCGACCTCCGCCGCGCTCATCTTCGCCGTCTATCTGAAATGGCTGCCGGCGCTGTCTTTCGCCAATGAGGTCCACAGTCTGGCCGACCTGTTGCGTGTCTATGCCATGCCGGTGATCACCCTCACCTTCGTCGTCTCGGCCCAGATGATCCGCATGACGCGCGCGGCTGTCATCGAGACGCTCAACACACCCTATGTCGAGATGGCATTGCTCAAGGGCGCCTCGCGGCCGCGCATCGTCTTTCGCCATGCGCTGCCCAATGCGCTAGGCCCGATCGTCAATGCCGTCGCGCTTTCGCTGTCCTATCTGCTCGGAGGCGTCATTATCGTCGAGACCATTTTCAACTATCCCGGTATCGCCAAGCTGATGCTGGATGCCGTCGCCACCCGCGACCTGCCGCTGATCCAGAGCTGTGCGATGATCTTCTGTCTGGGCTACCTGCTGCTGATCACCATCGCGGATATCATCGCCATCCTTTCCAATCCGAGGCTTCGATGACCACGACAAATTCCGAAACCACCTCCGGCCGGCTGTCCGGAACCCGGTTTGGCTATCGCTTCAACATCGTCGGCGCGATCGGCTTCACCGTCATCTGCTTATGGGCGCTCGTTGCGATCTTCGCGCCATGGATCATTCCCTACCCCGTCGGCGAGATTATCGATCTCGATTATTTCGGCCCGATGAGCCGGGAACTTTGGTTCGGCTCCGATTATCTCGGCCGCGACATGCTCTCGCGGATTCTGATGGGTGCACGCTACACGGTCGGTATCTCGCTGGCGGCGGTCACGATCGCCTGCTTCAGCGGCGTTGTGCTCGGCATGATCGCAGCGGTGGCCGGCGGCTGGCTGGACACGATCCTCAGCCGCTTCCTCGACGCTCTCAACTCCATCCCGAGCAAGCTGTTCGGCCTGGTGGTCGTCGCTGCCGTTGGCTCCTCGGTCCCGGTGCTGATCCTGACGCTGTCGGTGATCTACATCCCGGGCGCCTACCGCTTCGCCCGGGCGCTCGCCGTCAACATCAATGCGATGGATTTCATCACCGTCGCGCGTATCCGCGGAGAAAGCACCCTCTATCTCATTCGCTCGGAAATCCTGCCGAACATCGTCGGGCCGGTGCTTGCCGATCTCGGCATCCGCTTCGTCTTCATCGTTCTCCTCCTTTCCGGGCTTTCCTTCCTCGGCCTTGGCGTCCAGCCGCCCTATGCCGATTGGGGTGCGCTGGTGCGCGAGAATATCGGCGGCCTGCCATTCGGTGCGCCGGCGGTGATGTTTCCCTCGCTTGCCATCGCCAGCCTGACGATCAGCGTCAACCTGCTGATCGACAACCTGCCGCAGAAAATCCGCGACCGGAGCACGTCATGAGCAACTTCATCGAAATCCGTGACCTGAAGGTCGAAGCCACCACCGATTCCGGCCGTCGTGTCGAGATCATCAAGGGTGTCAGCCTTGATGTTGCCAAGGGCGAGATCGTCGCTCTGATCGGTGAGAGCGGCTCGGGTAAGACGACCATCGCCCTGACACTGATGGGCCACACCCGTGCGGGCTGTCGTATCTCCGGCGGCAGCGTTTCGGTCGGCGGCAACGACATGGTCACGCTCAGCGAGAAGCAGCGCGCCAAGGTGCGCGGCACCGAAGTCGCTTATGTCCCGCAATCGGCGGCTGCCGCCTTCAACCCGGCCACATCGATCATGGACCAGGTGATCGAAGTCACGCGTATCCATCGGCTGATGTCGCCGGATGATGCGCGTGCCCGGGCAGTCGAGCTCTTCCGGGCGCTGTCCCTGCCGGAACCCGAGACGATCGGCAGCCGTTATCCGCACCAGGTTTCCGGCGGCCAATTGCAGCGTCTGGCTGCCGCCATGGCGCTGATCGGCGACCCGACCCTCGTTATCTTCGACGAGCCGACTACGGCGCTCGACGTCACAACCCAGATCGAGGTGCTGCGCGCTTTCAAGTCGGTCATGAAGAAGGGTGGTATCGCTGGCGTTTATGTCTCGCACGACCTTGCCGTCGTCGCCCAGATCGCCGACCGCATCGTGGTGTTGAAAGGCGGAGAGACCCAGGAAACCGGCACCACCGAGGAGATCCTCAACAATGCCAAGCACCCCTATACCAGGGAGCTGCTCGCTGCCTTTGAGCCAAAGCCGCGCGGCGCAGTAGGCCCCGCCGAACCCGCGACCGCTCCACTGCTGAGGATCGAAGATCTCGTCTCGGGTTATGGACAGCGCCAGGCTGACGGACTGCCGCTCATTCGCGCGGTCGAGCACGTGAGCCTGAAGGTGGAAAAAGGCCGCAATCTCGGCATCATCGGCGAATCCGGTTGCGGCAAGTCGACGCTCGCCCGGACCATCGCCGGCATCCTGCCGGCGGCGGTCGGCAAGATCGTCTTCGACGGCACGGAACTGCATCGCAACGCGCGCGAGCGTTCGCGTGATGAGTTACGCGAGATGCAGATCGTCTTCCAATATGCCGATACCGCACTCAACCCGGCCAAATCGGTGGAGGACATCCTCGACAGGCCGTTGGTCTTTTACCACCGTATGGATCGAAAGGCGCGGAACGCCAGGATCGATCAACTGCTCGACATGGTGCGCCTGCCCCGCAACCTGCGCCATCGCCGGCCGGGCGAACTCTCGGGCGGCCAGAAGCAGCGTGTCAACTTCGCCAGGGCGCTCGCCGCCGACCCGAAGCTGATCCTCTGCGACGAGATTACCTCGGCGCTCGACACGGTGGTCGCCGCCGCCGTCATCGACCTGCTCAAGGAATTGCAGCGCGAACTCGGCCTCTCCTACATCTTCATCAGCCACGACCTCTCGGTGGTGGAGGCGATCTGCGATGAGATCGTCGTGATGTATGGAGGCCGGAAGGTGGAGGAAATCACCTCCTCGACGGTGAAGGCGCCGCAACACCCCTATTCGCAACTGCTGTTCTCATCGGTGCCGACGCTCGATCCGGCTTGGCTCGACGGCCTCCAGCAGGATCCGGAACTGGTGCGGGCTTATTGCCGCCACTGAGCGCCGATTCAAGCTTGCCAGACCCAGCGCGCACCCGCTCCGGTCGTGTTGAAACGCCTGGGATCCACGGCAGGAGATCTGCAAGTGGCAGCGAACATGGCTTTGGAAAGCAAGCCCCGAAATTCTGTCGCAAGTCCTTCCAACTAGTATGAACCTAACCATTATAGGGAGAACAACCTGCGACAGAGAGAAACCGGCATCTGCGCAGTATCGATGGGTCGGGGAGATGCGGTTCAGAAGCGGGCCCCGGCCGCGGCCCTCTCGCCGGCTAATGCGGAAACAAGGTGGTCAGCGGCATGTGGGCCTTGATGATCGGCGACTTCAGGACGACGAAACTGAAATATTTGTCGATGCCGACGTCTAGGTCGGTCAGCCGCTCCATGATCGTCTGGTATTCGTCGATGCCGGCGGTGACGAATTTCAACATATAATCGTAGCCGCCGGAAACCAGATGGCATTCGATCACCTGGTCGACCTTCTCGATCGCGGCCAGGAAGCGGGCGAAGTCGATCTGCCGGTGGTTTTTCAGGGTGATCTCGGTGAACACCGTCAGCGTCTGCCCCAGTTTGCTGACGTTGATCTGGGCCGAATAGCCTTCGATATAGCCCTCCGACTGCAGCTTCTTCACCCGCATCAGGCAGGGGCTCGGCGACAGATTGACCAGTTCGGCGAGTTCCACATTCGTGACGCGGCCATTCTTCTGCAGTTCGTAAAGGATTTTTACGTCGATCCGGTCGAGTTTCACCTCACACGCCCTCACTTGCTGGAGATCGCCAATGACGCAGCAGATTATGCTGCTTGTTCGCGACACCAACCTTAGCACATGACGTTGGCCTGTCGATCGCGTTGCGAGACAGGCCGAAGCACAAACGGTTGCTGGCATCCTGCCAACGCGGAATCTTCTGCTGCCGCCAGCCGATCTCCAGCAAAGCCGTGGCGTCGGATCCCGCTAGACTACGCCTGAAACGGAGACTGCCCATGCCCGCACCACTCAATCGCGTCGACACCACGCCGGAACTGCCTTCCACCGCCGACGCGGTGGTCATCGGCGGCGGCATCGTCGGCGTTTTTGCGGCCTATTATCTCACCCGACGCGGATTGAAGGTCGCCCTCGTCGAGAAGGGCCTGATCGGCGCCGAGCAATCGAGCCGCAACTGGGGCTGGTGCCGTCAGCAGAACCGCGACGCCCGTGAATTGCCGATGTCGACGAAGAGCCTCGATCTGTGGGAGCGCTTCGCCGCTGAGACCGGTGAGGACACCGGCTTCCGTCGTTGCGGCCTCTTCTATCTCAGCAATAGCGACCAGGAACTGTCCGGTTGGGCCAGTTGGCGCGATTTCGCCCGCTCGGTCGGCGTCACGACACTTATGCTGAGCAGCGCCGAGGCAACCGAACGCGGGCGTGCCACCGGCGCTTCATGGAAAGGCGGGGTGTTTTCGCCGACCGACGGCACCGCCGACCCGGCGAGCGCTGCGCCGGCCGTCGCGCGTGCGATCCTGAAACTCGGTGGCACGGTGCATCAGTCCTGTGCGGCCCGTGGCCTCGACGTCGAAGGCGGAAGGCTCTCGGGCGTCGTCACCGAGCTTGGCACAATCCGGACAAAGATCGCTATCCTCGCCGGCGGCGCCTGGGCCTCCTCCTTCTGCCGCCAGCTCGGCATTCGATTTCCGCAAGCCTCGATACGCTCCTCGATCCTCTCCGTATCTCCGGGCGCAGGCAGCCTTCCGGATGCATTGCATACATCCGCCGTTTCGGTGACGCGACGTCGCGATGGCGGCTACACGCTGGCGATCAGCGGCCGCGCCCGCGTCGATCCGACGCCACAGCAGTTCCGCTTCGCGCGGCAGTTCCTGCCGATGTTCGCCCGGCGCTGGCGCAGTCTCGCACCCGGTGGGTTGGAAGGGTTTCGTTCGGGTCACGAATCTCTGGCCCGTTGGCGGCTCGACAGGCCGACGCCGATGGAGCACATGCGTATCCTCGATCCGACCGTCGACAAGGCCACCATTGCCCTCACCCATGCGCGGGCGCTCGAGCTTCTGCCCGCCTTGAAGAAGACCGCCATCAGCGCGGCCTGGGCGGGCTATATCGACAGCACGCCCGACGGCGTGCCGGGGATCGGCGAGATCGCCACCCTGCCGGGTTTCATCCTTGCCGCCGGCTTCAGCGGCCACGGCTTCGGCATCGGGCCTGGCGCCGGTCATCTGATTGCCGATATCGTCACAGGCGACGAGCCGATCGTTGATCCCAGGCCCTATCATCCCGACCGGTTCGGGGCATCCGCCTGGGGAAAAGTGGCGGATTTTTAAGTGCGGCTAGGCCAGCACCACTCGAACCTCGGGCTGCCGCAGATATGATCACTGTCCGGATCGCAGCATAGCACCGTCATCCCGTGTTGTCGTGAACCAGCGGCCGAGCGCCTCCTCCATCCGTCCGCGCCGCTCTCCTCACCAAGCCACACAGGCATCGGGGCGGATCATCATCGAAGGACCTCTATCGATGGCGACTCAACTTATGGAGCCCCCAGGTTCCCTGGCACATCGGGGAGATTTCGAAGCATCGCTTCAGGAGACCAGGGACATCGGTGGGCGGGCGGCGGGCGATGTCTTGCGGATATCGGCGGTCTGAAAGTGGAAGATTCTTTCGTTCAACACTTCCACCTGATGCCGGAGCCGATGAATCTCCGCGGTGTTTTTCCTGCACCATGGCGGCATTGTGCGACCGAAGTCGCTAAGACGCGGCACTTCGGGACGGTATCGCCGCCCCCTTGCTCCGCTACGCAATCCATGCGTCTATTTAACCTTTGAGGGGTGAGCTTCAACGTCATGGCATCACGCACGAAGATCGCCGCTTCGCGGCAGCTCGGAGCTGGGGTCGACCTCCATCCCCAAGGGACAACGGAAGACTTGAGGATGAGTGTTTTGCGCAAGAATTCAACTCGGGTTGGCCCCGGCTATCCACAGGTCGTTGTGCTTGTCGGCGCGACAGGCGATCTCTCACGACGCAAGCTACTGACCGGGCTGTTCCACCTGACGAATGCGGGCTTCATTCCAGGCTGCCGCATTATCGGCGTCTCGCTCGACGACATCGACGCGGATGCCTTCCGCACTATCGCCCGTGACTCGCTGGACAAGTTCTTGACTCGCAAGTTCTCGCAGTCCGAATGGGAAGCGTTTGCCGCATCGCTCGACTACGTCCCGCTCGCTGCCGGCGCCAATGCTCTCAAGGAAGCGGTCGACAGGGCCGAGGCAGCACTGGGCGCCGAGACGCGGCGCGTGCACTATTTATCCGTGCCACCAAGTGCCGCCCTTCTGGCCGTGCAACTTCTCGCCCAGGCTGAGCTGACTGAACGCTCCCGAATCATTATGGAAAAGCCCTTCGGCACAGACCTTGCCAGTGCCGTTGCACTAAACAAGAAGCTGCACGAAGTGTTCGACGAGAAGCAGATCTTCCGCATCGACCATTTCCTCGGGAAGGAGCCGGCACAAAACATCCTGGCCTTCCGATTTGCCAATGGCCTGTTCGAACCGATCTGGAACCGGAACTTCATCGACCATGTGCAGATCGACGTCCCGGAGACGCTCGGCCTTTCCACCCGCGCCGCCTTTTACGAGACCACCGGCGCCTATCGTGACATGGTGGTGACCCACCTCTTCCAGATCCTCGGCTTCATGGCGATGGAGCCGCCCACTGCTCTTGAGCCTGCGCCAATCTCGGAAGAGAAGAACAAGGTGTTCCGCTCCATGTTGCCGATTGAGCCGCGCGACGTGGTGCGCGGTCAATACATTGGCTACCGTAATGAGCCTGGCGTCGATCCCGAAAGCGACACTGACACCTTCATCGCCCTAAAGTGCGCCATCGACAACTGGCGCTGGGCCGGAGTGCCCTTCTACCTGCGTACAGGCAAGCGCATGGCCGAGGGGCAGCGCATTATTTCGATCGCGTTCCGCGAGCCCCCGAAATCGATGTTCCCTCCGGGATCTGGCGTGGGGGCACAGGGCCCTGACCACCTCACTTTCGACCTCGCTGATGCCTCCAAGGTCTCGCTTTCCTTCTATGGCAAGCGCCCTGGCCCGGGCTTCCGGCTCGACAAGCTCTCGCTGCAATTCGCCATGAGCGAAACAGGCCTGATTGGCGAAGTTCTGGAGGCCTACGAGCGTCTGATCCTCGACGCCATGCGCGGTGACCACACGCTCTTCACTACGGCCGAGGGTATTGAGCGTCTCTGGGAGGTTTCCCAACCTCTCCTCGATAACCCGCCGCCCGTACGCCTCTACGACCAGGGCGGCTGGGGGCCGAAGTCGATCCATCAACTCATTGCCCCGCACGCCTGGCGCCTGCCGTTCGAGCGCGCCTGGAGGGATGCGGCAAAAGGGTGATTGGCGGTCGATAGTTGGATCGATGCCGGGCGACCGGAATGGCGCCCACCAATTGCGAAAAATCCCAATACAATGACATTGTCAGAGATGTGCAGGAAGCCGAGATTCGACCGCGAATGCTCAGTTCCGGAGTGGCGTTGGCGGGTGGATCTGCATTTGTGCGGAATTCGGTTTGATCATCCTCTATTTCGTCGCCGCCCTCGGTCCCTTGCCGCGAGCGGATTTCGGGCGTCCGCAGGCGGATATTCGGTTCAGTATTGCGACGCGGACCACAGCCTCTGTTTGCTGAGCGGCGAACGAGCTATGTAACCCGCTGCAACGTTCGTCCTAGCAAGTGCTCGCTCCAGAGCTTCGATGCAGGCCGGATCGTGCGAGTGCCCCCCTCCTGAAGGATCGCTATTGCTCTGTTGATTGACATGGCAACTTGGTACCGCCGGTCGGCCGCCTTGGTGAATTGGCTGGCTGTGGTGACCGCGTCAGGACTCAGTGATTGGGATAGCGGTCAAGAAGAAGACCTTGCAAGGGGCCGCTCCCGCTTTTAAGGGGTATGTCTTTGAACAACCGCGATATGAGGCGCGGCCGCAATCCTTGCCTCTCATCGATGAGGAGGAATGACATCCTCTTTATCTCGATCGTGATCACGCCTGCATTATCATGGCGACGATAATTCCCCGAATCCATCGCATGGAAACCATTTTCCACCGCCCAGGCGGCTATCATATCCGCGTTCATCTAGGTCCTGCTTTAGGAGATGCGGACGTGCTGTCTCTAGCTGTCCCGCTCGCGCAAATCGCTTCGCAGTCCTACGGATACCGTAACTGAAACGCTCTAATCCAGCCAAATCCGTCCGAGATTCCAGTTCCCACATAGGTGTTGCGAGAAAGACTCGCAGCACTCGGCACGACTCGGCCGTAAGCCCGCCCGTCTGGTGCTCTTGAAGAGATTCGAACCGTGGCAACAGATCGCCGCGCAATTGGCCAATTCGATCAGCTGAAGGGCCGAACACCCAAAACCAAGACGTCGCAAGGCTGGATGGCTTCGAAACCGAGCGACGCCCGTCATTTGACGGACGCGGCTCGGCGGCAGGCGTCGGGGGATCAGCCTAGCCGATTGCCTTCGGCGGAGAAGAGGTGGATTTTCTCGGATTTGGGCGCGAGGTGGATTTGCTGGTCGGGCCTTAAATCCACCCGCCGGTGCAGCACGATGGTTGCCGTCTGCGTGCCGACACGGACCGAAAGATGGGTCTCCGCACCGGTCGGCTCGACAGTCAGCACGGTGGCCGGAATGCCCGTTTCCGCAATGTCGAGGTCCTCAGGGCGGATGCCATAGATGCGCGCCGCGCTTTGGCTCAATTGCGGCGGAAGCGGCAGGGAAACACCGCCTCCGATACGGAAGCCGCCGTCGCTGACGCCGCCCTCGAAGAGGTTCATCGACGGCGAGCCGATGAAGGCAGCGACGAAGGTGTTATCTGGGCGGTCGTAGAGATCGAGCGGCTTGCCGATCTGCTCGATGCGGCCGGCGCGCATGACGACGATCTTGTCGGCCATGGTCATCGCCTCGATCTGATCGTGAGTGACGTAAACGATGGTCGTGCCAAGGCGCTGATGCAACTCCTTGATCTCGCTGCGCATGGTCACCCGCAGCTTGGCGTCGAGGTTGGACAGCGGCTCGTCGAAGAGGAACACCTTCGGATGGCGTACGATGGCACGGCCCATGGCGACGCGCTGGCGCTGGCCGCCGGAAAGCTGTTTCGGCAGGCGCTCCAGCAGCGGTTCAAGTGCAAGAATGCCGGCGGCTTCTCCCACCAGCTTGTCGATTGTCGCCTTATCGCGCCCCTGCAGCTTCAGGGCAAAGCCCATATTTTCGCGCACCGTCATGTGCGGATAGAGCGCGTAGGACTGGAACACCATGGCGATATCGCGCTCCTTCGGCGCGACGTCGTTGACGACGCGGCCGTCGATGCGGATTTCACCGCCGCTGATATCCTCTAGTCCCGCCAGCATGCGCAGAAGCGTGGACTTGCCGCAGCCGGACGGCCCGACGAGCGTGACGAACTCACCGTCCGCGATATCCGCGGAAACCCCGTGGATAACCGAGGCCGCGCCGTATTGCTTCAGAACCCGGTCGATTGCTACAGATGCCATTGTCTGTCCTCCCTCACAGATTCAATTGCCAGACGCCGGCCGCGGCGACGGCGCCGATGAGCGTTGCCGAACGTGCGGCGGCAAAGCCCGGAATGCGTTTGGACCCCGTCCAGCGGCCGTTGTCAGCGAAGACCTCGATGGAGCCGGCATCGAGGAAGATGCGCAGACTCGACGGTTTTGCGCGCGCGGCGACGTAACGCGGCGGCGTCTTACCGGCGCGGGCGTCGAAGACAATCGCCAGACCATCGGCATCGAGTTTCACCGCTAGATCGACATCCGGATGATCGA
Organism: Rhizobium sp. WSM4643; assembly: GCF_025152745.1. Classification (NCBI taxonomy): domain Bacteria; kingdom Pseudomonadati; phylum Pseudomonadota; class Alphaproteobacteria; order Hyphomicrobiales; family Rhizobiaceae; genus Rhizobium; species Rhizobium sp. WSM4643. Next base: position 450,831 of record NZ_CP104041.1, on the reverse strand, counting down.
AGGTGAGATCGAAGGCTGCGCCCGGCTCGGTGAGATCAAGTACGATCTCGACGGCGCCGGTGCCGAGCGGCACGGTCTTGCCGGCGGCAAGCGCGGTGTCATCAAGCAACTGATGGCGCAGGCTTTCGACGGCTGCGACCGGCGGGGTCAGCACGGTGTCGCCGTCGAGAAGTACGCGGCGCGGCAGGGTCATGGTCGTCGGGAAATCATCCTTTTTGGAAAAATCCGACCAGTTGGCGAGCCAGGCGATGCCGACCGGCTCGTCGCCGTCAACGAAGGCCTGGAAGGCATAGGCATCCGAACCGAAATCCAACTCCTGCTCGAACTCCGCCGTGAAGGTGCGGCCATCGAATCCGCCGACAGTGACGGAGGTGAGGTTGCGGCGGCCGGTGGCCGGGTCGCGGCTGGTGAGCAAACCGAAGATCAGCGCCCAGCGGGTTTCTGCGTTTTTGCCGGAAAGCGGCACCATGCAGGGGCATTCCGCCGCCGTCATGCCGAAACCGTCCTCGCGATGGATGATGCCGAGGAAGATCCAGCCATCGGCGCCTTGCGCGTCTGCGGTTTCATAGAGCAGTACGACGCCGCCCTGCCTGTCGCGGCTGCCGAGCAGCATCTTCCAGCGGCCGTCCGGGCCTTTGAAAACATAGGGGTCGCGGAAATCGGTGGTGAGGTTCAAGCCTTCCGGGCGCAGCGGCATCACGGTTTCCGGCGGGCCTGCGACGATGCCGTCGCGGCTGACGGCGGAAAGCTGGATTTGCTCTTCCGGTTGCCGGTCACGAACATGCTCGGTGTAAAAGACGCGGATTTCCTCGCCTTCCGCGCCGTTGCCGGGGATCGCCGAGCCGGAGAAGGCGCCGCCGCGGCCATCGTCCTTTTCCGATAGATGCGCCGCCGGGAAGAGGAACACGGGCAGATGTGTCCAGCGGACGAAATCCTTCGAGACGGCATGGCCCCAGTGCATCGTGTTCCAGCGCGGCTCATGCGGATAGTGCTGGTAGAAGAGGTGAACGTTTCCGCCGAACCGGCCAAAACCGTTCGGATCGTTCATCCAGCCGAAGGGCGGGCGGAAATGGTAGCCGTCGGGCACGTCGGGGGCGGCGGCGCGGGCATCGCTGTGCAGGAGGCGGATACCCTCTTTCATCACGGTTTCCGGCCGGAAGGCATAAGCGACGGAGAGCGCTGTGGTTGTCGCATCATAGGACAGCGTGGCACAACCGCCCATCGCGAGCGTCACAGCGAAGAACTCAAATTCCCCCGTGCGGCGGGTCGAGGGCTCGCCGATGTCGTTGCCATTAACGGCGACGAAGAGCTTCGCCTCGCCGCCGGCATGGCGCGCCTTCAGCCAGAGATGCAGCACCGTGCCTTTGGGCAGCTCCGCTTCAATGGTTTCAAGTGCTGACGTTTCGGATTTTGCCTGCAGAGACATGATCAACCTTTCACGGCGGAGCCGACGAATGAACTGACGAACCAGCGCTGGAAAGCCAGATAGAGAATGAGGACGGGGATCATCATCAGCACCGAGGCGGCCATGGCGCGGTCCCAGTAGATGCTGTCCTGTCCGAAGAAGGTGGCGATGGCGACGGCAATCGGCCGAGCGTAGTCGGTCTGGGTGACCAGCGTCGGCCAGAGATACTGGTTCCAGCTTTCGATGCCCATGAGGATCGAGACCGTGGCGAGCGCCGGCAGGCTGAGCGGCATGTAGATCGATCGGTAGATGCGGAAGGCCGATGCGCCATCCATTTCCGCCGCTTCATAGAGTTCCTTCGGCAGCTGCGCGAAGAACTGGTAGAAGAGGAAAACATAGAGCGGGCTTGCCACCCAGGGCAGGATCTGCACCGCGAAGGTATCCGTCAGCCCCGCCCGCGACATCATGACGACGAGCGGCATGATGATGCTTTCCTGCGGGATGACATAGAGTGCGACGACCAGCGCCAAGAGCGTCGCCTTGCCGCGCAGCGAACCCCAGGCCAGCACGAAGCCCGCCATGGAATTGACGATCAGTCCCGAGACGACTGTGGCGACCAAGATCACTAGCGAATTGAAGAGATATCGGCCATAGGCCAGCTCGCCGGAGAAATGGGCAATCTCCTTGTAGTTCGACAGCGTCGGGTCGCTGACCCAGAAGGCGCGGAAGCTGCCCATATCGGCGAGGATGCGGAAGCGGTCGTCCTTCAGGCTGGCGATCAGCAGCATGAACAGCGGCGAGATCATCACCAGCGCGATGATCAGGATGCAGAGGCTCTGCACGATGCGCAGGCTTCTCTTGCCGTTGCCCCTTGCGATTGCCAGGGAGGCGGGCTGGGTCAAAACGAGATCAGACATCGAAGCGCCTCAGGAGTTTGCGTTGCAGGAGCGCGATCAGAAGAACGATGACGAAGAGGATGACGGAAACGGCCGATGCGTAGCCGAGTTTTTGCTCCTCGAAGCCGGCGCGCACCATGTAGTGGACGACGGTTTCGGTGCTTTCGTTCGGGCCGCCCTGGGTGAGGATCGCCACCTGCGTATAGAGCTTGAAGGCCTGGATCGTGGTGATGACCAGCACGAAGACATGGGTCGGGCGAAGGCCGGGCATGGTGACGTGCCAGAAGCGGCGCAGCGCGCTTGCCCCGTCGATGCGGGCGGCATCGTATAGTTCTTCGGGAATGCCCTGCAGGCCGGCGAGATAGATGATCATCTGAAAGCCATAGGCCTGCCAGGCTGAAAGCAACACGATGGAGAACATCGCCCAGTTGGGGTCGCCGAGCCAGTCGATCGGCTGAATCGTACCGCCGGAAAGGAAACCGACGATCTGATTGAGCGGGCCGCTCGGATACTGGAACAGCGTGCCCCAGATGACGCAGACCACTACCATGGAGGTGATCGCCGGCAGGAAGAATAGGCCGCGCAGCAGGTTTTGGATCGGCAGCTTCTGATGCAAGAGTAGTGCGGTCAGGAAGGCGAGGCCGCACTGCAGCGGCAGCACCCAGACGGTGAAGCGCGTGACGTTCCACAGCGAGGTCCAGAACAGCGGATCGGTGAAGACGCGCTCGAAATTCAGGAGGCCGACGAAGCGCACCGGCGTCGGGCGCGGCACGAGCGGCTGGTTGGTCATCGCCGTCCAGAAGGACAAGAGGAACGGCGTGATCAGGAATATCGCCATAAGCAGAAAGGCAGGCGCGATCATCGCCATTTCCTGCCAGAGCCGCTTGTTGTCGCGGCGTTTCGCCGGACGTCCCAAAGCGGGCGTGGAGGTCTGTTGCAAAGTCATTGTTTCCTCCTCATCGGTCATCCTCCCGAGACGGTCCAGGGCCGGCAGGACGAGCCGGCCCCGTCAAAACCCCTTACTGCTGCTCGTCGAAGGGCGGGTAGCCGGCGTTGTCCTCGATATCCTCGTCGATCTTCTTGGCAGCGGCCGTCAGCGCTTCCTGCGCATCACCACCGTTGAAGATCTTGTCGACGGCCTGCATGAAGGCCGAGGTGATCGTCGGATAGGCCGGGTGCGGCGGACGGGCGATCGCGGTCTTGGAAGCCTGCTCAAAGGCGATGGCGAGCGGACCGCCTTCCGCATAGAGCGGGGATGCGGCAGCGAAGCTCTTCAGGCCCGGATAGGCGGACTGGGTCTTGGCGTACTCCCGATAGTCCTTGTCCTTCAGCAGGAAGCTCAGGAACTTGCCGGCGATCTCAGGGTTTTCCGAGGTCGCGGAAATGCCCCAGATCCAGGTTCCGTTCGGGCTCACGCCCTTGTCGCCGATCTTGGGCAGCGGCATGACGACGACATTGTCCTTCATCGCTGCCGATGCCTCCGCGTAGAACCAGTGCCCGCCCATGGCGAGCGCGGCCGGCTGTCCCTCGGCGTAGAACTGGTTGGTGCCCGACGAAGTCGGTACGACCCAGCCCTTCTTCACCCAGTCCTGCATCATCGTCAGCGCCTTGACGCAGGCCTCGCCATCGAGCGTGCCGCTGGCCTTCCAAGTCTTGCGGTCGATCAGGTCGCAGCCGGCGCTTTCGAGCAGAGGGCCGTAGGCATAGGTGATCCACTCGGTCTTGATGCCGTAACCCCGGAAGGTATCGATCGGCCACTTCACGCCTTCAAGCTTGGAAAGCTTTTCGAGATAGCCTTCGAATTCCTCGCGGGTCCAGGCATCGTCGACCGATTTCGGAATGCGGGCGCCAATGGCTTCAAGATATTTCTTATTGCCGTAGAGCACGACCGAGGAGTCGGTGAGGCCGATCGCATAGAGGTCCTTGTCGATCGGATAGGTGCCCTGGGCGATATTCGAATCCGTCATGTCATCGAGCAGGTCCTTGTCAATCAGCGGCTTGACGGCCTGCAGATAGCCGGACCAGACATAATTGGCGAGGAACGGAGCATCGAGTTCCATGATATCGGGCAGCTGCTTGGCCATGACGGCGGCGCTGAACTTTTCGTTATAGGCATCGTGCGGCGCGTAGATCATCTCGATGTCGACATCGGGATTGGCTGCCTCGAAGCGGGCGGCAACATCGCCATAGGCCTTCACCCAGCCCGGATCGCCCTGGTGCATGACGTGGATGACGGTCTTCGCCTCGGCGAAACCGGCGGTCGCGACCAGCGCGGCGGACGCGAAGATTGTTGAAAGTAAACGATTACCCATTGAAGTGCTCATTGATATTCTCCTCCTGTTAGACACTCGATATTCAGACGGATGCCCGTTCGACCAGATGGAACGGCAGTTTCCGCAGATGCGGCGGTTCGGGCTGCTCGGCCAGGAGGATCTCCATGGCAAGGCGGCCCATGGCGCGGTGCGGCAGGGCCATCGTCGTCAACGGCGGGTCCAGCCGCGAGGCAAGCTCGACCTGGTTGTCGAAGCTTGCCACCGCGATATCATCCGGAATGCGAAGGCCGGCGCGGGCGAGCGCCGCATAGACTTCCATCGCCACGCGGTCATTGCCGCACAGGATGGCATCTGGCCGTTGACCGGATGTCAGAAGCGCCTCCACATGAGAGGCGACAAGGCTTGGCGCGCGGTCGCTGTAGACGCTGCGGCGCACCGCCGGCAACACGCCGACGGGGTCGATGCCCGCCTCCTCAAGCGCCGCACGAAACCCCATCTCACGTAGCGTGCCAGCGAGAATGCCCGGCAGATTGATGAAGGCGATGCGCCGGCGGCCGGCGACGAGGAGATATCGCACGATCTCCCGCGCGCCTCCCTCTTCGTCCGGGACCAGTGCGGTGACGCGGCCGGCAGCCTCGCGGCAGTTGATCATCACGCCGACGGCGCCCAACAACCTGTCCGGCAGGGCGACATGCTTGTGGTACATGGCGGCATAAGCCACGGCGCGCGGCCGGAACTGCTGCACCTCGTCGAGCACCGAGCCGATAGACTGGCCGCTTCTGTGGTTGACCGCAAAGACCGCCATGCCGGCGCTGCGGGCCGCCCCGTCGAGGCCACGCACGATCTCGGTGGCGAAGGGCGAAGTGATGAGGCCGTCGGAGACGACGCCGACCAGCGGCAGCCAGCCCTGACGCACGCCACGCGCCGCAAAGTTGGTGACGTAGCCGAATTCTTCCGCAATGGCCTTGATCTTCTGGCGCGTATCGTCCGACATGCGGGCGGAGCCGCCGTGCAAGGCGCCGGAAACCGTCTTTACCGAGACGCCCGCACGTTCCGCGATGTCAGAAAGTGATACCGCCACGATCTTCACCATCCTCCTTGGGTTATCGATTACCCAATAGTGGCAGCGGACACGTTTTGTCAAGCGGATTTTAGGCGCACTGCACATGCCAATCAGGTTGCGGCCGGCATTTGACGGAGAAACGCAAGCCACGCCTTTCTCGGCGCGGTGCGCAAGTCGATGCGGCAGGTCGCCGCTGCCTCGGTAATCGAAAGGCTAGCTTCGGGTCCCCAAGTGGTTTGTTTTGCGCCACTCGTCGTACTCTCCGCGGGCATCGTCATGCAGCGGATAGTAGCGCTGCAACGACCCGCCCTCCATAAGCTTCATTCGCGAGAACTCCTCCCAATCGTGATGCTTTTGCGACTCTTCGATGACCTTCGAGGCCATTGCGACTGGAAGCACCACCACCCCGTCGTCGTCGGCGACGATGATATCGCCTGGGATGACCGTGACACCGCCGCAGGCAATCGGAACGTTGACGGCGTTCGGATAGATGCTGGTCTGCACATGGTAGTTGGGAGTCCAGCCACGCAGCCATAGGGGGAGATCCAGCTTCTCGACATTGGGCCGATCGCGCATGCACCCGTCGATTACAATGCCAGCGCCACCTCTGCCTTTGAAATATGTCGACATCATATCGCCAAAGACGCCCGAGCTCATGTCGCCGCGCGCGTCGACCACGACCACATCGCCCTCCTGCGCGTGATAGAGCACGTGCCGGTGCAACTGCGTCTCTGGATCGGCATATTCTCCCTCGGTGAAGAGGTCCGGCCGCTGCGGCATGAACTGGAGCGTCAGCGCCGGCCCGACGATCGACTTCCCGCGGTTCTGCGGCACGGGACCGACCATGTGCGGATTGCGGAAGCCCATGTGGCCAAGCGTGCCGGCAACCGTCGCGGCGCCGATTTCCTTCAGCGCGTCGATCATATCTTTGGGCGGCCGCGTAATGTCGGGAGTATGCGTCATTTTAGACTCCGTTGGATGAACTACCAGTTCGTAACAGAACCGTCGCGGCGCTTCAGGTGAGGCGCTTCCCAGAACCGAAAGCTCTCCGCCTTGACCGCCTCTTCGTTGACCTCGACGCCGAGCCCCGGCAGATCGCTGACCGGATAGTCGGGGCCGTCGAGCCGTGGCTGCACGGGGAAGAAGTCGGAATTGTCGAAGCCGAGCTTTGCTTCGGGCGCCCTGGTCTCGAGCCAAGCGAAATTCGGCACCGCGGCAGCGAGATGGATGGTCGCGGCCGTGCAGACTGGGCCGAGGGGATTGTGCGGCATCAGGTCCACATAGTGCGCCTCGCTCCAACCAGCGACCTTCATCGCTTCGGTGAGCCCGCCAACATTGCAAACATCGAGCCGGTTGAACTGATGGATGCCACGTTCGATGTAGGGCAGGAACTGCCACTTGCTGGCAAATTCCTCGCCGAGGGCAAACGGGATGTCGGTCATCGTGCGCAAGGATTCGTAGGCCTCGGGTGTCTCGTCTCGTATCGGCTCCTCGATGAAATCAAGCACGCCACGGCCGAGCTTGTTGCAGAAGCTCGCCGCCTCTGCCACCGACAGCCGATGATGATAGTCGATGCCGATGACGATGTCGTCGCCCAGCGCCTCGCGCGCCTTGTTTAGCATGGCTGCGGTCGCGCCGATCGACTGGCGCGGCTCAAAGATATCCTTGCTGTTTTGCCCGATGGGAAAGAAGCGGATCGCCTGCCATCCCTGTGCACGTAGTTCGCGGGCTCGTTCGATCGCAACATCGCCCTCCGCCTCGTCACCGGTCGAGGCGAAGGTAGGAATGCGGTCGCGCTGCTTGCCGCCCAGCAGGTCGTAGACCGGCACCCCCAGCGCTTTTCCCTTGATGTCGTGAAGGGCGATGTCGATGGCGGAAATCGCCGCCTGCAGAACGCGCCCGCCTTCGAAGTACTGGCTTCGATAAACTTCTTGCCAGATCCGACCAATCTGCATCGGGTCGCGGCCGATGAGAAATTCGCGATAGTGCTCGATCGCGCCGACCACGGCCTTCTCGCGACCGCTCAAGCCGCTCTCTCCCCATCCGAAGATGCCGTTGTCGGTCTCGACCTTGACCAGCATCTGGTTGCGGGTTCCCACCCATACCGGATAGGGCTTGATCGCGGTGATTTTAAGCTTCGTAGTCATCCACACCCTCGTTCCAGACGCATCGGCTCTGTCTCAGTTGGCCTTGAGAGCCATTTCTGTTTCGCCGTCGAACAGATGCATCCGCTCCTGGTCGAACTCGAGCCAAATAGGCTCGTCGGGCGCGACGGCAATGGTCGGCGGCACGCTGACGTTGACGATGGCGCCGGACAGGAACGCCTGTACGAAGGTGACGTCTCCGGTCGGCTCGACCGTGTAGGCCTTGGCAGGAAGGGCTCCTGGCACCGCACTCTTGTGCAGCTTGATCGTCGAGTGACGTGCGCCGAGCACGACTCTCCTGGTGGTTGCCCTCGCGACCTTCTGGGCGTTATGTGGCGAGAGTTCGAGGCGCCAGCCCTCCGCGCTGGTCAACACCGTATTGCCGCTTGCCGTTGCTGCCTCCAGCGGAACGAGGCTCATCGCCGGGCTGCCGACGAAGCTGGCGACGAACATGTTCACCGGATGGGCAAAGACCTGCGCCGGTGAATCGTATTGCTGCAGGTAGCCGCCGTTCATCACCGCCATCCTGTCGGCCATGGTCACGGCTTCGAGCTGGTCGTGCGTCACATAGATGATCGTTGCCTTGAGGTCCTGGTGGAAACGCTTGATTTCCGAGCGCATCTGCACGCGCAGCTTCGCGTCGAGATTGGAGAGTGGTTCATCCATCAGGAAAACCGCCGGATCGCGAACGAGGGCGCGGCCGAGCGCCACGCGCTGCTGTTGCCCGCCCGAAAGTTCGCGCGGCTTGCGCTCGAGCAGCTGCGTCATGTCGAGCACGCGCGCTGCTTCCTTGACCTTCCTGTCGATCTCGTCCTTTGGCAGTTTGCGCATCTGCAGCGGGAACGCCAAGTTTTTGTAGACCGATTTCTGCGGATAGAGCGCGTAGTTCTGGAACACCATTGCGATGTCCCGGTCCTTGGGGTCGAGGTCGTTGACCACCCGGTCGCCGATGACGATGTCGCCCGATGTGATGGGGATCAGCCCCGCCACAAGATTGAGCGTGGTCGTCTTGCCGCAGCCTGAAGGGCCGACGAGCGCAACGAATTCGCCGTCATTGACCGTCAGCGAAACATTGTTGACAGCTTTGAAGCTGCCATAGGTCTTGACCAGATCTTTGAGGACCACGTGGGCCACCGGCAACTCCTCTAGTGCTTGACTGCGCCTTCCGTAAGGGCGCGGACGAAGTATCGTTGCAGGACGAGGAACAGGACCACGACAGGCACGCTCATCATAAAGCTGGCCGCCATCAGGCCCGGAAAGTCCGTCGTATTTTCCGAGAAGAAACGCTGGATGCCGACCGGCAGCGTCAACTGCTCGTTCTTGGAGAGGAAGGTGTAGGCGTAGATGTACTCGTTCCACGCGCCGATGAAGGCATAGATCGCCGTAGCGATGATTCCTGGCGCTGAGAGCGGCATCACGATCAGGACAAAGGCCTGGAACCGCGTTGCCCCGTCGATTCGCGCCGCCTGCTCGAGCTGCACCGGGATGTTGTCATAGAAGCCCTTGAGGAGCCAGATTGCCAGCGGCAGGCCGAATGTGAGGTAGGTGAGGATGAGCGACGCATGCGTGTTCACCAGCCCGATCGCGCGCATCAGGATGAAGAGTGGCACGAGAAAGATTACGGCCGGGAACATGTTGCGAAGCAAGACGGCGAAGAACAGAAAGTTTCGGCCCGGGAAGGTGAAGCGCGAAAACGCGTAGGCCGCAGGAACTGCCACGATGACCGAAAGGATGGTCGTGGCGGTGGAGACGAAAAGGCTGTTCCAGAAGAAGCGGAGGAAGTCCTGGCCGACGCTGTTTTGCGGATCGAGCAGCTTCTGGTAGCTGGCGAGGGTGGGTTGGTCAGGCCACCATTGCGGCGGGAATTGCATGGCCGCGAAGCCGGACTTGATCGAGGTGATCAGCATCCAGATCATCGGCAACGCGGTGTAAAGCAGCATGAACACCAGGAAGATGCGTCCGCCCCACCGCCATCCGTCGATGCGCATACGGCGACCGGCCTTGCCTCGAGGAACAGTCTCGGCAATCGTGCTCATGCGCTCCCATCCTTCCGCTCGTTGCCGCTTAGCGCGCGGACGTAGAAGTAGCCGAGCGACATCAGGATCAGGAACAGCAGCACCGAATAGGCCGATGCCACCCCCCAGCGCTGGCGGCCGAAGGCGAGCTCATAGATATGGGTGATCCAGATATGCGATGCGTTCGACGGCCCGCCGCCGGTCATGATCCAAGGGATGATGAAAGAATTGAAGTTGGCCACTGCCAGCAGAAGGATCGTCACCGTCGAGACATTTCTCAAGTGCGGGAAGGTGACGTGCCAGAACCGCTGCCATGCATTGGCTCCGTCGACTTTTGCCGCGCGCAGCAACTGATCCGGGACTGTCTGCAGGCCAGCCATCATCATGATCATGGCAAACGGAAACTCCCGCCAGATATTGACGACGATCAGGGAAGGCAGCACTGTGCTGACGCTGTCGATGAAATTCGGCGGCCTGTCGGCCAATCCGAGGCCGACCAGCACCGCGCCGATAATCCCAAAGTCCGAATGGTAGATCCACTTCCAGATATAGGAGGCGGCGACCGCGCTGATGACCCAGGGAATGATCAGGACGGCGCGCAGGATGCCACGGCCGACAAAGTCGCGATGGAGCGCCAGCGCGCTGGCAAACCCCAGGACAAATGAGATGAAAGTGGATCCCAGTGTCCAGATAAGAGTGTTCGAGGTGACTGTCCAGAACACCGGACTTGTGAGGATGGCGGTGTAGTTGCCGAGGCCGATGAAAGTCTTGTCCCGGAGCTGCAGGCCCGGCGGCGTATTGAAGAACGACAGCTCGATCGTATAATAGATCGGATAGGCTATGACGATGAGCATCACGGCGATCGCAGGAAGCACGTACGCGTAGTCAGCGCGATGCTCCCAAATCTTTCGCAGCACACTGGACCCGTCGGGTTGCAGTCTTCGGCGAGCCTCGGCCTTGCCAGTCAAGATCGTCACTGTGCCCTGCCCTTGTTCTTGGGAACAAACCGGCTGCAATCGAGGCGCAGCCGGTCAGATCGTCAGGCTTGGACTAGAGTCCGCCGTCCATCAGATCTTTCACCTTCTTGGCTGCGTCGTCCGCTGCTTGGTCGACGGTCATGGCTCCGGTCAGGGCATTCTGCAGCATGTCCGGGATGATGATGTTCATGATCTCGGGGGACTGTGGCAGCGCAGGGAACGGGATACCGTATGGCAGCATCGAAGTCGTGACATCAAGGAACTTGATATTGTCCAGACGTTCCTTCATCCATTTGGTCTTGAAGCCGTTAAGGTTTCCCGGGTTCGAGCCGGCATAGGCCATCTTCAGCGACCATTCAGGGCTCGTCCACATGCAGATGATCGCCTTTGCGGCCGCCTCGTCTACCTTGCCGCCCTCAACATATTCGGGCTTCAGGATGTGAATGTTGGAGCCGCCAAACACGACGGCACGCTTGCCGTCGGGGCCCGTCGGGATCAGACCGTAGCGCATGTTGTCGATGACGGTCTGCGCCTTATCCTTGTCGGTACCCGTCGCCTTCTTCTGCAGGTCGAGCATGACGTTGTAGTCGGACGGGTGCGAGATCATCATGCCGAGCTGACCAGCGAGGAAGAGGGGCTGGTTGTCGGCCTGCTGATTGGTGAGCGCCGAAACCGGAACCGACTTGTCGCGAACATACATATCGTAGGAGGCTTGCAATGCCGCCTTGCTTTGCGGGCTATTGAGCTCGACCTGCTTATAGGTCGGGTTGGCGGTCGCTTCGTCGAAGACGCCGCCGCCATAGGCCCACAGCTGCGGCATGAAGCGGTACGGCGTATTGCCGGCATTCTTGCGAGCCACGAGGCCGTAGCCGGCAATGCCGAGCTTATCGTGGATCTGCTGGGAATCCTTGACGACGTCGTCCCAGGTTGCCGGAGCCTTGTCCGGATCGAGGCCTGCACGTTTGAAGACGTCGGCGTTCCAGATGAACGCCATCGTCTCGTTGTTGGTGGGAATGCCGTAGGTCACGCCGTCCCAGGTTACAGCCTTCATTGCGCCGGGCCAGAAATCCTCGGTCGAATACCCTACATCCTCGGGTTTGAGCGGCTGCAAATAGCCCTTCGAGGCGAACTCCGTGCCGCCCAGGATTTGCAGGCGGACCGCCATGGGCGCCGCATTGCCGAGGAGCGCCGTCCGGAACTTGTCCAGCAGATCGTTATAGGTGAGGGCTTGTTCCTCAAGCTGGATGTTTGGATAGGTCTTGCGGAAGGTCTCGAAGAACTCCTTGTAATACTGACGCAGGAGGTCGGGGTCGCCCTCGAACACGCCCTGATACCAGAACGTCAGTCGCCCCTTGTAGTCGAGGGGCGTGACCTTGGCGCAATCGGCCGCCGTGTCAAAATCCTCTGTGCCGGCAATGGAGCGCACATATTGCGGCGACCACTTGCTCAAGTCGACCGGCGCACCCAGCGCCGATGCGGACATCAACGATACCATCAAAGCAGTGGAGACAGCGCCGCGCAGGACGGCACCGCCGAGTGAAATCCTCGTCATAAGGTATCCTCCAGGTTCTCCCATGCCGCTCTGCGTCGAGGCGAGCGGTCTTTGCTCCCCGGTCGCGGGACTTTCCACACAATGTATCCCTTAGACCTAATCATACGTTTTCAGATTGAAGATTGTCTGTCAATCAAAGAAATCGTACATTGTTTACAGAAGCCTTGCGTGATATCCGAGCAGTATGTGTATTGATTGGGGACCGTCTTGGCCGGAACAAGCGATTTTAAAGCAAAGCCACCCGAAGGGATCGACGCAATCGAGGCCTCCAGCGAGGGCGCCTCGCTTTATCAACTGATCAGGGATGACATTATCGAAGGGCGGCTCGCTGCCAACGAGCGGCTTGTGGTCACCGATCTCGCCCGCCGCCACGGCACCTCAACCAATCCCGTGCGCGAGGCTCTGCAACTTTTGCGCGGAGAAGGCTTTGTCACCCTCGTTCCCAACCGCGGAGCGCGCGTCCGGCCTATAGATCAGGATTTTGTTCGGGACATCTATGAGATCGGAGTCTTGATCGAGCCGGCACTGACGCGATGGTTCGTGAATATGGCCACCGTCGAGGACATTGCCGAACTCGAACGCATCCAAGGCCTGATCGAAGACAATAACTTCGACGACACGTTCAGGCACAGCGAGCTGGACACCGCCTTTCACACCGTAATGTACCAAAAGCACTACAACCGCCATGCCGCCGAGCTTTGGTGGAAGCATCGCGAAGTGCTTCGAGCCGTGAGCCGGCGTTTCAACTTCACGCTCGCCCGGCGTGCCGCGATCCTTAACGAGCATCGCGAGCTCATCGCGCATGTAAAAGCGGGAAATGCCAACGAGGCAGCCGAACTCATTGCACGCCATGTCGAGGGCTCCGGCCGGCACATTCTCGAACACATGCGTGCGCGTAATGCCGCTCGGGCAGGATAGAATAGATAGCCTGGAATATCGTTATCCCGACCATTTCAGTAAAGGCAGTTGAGATGAAAATCACCAGCGTTCGGCCGTGGCTGATCAAGTCCGATGCTTCTTATTGGGGAGAGTTTCTGTTCGTCGAAGTGACGACCGATGAGGGGGTGAGCGGGTGGGGAGAGATCACCACCACGACAAGGCTCGCCAATCGCGCGCTCTGCACGATCCTGCGACAGATCGGCGCTGCGGTGACAGGCGAGGACCCGGCGCGTATCGAATATCTGTGGCACAAGATATTCCGCAGCTTCACCTACATGGGCAGTCGCGGCGCCGCAGTCGAATGTGTAAGCGCCATTGACATAGCCCTTTGGGACATCCGAGGCAAAGTCTTGGGCAAGCCAATTTACGAGCTGTTGGGCGGACCGGTCCGCGATGAAATTGCGCTCTACACCCATCCCAACCAGGCCAAATTTACCAGCAAGGAGGCTGTGGTCCGGGAAATTCGAGACATCGTCGAGTCCGGCCACACGGCGCTCAAGTTCGATCCGTTCCCCTACCAAGGCCGCACCGCCGATGGACTGCCTCGCGAACAGCGGGACGGCTACCTCGATGGCAGCATGACCCGCAAGGACGAGCGCGAAGCCGCCGAACTTACGGCTCTGATCCGCGAAACGGCGGGCTCTGATGTCGACATCCTCATCGATGCGCACGGCCGCTTCGACGTTCCCACCGCCATTCGCCTTTGTCGGAGCCTCGAGGAAGCCGGTCAGATCGACTGGTTCGAGGAACCTTGTCCACCGGAGAGCCTCAACGCTCTCAGGCAGGTGCGCGAAAAGGTCAGCGTCGCTATCTCGTGGGGCGAGCGCGGCCACACGAAGTGGGATTTCGTGCCGGTGCTCGAAAACAGACTCGCTGACTACATTATGCCTGATGTCACCTGGACCGGTGGCATTACCGAACTCAAGAAGATTTCTGCCCTATGCGAAGCCTACTACATTCCCGTCTCGCCACATGACGCCGCTGGACCGATCAACGTGGTTGCGGGAGCGCAGGTGATGATGACCGTTCCCAACTTCTACAAACTGGAAACGTCGGAGTGGAACCTGGGCAAATACGATCACCTCATCGACAGACCACTCGATGTTTCGAACGGCAGCCTCAAGCTTTCGCCCAAGCCCGGTCTCGGCGTCGAAATGAACCGCGACTACCTTCAAAATCACGAGATTGAACTGGCCTAGCCAACAATCTACGCCGCCCCCAGCGTGCGCGGCGGCGAACCCAGCCGATCAGATGAGGATCAAATCATGCTAGAGGCAGATGGAGCCGACGAGGCGCTCAATCGAGTGAACACGCATTCCAGGCCGTCCGACCTTCGCATCACGGACATGCGGGTCGCCGAAATCATCGGCGCGCCGTTCACCTCGGTGCTGCTCAAGATTTACACCAACCAGGGCATCGTCGGGCTTGGTGAGGTGCGCGACGGCGCCAGCGCCACCTACGCGCTGATGCTGAAGAGCCGGTTGCTTGGCGAGAATCCTTGCGACATCGACCGCCTGTTTCGCCGGATCAAGCAGTTCGGCGGGCACGGTCGGCAAGGCGGCGGCGTATCGGCGGTTGAAATCGCGTTGTGGGATCTTGCCGGCAAGGCCTATGGCGTCCCGATCTACCAGATGCTCGGCGGCCGGTTTCGGGAGAAAGTGCGCGTCTACTGCGATACTGATGCCACCGTGCCGAGCGGTACCGAGACCGGCAGGCGCCTCAAGCAGCGCATGGAGCTCGGATTCACCTTCCTCAAGATGGATCTGGGGCTGATGCAGATCGCTGATGTGCCCGGTGCGGTCGTGTTTCCTGCCGGCTCACTAGAAGGATACCGAAACGGTCCCAGTCGCGGGCCGCTGAAGACTATTGAAGAGCGGCGTGCCCGCAACGCTGCGTACGATCTGCATAACGTCCCGCACCCGTTTACCGGCCTCCACTTTTCCGACAAGGGTCTCGACTTCCTTGAACAATACATCGCCGAGGTTCGTGAAGTCATCGGCATGGATATTCCGCTCGCCATCGATCACATCGGCCACATCTCAGTGCAGAACGGCATTCGCCTTGCCAGGCGAATTGAAAAATACGTGCCGGCCTGGCTCGAGGATGTGATCCCATGGCAGTACACTGAGCAATACCGACAACTGCAGGACGCCACGACGGTGCCGATCTGCACCGGCGAGGACATATATCTCAAGGAGGGCTTCGGGCCTCTGCTCAAGAGCGGCGGCCTCTCCATTATCCACCCGGACCTGCTCACCAGCGGCGGCATTCTCGAGACCAAAAAGATCGGCGATATGGCGCAGGACCATGGCGTCGCCATGGCCATCCACATGGCAGAGAGTCCAATCGCCGCCATGGCCGCGGCCCATGTCGCGACCGCGACTGAAAACTTCATGGCGCTCGAATACCACTCTGTCGATGTCGACTGGTGGGACGATATCGTCACCGGCCTTCCCAAGCCACTCGTGAAGGACGGCTTTATCACCGTTCCGAACAAGCCCGGCCTGGGGATTGACGATGTCATCGACGAGGTGATCTCGCAGCACCTGCAGCCGGGCGTCACCGGCATTTGGCAGCCTACGGATCGCTGGGACGATGAGTATTCCTGGGATCGCACCTGGAGCTGAGGCAAAAGAACCGAAGATGAAGATCACCGACCTCCGCTGTGCCGTTATCGGCAAACACCCGATTGTCCGCATCGTGACGGACGAGGGCCTCTATGGCTTAGGCGAAGTCGAATTCACCAAGACCTACCTCAAGCCCTTTGTGCTGCATTTCCGCGAGGCGCTGATCGGCGAGGACCCGACCGACGTCGAGAGAGTGATGCTGAAGATCCGCCAACGCGGCTCTTTCAAGCCGTACGGCGCGGCGGTGAGCGCTATTGAGCATGCGCTGTGGGATATTGCCGGCAAGGCCGCGGGCGTGCCCGCCTATAAACTGCTCGGCGGCAAGGTGCGTGACAAGGTGCGCGTCTACAACGGCTCGATCCGCCAGAAACGCACGGGCGACCGGCCGGAGGATTACGCCGCCGACGTCAAATGGATGATGGAGCAGCCGCAGAACTTCTTCATGGTCAAGCAAGGAATCTCGTTCCACTCCAACATGAAAGACACCATCGAGGACTTCCACTACGGCGTGACGCAGAAGAAGGCAGGCTATCACGGTGCCATGGATCAGGGCGTGATCAGCGAGCGGGGTTTCAATCACATGCTCGACTGCGTGATCGCGATGAAGGAAGTGCTGGGTGACAAAGTCAGCCTGGCGCTCGACTGCGGGCCGGGCTGGATGCTGCCCGATGCGATCAGGTTCGCTCGCGCGGTCGAGAAGTACAATTTGATGTGGCTCGAGGACATGCTGACTGGCGACTACGTGCCGTGGGTCAATCCGCAAGCCTATCGGGAACTGACAACCTCCACCTCGACGCCGATCCACACTGGTGAGCAGATCTACCTGCGGCACAATTTCAAGGAACTGATCGAGACGCAGGCGGTACGCGTCATCGGCCCCGATCCAGCCGATATTGGCGGTATTGCCGAGCTCAAATGGGTCGCCGAGCACGCCTACATGCACTCGATCCTGATGGCACCGCACGGCACCGCCAACGGCCTGCTGGGGCTCGGCGCGTTGATCAATGTCTGCGCCACCTTGCCGGCAAATTACGTCGCCTTCGAATATCCGAGCGCCACCGACCCCTGGTGGGAGGATCTGGTCGTCGGCTTGCCGCCGCAGATCGTGAAGGACAGCATGGTGGACCTGCTGGAAGCGCCGGGGCTGGGCCTCGATATCGACGCAGAAGCGGCAAGGAGATATCTCAGGGAAGAGGATGCGGGCTTCTTCGACTGAACCTCCCTCCACCTGCATGACGTGAATCGTCTACGCAAATAACTGGAATAACACGCTTCGCGTCATGCAGCGCTCAGAAGCCCTCTTCTCGTCTGAGTTTGATCGGCGATATATGCCGACGATGACCATATTTTCTGCGCCCTCGCCTTGTCACTCAGCCGATGGCCATCAGGCTTGCATTGCCCCCGGCAGCCGCGGTGTTGATCGACGTCGACACTTCCTCCAGCAACCAATTGAGGCAATAGGCTTCGGGATCGCTCGCCAATTCCTCGGTCGTCGCGGCCTGGACCAACAGAAGCGGACCAGGCAGGTGGGCGATCTTCTGATTGACGGCCAGGACCCTGTCGCGATCCCCTTCGACGAGGGCACCGGAAAACGGCCCGTCCTTTTCCCAATCGGATGTCCAGGAAATCCGGCTGGCGACTGCCGCCGGAAGATCCGCCAGGACTGACTTCGATAGGGAGCCGGCGTCCACGACGATGTGGTTGCCGGTCGATAGGGCTGCGGCGATCTGACGATGAAGCCCGCCTTCCGTCTGCGGCACGATGAGAATACGGCCGCGGGGATGGAGCGCGTAGAGATTGAGCTCGCCGACCGGACCGGTGAGTTCACGTTCGAGCCCGAGCGCCGAGCGGCTCGCATATCCACGCGCCGCTTCCCCCTCGCCCGACAGGCCCTTCTTGTCGAGCCAGACGATGTAGTCACGAAGGGCGAGGTCCGTATGAACGGAATCCTGCTGCGGCGGCACGGGCGCACGCTGCACCAGCCGGCCGATATAGAGCGGACCGCCGGCCTTCGGTCCCGTTCCCGACAGGCCTCGGCCGCCGAACGGCTGCACGCCGACGACGGCGCCGATGATGTTCCGGTTGACGTAAAGGTTTCCAGCCTTGATGCGGCTGGTCACATGCGCGATCGTTTCATCCAGCCGGGTGTGAAGCCCGAATGTCAGACCATAACCCGATGCGTTGATGTCGTCGATCAGACGGTCGAGCCCGTTTCGCTTGAAGCGGACGACATGCAGGACCGGTCCGAAGATCTCCCTCGTCAGGTCCGACAGCGACTGGATCTCGATGATCGTCGGCGGAACGAAGGTCCCCGCCGCCGCACTTTCGGGCAGCGGCAGCTGATCCACTTTGCGGCCCAAGCCGCGCATATGCTCGATGTGCTGGTCGATCTCCGTCTTTGCGCTGTCGTTGATGACAGGGCCGACATCGATGCTCAGCCGATCGGTACGGCCGATCGTCAGCTCGCGGAAGGCGCCCTTCAGCATGTTGAGCGTCCTGTCGGCGACATCGTCCTGAAGGCAGAGAACCCTGAGCGCCGAGCAGCGCTGGCCGGCGCTATCGAAAGCAGAGGCAATGACGTCGGCCACCACCTGCTCGGCCAATGCCGAGGAGTCGACGATCATGCCGTTCTGGCCGCCGGTTTCGGCGATCAGCGGAATCGGCTTGCCGCTCGCCGACAACCGTTCCGTCAGTTGCGCCTGGATCATGCGGGCAACTTCGGTCGACCCGGTAAACATGACGCCTGCCGTCTCCTCCGCTCCGACCATGCCGGCGCCGAGGCGGCCGCTGCCGGGCACGAACTGCAAGGCACCGACAGGCACGCCCGCCTCGTGAAGGATCTTCACGCTCTCCGAAGCGATGATCGGCGTGACACCGGCCGGTTTGGCAAGCACGGGATTGCCGGCCACCAAAGCTGCGGCGACCTGCCCGGTGAAAATCGCCAGCGGGAAATTCCACGGGCTGATGCAGACGATCGGGCCGAGAGGCGCATGCGAGGGGCCCAGCGTCTTGCGCGCCTGCTCGGCGTAATAGCGCAGGAAGTCGATGGCCTCACGCACTTCGCCGACGGCATTGGCCGCAGACTTTCCGGCCTCGCGCATGACGATGCCCATCAGCACCTTGATGCGGGCCTGCATGATGTCGGCGGCCCGTTCCAGGCAGGCCGCGCGCTCGGCCGGCGGTACGGCGGCCCATTGCGGCGCGTACTCCGCAGCCATGCGAACGATGCGCGTGGCGTCCTCGACCTTCACTTCGGTCACCGTGCCGACAACATCCCGGTGATCGGCAGGATTGAGAACATCGCGTGTTACCCCATCCGTAGAGCCATCCGCAAGAATGGGAAGCGCATGCCACGGCGCAGCAGCCGTAGAAGTGAGCGCCTCAGCCAAATCCAGAAGCGTGGCCTCGTTCGCGAGATCGAGACCATCGGAATTTACCCGAGCGTTGCCGTAAAGAGCCTTCGGCGAGGCGATCTGCGCGTGGGGCGCGCCAACGGCAGGCATGGCTGCGACGATTTCGGCGGGATCGGCGATCAGCGCCTCGACTGAGACATTCGGATCGGAGATGCGGTGCACGAAGGAGGAATTGGCACCATTTTCCAGAAGGCGCCGCACCAGATAGGCGAGCAGCGTCTCATGTGTTCCCACAGGCGCATAGATGCGGCAGGGCCGGTCCAGTTTTTCCTTGCCGACGACCTCGTCGTAGAGCGGTTCGCCCATGCCGTGCAGGCACTGGAACTCGTATTTGCCGACGGTGAAATCAGGACCGGCCAGACGATAGATCGTGGCGAGCGTCTGCGCGTTATGGGTGGCAAATTGCGGGAAGACCGCATCCGGAGCATCGAGCAGCTTGCGCGCGCAGGCGACGTAGGCGACATCGGTGTAGATCTTGCGGGTATAGACCGGATAATCCTCGAGACCATCCAACTGGGCGCGCTTGATCTCGGCATCCCAGTAGGCGCCCTTGACGAGACGAACCATGATCCGCCGCCCGGAACGGCGCGCGAGATCGACGATGTAGTCGAGGACGAAGGGGCAGCGCTTGCCATAGGCCTGCACGACAAAGCCGAGCCCATTCCATCCGGCAAGCTCAGGGGCGAAGCAAAGGTCCTCGAGGAGATCGAGCGAAAGCTCCAGCCGATCGGCTTCCTCTGCGTCGATATTGAGGCCGATATCATAGGTCTTGGCGAGAGCGGCGAGCTTCTTCACCTTCGGCAGCAACTCGCTCATCACCCGTCCGGCTTGCGACCTTACGTAACGCGGATGCAGGGCCGAAAGCTTGATCGATATGCCCGGGCCGTCATAGATGCCGCGCCCGTCCGACGCCTTGCCGATGGCGTGGATCGCCTTTTCGTAATCCCGGTAATAACGCTCGGCATCGGCGCCCGTCGTGGCGGCCTCGCCCAGCATGTCGTACGAATAGCGGAAGCCGCGCGCTTCCAGCGGCCGGGCGCGTTTCAGCGCCTCCGCAATCGTTTCGCCGGTGACGAACTGCTCGCCCATCATGCGCATCGCCATATCGACGCCGCGACGGATGACCGGCTCGCCGGCGCGCGCGATCAGCCGCGTCAGCGCTGCCGACAGGCTTCGGTCGTTGACGGTCGACGTCAGCTTGCCGGTAACGACGAGGCCCCAGGTTGCGGCATTGACGAACATGGATTTTCCGCCGCCGATGTGGGAGGTCCAGTTGCCCTCGGCGATCTTGTCGCGGATCAGCGCGTCCCGCGTTTCGGTATCGGGAATGCGCAGCAGCGCTTCGGCGAGGCACATCAGTGCCACGCCTTCCTGGCTGGAGAGCGAATATTCCTGCACCAGCCCTTCGACACCGGTCCCCTTGTGCTTGGCGCGCAACGCTTCGATCAGGCTGCGGGCCGTACTGCGAATGTCATAGCGTTTTGCCTCGGAGACACGCGCGGCGGCAACGAGCGGCGGCAGGCACTCGGTTTCCGGCCGGCGATAGGCTGCCGTGATGGCCTGGCGAAGTTCGGATTGCGGTCGGATCGGTGGCGCAAAGCCGGAAAACGGCGCGCCGTCGGCGGCGTCTTTGGATGGAGTAGTCTCGATCGCTGCGTTCAACATGAAGGTCTCTATCAGTCGATATCTAGTTTAACGGATGAATGAGACGCCGGGTTCATCGTCCCAATCAGCGTCGTCCGAGGCGGCCGGGCCGGAATATTCCGTCTCGCGAAGCGGACGCGCATCCGGATTGTTGCGCTTGAGGGTGAGCGCCGCAGCAACCGCTCTTATCGCCACCGGTCGGTAGTGGGCGAGCAGGTTCGGCTTCTGATCGTCATCCGGTTCTTCCTTGCGCATGCATGACCCCATTTTGCGTGCGGCGCCGATGCGATCCTGGCGATCCGTCAGCGCCTGCGCCTTCCATCCCATTGTCGACGCACAAAGTATCACAGATCGCAGATCTCGATCTCACTTGATTTTTGCAGATATCAGCCTGTATGAACTTATTAAAGCACTCTTGAGAGTTCGAATGGCTGGCGAACCCGATATCTTTAGTGAATTGGACCAATTCGACAGGAAAATCCTCGCGGCTCTTGCCGAGGACGGCAGACTGTCGATCACCGATCTCGCGGCGCGTGTCGGCCTCTCGAAGACGCCGTGCCAGCTCCGCTTCAAAAGGCTGATCAGCGAAGGCTATATCGAAGGCTTCAAGGCCGTCCTCAATCCGTCGAAAATGCAGCTCGACCACATTGCTTTCGTCGAGGTGAAGCTCTCCGATACCCGCGAGAACGCGCTGAAAAGCTTCAACGATGCCATCAAGAAGATCAGCGAAGTCGAAGAGTGCCATATGATCGCCGGCAGGTTCGACTATCTCCTGAAGATCCGCACGCGCGATATCGGCCGCTACCGCCGCGTCCTCGGCGAGCGCATCTCGACACTGCCCCACGTCGCCAGCACATCGACGAACGTCGCGATGGAAACGGTCAAGGAAGGCTGGGACAAGTCCGGTTCGAGTTTTTCGTGAATGTTATCCTTGGGATGACCACCTGCCGGTGAGTTGCCGCAGCATCCAAAATCCGTCCAATTTGCTGCCGGACGAACTGCGATATCTTCATTGTCGTCGGTATTGCGCCAAAGCGGTTGCGGCAGGGGTAGCAATCGACCCCCAGGCAGTTCAGCCATCTCTCGCTTTCCGACCGCGTGCGTTTAGTTTCACCGGCACACTCTTGCCGTACTCATTCCACCATCCCGTCAAAGCTTCCATCATTGGTTACCGATGCCGGTAGCGGAAGGCTTCGACGAAGGCGGAGAAAGCAGGGGACGGATGGCGCCGGCTGGGGTAATAGAGATGATATCCTTGGAACGTTGGTGCCCAATCCGCCAGCACTTCCTTCAGTTGACCGCTGTCACAATATTGCCGGACGAGGTCCCTCGGCACATAAGACAGCCCCGCGCCATCGAGAGCGGCATTGATCGCCGGCCCTATGTTGCTCATCACGAGCTGGCCTTCCACACGAACGCTGAACTCGCGGCCATCCTTTTCGAACTCCCAGGCATAGAGAGCGCCTGACGTCGGAAGTCGCAAGTTGACGCAATTGTGGTCCGTCAAGTCATGAGGGATCGAAGGCACAGTGCGGGTCGCAAAATACTCAAGTGATCCGACCACGGCGTAGGAAATATCAGGTCCAATGCGAACGGCCACCATGTCGCGCGCAATCGCTTCGCCGAGCCGCACACCGGCATCGAATTGGCGCTCGACGATGTTTGTGAAACCGTTGTCGATGATGAGTTCCACGGTGACATCGGGGTAATCCCGTAGAAATGCCGGAAGCCTCGAACGGAAGACCAGCTCCACGGCATCATCGGGACATACGAGGTGGACTGTGCCCGAGGGCTTGTCGCGCAACGCGCCGAGGGCACTGATCCCGGCGGCGATGCTCTCGAAATGCGGCTGGATGCTTTCCACGAGACGCGCACCAGCCGCCGTGGGAGCCACGTCCCGCGTCGTGCGGGAGAGAAGCCGGACTCCGAGCCGGGCTTCGAGCGCGCTGATCGTATGGCTCAACGCCGAGCGCGTGACTCCCAATTTTGATGCAGCGCGCGTGAAACTCCGCTCCTGAGCCACCTCCAGAAACGCACGCATTTCCGTGAACTCGTCGCGCCGCATTGTTGAATCTCCTTCATCACGACATTCAGATTATAGCTTCTAGTCGAGCAAAACCAGTCCGGCTATCTATCTGGCAACGGACAGGAGAACATGCATGACCGTCGAGTTGACATTGGATGAGACCTCACTGACGGACGACACGGCGACCTCATGGTCTGCTGTGACCTGTCTCTCGCTTCTCACTTTCCTGCTGGTGGGGCTGGAATTTCTCCCTGTGAGCCTTCTGACTCCAATCGCCACGGATCTCTCGGTGTCAGAGGGGCAAGCCGGATTGGCGATCACCGTGTCGGGAGTCTTTGCGGTTATCACCAGTCTTTTCGGCAATGCATTCCTGGCGAGGATCGACCGCAAGTCTGTCGTCCTGCTCTATACGGCGGTTCTTGTTGTATCGAGTTTGGCGGTTGCCCTTGCACCCAACTTCCTAGTCTTTCTCGTCGGGCGGTCCCTGGTCGGCGTTTCGATCGGCGGCTTCTGGTCGCTGTCGACGGCTATTCTGGCACGCCTGACTTCGGACCGTGACCTGCCCAAGGCGATTGCGCTTCTGCAAGGTGGCACCGCATTCGCGCTCGTCCTTGCCGCACCGCTCGGCAGTTTTCTTGGCGGGTTGATCGGATGGCGCGGAACCTTCTTCATCACGGTGCCAATCGGAATTGCCGCGCTCGTCTGGCAACTGGTCGTCCTGCCGAGGATGCCGGCGACATCAACCGTCTCGGTGGCCAGAATATTCGGGTTGCTGCGCAATCGCACATTCGCGATAGGAATGGCGGCGACTGCTCTCGCCTTCATCGGCCAGAACGCGCTGTCCATATATCTTCGTCCATTCCTCGAAGGCGTCACGGGCCTCGAATTGAATGTTCTGTCCATGGTGCTTCTCGGCCTTGGCGTCGGTGGACTGGCTGGAACCTCCGTCATTGGCTTCGTCGCCCGGCGGCACCTCCGCCTCGTTCTCGTAGGCCTGCCGGGTGCTCTTGCGCTCATTGCCCTGCTGCTGATCGTTCTCGGGCCGTTCGCCGCGGTTACGGCATCCCTGCTCGTCATGTGGGGATTTTTCTCAACCCCGATTCCGGTTGCCTGGAACACCTGGATGGCCGCCATCGTCCCCGGTGAGTTGGAAGCCGCAGG
The DNA here is from genome assembly GCF_025152745.1 of Rhizobium sp. WSM4643. Taxonomy (NCBI): domain Bacteria; kingdom Pseudomonadati; phylum Pseudomonadota; class Alphaproteobacteria; order Hyphomicrobiales; family Rhizobiaceae; genus Rhizobium; species Rhizobium sp. WSM4643. The sequence goes on along the minus strand of NZ_CP104041.1, from coordinate 426,696 downwards.
TGGGCTGCAGGTGGCGCTGATCCAACTTGCCATTGCCGGCGGCGCTTTCGCTGGCGGCGTACTGTTCGACACCGCGGGATGGTGGAGCACCTTCCTTCTGGCCGCCTGCCTTCTCGCCGGTTCGGCTGTCCTCGCCGCACTCGCCGGCCGCCGCGCCTGAAACCTTCCGAAACCTCAAAAATGGAGATCACCATGTCACAAGGAATCGAAAACAAAGTGGTCGTCATCACCGGCGCAAGCAGCGGGCTTGGCGAAGCCACCGCGCGTCACCTTGCTGAGCGCGGCGCGTCCGTCGTCCTCGGCGCGCGGCGTAGTGACCGTATCGCTACGCTGGCTGAGGAGCTGGCCGCCAAAGGCTATAGAGCCAAGGCAGCCCAAACCGACGTCACGGATCAACATCAAGTCAAGAAGCTCGTCGACACCGCCGTCAAGGCGTTCGGCCGCATCGACGTGATGCTGAACAATGCCGGCCTGATGCCGTTGGCGCCGCTCGAACGGCTCAAGGTCGACGAGTGGGATCGCATGATCGACGTGAATATCAAAGGGGTGCTCTACGGCATCGCAGCAGCGCTTCCGCACATGAAGGCGCAGAAGTCCGGGCACATCATCAACGTGTCCTCCGTCTACGGTCATGTGGTCGATCCGGGTGCCACCGTCTACTGCGCGACGAAATTCGCCGTGCGCGCCCTCTCCGAGGGGCTGCGGAAGGAGGTGAAGCCATACAATATCCGCACCACGATCATTTCACCCGGCGCAGTGAGTACCGAACTGCTCGAACACATCAGCGAAAAGGACATCCAGGCGGGCACCAAGGAGTTCGTCAGCAGGATCGCCATCAGCGCGGACACCTTCGCCCGAACGGTCGCCTTCGCGGTGAACGAACCAGACGATGTCGACATCAACGAAATCTTGTTCCGGCCCACGGCTCAACCTGTCTGACGCGAGGCGCGCTATGTCGATGACATCCACGTTCATGAGCCGTCGCGCGATTTTGGGCGGAGCCTTGGCGGCCGCCGCCCTCCCTCTCGTGGCGCAAGGGCAGGACGGGCACAGCTCGACCACTCACAAGGTGTCAGATGTCAGGATCAGGATTGACTTCAACAAGCTTCCCCTGACGGCGACACTCTTCGATAATCCGTCGGCGCGCGATCTTGCTTCCATGCTGCCCCTAAACCTCAAGATCGAGGACTACGGCAGGAACGAAAAGATCGTCTATCTGCCGCGTAAGTTGACCGAAGAAGGCAGTGGTGCTTTCGGAAACGAGCAGGCGGGCGACCTTTGCTACTTCAAACCGTGGGGTAACCTGGCCCTGTTCTACGCGGATTACCGCTGGGACGGGTTGATCCGGCTCGGCCGCTTCGACGATGGCTTCGGGCCGTTGCTGGTGCGCGGCGCGTATCCGGTCCGCATTGAACGCATCTGACAAGGGCGTTTTGGGTGGAAATCTGAAATCGCTTTCCTCCCAAGCATGAAGAACCCAATGATTATAAATTTCCGCAAATAGGAGCAACGCCCCCTTTCCAGGCGGACTCTTTTTTTCAGGCCGAGCCAACGTGCGACCTAACGCGGTCTTTGAATTTCACAGTAGACAATGCTCCGGTTTGAGCCGGACCAAACAGAAACCTTCATATCAGCCCCAGTCGTGCTTTCGCCGGCGATCAAGCCCATCTCTCGTTCCGACCGCAACAGCAGGGCCCAGTTCATGAATGTCTCCATATAGCCATCGACGTCCGTCTCCGGAGAGAAGTTGGCGAATAGGAATGTGCCGCCAGGCTTAAGCATGCTGATGCACTTCCTGGTCAGCCTTACGGCTACCGCGTCAGGCAAATAGTCATAGAGACCCGCGGCATAGACGAAATCGAACATTCCCAACGAATGCCTTCCACCGAGCAGGGATTTGACCGAACCGTTCACCGCTTCGACGGAGGTGCCGGCGAAATCGCGGGCGACGGTTCCAACGCTGATCGGGTCTTGATCCAAAGCTACCCAGCGTCTGATCGCGCCGGCGCTCAGAGCGTGCGACAACGGCCCCTCGCGAAGATGCCCGGCGGCAATCGCGAGGACTTCGGTGGAACCCGGCCGGACCGAAGCGATTTCGTCAACGCGGCGAGCCAGAATGTCTCGACGCTCCCGTACTGCGATGGATGACGAAGCATTTCGAGTGTAGCCGTAGATCGAACGTCCCAAGTCGCTCGCTGATGCGACGGCGTCCTCAATCTCAGGTCTGCCGTAGATGAAATCGAGAAGACGTGCGTCGCCGGAATAGCCGCGCGGCTTTTCAAACGACCAGCGGGTCAATGGATCTTGATGAAGATAGTAAGCAACGGGATGAGATTGCGCGATCGGAACGATGACGTCCCACACCTCTGGATGAAAGCGCCGCCGCATCTGATGCAAGGCTTCGGTAAGACGCTCGATGATCACATGAGGCTCGACGCCGGATTTGAACTGACGGATCGACACGTCAAGGCTGAGGGCAAGCTCGGCCTGGGCAACGATAAGATCGCCGGGATCCGGGGCAGCAACCCTCCTTGCCACCCGCCGAATTTCGCCAGGCGCAACAAGACTTTCACCGTCGAATACCAGGCTTTGTTCCATTTCGAGATCCTCTTGACATAGCGTTAAGCATAATCAACCTCGAAATAGGATGCGACTAGAATCTACACGGGATAAGGGTAATTCTACTCTTGCGGGTCCGATGCTACCCCTCTAACAAAGCCAAGCAATAAGACAAACCGGTTGCAAGTTGCCGAATGCGATTTTGGAGGGCGCCGAAGTATGGCTTACTTTTCAACATACTTTAGATGGCTTTCGGGTCGGCGTCGTTGCATGATCGCGGCTTGCGATAATGTCCAGCGGGACGAACCAACCGCCGGCATTTCATTCGCCGAGGCCATCAAGTCTCTGAAAATTGAAAATGATGCTGTCCGAAGGCAGAGCTCGCGGCACGGTCTTTGGATGGCGGTTGCCGTCTATGTGGCCTTCGCACTTCCCGACCGTTGGCTGATCCCCGATGTTGCCCCTGCGACGATCGCCGCCCGATTCGCCGTTGCGACGATCGCCCTGCTGGCGTTCGAAATCTTGCGGCTGGCAAATGCGAAAACCGTCTGGCTTGACATTACGTGCGCCACTGCACTGCTTGTGGGCTATGTAGCCTGGCTTTACCCGGCGATTGCCACCCACGACGTCACTGCCATGTCCTACTACATGATATTCGGCGCCATCTTCATGATGGGCGCCAACCTGTTTTTCAGTTTCCCGTTTCGGCTTTCGGTGATCACCTCCGGGCTCGTTCTCTGCGCGTTTTTCATTACGATCGAGGAACTTTTTCCTTCAAGCCAAACCTACACGCTCGCTTTCGGGCTGTTCTACATTTCGTGCTTTGCCTTCACGTCTTTCGTCAATTGGCGATTGAATGTGGAGCGCCGAAACGTGTTGCTGAATGCGGCGGAGGCTCGCCACCAGCACTGGGAAGCGTCCGAGCGCGGAAGGTCACTGCTCGAGCTTTCACATACCGACTACCTGACAGGCATAAGCAACAGACGCGCGCTGGATCGGCGGCTCGACGAATGCTGGGCCGCTTGGAAAGACGAACGCCGCGACTTCTCCGTGTTCCTCATCGACGTCGACTTTTTCAAACGCTTCAATGATCGTTACGGACATCAGGAAGGAGACCGATGTCTGACTGTCATTGCCAATGCGCTGAAGGCGATTGTAGAGTCTTCCGATGGCATGATCGGCAGGTATGGCGGCGAGGAGTTCATCGTGGTCATGCCTGCGGCCCTTCCAAAGGTCGCGATGGCTGTCGCCGAAAAGATCAGAATGGAAGTCGAGTCTCTCGCGATTGCTCACGATGAGCGACCGGATGATATGTCGATCGTAACTGTCAGCATCGGCGTCGCCTTCACCCGCGAGAAAGTTGGCGAGAAAGTCGAACGAATAGTGCGTGAAGCCGACCTTGCTCTCTACAATGCCAAAGCAAGCGGCCGAAACTGCATTCGCAGTTTTGATCCGCTGCTGCCTCGCCCCGACGACTATGCCGGTAAACTCGTGCCCCTGCTGGCGGCCGCCATCGATCGCAAACTGGTCTCGCTCGTGTACCAACCGATTTTCGACGTGACGAACGGGAAAGCAAGGGCTGTCGAGGCTTTGATGCGCCTCAGGATGCCTGATGGCACGGCGGTTTCGCCGAAGACATTCATCCCGGTTGCAGAGCGAAGCGGCGCTATCCTCGAACTGGGCAGGTGGGCGATCGAGACGGCATGCCGGGATATACTGATGACCGATCGCATGGCGACCGTCAGCGTCAACGTGTCGCCGATACAGCTGCGCTCCCCCGGCTTTGCCGCCAGTGTCGCTGATATCCTTGCTCGGTGCGGGGTCTGCGGGTCGCGACTAGCCTTGGAAGTCACCGAGGGCCTGGACATGGATATGCAGTCGGAGGTGCTCAAATGCATTGCCGATCTGCGTGCACTCGGCATCGAAATCTGGCTTGACGACTTCGGCTCCGGCTTCGCGGGCCTCTCTTGGCTGAGGGCAATCGAGTTTCAGACAGTTAAGGTCGATCGAACCTTCCTGCACGACAGCTCGAACCCACGCGGTCTGACGATGCTTCAGGACATGATTGTTCTCATCCGCAATCGTGGAAATACAATCCTGGTGGAAGGCGTCGAAACTGCAGCCCAATATTCCCTTCTCAAGGATCTTCGCATCGACCGCGCCCAGGGCTTTCACATGGGAATGCCGGTGAGCGCTGAACTTCTGAACGCGGCATAACTCGACATCGAGGTTTCCAGATGGCTCAGCACGCGGCCGATAATCGGTGCGCGTGCATCACGTCTCTGCAAATCGCGAATTCGGACATGAGCCGCATCGACCGCCCGCATGGCAAGCCGCTATGAGGGGCCATCGTACGGACACTTGCGATCACATCGGTCGCCGGGAGGCCGGACCCGATCAAAGCAATTGGAGCCATTTCAACGAGGGCTGCGCCGCCATTGTCGGAAGTCTTGCTTTTGGACGAACCAGGCCGTCTTATGCAGCGAGGCAACGGATCGCCGAAGGCAGACGAATATTCGGCGGTTGACCTAGAATGAGGATCGAGATGGATCACGCCGGCAGCCCGCAATCGTCAGTGAGCGAAGAGAGGGAAGCGCGCAGGCTTCAATACCTGACCTGGGAACACGTTGCGTCTGACCTTCGTCATCCCGCTCACCTCGCCCGCAGGGCGGAACTCTGGCGATCATGCGGTGCACAGCTGGCCGAGACGTCCTACATCGCCGAGCACGCCGCAATCTTCACCGAAAGCCTGACAATGGGCGAGCGGTCGTGGATCGCCGGGCACGCGCTCGTTCGCGGCGATATAACCCTCGGTGACGATTGCACCATCAATCCCTATGCCTGCGTTTCCGGCACGGTGACGTGCGGCAATGGCGTGCGGATTGCTTCGCATGCCTCGCTCGTCGGCTTCAATCATGGCTTCGACGATCCGAGCATTCCTATACACCGCCAGGGCGTCGTCAGCATCGGCATTTCGATCGGCGACGATGTCTGGATCGGCGCCAACTCTGTGATCCTCGATGGCGCCACGATTGGAAATGGTGCGGTGATCGCCGCCGGAGCGGTGGTCACGGGGGACATTCCCGCCATGGCGATTGCCGGTGGCGTGCCCGCCCGGGTGCTGCGGAGCCGAGGCTCGGCACCCCGGAAAACAGGCAATGGCGACATCGAAGATCAGTTGGTCAGGCTCGGTCAGAAAGCGAAAGACCAGTGGCCGGACATTCTGGCACGCTGGAAAACGCAAGGGACCTATCAATCGCTGGAAGCAGACGGCATCAGCAGACCAGCGATCCGGCATCTCTGCGATGCAATCGAGATCGCTGCCGGCTTCGGCCATCTGCCGCCCGATCTCGATGCGGCGGAGACCGTCGAGCGTCTCCAAGATCTTCAGGACCGAGAGACCGGCCTTTTCCCGGAAGAACATGCCCGCATGCATGGCAAGGCGCTGAGGGATGATCCAAAGGCGCTCTATAACGTCCTTGCGGTTGGCTATGCGCTTGAACTGCTTGGTTCCGGTCCGCGCCAACCGGTCCATGCAGTCGAGCTCGAGGCCGGGGAGTTGGATGAATGGCTGAGCGCCCTGCCCTGGTCGACCCGGGCATGGCACGCCGGAAGCGTGGCCGATGCGATCGGAACTGCCATGTACTTCAACGCGAAGTATTTCGGCGTCAGGCATTCACGGCAGGCGCTCTTCGAGTGGCTAAGCCACAATGCCAACAGCGTTTCGGGGCTCTGGGGTGAACCGACCGCGGCGGAAGGATGGCTTCAACCGGTGAACGGCTTTTATCGCCTGACGCGCGGCACCTACGCCCAGTTCGGCGTGGCACTTCCCCACCCGCACGCCTCACTCGAAACGGTTCACCTCAACTACCGCAACCACAAGGGCTTCGTTGCGGCAAAATACAATGCGTGCAACCTGCTCGATACGATTCATCCTCTGCTGCTGATTGCCCGGCAGACCGACTACAGACGGGCCGACGGCGAGGCGATCGCCCGCAAGCTCATCTCAAGGGCGCTGGATAGATGGCGGGATGGCGAAGGATTCCCCTTTGCCGATGGTAGTGAACCGAGCTTGCAGGGGACGGAAATGTGGCTTTCCGTCATTCACCTGGCGGCCGACTTCCTGGGCCTGGCAGATCGCTTCGCCTTCGTCCCGAAAGGCGTTCACCGGACGGCAACCGTGGGGCTGGGTATGTGACCACGCTTCGATCAACCGTGCAGTGATGCCGTCAGCCAGGCGGCGGCAAGGTCGCGTGCATTGCTTCGCTTGGCTTTGACGGGCACGATCACATTGTAACGATCCTCCGCCGCAAGCTCGCCGCCGCCGATCTGCATCAAGGTTCCATCCTCCAGAAAGGTGCCGACCAGCATACGCCATCCCAAGGCAATGCCTTGCCCTGCGCGCGCGGCAGCGATGGTTTCGGTATAGTGGTTGAACCGAAGCGACGGCTTTACATTGAGGTTGGCGCCGGTCAGCGAAAACCACTGGGCCCAGCTATACCAGGAACGATCGAGAACGTCCGTTTCGATGAATTCGTCGGCAGAGCCGAGCGGACCATCTCCGCGTCGCCTGAGATAGTCGGGAGAGCAGACGGGGCAAATGACGTCGCCGCGCGAGGCGATGACGGTGCTATCGCTGAACGGAGGCACACCATATCGAATTGCCACATCGACTTCGCCGTCGTCGAGAGCGATCGGGCTGTCCTGGGATATCACCCGCACCAGAATACCCGGGTTCGCCCGGCGGAATTCGGCCAGCCGCGGCAGCAGCCAGAAAGAGGAGAACGCAACGGTCGCCCCTATAGTCAGTACGTCCTGGCTGCGCGACTGGAGCGCTTCCACGCCCTCGGCAATATCGGCAAAGCTTTTGGCCAGCGTGGCTCCGAGGTTGATGCATGCCGCCGTCGGCTCGATCGCTCGATGCTTGCGCACGAATAAGGGCTGGCCGAATTCCTCCTCCAGCAATGCAATCTGCCTGCTGACCGCCGCCTGGGTGACACCCAATTCGGTCGCAGCCGTGGTGAAGCTCTTCTTTCTGAGCACCGCCTCCAGGGTCACCAGGGCCGTCAGCGACGGGATCCGTCTTCTAAAGTGCATCACAGAACCCTCATCGCATGATAAAAACTTATGCGAACCTAATTTTTTATGCCGTTGAAACATCGGAACTGCAAGGGCAATCTGGGGAAACTCTCGCATAAGAGGTTCTGATGCTAAACAAGCTCCCATCGTCCATTTCGGCTCTTCTCGACGCTCGTGCCAACGGTCACTCTCTGCCGGCAGGTCTTTACGTCAGAGAAGACGTGTTCGAAGCAGACATCGACGTCTTCTTCCACAATCACTGGATCTGTGTCGGTCTCGACTGCGATGTCCCCGAACCCGGCGACGCCACGGTGATCGATATCGGCAAGACGAGCCTGATCCTTCTGCGCGACGACGATGGAGAAATTCGCGTCCTGCATAATGTCTGCCGCCATCGCGGCTCCCGCCTTCTCGATCCGGGCAAGACGATCGTCTCGAAACTCGTCTGTCCCTATCACACCTGGACATACGAACTGACCGGTGAGCTCAGCTACGCGCCTCACATGGGCAAGGACTTCGACAAGGAGTGTCGGAGCCTCAAGCCCGTCACTTTCAAGTCGATCGGCGGATTGATTTATGTCTGTCTTTCCGACAATCCGCCCGAGGACATCGCTCGCCTCGAACAGGCCATGACCGAGCGCCTCGCCCCTTACGACATCCGGAACGCAAAGGTTGCCTTCCAAACGGATGTCATCGAGAATGGCAACTGGAAGCTGACGATGGAAAACAATCGTGAATGCTACCATTGCTCCGCGAACCATCCGGAGCTCTGCGTCTCCTTCGTCGATCTCGACTTCGGCTTCGACCCCGAGACGCTGAGCCCGGAGGATCGCGAACAGGCCGAGGAGCATTTCAGGCTGTATGAAGAGCGGACGAAGGCGTGGGAGTCGGACGGCTTCCCCTCGGCTGCGGTCGAGCAGCTCGCCGACTGCGCCACCAACTTCCGCACCCAGCGGCTGATCATCGCAGGCGCCGGCGAATCCCAGACCCACAACGCCACCGCCGCATCCTCCAAGCTTCTCGGCCACATGACCCGCAAGGATCTCGGCGACATGCATCTTTGGGGCCACAACAGCTGGAACCACTTCATGGGCGACCATGCCGTGGTGGCAACCGTCATTCCGCTCTCCGCCGGCAAGACGCTTGTGAGGACCAAGTGGCTGGTCCACAAGGACGCCGTCGAAGGCGTGGATTACGATCTCGACAAGCTGACGGATGTCTGGGTCGCGACGACGGACCAGGACGCCGATCTCGTCGCGCGCTCCCATGCAGGCACTCTCGACCCAGCATATCAGCCAGGCCCCTACTCCCGGTTTTCCGAGACGAACCTCGACAAGTTCGCCAGCTGGTACATCGATCGGATGCGCGCCCATGGATACTAGGAGCCCGCAGATGCCCGTAGCCAGGGCCGCCCTTCACGACGTCTGGAACCCGGAAGAAGACGACGCGCTCGTCTGCCTTGACGTCCAGCAGGAGACCCATGACGTCAAGACCTTCACCTTCGCTTCGCGCGACGGCAAGCGGTTCGCGTTCAAGGCCGGCCAGTATTTTCTGTTCGACCTGGAACACAATGGAGAGGCTGAAAACAGGTGCTACAGCATCTCCTCCTCGCCGCATCGGACGAACGCTTTCTCCGTGACGGTGAAGCGCGTGCCCGGCGGAAAGATCTCCAACTGGCTTCATGACATGCTGGTTCCCGGGGCGACCGTCAAGGCGAACGGCCCACTTGGCCATTTCGTCAGGCCCGAGCGGTCGGGACGTAAGCTTCTGCTGCTGTCGGGCGGCTCCGGCATCACCCCCGTCATGTCCATTCTGCGTGAACTCGCCGACAGCTGCGAACCCGCCGACATCGTCTTCATGCATGCAGGCCGGACGCCGCAGGACCTGATCTTTCGCGACGAACTGGCCTGCATCGCCCGCAGGCTGAAAGGCGTCCGCCTGCATTTCCTTCCCGAGACCGTGGCCGGCGAACCGTCCTGGCCCGGTCTGACCGGTCGCATTTCGAAAGACTATATCAGGCTTGCGGTTCCCGATATCGCCGAACGGACCGTGATGTGCTGCGGCCCCGCCCCGTTCATGGCCGCCGCGCGCGGCATTGCCGCCGAACTCGGCGTGCCGGGCTCGAACTATTTGGAGGAAAGCTTCGACGCAGCGGTCATCGACGAACCGGAAATCCCTGCGGTTCAGGAGGCAGTCGCCAAGGTCTTTCAGGTCACTTTCTCGAAGCAGGCCCGCAGCATCGAGGTAACAGCCGACCAGAGCGTGCTCTCATGCGCGAAGAAGTCAGGTGTCAGGATCCCGTCGTCCTGCGCGAATGGCGTCTGCGGCACCTGCAAGTCGAAGCTTACGTCAGGCACGGTCGACATGAACCACAATGGCGGAATCCGCCAAAGGGAAATCGACGCCGGCTTCTTCCTGCCCTGCTGCTCGAAGCCGCTCAGCGATCTGGTCATCGAACGCTGAGCCGGCCACCCGCCTCACGCATAGCCAGGAAGGACCCACTCGGATGCTGCGAGACGAAAGCGATTCCGCCGAGCCGACCGGCTCGACCGTCTTCAAGGACGAGCGAAAGCAGGCCTATCTCAATCCCGAGGGAGCGGATCGGCCTCTGATCAGTCCTTTGCCGGCGACGACGCTCGATCGCGCCCGCCGCTATCGCCTGGAGCGTCTGCGCATGAAGATGCGCGAATGGGATTGCGGCGCCCTGCTTCTCTACGATCCCGTCAATATCCGATATGCCTTCGATTCATCGAATATGAGCATTTGGACGATGCACAACGCCTCGCGCTACGCTCTGATCCTGGCCGATGGTCCGGCGATACTTTTCGAATTCGAAGGCGCCGAACATGTCAATGACAGGCTTCCCGGTATCGACGAGGTCCGGCCGGCGAAATCCTGGATATTCTTCACATCCGGGAACCTTATGGAACCCCGCCTGAAAGCCTGGGCCGACGAGGTCGCGGATCTCTTGAGCAGCAATGGCGGCAACAAGCGCGTGGCGGTGGACAGGCTCGAACCCGCCGGCGCATTCGAACTGCGGGAACGCGGCTTCATGCTCTTAGACGGCCAGGAACTGGCCGAGCGGGCGCGATCCATCAAGAGCGCCGACGAGATCGAGCTGATGAGATGGACGATCCGTGTCTGCGAAGCAGGCATGGCGCGGATGTACGAGGTATCCGAGCCGGGCCGCACCGAAAGAGAGATCTGGGCCGAGCTTCACTTCGAAAACGCACGCAGCGGCGGCGAGTGGCTGGAGACCAAGCTCTTGACCGCAGGCCCCAGAACAAACCCCTGGTATCAGGAATGTTCGGACTACATGGTCAAACGCGGCGACATGATATCCTTCGACACCGACATGATCGGACCCTACGGCTATTGCGCCGACCTCTCGCGGTCGTGGACAGCAGGGCACGTCGCGATGAACGCCAAGCAGAAGCAACTCTATGCCGCTGCCAGGGATCAGATCGAGCACAATCTCGCAATCCTGAAACCCAGCATGACCTTCGCGGAATTCAACGAACTGTCGTGGCGGATTCCGGGAAAATACCAGCCTTATCGATACACGCTTGCTCTGCACGGAACCGGAATGGCGGACGAATGGCCGGGCATCCTTCTGCATCCGGATTTCGACCCTGATTTCAGCGGCATCATCGAGGAGGGCATGGTGCTGAACGTCGAAAGCCTGATTGCCGAGGCGGGATCCGAGAGCATCAAACTGGAAACTCAGGCTCTGATTACTGCAAGGGGAGCGGAGCGGCTGGACAGTTTTCCGTGGGAGGAGATCTGAATCGGGCCCGCGCTGTCGACGTTTCAGTGCGCTCTCAAAGCGGCCGCGCGATGCTGCGAAGGCGTTTGCCCGAATGTGCGCTTGAACGTTCTCGTGAACTGCGAGGCGTTTTCAAAGCCGACATCAAGCGCGATCTCGATCAGAGGCGCCTTCGATTGGGCAAGGATCGACTTCGCCCGCTCCATACGAACACGACTATAGGCCTTGGCAGGAGACATGCCCGTCTTGTCGATGAAGATTCTCTCCAACTGCCGTCGCGAGAGTCCAACCGTGCCGGCAAGCTTCTCGATCGACATGCTGCCGTCGACGAACTGCTCCATCGTGATCATCGCCGCCTTGACGCGGGCATCGTCATAATCGTCGTAAAGCGGACGCCGGGGCTGGACGTCCGCAGGTGCGCGGGCTCTCTCGATCTGCAGCACCTCCAGCGCGTTTCGTTCGGCGTCGCGGCTGATGTATTTCCTGACCAACAGCGCCGCCATGTCGGCTGAACTGCTGCCGCCGGCGCAAGACCCACGCTGGCGGTCGAGATTGAAGAGCCGGTCGGAACGAACGCTGAGGTCGGGAAACCGCTCCCGGAACTCCTTGTAGTGCAGCCAGCTCACACAGGAGTCATGCCGCTTCATCAGGCCGGCCGCAGCGAGAATGAACGAGCCCGTGCACACGCCGATCAGCGGCACCTTCTTGGCGTCCGCCTGCTTGAGAAAAGCGATGGTCGCCTGGTCGACAGGGTTCTCCACCGTCAGAAGACCGCCGACGACCACAATGTAATCGAAGCGTGACGGATCGACGAAATCGGACGTCGGAGCGACCTGGACGCCGCAGCTCGCGGTGATCAGATGCCGCGTGCTGCCGATCACCTGCCAGTCGGCAAGGACCCTTCCGGAACGATCCTGCTCGTCGCTGGCAAGCCGCAGTGTGTCCACGAAGAGTGCGAAGGCGGACAGCGTGAACGATCGCGCCAGAACGAACCCCACCTTGAGCCGGGCAGCCGACCTCGTAGCGTCGTCTGCCTGCCGATGCTGTCCGGGTCGCATAGTCATCTCCTTGCCGCTCTTACCGCGCCACCCGTCTTTTCAGACGAAAACGCGCTCATCGAATCTGAAAGCCATGCGCCAGCGGATCACGATCGTCAACGAAAATGGTGTTGTGCCCAATGACGCGCGCCCAGCCTCCGATGCTTGGAAGAATGCCGCTGTAGGGTCCAATGCTCGCCTCGGCTTCGACCCGCCCCTCGAAGACGGTTCCGATCAGGCTTTCATGGCGGTATCTCGACCCGACGGTAAGCCGTCCCTTCCCGTAGAGCTGGGCCATCCGGGCGGAGGTGCCGGTTCCGCCCGGCGAGCGATCGATGGCCTTCTCGCCATAGAAGACGGCGCAGCGTCCATCCGAGACTTCATTCAGCGGGCGGTCGCACCAAATGGCGTGATGCACGCCTCTAATCCCGGCGTCGTCAGGATGGACGGGATCGTAGATACCGGCAAGTGCCGACCTGAGCCTCTGGCTGCAGCTGACAATGTCGGATGCGGCCATGCCATCGAGGCCGCTCCAGACATCCTGTGGTTCGATGACCGCGTAATAGTTGCCGCCATAGGATATATCGACACGCAGACGGCCCATTCCCGGCACATCGACCTCGACATCAACCTCATGAAGATAGCTCGCCACATTGTAGAGACGAACGGAATCGACATATCCGCCCTTCTCCTCATAAGTGACGTCGACCCTTCCTGCAGGCGTTTCGATGGCAACCCTTCCCGGCTCACGCGGCTTGACCAGCCCTTCTTCGATCGCGGCGGTCACGGTGCCGATGGTGCCGGCGCCGCACATCGGCAGGCAGCCGCTCACCTCGATGAAAAGCACGGCAAAATCGCAATCCTCCCGATAGGCCGGATAGATGATTGCGCCTGACATGATGTCGTGCCCCCTTGGCTCGAACATCAGCGCCTTGCGCACCCAGTCATGGTCCCGCACGAAGATTTCCCGTCGCTCACTGATCGGCGCATGCGGAAGCAGCGGGCCGCCTCCGGCGACGAGGCGGACGGGATTGCCGCAGGCATGCGCATCGATGCAGAAGAAGCTGTTTCTCATCTTTTCATGTCCTTGCTCATCCTGCCTTGCGTGGCCTGTCGCGGTCGAGCAGGCCACGGGACAGCCGGTCGAGCAGAAGGGCGACGGCAACGATCGCCAGGCCGGCCCGCAGGCCAAGTCCCATCTCCATGCGCGTCAGGCCGCGCGTCACCTCCGCACCGAGACCGCCGGCGCCGACAAGGCCGGCCAATACGACCATCGCCAGCGACAGAAGGATGCATTGGTTGAGCCCGACCAGGAGCGTCTGCCTGGCCAGGGGAATCTCGATCTTCCAAAGTACCGAACGGGGCGGCGCGCCGATGGCGCTGCCGAGTTCCACAAATTCTCTCGGCACCTGGTTGAACGCCAGCGTGGTCAGGCGGAGCATCGGCGGAATGCCATAAACGATGGTGGCGATGATTGCCGGCACCCGTCCAAGGCTGAAGATCATCACCGCAGGAATGAGGTAGACCCATGGCGGCACGGTCTGCATCACGTCGAGAACGGGGCGAACCATCGCCTCCAATGCCTTGTGACGCGAGCACAGGACGCCGATCGGGAAGGCGATAAGCACGGAGATCAGAACCGCGACAGTGACCAGAGACAGCGTCTGCATCGATGCCGTCCACAGTCCCATGAGGAGACAGAACCCCAGGCAAAGACCCGCAAGGATCGCGGCGCGCAGACCGACGGCAATGAATGCCAGAATGACGACGATCGCGATAAGCCCATAGGGCGGCACGAAGACAAGTGCCGCCTCGAATCCGGAAAGGACCGCTTCGACCAGATAGCTGATTGCCGCAAACAGCGGATGAAGATTGGTGTTGAGCCAATCGACCGACGGCGCCAGGAAAGCGCCCGGCGAAAATTGCAGGATGGACGGATTCATGACTTCCTCCCCGTTCCAAGCCGAGCGGCGCTCTGGGTTATGCGGTCAAGCACCATGGTCAGAACCACGATGGCTATCGCTCCATTTATGGAGGTCGCGATGTCGAGCGTCCTGATCGCGCCGTAGATCGTCTCGCCGAGCCCGCCGGAGCCGACGATGCCGGCGATGACGACCATGCCGAAGGCCATCATCAGGCTCTGGTTTATGCCTGCCATGATGCTCGGCAGAGCAAAGGGAAGGCGGATCTTGAAGAACATCTTCGCCGGCGTCATCCCGAGCGCCTCTCCGAGTTCGATGAACTCCTTGGGCGTCATCCGGATACCGAGAGACGTCAGGCGGATTGCCGGCGGCACGGCGACGATCACGGTCGCGATCAGTGCTGTGGCCGGTCCATAGCCGAGCAGGGCGATCGCCGGCAGCAGGTAGATATATGGCGGAAGCGTCTGGATGAGATCGAGGCCGGGCTCCATAAAGCGGTCGAGGCCGGTGAAGAAGCCGGCGGCGATCCCGATCGGGATGCCGATCACCAGGGCGAGCACCGTTGCGGTCAAGACCAGTGCCAGGGTGCTCATCGTCTCCGGCCAGAGCCCCATGGAAAAACAAAGCGCCAGCGCGATGCCCGCGAGGACGCCGAACCATATATTCACCAGCCGCCAGCCGATGAGCGCCACGATGAGCGCGACCAGGTAGAATGGCGGAAGCTCCAGCAGCCAGAGGATCCCGTCATAGAGCCCTTCAAGAACCTGCCTGATGGAGTCGAAGAGAAACTCGCCGTTGTCGCTCACCCACTCGAGCGCAGAGTCCGTCCATTCGTCAAAAAGATCGGTGAAGCCAGAACTATCCATGTCAATCAGCTCCAGTTGTGGGACACCGCCGTGAGATCGTGGGCGGAGGTTCCCTTGACGCCCATCAGCAGGCTGCGCGGGGTGACCACGCCGACGATCTGATCGTTTTCGATGACGGCGATGGCATCGCGCTCCGACTGCATCGTCAATGTGATGAGTTCGTCGATATCGGCGTCCGGCGTCGTGCGCGCCAGCGATGCGATGTCGGAATTCGGCGCGCTCTGCTGGAACTCGGCGACGCTGCGCATGACGGAATGCGCCTTGATCAAATGGAGGCGGGATATGCCGGCGACGAATTCGGCGACATAGGCATCCGCCGGGTTGAGGATGATCTCCTCGGCCGTGCCCGTCTGGATGATGACGCCGTCCTTCATGATCGCAATGCGGTCGCCGATCCGGATCGCCTCATCGAGATCATGGGTGATGAAGACCGCGGACTTGCCCAAGGCCTTTGTCAGCTGCCGGAATTCGTCCTGAAGCTGACGCCGGATGAGTGGATCGAGAGCGCTGAACGGCTCGTCCATCAGAATGATTTCGGGGTCGGAAGCGAGCGCGCGGGCGAGGCCGACGCGTTGCTGCATGCCACCGGAAAGCTCGTTCGGATATCGGCTCACCCAGTCGGCGAGGCCGACCTTGTCGAGCGCTGCAACGGCGGGCTTGTTTCGCTCCGGCTTGGCAATTCCCTGAACCTCGAGGCCGAAGGCTGCATTTTCCAGGACAGTCCGATGCGGCAACAGAGCGACGCTTTGAAACACCATCCCAATGTTTTTGGCGCGCATCTGCCGGAGATCGACCGGCGATAGGGCGGCGAGGTCGCGTCCCTTGACGAGGACCTTGCCGGAGCTCGGAGTGATCAGCTTGTTGACAAGGCGGATAAGCGTCGATTTTCCGCTTCCCGACAAGCCCATGATACAGAAGATTTCGCCGCGCCGGACCTCAATGCTGGCGTCGGACACGCCGACGACGCAGTTGAACTCCTTCAGGACCTCTTTTTTGCCGAGGCCGCGCTCCTTGATCGACTTCATTGCCGCAGCAGACTTGTCACCGAAGACTTTCCAAAGGGATTGGCAGTCGATCAGGACATCATTGATTTCGGCATTTATGGTTTTCATAGCGATCCCCTTTGAGCCATTCAGAGCTGGCTTCTTCATTAGGTTTCAGGGTGGCCGCCCGACCGATCGGACGGCCACGACGCGTTTAGTTCTTCTTGATGTTTTCCCAGCGCTTGATCAGGTCAGCATGGGCGCCGATCCAATCCTGCACGGCCTGGTCCATCGTCTTGCCTTCATTGACCGCGCCGTTGATGGCGGTGATGTCGGCAATTGGCACGTAGACACTGGCCATCACTTCACGCGCATGCGGGTTCTCTGCGGAGAAGCCCTTGTGGCCGATCCAGTAATAGCTCTGCGGCGGCGGGAATACGCCCTTCGGATCCTTGAGGTACTTGACCTCGTACTTCTGGACCATCCATGACGGCTCCCAGATCGTCACCGCAATCCACTCCTTGCGATCATAGGCGGACTTCAGCGCCGCCGTCATCGCGGCGGTGCTGCCCTCGACGAGCTGGAGCTTGAGGCCATAATCCTTGACCGCATTCGAAGTATCGCGCATCAGGCCGGCGCCCGGTTCGATACCGATGATCTTGCCGCTGAACTTGTCGGCGTTTTCATTGAGCTGTTCCAGCGAGTCGATCGGGACATATTTTGGAACCGCGACGCCCTGATAGAGGCCGTGCGAAACGGGTGAGATTTTCTCGAGCCGGTTCTTGTTCTTGTCCCAGTAGTCCTGCGCAACATAGTCCGTCTGTGAGGTGAGGACCTGGATGTCACCCTTGGCGAGAGCGGCATAGGCGATGCCCCATTCGGAAAACTCGGTCACCTTGACGGTATAGCCGGCGTCTTCGAGAACCTTCTTGGTGATGCCGGTGATGGGCGTCAGGTCCTCCCACGACATCGTGCCCATGGTGATCGTCTTTTCTTCCGCGCGAGCAGGAAGGATGCTAACCCCGATCATCGCAGCGGCGCAGAGCGCCTTCCACAAAGTCTTCATTGTTCTTACTCCTGTTTTTCGTTCCCATTGTCATTGAAGTCTGCGAGCGGGCAGTCTTCATATTGCGCGGCGAGAGATCATCCCTCGCTGCCTGCACGCAATTCCTGAAAGCGGATAACCGAATTGACCCCCAGCCACGCAAAGGGCTCGGGAGGTATTTTGCTCGGTTCCGGCTGGTTCCTGTATCGGTCGAGTTCGGGGGTACTCGCGCCGGCAGCCAGATCGGCCGCCATCATCCCTGCGAGGGTGCTCTTGACCGTGCCGAGACCATTCTCGCAGCAGGCGGAAAAAAGCCCCTCTTCGACCTCGCCGAATGCCGGCACATGGTTTCGGCTGAGGCAGAGCGCTCCCGCCCAGCTGTATTCCATCGGCAGGCTTTCCAGTCCGGGAAAGCGGGCGTCGAACGACCGGCGCTGCCCAGCCGCCACGCCGGCGACCCGCTTCTCCGACACCTGGAGGCTCGGGTCGTAGGTGAACCTCGTCCTGATGACGATTCTCGAACGACCATCGGTGGTGATCTTTCGGACCGTCGCTCCCATCGGGTCGGCCGGCAGCAGGGCCCAACGATCTGCGCCGCTCACATCGCCGCCGAACTCATTCTGGGAAAAGGCCGATGTCATCGACGCGTAGGTGAAGATGTGCATCAGCCGTCCGCGAAAATGGCCGAAGCTTTGAATATGGCCGTTCACACCCAGAACGACCTTCGGCGCGGAAACAGATCCGCGCCCGGATTTCGCCTTCCAGGACCTGCCCTCGCGCGAAAGCTCCAGCACCGGCGAGTGCTCGTGGATGGCGACCTTTGACCTAAGTCCCCGCGCCAGGCCGCGAATATAGTCGGCGGGCTGGATCATCACGGCGCCTGGCGTATAGAGCCCGCCGCGATAATAGCGCGAGCCGGTCATCTCCCGCATCTGATCGGCGTCGAGAATGAGATGCTCCTCACCAATCTTCTCGAGCGATTTCCTGTAGTTGTCGTTGAGCCCGAGCCCCCGGTCGGACGCCGCCGCATTCACCTTGCCCGCCGGATCAAACGTTTCCCTCGTCAGGCCGTATTCGGCCGCGACATCGGCTGCGAAGGAAATCGCCAGGCGATTCTGCCTGATCTCGTCCTTGGTCGCCTCTTCGTCAGCCACCGAATACTCACCGGAAGAGAGATTGTGCGGCACGTCGATCATGAAGCCGGAATTCCTCCCGGCCGGTCCCTTGGCGACTTCGCGAGCCTCGAGGACGACGATTTTGTCCTCAGGGCGCAATTGCGAAAGGCGGCGCGCCGCCGACAGGCCGGCAAATCCCCCGCCGACGATTAGCCAATCCGCGGTAATGTCGTGTTCAAGCGCTGTTGCGGGAAAGGCGCGTTCGCTGATCGCCTCCCATCCCGAAACGCCGGTATCGATCGGCAGGCGCTTGATCACATGGCGGGTCATCGGATCGTCTCGTCGACCGAGCGTTCAGAGACATCGATCCAGATGGTCTTGAGTTCGCAGTAATTGTCGTGGGCGAAGACCGACTTGTCACGGCCGCCGAACCCGGACTCTTTGTAGCCGCCGAACGGCGTGGTGGCGTCTCCTTCGCCGAAGCAGTTGACGGTGACGACGCCGGCGCGGATCTCACGCGAGAGCTTGATGGCGTTTCTCAGGCTGCCGGTATAGACCGATGCCGTCAGGCCGTAGTTTGTATCGTTGGCAAGAACGATTGCTTCGGCCAGCGAATTGAAGGTGGTCACCGAAAGCACCGGCCCAAAAATCTCTTCCTGGAAGAGGCGGCTGGCAGGCGTCACGCCATCGACCACCGTCGGCTCGATGAAGACGCCGTTATAGGTTTCGCCGCCGTGGGCGACCGACAGCTTCTCCGTCTTGGCGTCGTCGAGGAAAGATTTCACCTTCTCGAAATGGGATTTGCTGACGAGCGCGCCGATACGGTTTTCAGGATCGAGCGGATCGCCGGTCTTCCATTCGCGCAGATAGGCGCCGATGCGCTGCATCAGTTCGTCCTTGATCTTGGAATGAACGATGAGACGCGACGTGGCCGAACAATTCTCGCCCATGTTCCAGAAGGCGCCGTTGACGACCTGCTCGGCAACGAGGTCCAGGTCTTCGGCATCGTCGAGAACGACCGCGGGGTTCTTGCCGCCGCATTCGAGCACGACTTTCTTGAGGTTCGAGTCGGCGGCGTAACGCAAGAAACGGCGGCCGGTCGGCGTCGATCCGGTGAAGGCCACCATATCGACATCCATGTGCAACCCGATCGGTTCGCCGATCTCCTTGCCGCCGCCCGTCACGACATTAAACACGCCGGCTGGAATGCCCGCTTCATGGGCAAGCTCGGCGACACGCAACGTCGTAAGCGTCGTTTCCTGTGCCGGCTTGACGATGACCGAGCAGCCGGCAGCGAGCGCCGGGCCGATCTTCCAGGCCAGCATGAGAAGCGGGAAATTCCACGGAAGCACGCATCCGACGACACCGATGGGCTCGCGCACGATCATCGTCAGCGCGTTGGCGCCGACCGGAGCGGTGTTGTCATAGAGCTTGTCGATCAGTTCGGCGTGCCAGCGGATCGTATGAATGGTATCGGGAACATCGACCGTCTGGCATTCGCGGACCGGCTTGCCGCTGTCGAGGCTTTCCATGACGGCGAGCTCGTGACGATTGTCCTCCAGCAGCTTGGCGAACTTGAGAAGCACTTCCTTGCGCTCGCCCGGCGAACGCAGCCGCCAGCGTCCATCGTCGAACGCGTCCTTCGCCTTCTTTACGGCGGCGTCGACATCGGTGGCGTCGCACGCGGCGATCTCGGCGAGAACCTCGCCCGTCGCGGGATTGGTCGAGGTGAAAGTCTTGCCGGAATTTGCAGGACGAAATGCGCCATCAACGAAAGCATTCGTCGGAAGTTGAAGACCGGCGGCAATCGACTTGTATTCGGCTGCGGTCAAGGGTTCATGCATGGTTGGCTCCCGACGTAATCTGCCCGACCGTCCGCTTCAACGTGGCGACAACGGTCTCAAGCGTTCTTTTCTCTTCGGAGTTCAATCCGCGCAGCGGCGCCCGCACCGGGCCGGCTTTGAGGCCGATCAACTCGCATCCGTGCTTGATCGATTGGACGAACTTGCCGGATTCGAGGAAATCCATCAGCGGCAGCATCGCCATCATGATCGCGCGGCCCTTGTCGAAATTCCTTTCGAGGACGCAGGCTTCATAGAGGGCGACATGTTCGCGCGGGAGGAAATTGGAGCCGGCGCAGACCCAGCTCTTCGCACCCCAGGCGAAGAATTCGAGCGCCTGATCGTCCCAGCCGCAGGACAGCGCGATGTGCGGAAATTTACGAGCGAGCAGGTGAAGATTGCCCATGTCGCCGGAGCTTTCCTTGATGGCGATCACGTTCTTCGACTTGCCGAGGCGGGAGAAATACTCCTCGCCCATCACGACACCCATGCGGGCCGGATAGTTGTAGAGCATGATCGGCAGGTTCGCCGCGCGATCGACCGTCAGGGCATGGACCGCATTCTCGCGCTCGGTCGGCAGCGCATATGGCGGCGACGACACCAGGATCGCATCCGCGCCGATTTCCTTCGCCGCCTTGGCGTATTCGACCGAATCTTCGGTCCGCGTGGCGCCGGTCCCGATAATCAGCGGCAGCCGCGAACCGATCACCTCTTTCGCATAGGCCGCGAGATCGAAACGCTCCTGGCTGCTCTGGGCGTAATACTCGCCCGTCGAGCCGCCGACGATGATGCCGTGGACGCCCGCCTCAATCAGCGACTCGAGCACGGCGGCAAATCCAGCCCGGTCGATCTGGCCATTTTGATCAAACGGCGTCACTGCGGGCGTATAGATCCCCTCAAACTTCACGACGATTTCTCCAATAGTTGCGAGGCGGGGCCGCCGAGGAAGGCGTCCGCCTTGAGGCCTTGCGGGGCGATGAACATTTCCATGTTCTCGCGGGACAATTCCCAGTGTTCGAAGACGAGGTCGACGACGGCATTCTCGTCGTGAGCGCCGAGCGCATCGATGAAGCCGTCATGATGGTCGGCGGCCAATTGAAGCCGCCGCTTCATGTCCTCGTTCCTCGGCCGGAAGAAGGTGTGGCCGATACGCGCGTGGTCGATGAGCAGCCGGCCGAGGCTCGGCTGCAGATAGACGTTGCCCGACATCTCGCCGAAAATTTCGTGAAAGCGATTGTTCTCAAGAACCATCGCCAGAGGGTCCATGTTCTCGCTGGCGGCGCGGAACCGCTCCTGGGTCTGCTTCAGGTCTGAAAGCTGGGAGGGCTTGAAGTTCTGCACAGCGAGACGGCCGATTGCTGCATAGATCATCGGCGCGACGAGAAAGAAATTCCGCAAGGTGGAGTGGTTCATCGGGATGACCCGCGCGCCCCTGTTCTCGCGGATATCGATATAGCCCTCACCGGCAAGGCGACGGAATATGTCGCGGACCGGAGTTCGGGAGAGGCCATATTTTTCGCTCAAACTGGCCTCGTCCAGATCGGCATCCGGATCCAGCTCCATCGTCAGAATCTGGCGCTTCAGGTCTTCGTAGAGATTGCTCTTGGGTGTCTTTGCCATCGTCGCTCTCCGGCCGCTGGTTGCTCTACGGCGTGAAGATGGCACGCCTCCCTCGGCGAGTCAACAATTGTGTACTCTGCGTACACAATTAGTATTTCTTAAATACACAATGATACCGATCAAAGCGTCCCGGGTGCGCGTCAGGCGTCATTTCAAAGCGCTGCACAGGATCGCGCTCCGCGGCGGCGGCCATCGCGGAGTTTTTTCCAAGCGGATTATCGTGGCGGGTCGGTGAGGATTTCTCTGCAGTCGAGGTTCATGTAGTGCGCATCGACATTGATCATCAGGCGTCGGAAGCCTGGCCGCCGGTAAGCCGGCGCGCGGCATCACGGAGTATCTCGATATCCGGATAGCGGCGGGTTTGTCGGGGAGCGCCGGCTCGGCGCTCCCCAGGATCGATCACGCGGCCAGGACGCCGCTCTTCTTGGCGGTCCAGGTTGCCATATAATCCATAAGTCCCGGGTTCAGGCAGTCGTAGGGCTCGAGGCCCGATGCCTTCAGCTGCGCTCTGACGGCGTCCATCTTGGCGGGGTCGAAGCCGCTTTCGATGATCGACGACACAAAGGCTGCAAAGCCCGGCTTCGCCCAGCCGCTTTCCTGAAAGCGCTCCGGATGGACGAACGACAATCCCTGGAACGGATGTTCGCGCACGACCGGCCCATACATATGAACGCCGCATTCCTTGCAGGCGTGGCGCTGGATCAAGGCTGCGGAATCGACGACGGCGAGCTTATCGCCGTTCTCCAGGACTTCGACGCTTTCGGTCGGCGCGACCGCCACGACCGAAAAGACGGCACCGTCGGGCTTCCAGCACTTCGTGCAGCCGCAGGCGTGGTTGTGGGCGATATCACCTTTGATCCTGACCTTCACGGGATTGCTTGTGCACTTGCAGACGAGCGTCCCGCCTGCAAAAGCAGCGTCAGTCGCCCGAAAGCCTGAATCCACTGCCGGATGTATGGCTATGCTGGTCATGGGTTTCTCCTCCCCTTCTGGGCCGTTTGCGATATGCCCGGCCAAGCTCTGCAATCAGTCTCCCAATCTTCGCGCGTGCCAGCGCAGATGGTCTTCCATGAATGTCGAAATGAAGAAGTAGGAGTGGCCGTAGCCTTCCTGCATCCGAAGCCGCAGGCTGATGCCGGCCGTCTCGCAGGCTTGCCTGAGCTCGTCGGGGCGCAATCCATCCTCCAGGAAGCTATCCGCCGTCCCCTGGTCGACGAGGAACTCGGGGAACCGGTGCCCGTCTTCGATCAGTGAGCAGGCATCATATGCCCGCCAGCGCGTTTCATCCGCTCCGAGATATTTCCGGAATGCCGGCTTTGACCAGCCGGAGACCGAGGGATGGCTGATCGGCGCGAAGGCCGAGCAGCTGCCGAAGCGTTCGGGGTTCTTGAGCGCGATCGTGATCGCGCCATGTCCCCCCATCGAGTGACCGAAGATTCCCTGTCGCGTCATGTCGACGGGAAACTCGGCCGCGATAAGTTTTGGCAATTCGTCGACGATGTAGCTGTACATCCGATAATTCTGCGCAAACGGCGGCTCGGTGGCATCGACATAAAAGCCGGCACCCTTGCCAAACTGCCAATTATCCGGTTCGTCCGGGATGGCATCGCCCCGCGGACTGGTGTCGGGGCAGACGATGATCATGCCGAGTTCTGCGGCAAGACGCCGATACTCTCCCTTTTCCATGACATTGGCATGGGTGCAGGTCAGGCCGGAAAGGTACCATAGAACCGGCAGCTTCCGTGCTTTGGCCTGCGGCGGCAGGAATACCCCAAAGGTCATGTCGCAGTCACAGACATCCGAGCGATTGACGTAAACGCCCTGGGTGCCGCCATGAGAATTTTCGGTCGAGATCGTCTTCATCGCTCAGTACACGACCACGCCGCGGATGCTTTCGCCCTTGTGCATCAGCTCGAAGCCCTTGTTGATGTCTTCGAGCGGCATGGTGTGGGTGATCATCGGATCGATCTGGATCTTGCCTTGCATATACCAGTCAACAATCTTCGGCACATCGGTGCGGCCGCGCGCGCCGCCGAAAGCGGTGCCCATCCAGTTGCGGCCGGTCACCAGCTGGAACGGACGGGTGGAGATTTCCTGGCCGGCGCCGGCCACGCCGATGATAACCGACTTGCCCCAGCCGCGATGGCTGGCTTCCAGCGCCTGGCGCATCACCTTGGTGTTGCCGGTGCAGTCGAACGTGTAGTCGGCGCCGCCGATCAGGTCGCCGTGGCGCTTGGTCAGGTTGACGAGATAGGGCACGATGTCGTCGCCGACCTCCTTCGGATTGACGAAGTGGGTCATGCCGAACTTCTCGCCCCAGGCCTTGCGATCAGGGTTGATATCGACGCCGATGATCATGTCGGCACCAGCAAGCTTCAGACCCTGAAGCACGTTGAGGCCGATGCCGCCGAGGCCGAAGACGATCGCCGTGGCGCCGATCTCGACCTTGGCGGTGTTGATGACCGCACCGATGCCGGTCGTCACGCCGCAGCCGATGTAGCAGATCTTGTCGAACGGCGCGTCCGGGTTGACCTTGGCAAGGGCGATCTCCGGCAGCACGGTGAAGTTCGAAAAGGTCGAGCAGCCCATATAGTGATGGATCTTGTCCTTGCCGATCGAGAAGCGCGAGGTACCGTCCGGCATCACGCCCTGGCCCTGGGTTGATCGAATCGAGGTGCAGAGATTGGTCTTGCGGGAAAGGCAGGAATAGCACTCGCGGCATTCCGGGGTGTAGAGCGGAATAACGTGGTCGCCCTTCTTCACCGAAGTGACGCCGGGGCCGACATCGACGACGATGCCGGCGCCCTCATGGCCGAGAATGGCCGGGAAGAGGCCTTCGGGATCGGCGCCCGACAGGGTGAAATCGTCGGTGTGGCAGATGCCCGTCGCCTTGACCTCGACCAGCACTTCGCCGGCCCGGGGGCCCTCGAGCTGCACGGTCATCACTTCGAGCGGTTTTCCGGCCTGTGTGGCCACGGCGGCGCGAACGTCCATTTTGATATCCTTCCTGTCAAATTGAATTCTGATGCTGCATATTCGAAGGGGCCAGCTCTCGCCGATCTGCTGCTGCTTCACCGCGAGACTTCACGCTCTCGCGTTCGGCTTTTCGTTCATCTCAGGCTCGCTGTTGCCAAGGACCCTATCACCTCTCCCGCTCAATCTGGCACCAGACCGCCAGCAGCGGCCGGGCTGTGCATCTTATCGCGAAAGATTCGCCGGCGTCGTTCGCAAAGACCGTACCGACACCAGCAGAGAACCACTCGGAATCGCCAAGGCGGATTTCACCCGGCGAAAGCAGGATGAAGGCTCGGGGCTGCGTCTGAACATGATCGGGAAATCTTGTATAGCGATCCATATAGATCACGCCGACCCTCAGATCGGCGCGCTCCTCCATGCCGCCGGGGCCGACCATGACTGCATGGGAATGCGTATCGCCGAAATTAAGGCTTGCAAACGGACCGGAACGGCCGCGTCTCCAGAGCAGCTTGTCGGCGAGACTACGGAACTGGCTGGCGATCGCCTCGTATTTCTGTCCCGATTTTGCAAGATGGCCGATCGCGTCATCCAGCCCTTCCGGCGCGCCGGGAAGAGGCCCGCCCTCCGGACGCACCTTGCCGGTCTTGAGCAGCCTCTGGAGGACCTTGCCCGCGACGAAGCTGGCGACGGCAGGAGCCTCCGCCGACAGCATCAGGCCGCCGATGTCATTGAGAAATTCCTGCAGCGGCCGAGAGCGCCTCTCTCTGCCGATGTCGTGCAGCCGGATGTATGCCGGCTTCTCGTCATCGTTGAGAAGAAGGTCGGCACCAGGTTTGATTGGACGTCCCACGACGCGCGCCACGTTCGGTCTCCCCCGCTAGAGCGCCTTTTGCAATTCCGGTAAGACATCGAAGAGATCGGCGACGAGGCCATAGTCGGCGACCTGGAAGATCGGCGCCTCCTCGTCCTTGTTGATGGCGACGATCACCTTCGAATCCTTCATGCCGGCCAGATGCTGAATGGCGCCTGAAATGCCGCATGCGATATAGAGATCAGGCGCCACCACCTTGCCGGTCTGGCCGACCTGCCAGTCGTTCGGCGCATAACCGGCATCGACCGCGGCTCTGGATGCGCCGACGGCGGCACCGAGCTTGTCGGCGAGCGGCAGGATGACTTCCCTGAACTTTTCCGCCGAGCCGAGCGCCCGGCCGCCGGAGATGATGATCTTGGCCGAGGTCAGTTCCGGCCGGTCTGAGGCCGACAGCGCATCCCTGACGAAGGTCGACAGCCCCGGATCGGATATCGCCGGGATCGCCTCGATCGTCGCCGAACCACCCTCCGGCGCAGAGGCGAAGGATGCGGTACGCACGGTGATCACCTTCTTGGCGTCCGTTGCCTGCACCGTCTGAATGGCGTTGCCGGCATAGATCGGCCGCTTGAAGGTGTCGGACGAGATCACCTCGATGATCTCGGAGACCTGGGCAACGTCGAGAAGGGCAGCGACGCGCGGCAGCACGTTCTTGCCGACGGAGGTGGCGGCCGAGATAATCGTGTCGTAGCTGCCCGCGAGCGAAACGATCAGGTCGCCGAGCGGCTCTGCCAGATTGTTGGCGAGTTCGTCGCTTTCGGCGAGCAGCACTTTCGAGACGCCGGCAAGCTTGGCGGCGGCGTCGGCAGCGGGCTTGGCAGCCTTGCCGGCAACCAGCACATGCACGTCGCCGCCAATTTTGGAGGCCGCCGTCAGCGCCTTGGCGGTCTGATCGGACAGGCTGGCATTGTCGTGGTCAGCCAGAAGAAGAATGGTCATGATATTGGCTCCTGTTCCCAGCTGATTACAGCACGCCGGCTTCGTTTTTGAGCTTGTCGATCAGTTCGGCGACCGACTTGACCTTGACGCCGGCCTTGCGGCCTGACGGTTCCTCGGTCTTCAACACTTTGAGATGCGGTGTGGTGGAGACACCGAAGTCGCCGGGCGTCTTCTTGTCGAGCGGCTTCTTCTTCGCCTTCATGATATTCGGCAGCGAGGCATAGCGCGGTTCGTTCAAGCGCAGATCTGATGTGACGACCGCCGGCAGCTTGATCTCGATCGTCTGCAGGCCGCCATCGACTTCGCGGGTGACGGTTGCTTTGCCCCCAGAACCAGAGGCTTGGATCTCGATCTTCGAGGCGAAGGTTGCTTGGGCAATTCCCATCAGTGCTGCCAGCATCTGGCCGGTCTGGTTGCTGTCGTCGTCGATCGCCTGCTTGCCTGATATGATCAGCCCCGGCTGTTCGGCATCGGCGACAGCCTTGAGGATCTTGGCAACGGTGAGCGGCTCGATCTGATCGTCGGTCTCGACCAGGATCGCCCGATCGGCACCCATCGCAAGGGCGGTCCGCAGCGTCTCCTCGGCTTTGGCCGGACCGATCGACACCACCACCACTTCCTCGCACTTGCCGGCTTCCCTCAGCCGCAGCGCCTCTTCCACCGAGATCTCGTCGAACGGGTTCATCGACATCTTCACATTGGCGAGCTCGACACCCGTGCCATCCGGCTTCACCCGGATCTTCACGTTGTAGTCGACAACCCGTTTGACTGGGACGAGAATTTTCATGGGCAACCCCCCTATACTTCTAAACTGCTGGCCGTTCGGCAAGTAATACCCAGAAGGCAAAGAACGGCGTGTCGACCGACCTCATGGCGTGTTTGATGCCAGGGATATTGTAGAAGGATCCGCCGATTCCTGGCGAAAACCAGTCACGCTCCCCCTGCTGGAACTCTCCCTCGGAAAGCACGAGATAGACTTCCTCGGGCGCATGATCGTGATCCGGATAGCGCACGTGAGGCGCCATCAACGTCACGCCGATCCACAGGTCGCTCCGCTCTTCCAATCCTCCCGGGCCGATAATCATGGCATTGGCATGCCCATCGACAAAATTGTCGCTGGCCGTGTGGTCATACTTGGTGCGCCGATGCCATTCAAGCATTGGCTCGACGCCTTTGAACCCCTCGATCAAACGCGTCAGCGAAGGATAGGACGTATCGAAGGAAAGCGCCACATCAAGCTGAGCACACACGGGCAATCGGCTTCCCGGCCCCGTACGCGCGATCCCTGGGCGCTCCAGCGCCGCAAAAATCTGACGAACCGAACGGCGGGCTTCCGGGGCCTTGGCGAACTGGTCGAAAGCCGCGAAAGCCGCATCCAGGAAGATCTGGAGGCTTTCATTGCGTAACCTCATGTCATCACCTCCCGAGACGATCGACCAGCAAGCGGTCCACTGTAGCGATTAGATATCTTTCGCGATGCGCAGCCCGTCATAGACGGCCGCATGCGTGTTGCGTGCGGCGACCGCATCGCCGATCCGGAACAGCTGGAACTTGCCATCAGGATTGCGAATGACGGACTGAGGTTCTCCGGAAAGAAGCTGGTCGTGCGACATCTCGCCGAGATTGCTCGAGCTGGGTTTCAGTTCGAAATAGAGCTCATCGAGCGGAATGGTCCCATGATTGACGACGATCTGGTCGAAGCTGTGCTGCTTGGCAATCCCGCCGTAATCGCTGCCGATATGGGCGACGAGCTGGTTGCCGCTCTTCTCGACGGCCTCGAGACGATAGGTGACGGTGAAGGTCACGTCGTGCTTCTGCAGGGACCGCATATAGGGCACCAGATTCATGGCCATGACCTCGGGCGCGAAGGACCGGTCCGGCGTCATGATCTCGACCTTGGCGCCTGCCTGGGCGAGGAACTCCGCTGCCTGGAGGCCGGCATGGTCGCCGGCATCGTCGAAGATCAGCACGTTGGTTCCAGGCTTCACGTCGCCGGAGATGATGTCCCATGACGAGACCACCAACTCGTTGCCGCTGGCGAGAACCTCGGTATGCGGCAGGCCGCCGGTCGCGATGATGACGACATCGGGGTTCTCGGCTCCGATCGTGTCCGCTTCGGCCCAGGTGTTGAAGTGGAAGGTGACGTCGTATTTCTCGCACTGGCTCATGCGCCAGTCGATGATGCTGATCATCTCCCTGCGGCGCTCGCTTTGGGCGGTGAGGCGGATCTGACCGCCGGGATTGTTCGCCGCTTCGAAAACGACGACTTGGTGGCCGCGTTCTCCGGCGACGCGCGCCGCTTCCAGACCGGCCGGGCCGGCGCCGACGATGACGACCTTTTTCTTGAAGTCGGCCCTCGCCACGATGTGCGGCATGGTCAGTTCGCGGCCGGTGGCGGCATTGTGGATACAGAAGGCGGCGCCGCCCTGGTAGATGCGATCGAGACAGTAATTGGCGCCGACGCAGGGACGAATATCGTCTTCGCGCTTTTCGATGATCTTGCGGACGATGTGCGGGTCGGTCATGTGGGCGCGCGTCATGCCGACCATGTCGACCTTGCCGGAGGCGATCGCGTGGCGCGCGGTGGCGACGTCAGGGATTTTCGCCGCATGGAAGGTCGGGAAATTGGTTGCGGCGCGAATTTCGCCGGCGAAATCGAGATGCGGTGAATTCGCCATGCCCTGGATCGGGATCACGTCGGTCAGACCCGCATCGGTATCGATGTGGCCGCGAATGACGTTCAGGTAATCGATGAGGCCGCTTGCCTTCAGACGCCTGGAGATTTCGATGCCGTCGCCCTTGCCGGTACCGCCGGGAAGACATTCGTCGGCGGTATAGCGCACGCCCAGAATGAAGTCGTTCCCCACCCTTTGCCGGATCGCCTTGAAGACGTCGAAGCAGAACCGCAAACGGTTATCGAGCGAGCCGCCATAGGGACCGTCAAGCTCATTGGTGAGCGGAGACGTGAACTGATCGATCAGGTGGCCGTAGGCTTCCAGTTCGACACCGTCCATGCCGCCTGCCTTCATGCGCTCCGCAGCATCGGCGAAATCCTTGATGATGCGCTCGATGTCCCAATCTTCCATCTTCTTCGGGAAGGAGCGGTGGGAAGCCTCGCGATGATGCGACGGCGCCACCACCGGCAGCCAGTCGCCCTTGTCCCAGCGCGTGCGCCGGCCGAGATGGGTGAGCTGGATCATGATCGCCGCACCCTCTTCATGCACGGCGTCGGTCATTTCCCTGACCCAGGGCACGATCTCGTCCTTATAGGCGAGCAGGTTGTTGAAGACCGGCGGGCTGTCCCTGGAAACCGCGGCCGAGCCAGCCGTCATCGTCAAGGCCACGCCGCCCTTTGCCCGCTCCACCGTATAGGCGCGATACCTCTCCTTTGGCATGCCGTCCTCCGGATAAGCCGGCTCGTGGGAGGTCACGATGATACGGTTGCGCAGCGTCAGATGCTTGAGCTGATAGGGCTGAAGAAGGGGATCGTTCGACATAGGCCGTGGTTCCGGATTAAAATATCTAAGGGACGCTAAGCATAATGTACATATGTGTCAATATCGAAAACATCAGGGTCGACGCTTTCGACACTAATGTACATTTTTCTTGCGCGCAGCTTCACAATTTGATAGGAGATGATCCATGGATCAGGCTTTGAATGATACAGGCTGGCGCGGATCACAGGAGGGATGGCTGGAAGCAGCATACCACTCGCTGCTGGATTCCGGCGTGGATTCGGTGAAAATTCTGCCGCTGGCGAAGAAGCTCAACCTCTCGCGCACGAGCTTCTACTGGTTCTTCAAGGACCGGGAGGAACTGCTGGCCGAGCTCGTGGCGCGCTGGCGCGACAAAAACACCGGCAACATCGTCAAGCAGTCCGAAGCCTATGCGGAATCGCTCGCCGAGGCGATGCTCAACGTCTTCGATTGCTGGCTCAACAATGATCTGTTCGACGCCAGGTTCGAATTCGCCGTGCGCAGCTGGGCGCTGCAGTCCGACGAGATTCTTGCCGAGGTCCGGAAAGCCGATCAGCTCCGACTTGATGCGCTCAAGCGGATGTTTATCCGGTTCGGGCTGCCAGAAGCGACATCAGATGTCCGAGCGCGAACAACGTACCTCGTGCAGATCGGATACATCTCTATGCAAGCCAAGGAGGAACTCGCCGTCCGCATGAAACGGATTCCCGAATATATCGCCATCTACACCGGCGAAGTGCCGCAGCAGAGGGAGCTCGATCGCTTCTTCTCCCGGCATGGTTATAGGCCGGGTTAGGGAAGGCCGGGATGAGCGTTTCCTTGAGGATCGGAATCATTGGCGGCGGCGGCTGGCTTGGCGGAGCAATCGCCGGCTCGATCCTTGGTGCCGCCCTGGTCGAACCTCGAAACCTCTCCCTCTCTTATCGCAGCGAGCAGCCGCGCCGCTTTCCGAATTCTTTCCTGACCACCGACAATCAGGCTCTTGCCGACCGTTCGGACGTGATCCTTCTCTCCGTCCGTCCTGATGACTGGCATGCTCTTGATGTCGATGCCGGTGGCAAGCTGGTCATCTCGGTCATGGCGGGCATCCGCCTGGACGCACTTTCCGAGCGCCACAACACCGGTCGCGTCGTCCGCGCTTTGCCGAACGCCGCCGCCGAAGTCGCCAAATCCTATACGCCGTGGATTGGCGCGAGCAATGTCACCGAAGACGACCGGGCGCTCGTCCGCGCGATTTTTCAGGCATGCGGATCTGAGGACGAGGTCGCAGGGGAAAGCGACATCGATTACCTCACCGGCCTTTCCGGGTCCGGGCCGGCTTTCCCGGCGCTGCTCGCCGCCGCCATGATGCGCGACGCCGTCGCAAACGGCCTGCCGGCGGAGATTGCGCGCCGCGCCGTCAACACGGTGATCACAGGCGCCGGCCGCTTGCTGGAGCGCCGCGACGAATGTCCCGATGACGTCGTTCAAACCTTTGTCGGCTATCGCGGCACCACTGCGGCGGCCATCGAAGGCATGCGCGCTGCCGGGTTCGACGCTTCGGTCGCGAAGGGACTATCGGCGGCATTCAAGAAATCGGTGAGTATGGGAGAGGCTTCCTGACAACCGTTGGAGCGGGTCCTGCGGCGCCCCGCTTAGCAAAACCGGCCGCTAAACAGAGGGAACGAGAATGAAAAAACTACTCGCATCGACATGTCTGACGTTCGGCCTGATCGGCGGGGCGTCTTTCGCCAGCGCCGCCGAATGCGGCACTGTCACCATCGCCAGCATGAACTGGCAGAGTGCGGAGGTTCTCTCCAACCTCGACAAGTTCATCCTGAACGAAGGTTACGGCTGCCAAGCGGAAATCACCGTCGGCGATACCGTTCCGACGATCACCTCGATGGCTGAAAAGGGCCAGCCGGATATCGCGCCGGAAGCCTGGATCGACCTGCTGCCCGATGTCGTCAAGAAGGGAACGGAAGAAGGCCGGATCGTCCAAGTCGGCTCTCCGCTGCCCGATGGCGGCGTGCAGGGCTGGTGGATTCCCAAATATCTGGCCGACGCCCATCCCGACATCAAGACCATCGGCGACGTGCTGAAGCATCCAGAACTCTTCCCCGCTCCCGAGGATCCGAAGAAGGGCGCGATCTACAACGGACCGCAGGGCTGGGGCGGCACCGTGGTGACCACACAGCTCTACAAGGCCTTCGAAGCCGACAAGGCCGGCTTCACCCTCGTCGATACCGGCTCGGCTGCCGGCCTCGATGGTTCGATCTCCAAGGCCTACGAACGCAAGGAAGGCTGGGCCGGCTATTACTGGGCGCCGACCGCGCTGCTCGGCAAATATCAGATGGTCAAGCTGGAAGCCGGCGTGCCGAACGACCCCGCCGAATGGAAGCGCTGCAATACCGTTGCCGATTGCCCCGATCCGAAGCCGAACGCATGGCCGGTCGACAAGATCGTCACCCTCGTTGCAAAGCCTTTCTCGGAAAAGGCCGGGCCCGAGGTGATGGACTATCTGGCGAAGCGCTCCTGGAGCAATGAAACGGTCAACAAGCTGATGGCCTGGATGACCGACAACCAGGCGACCGGCGAGGACGGCGCCAAGCACTTCCTCAAAGAAAACAAAGACCTCTGGACCAAGTGGGTTTCGCCTGAGGCAGCCACGAAGGTCGAAGCTGCGCTCTAGAACAGGATGATTTCAGGCCTGTTCGGCCTAAAATCTGAATCCTGTTCTAAGTTAAATAGTGAGAGCATGATGTCTGCGGAAACCGCTCACACTTTTCGGCATCATGCTCTAACGCCGACGACTGCGGTGCGCTTAACGCGCACCGCCTCTCGCTGCCGATAAAATCAAAAAGACTGCCACGGCTCTTTGAAGAAAAAGGGGAACCGAATGGAATGGTTTTATAAATTCCCGCATATGGATGACGACGCACTTCGCAATCTGAAGAAGGCGATCGATGACGGCTTTCGCGCATTTACCCGCAGCTATGGCGACGCGATCGAAAACCTCTTCTCCCCGCTGCAGCATTTCCTGATCGCCGCCGACCGCTTCATGACGCAGACGCCGTGGCCGATCATTACGGCAATCATCCTTGTCATCGCATGGTTTGCGAGCCGCAGCCTGAAGATCGTCTTCGGCTGTCTCGTGACACTGCTGCTGATCGGCTATTTCGACATGTGGGACGATACGATGCGGACGGTGTCGATGATCTTCGTCTGTACCGTGCTCTCCATCGCCATCGGCATCCCGATGGGGATCTTGATGGCGCGTTCCGACCGGCTGCAGCGCGTTATCAATCCGATCCTCGACGTCATGCAGACCATGCCGAGCTTCGTCTACCTCATTCCTGTGGTCATGCTGCTCGGCATCGGCAAAGTGCCGGGACTGATCGCCGTCGTCATCTACGCCATTCCGCCGATGATAAGGCTGACCGACCTCGGCATCCGCCTGGTCGACAAGGACGTGCTCGAGGCCGCCGATGCTTTCGGAACGTCGAGCGCGCAGAAGTTGTTCAAGGTTCAGTTGCCGCTGGCGCTTCCCACCATCATGGCCGGCATCAACCAGACCATCATGATGGCGCTGGCCATGGTGGTCGTCGCTTCGATGATCGGCGTCCAGGGCCTTGGCCAGCCGGTTCTGAAGGCCATTGCCAACCAGTACTTCACCTTGGGTATTTTCAACGGCCTTGCCATTGTCGGCATTGCCATCATCTTCGACCGGGTCAGCCAGGCGTATGGCAAGCGGCTCCAGAAGCATCGGGAGATCGTCCATGGCTGATCAACGTTTCGGCGGCATCAAGATCCGCCACCTCTACAAGATCTTCGGTCCCAACCCTGCCGCTCATGTCGATGCCGTCCAGAAAGGATTGTCGAAGACCGAGCTCAACGAAAAGCACGGCCACGTGCTCGGCCTGAAAGATATCAATCTCGAGATACCCTCGGGCCGTATCCAGGTCATCATGGGTCTTTCGGGTTCGGGCAAGTCGACGCTCATCCGCCACATCAATCGCCTGATCGATCCAACCGCCGGCGAAGTGCTTGTCGACGGCGTCGATGTCGTAAAAATGAACGAGACCGAATTGCGGACGTTTCGCCGGCACCAGACGGCCATGGTGTTTCAGAAGTTTGCGCTTCTGCCGCACCGAAATGTTCTCGACAATACCATCTTCGGCCTCGAAGTGCAGGGCATGGAGCGCTCGAAAGCCACCGACGTCGCCATGGGCTGGCTGGAGCGGGTCGGCCTGAAGGGCTTCGAGAGCAAATATCCCAACCAGCTATCGGGCGGCATGCAGCAGCGCGTCGGGCTGGCACGAGCCCTCTCGAACGATGCGCCGGTTCTGCTGATGGACGAAGCCTATTCGGCACTCGACCCTTTGATCCGTACGGATATGCAGACGGTCCTTCTCGACATTCAGAAGGAGATCAAGAAGACCATCGTCTTCATCACCCACGATCTCGACGAAGCCCTTCGGCTGGGCGATCAGATTGCGATCCTGCGCGATGGCGAAGTCATCCAGCAGGGCACCAGCCAGGACATCGTTCTGCGTCCGGCCGACGCCTACATCGCCAACTTCGTCAAGGAGGTCAATCGCGGCCGGGTCATCCAGGTCGATGCCGTCATGACATCCTTGCATTCCGGTGCGGTGCCAGGCGGATTGACGATTGCATCAGGAACGACCGTCGAAGAGGCCGTCCGGATGCTGGCATCGGCGCAGGACAACGATGCGA
Organism: Rhizobium sp. WSM4643; assembly: GCF_025152745.1. Lineage (NCBI taxonomy): Bacteria > Pseudomonadati > Pseudomonadota > Alphaproteobacteria > Hyphomicrobiales > Rhizobiaceae > Rhizobium > Rhizobium sp. WSM4643. The sequence goes on along the minus strand of NZ_CP104041.1, from coordinate 391,888 downwards.
GGGTGATTTCGCCATCCGGGGAAGCATTGGGCCTTGTCACCTTCCGCCAGCTCGCGGGTGCGATGGTGAACTCGCAGGAGGCAGCTCCCCAACGCGATAGCGCCCTCTCGATCGCGCTCTGAAGCTGCGCTTGCGGCTGTCTCTCCGTTTCGTTGGCGACACCGATACCTGGCAGGTCGCCATCTCCGGAATTGGGAAGTCGGCCGCCTGGTGATTGGGGCGGGACGAGGGCTGGCGCTCGCTGACGATGAGCAACTGATGACGATTCTCTCGCCCGATCCCTTCCGAGCGCGGCGGCCGGCAGGCCGCACCGCGGAAGATACGGCTTGAGGCGAGTGCTTGCGTATACATTTTGCGCAGGAGCAGTCCAGACTGCGTAGCGAAAAGCCGATCGGGCGACAATATCGGCGCCTGACAATTGCTCCGTGGCTGGAGAATAATAAGATCATTCCTGACCAAGACCATGATGGTTTGCGGTCTCTAAGCCAAAAGGCCCGTCCATCCGTCGCCCCCAGAAGGATGGAAGGGATCATACATACGCACCCCATCCCGTGCGTATGCTTGCATGCCTGTCAGCCTGCCGAAGGCTCCTTAAACGGTCCACTATAAAACCTTCGGCAGGCGACTGCGCGGCTCTCGGATGGGAATTCCTACAAACTTCAGATGATGAGCGCGTCTCGGCAAGGTCGGGGCAGTTGAACCTGTGGCGTGGTGGCTACAGCTGCAAAATCGCGTCTTCAGCGCAATCCATTTACCAGCGGACTGCCGTCATAACCGGTAGCGCAAATCTTGCCAATCGCCGCACGTTCTGTCAGTTCCTGCCGTCTCGCAAAAACATCTGAGCTCTGCCGGAGCAATCGATAATGCAGTTAAAGGGTTGGTTTTTTTGACGCTTGCCACGCCCGAATTCGGGCTGGATCGGCTGCCGAAAGCCGCTGATCCGAGACCGACCACGCGGAAATCCACCTGCTCGGCGGCAAGCCGCTTCACTATAAGTTACAATCGTCTAATATACAGGCGAGCTCCGCCCATCCGCACCGTCTGCTGGCCCTGATGAAGCCCCGCGACGGCGGATGCATGACGACCGGCAAGACTGGCAGAGGTAGGCGCGCCGATCCGGCGCCCGCGCGGATCGCGCATCACACTGGCATCTCAGGGCGGTCAAGAAGGGCATGTCGAAACAGCCACATCGAACAATGGGAGCAGCATGACAGAAAATAGCACTGCCCCATTCTCATTTCGATTTAGCGGTTCGTCCTTCGACAACATGGTCGAAACGCTGGGGGGTGCTTTTGGCGCGTTTGATGCCGAGCCTGTCGGCCGCGCCCAGGACTTCCATTGGGGACTGGATTTCTCCGTCTGTGACAAGGCCGTTCTGCTGACGGGTTATCATGAGGCGGAGTTTCAGTTCAATATCGAGCCGACCGTCGATACGTCGGAGTATCTGTCGATTGTCGTGCCGCGCAGCGGCGGCATGGGGGTAACCTATGGATCGTCCCGCATTGCCGAGGCCGGGCAAGGAAAATTGCTTCTCTATAACAATTTCGAACCCGACAGCGTCATCATGCATGGGCAAGCGAACGTCATCGACGAGTTGCTGATCAACTGGCCCGTCATCCTCCAGACGATCGGCCAGACATTCGAGATGCCGTTCAGCGGCTCCCTCGACCTACTGCCGGAACTGGATCTGTCCAAGCCCGCCGGGCGGTTGATCGGCAACCTCACGGAAACGATTATCTTAGGCATGCGCGACGATGGCCCCTTGCTGCAGTCGCCGATCGCCATGGCGCATATGACGCAGGCGCTGGCCGATCTGGTCGTGCGCCTGGTGCCGCACCGGCTGTCGCATTTCCTGGAGAATGGCCCGTCCCTGATTGCCCCCCGGCACGTCCGCAGGGCGATCGAATTCATGCACGCCAATATCGAGCAGCCGATCACCATGCTGAAGGTGGCCGAAGCGGCCGGCGTATCCAGCCGGGCGCTCGAAACCGGTTTTCGTGCATTCAGGGGAACCTCTCCCGCCGCCTATCTGCTGACGCTTCGGCTGCGCGCCGCGCGCCAGGATCTCATCGATCCCGAGAGCAGGGAGACCATGAAGGCCATCTGCCTCAAATGGGGCTTCTTTCATTTCGGCCGGTTTTCCGCAGTCTACAAGACGACATACGGAGAATACCCCTCCGACACCAGGAAGCGCGTGATCGGTCGATAATGGCCTCAGCTTGCGGCGAGTACGCAGATAGCCGGCGCTGACACAGTGTATTTACGCCTCGTCCCGCGGCGGCAACGTGTAATGCACTCTCATGGTCCTCGGATCCCGCTTCACGATCCGCAGCAGGCCTTCGCGCTCCGCCAGGCCGTTGAGTTCCCTGAGCACGAGAGAATGCGCGATCCCCAGCTTGCGCGCAAAGGCGCGGCTGTCACGCGCAATCCCCAACTCCGCGGCGACAAGGAGACCGGCCTGTATGGATGTCAGCCTGATATCCCTGTCTTGCGCCGCAGCGACGAGGGCAAGAAAGCGATCGGCCTCTGACGCCTCCTCGCTCACGCAGCTTTTCGCCGGCGGAAGGAAACCATGATGGATTTCGAGGTCGGCGTATCGCTTTCCCGACCGGCGCTGCCGAGCGGCACGAGCACGTTCAGTTCGGGATAATAACCCGCTATGCTTCCCCGCGGAATATCATAGGGCACAAAGCGGAAATTCTCAGCGATGCGCTCGATATCGTCATCATGCTCGCCGACCACGTCGACCCGGTCACCGGCCCTGGCATTTATCGCCGTCAGGTCGGCCGGATGAATGAAGATGACCTGCCGCTCCCCGTAGACGCCGCGGTATCGGTCATCGAGACCATAGACGGTCGTATTGTATTGATCGTGTGACCGGAACGTCTGCAGGGCGAAACGCCCCTCGCCCTTTCGCGCCCGCTGATGCACCGTCTCTCCCGGAAGCGGATCAGATGAGAACGACGCCTTGCCTGTCGGCGTATCCCACTCCCTGTGGGCGGCGGTGTTGCGCAGGTGGAAACCGCGGGGCTTGCGCAGGCGCGTATTGTAGTTTTCGAAGCCTGGAATGGTCGCCTCGATATGATCGCGGATGCGGTCGTGGTCGTCGGCAAGCTCCGCCCAGGCGACCACGGCGGAGCCGACCGTTGCCTGTGCAATGCCGGCAATGATGGCGACTTCGGAGAGCAGATGCGGCGAAGCCGGTTGATTGATGCCGGCGGAACCATGCACCATGCTCATCGAATCCTCGACGCTTATGAGCTGTGAGTTGCCCGCCGCGTCCTCGGTGCGTCCGAGGCACGGCAGGATGAAGGCCGTCTCGCCGGGCATCACATGCGAATGATTGGGTTTGGTCGCGATATGCACCGTCAGTTTCAGCCGCCGCAGTGCCTTTTCAACGAGGGCGCTGTCGGGCGTGGCGCGGGCAAAATTGCCGCCAAGCCCGATGAAGGCCTCGGCCGAGCCGTCAAGCATTGCTCCGATCGCGGCAAGGACATTGTGACCATGTTCGCGGGGAACGGTAAAGCGGAAGTGCTTCTCCAGCGCATCGAGAAAATCGTCCGCCGGCTTTTCGTTGATGCCGACGGTGCGGTCACCCTGCACGTTGGAATGGCCGCGAACGGGGCAAAGGCCGGCACCGGGCTTGCCGATATTGCCGCGCAGGAACATGAAATCGGCGATCTCGCGGATCGTCGCGACGGAATGCAGATGCTGGGTCACACCCATTGCCCAGGTGCAGATCACCCGCTCGGCGCTGATATAGACATCGGCCGCCCGTTCGATCTCCTGCCGGCTCAGTCCCGATTGGTCCTCGATCTCTGCCCAGTTCGTCGCCGCGACCGCTGCCCGGTATTCCGCAAAACCCTCGCAGTGTTCGGCAAGAAATGCGTGGTCGAGAACGGAAGGCAGGCCGGCGGCGACGGCTGCTTCTTCCGCGGCCAGAACGGCCTTTGCCATCCCGCGCACCGCGGCCATGTCGCCGCCGAGTTGCGGCTGCAGATAAAGGCTGGCGATATCGGTCGAACCGCCGCGCAGCATCTCGACCTTGTCCTGCGGGTCGGAGAAGCGCTCCAGCCCACGTTCGCGGATGGGATTGAAGACGACGACGCGCGCGCCGCGGATCGCCGCCCGGCGCAAGTCGCCGAGCATCCTCGGATGGTTGGTGCCGGGGTTCTGCCCGATCACGAAGATCGCGTCGGCCTCCTCGAAATCCTCCAGCAACACGGTGCCCTTGCCCACACCGACCGCCTGACGCATGGCGATGCCGCTTGCCTCGTGGCACATGTTGGAGCAATCGGGAAAATTGTTGGTGCCGTAGATACGCACGAACAGCTGGTAGAGGAAGGCGGCCTCGTTGCTCGCCCGGCCCGACGTATAGAATTCCGCCCGGTTGGGATGATCGAGGCCTGTCAGAATGCTGCCAATTTCGGCAAAGGCATCCTCCCACGCGACCGGCAGGTAACGGTCGCTCGCCGCATCGTAGCGCATCGGGTGCGTGAGGCGGCCATTGAGTTCCAGTTCATAGTCCGTCAGCTGGCGAAGCTGCGATACCGTATTCTCCGCGAAGAAGGCCGGAGTTGCCCGTTTCTCCGTTGCCTCCCAGGCGACGGCCTTTACGCCGTTCTCGCAGAACTCGAACGACGATCCGTGCTCCGGATCGCCCCAGGCGCAGCCCGGGCAATCAAACCCATCCGGCTGGTTCGCCTTCAGCATCGTCCGCGCCCCTGAAATGGGCGTGCCGCTTTGAAGCAAACGCTTGCCGCAGCTCTTCAAAGCGCCCCAGCCGCCGGCTGCCGCCGATTTCTTACCAATGAATTTTGTGTCCATGCGCCCTGTATTGTCGAAGCGGGGAAAACATCAAGGGCGCACGAACGATGGCTCGATAGGAAAAACCTATCAAGGATCCGTCTACCCGACGTCCTTCATGGCGTGCCGCTCCTCGGGCGAATGTGCCAGGATGCGATTACGGCCTTGCGTCTTGGCGTCGTAGAGCGCGGCATCGGCCTCGGTTAGGAGGCGGTTCGGGTTGACCCTCAAGGTGGCTCCCGTCGCGCAGGATATGCCGATGCTGGCGGTCACCCGGCCGAATTCGCTGCCGGAATGAACGATATTCTCCTGGCTGAGGAGACGGGCGAATTGCTCGGCAACGATCATCGCGCCTTTCGCACTGGTTGCAGGCAGCAGAACCACGAATTCTTCTCCGCCGTAGCGCGCGACGATATCTGCCGGGCGGCTGACCGACTGGCGCAGGCACCTGCTGACGACACGCAGGCATTGGTCTCCGGCGGGATGACCATAGGTATCGTTATAGGCCTTGAAGCGGTCGATATCGACCATCAGAAGGCTGAACGGCGTGTTTTTCCTGGCGCTGCCTGCGGTTTCGCGCGCGAAAGCTTCGTCGAAGGCCCGGCGATTGACCATGCCGGTGAGCCCATCTGTCTCGGCGAGGTTCTTCAGCTGCTCCGCCGACAGCCTGAGCGCGATTTCCGCCTGCTTCGTCGCCGTGATGTCTGAGACAACGGCCATCGCCGTGCCGTCTTCCGCTAACCTTGTCCGGATGCTGCGCCAGTCGCCATTGTGAAGCTGAACCTCTTCGTCCTTGTTGCTGTGCAACGTAGCACTGACGGACCTGATCCACTCTTCGCGGTCATTATCCGGGATACCCGTGCGCTCGCCGGTTTCGGCAACGCGGCGAAGGATGTCGCTGATATGAGCGCCAACCACGCGGGCGTCTCCGGATAGCGGAAAGGCGGCGCGATACTGGTCGTTGCAAAAAACGAGAAAACCCTTGCTGTCGTACATGGCGATGCCATCGGACATGCCGGCCATCGCATGTGACAGCAGGTTCTTGCTCTTGCGCAATTCCCGCTCCAGAGCAGTCCGCTCCGTCACGTCACGCGTGACGCCGGCAAGGCCGATCACCCGTCCCTGCCTATCCTTCAGCGGCACCTTGGAGGCGAGCAGGTATCTGTCTTCGACACGCTCGACGGAGTCGATCAGGGGCACCCCGGTGTCCATGACCTGCTGTTCGAGATAATAAAATTCTTCGGCGCGCGGCCGCGACAGAAGATTGAAATCCGACAATCCGGTCATCTCCGCCGTGGTTCTGAAACGAAAAAGGCGGATCATATTTTCATTGACGGTGATGAACCGGCTGTTTCGGTCCTTCACGTAGAGATAGTCGGGCGACTGCGAAAACGCGGTCACCAAGATGCTTCGCTCGAGATCCCATTGCTGCGTCTTCAACAGAACGAAACCACACAGCACCGTCGCCAGGCAATTCAATACCGTCATCGGCAGACCGATGATGGCCAATACGCGGGCATGCACCAGGGTGGGAAGCACCGCCATCAAGACGATCAGTGCGGCGCCGAGCGCGAGGCTCAGCATCGCAACGTCCATAAGCTGGGGAGATCTCTTCCGGATCCAGACATTGACAGCCAGGCCGATCCCGGTCGCGACAGCAATTGCGATCAGGCCATCGATCATTGCCGTGCCGCCCACACAGAAGCGGAAAGCCAACGCCAGCGCCGCCGCAAAAGCCGCTGCGACCGGTCCGCCAAACATGCCTGCCAAAGCAAGCGGCGAGAAGCGCATGTCGATATAGATGCCGGGATTGACTTCGACGGCCAACAATATCGATCCGACGGAAGCGCAGCCGGCCACAATTCCGAAGGCGATTTTTTCCTGTGTGACCGAACGACGCTGAAATTGGATCGAGAAATGCGCCCAGAGCGAAATCGCCAGGCACACGAATGACAGGTTGCCACCGAATTGCGTCCAGATGCCATTCACTGCGTTGGATCCACCTTCCAATACGTCATCCGAACCAATCATAAGGCAATACTGGTTTGAGCTTCGTTAAGTCGCAGGACTGTCAGCCTATATTCGTCAGTAGTTGCGTCTGCAGGTCGGTCGGCAGCAATACGGCGATAGGAAAGCGGCGTCCGCGGCGACGATGAGGTATGGCACGCAGGCCCTGCTGCCAAATTTGACGACAGCGGATCACTCGCAAGCAGCCACCCATGCCGTCAGCAGCCGCGCTGCCGACGGCATCGTCCGCCACTTCTCTTCTACTTGCAGATCGCCGCCGCCAAGAAGCCGCGCATCGCCTCGCCATAAGGCGGCCGCATCATGTATTCCGCTTCCACCATCCTGCTCTGGTGATAGACGGCGCGCGGATGCGAGAAGGCGAGGAAGCCGAACTTGCCGTGATAGGCGCCCATGCCCGAATGACCGACGCCGCCGAAGGGCAGGCCTTCCGCCGTGACGTGGCTCATGCAGTCGTTGACCGTCACCCCGCCGGAGGTCGTATTGTCGAGGACGTGGGCCTCCTCTTGCTGATCCTGGCTGAAGTAATAGAGAGCGAGCGGGCGCGGCTTGGCATTGATACGATCGATGACGTCGGCGATATCGCGATAGGGAAGGACCGGCAGCACGGGTCCGAAGATTTCCTCCTGCAGCACGCGCATCCCTTCCGTCGGATCGAGGATCAGGGTCGGAGGCATGCGGTGGGCCGACTGCTGGGAGAAATTCTCTGCCGCCGGGTTGATCTCGACAATCCTCGCGCCCTTGGTCCTGGCATCGTCGATCAGGCCCTGGATACGGGCGTGATGGCGGGCATTGACGATCGAAGTGTAATCAGGATTTTCCTTCAGCGCCGGATACATCGCGCCGACCGCCGCGACCGCGTGCCCGGCAAAGGCCTCGACGCTTTCCTCGGGCACATAGACATGATCCGGTGCCAGGCAGATCTGGCCGGCATTCAGCGTCTTGACGGTCATGACGCGGCGCGCCGCGTCGGCGAGGTCGGCCGAGCGGCCGACGATGACCGGCGACTTGCCGCCGAGCTCAAGCGTCAGCGGCGTCAGGTTTTCCGCCGCCGCGCGCATGACATGATGGGCGATCGCGGTTCCGCCGGTGAAGATCAGATGGTCGAAGGCAAGTGATGTAAAGGCCGTGCCCGTCGCCGGTCCGCCCTGAACGACAGCGATTTCCGTTTCGTCGAAGGAGCCGGCGATGAGTTCCGCCATCAAGGCGGCAGAGGCCGGCGTCACCTCAGACGGCTTGATCATGGCGCGGTTGCCGGCGGCGAGAATGCCGGCAAGCGGCGCAAGGGCGAGCTGATAAGGGAAGTTCCACGGGCTGAGGATTCCGATAACCCCCTTCGGCTGGTATACCACTTCGGCCACCGCGTCCGGGAATAATGCCTCATGCTGCTCGGGCTTCAGCCATTCGGCAAGATGTGCCCTGGCATATTTGAGCGAACCGACGCAGGTAAAGACGTCGAGGAGCAGGCTCGCTTCGACGCTGCGGCTGCCGAAATCGTCCGACAGGGCAGCGGCAATCGCATCCTTATGGTCGACGAGAAGGGCGATGACGCGGTCGATGCGATCAATGCGGGTCTCAATGTTTGGCGGCCCTTCCCTCAGGAAAGACGCCCTTTGCCGGCCAAGCAGCGCCTTCATGACATCGGGGCTGGTATCGGTGGCGATTTGGGTGACGGTGTTCATTGTTTCCTCCCTTGAACGGTGTCAGAGGGCCGGCTGACGCACGACCGGTTTCAGCACGATGCCCTTTTCGGAATCCTCCACCGCCTGGTTAATGTCGGCGAAGTCATAGAAGGTGATGAGCCTGTCGAAAGGGAAGCGGCCCTGCCGATGCAGATCGATCAACAACGGGATCAGCACGTCGGGATTGGAATCGCCCTCGACGATGCCGCGGACCCGGCGCCCGCCGGACAGGATATGGGTGAGGTCGAGCGTCAGCGTCGCGCCATGCGGCGAGGCCCCGACGATGCCGCAGGTGCCGCGCGGCGCCAGCACCCGCACGCACTGGTCGATGACGACGGGCACGCCGGAGGCATCGATCGAATAATCGACGCCGGCGCCGGTCAGCGCCATGATCGCCGCAACCGCGTCGCTCGCCTTGCCGTTGACGATGTCGGTCGCGCCGAGTTCCGCGGCAAGTTCCAGCCGCGTCTCGTTGACGTCGACGGCGATGATCCGCGAAGCGCCGACGATCCGCGCCGCCATCACGGCGGCAAGACCGACGGAGCCCATGCCGAAAACCGCGAGCACTTTTCCCGGCTCGACCTTCAACGCGTTCATGACTGCGCCGGCGCCGGTCTGGATGCCGCAGGCAAGCGGCCCGAGCAGCGCCAGATCCGCATCCCCAGGCACTTTCACGATATTGCGTTCATGGCACAGCGCGTGGCTGGCAAAGGAGGATTGTCCGAATATATTGCCGTGAACCGGCTCACCCTCGCATGAAAGCCCGCTCGAACCATCGGCGCGCGTCCCGAAGAAATTGCGCGGGAAGAATTCGTGGCAATAGGTCTCCTGGTGATCGTTGCAGCTCGGGCAATGACCGCAGGAATTGAAGGTCATGACCACGTGATCGCCGGGCTTGACCTTGGCAACGCCCGGCCCGACGCGCTCGACGATGCCGGCGCCTTCATGGCCGAGCACGACCGGCTGCGGCACCGGCAGATGCTGGTCGCGCATGACGATATCGGTGTGGCAAACCCCTGTCGCCACGACGCGAACCAGGATTTCACCCTCGCGCGGCTCCTCCAGATCGAGCTTTTCCAGCGAAAATGGCGTATGCGGCGCACGCGCCACCGCGGCATGGATCTTCATTGCTTTCCTCCTCCCGATGATCGGCTCGCGAATGGCCCCGGCGAACCGGGCTCGTCCTCAGCGGCCGCGCTTGTAGGCGCCGAGCCCCGGTTGATAGGTCTTGTCGTCGAGGAACTGTTTCAGCCCCTCGTCGCGCCCCTTGGTCTTGTCAAGAAACAGCATCTGCTCCAGCTTGGCGTAGATGTAATCGTCGGCGAGATCCCAGGGCAGGTCGCGCACGCGCTTATAGGTGTCCTTGGCAGCCTTCAGCGTCACCGGGTTCTTTTCGAGCAGGCTGACGCAGATCTTGCGGACCCGGGTTTCTAGCTCCGCCAGCGGCACGGCCTCGTTGACGAGACCCATTTCCGCGGCCTTGCGCCCACCGAACAGTTCGCCGGTCATGATGTAATAGAGAGCATCGCGATGGCGCATCACTTCGGCGACCGCGCGGGTGACGTTGCCGCCCGGCAGAATGCCCCAGTTGATCTCGGAAAGGCCGAAATTCGCCTCCTCGGCGGCGATGGCGAGATCGCAGGAAACGAGCGGCGTGAAGGCGCCGCCGAAGCACCAGCCGTTGACCATGGCGATCGTCGGCTTTTCGAAATACATCAGCCGGCTCCACCAGCCGCCGGACTGCCGCCGCGCCTTCAGCGTCGCGCTGCGCGGCTTGTCGTCATTGTCGCGGAAATATTCCTTCAGATCCATGCCGGCCGACCAGGATTCGCCGGCGCCGCGCAGGACGAGGACGCCGCAGCGTTCGTCGCCCTCGAGCTCGTCGAGCACCTCGAGCATCCGGGCATTCAGGGCCGGGTTCATCGCATTGCGCTTTTCCGGGCGGTTGAGGGTGACGAAGGCGATGCCGTTATCGAATTCGACCAGAACCGGCGATTGCCTGTCAGTTATGTTCTCTTCAGTCATGAGGTTACTCCATGGGTTTCGGCGTGAGTGCCCGGGCCGCTTCACAGGGCCCGTCGTTGAAGGGTTTCGTCGGAATGGAACTGGCGCAGGACATGTTTCTGCACCTTGCCGGAGGCGGTGCGGGGAATGGCCTCGACGAAGAGGATGCGCGCCGGACGCTTGAAGGCGGCGAGCCTTGCCGCGCAATGGCCGGCGATCTCGTCGCCCGTTGCCGCAGCCCCCGGTCGCAGCACGACATAGGCGAGGCCGCATTCGCCCCACTTGATGTCGGGAATGCCGACCACCGCCGCGTCGAGGATATCGGGATGACTTGCGAGCGCTGCTTCGACCTCGGCGGGATAAACATTCTCGCCGCCGCTGATATACATGTCCTTCAGCCGGTCGACGATGCGATAGAAGCCGTTCGCTTCACGCCGCCCGAGATCGCCGGTGCGGTACCAGCCGTCGGTGAAGGCGGCAGCGGTTTCCTGAGGCTTGTTCCAGTAGCCCGGCGTCACCGCCGGCCCGCGCAGCCAGAGTTCGCCGATCTCGCCTTCATCAACCTCGCGGCCATCCTCGTCGACGATACGAATGTCGAGCAAGGGCGCGGGAAGACCGACGCTGCCGGGATTGTCCTGCACGGCGCGCCGGTCGATCGGCACGTGCAGCACCGTTCCGGCCTCGCTCATGCCGTAACCGTTGACCAGTGCCACGCCGTCATCGAGATAGCTTTCGATCAGCGCCTGCGTCAGCGGCGCGCCGCCGACGAAGAGCGCATGCAGGCCGGCGAGCGCCGCGGCGCTATAGGCAGGATCGTCGCGCAAGGCGAGCGCGATCTGCGGCACGGCGAAATAATGGGTGACGGCACGCTGCCGGTCGGCAAGGGCGGCGAGTGTGCGCGCCGGCGTGAAGCGGTCGGAGACGACAAGCGTGCCGCCCAGCATCAACGTGGTGCGCGCCACCGCGATCAGCCCGATCGTATGGAAGAACGGCAGATCGCACAGGGCAACGGATTTTGGCCCGATCTCTCCGACGACGGAAAAATTGATGGCGGCAAAGAAGGCGTTGCGGCGGGTGATGACGACGCCTTTCGGCTGACCCGTCGTGCCCGAGGTGTAGAGAAGGACGCAAGTTGCGTCGGCATCGGCGGGCAGCGGAGCGGCTGGTACGCTCGCCTCGATCCGCGCGGCGAGCCCGGCCGGACCGTCGGCCGTCGATATCACCGCCATCTCAGGATCAGCGCCCGCAAGACTGGCGACGGTTGCCGCGAACTCCTCGTCATGAACGAGCAAAGCCGGCGCGCAATCGGCAAGGATCGGCCGAAGCTCGGCGGCGTTGAGCCGCCAGTTGAGCGGCACGTAGATGGCGCCGGCCCGCTGGCAGGCAAAGGCAAGCACGATCGAATCCATCGAGTTGCGCGCCAGCATGGCGACACGCGCCCCATCGCGGCGCACTCCGAGCACATCGCTCAGAAAGCCGGCGCAGCAGGCGATCCGCGCATCGAGCTCGGCATAGGTGAGCTGCCGGCCGCTGGCGATCTCGAACAGAGCTGGACGGTCCGGTGCGACGCGGGCGCGGTAAAGGATCGGATCATCCGTCACCAGCCCGCAATCCGCCGACGAAGCCATCCCGGAAAAGGAATGCGCCATGTTCTCCTCCCATGCCCACCGCTCCCCGCGGCAGGCATCAAATTTGTATGCAACACATACTAATATCTTTTTCCCATGATGCAAGAGGCGTTCAACACAAATCCGTTCGTTCGAAGGAGCACAGGGAAATCCGCACTACGGATATTGACTAACCTGCTGATTTTGATGGTTATGACCCTGGATGAGGCGAGAACGAACGATGAGCACCAAACCACCGCAGGACGATTTCGAGGGCGACGATGCGCCCGCGACGCCGGGCCTCGACGTCGGCCGGCTTGGCGACCTGCTGGGATTTCATCTGCGCATGGCCCATGTCGCAGTCTATCGCGACTTCGCCGAAACCATGGCGGCGCTGGCGCTGACGCAGAAGCAGCTGGCGGTGATGGAACTCGTCGCCGGCAATCCCGGCGCATCGCAGATCGACCTTGCCAATACGCTCGGCACCGACCGGGCGACGATGATGGCCCTCGTCAACCGGCTGGCAGCCCGCGACCTGATCGAGCGCCGGCCCTCCGCGGCCGACCGCCGCCGCCAGGAGCTTCATCTGACGAAGGCGGGAGGCGCAATGCTCGCCCGGGCGCGTGAACTGATCGATAGGCACGAGCAGCGTTTCATCGAGCTGTTTTCGCGCGAGGAACTGGATGCGCTGCTGACGGCGCTGAAGCGGATATACAAGGGGAGCTGAAGCCCGCCTTCGCTTTTCCCGGCGAGCCGGGTTCAGACCCACTTGCAGCGGAGAAGCGTCATGAGCCTGAGCTACGGACCTTGCGGTGCCGCACATTAAGCGCCGCAAGGACAGCCCCGCATGCCCCGGGAGCCGGGCGACGGAAATACGGCTTGGTTGCACTGAATCAGCACATATGTCATTGGAGTGACGGCGCAAATGGACGTCCGAGAATGGCAGGAATTCAGGAATTTGCCGAGACGGAGATAGTTACGGTGAGGGCGGAAAACCCTGTAAACTGGCTGATCGAGCTTTCCGACGAGGACACCAAAAGCAGCATTGACGGGCTGATTCTGGTGAATGAATTCCGCGCACTAGAACTTCCGCCCGAACAATATGAGATGATGGAGAAGGCGGAGAGTTACGAGGCGCATTCGGTCTTTTTCGAGGCCAGTCGGAACAACCGATCGCAGGTAGCTCAGGCCTTCATTTACGTCAGTGATCATCCCGGTGCGAGCGATGAATTCGCTCTCCTGCACAAGAGGCTGTGGAGCTGGGGAGGCGTTCCCCTACTCTATCGTAAGACACCCGGGAAAGTGGAGTTGTTCCGCTGCGCCAGCAAGGCAGACTTTGACCAGAGCAGCGAGATTCCCAAGTATCGTGCCTATGATACGCTGACCGTCGCCGCCGACATCGCGAACGCTGAAAGCGCCACGGCCGCATGGTGGGATTTCGGCCGCCTGCGCAATGGCACCTTATGGGACGATCCTACCGTCTGCGAGCACCTGCTGTCGGACACGGCGTCGGCGCATCGGCATCTAGTCAGCAATATCTTCGGTCTCTACAAGAAGATTAAGGCGGGTGCGCTACTCAGCGAAAGCCTGCAGCGCCGGTTGCTGATCCTGTCGCTGCTGATCGCGTATCTTGACGAGCGCAACGCACTCGAGACCGACTATTTCGCGCAGTTCCAACCCGGAGCGACGACCTTTGCCGAAGTAATGCGCAGCGGTCTGGCTCTGGTCAAGCTGCTGGCGGCCCTCGAAAAGCGCTTCAACGGCCATGTGTTCGAACTCGATGACGATCTCCGCGCGGAACTTGTCGAAAGCACGCAGCTTGGAGCCTTCGCCGATCTCATCGAAGGGCAACAGGATGCGCATGGCCAAGGAAGCTTCTGGCGGCTCTACTCATTCCGTGACCTGCCAGTAGAACTGATCAGCAACATTTATCAGCTGTTTGTCGAGGACAAGGATAGCTCGATCTACACGCCGCCGGCGCTTGTCCGCCTGATGCTCGACGAGGCCTTGAGCTGGGAGCGCATTGATACGCTGGTCGAACGCGACGAGATCATTCTCGATCCAGCGTGCGGTTCGGCAGTCTACCTAGTGGAGGCCTATAAGCGCCTAGTCCTTCACTGGCGGATGCGAAACGGATGGGAAAGACCCACGACTGCAGTTTTGAAGGCGTTGCTCGCCCGCGTCCATGGTGTCGATCTGGAACCAGGCGCGATCAAACTCGCCGCTTTCAGTCTCTGCCTTGCGCTGTGCGAGGCACTCGAACCCGAACATATTCGCAAAAGCGTCCAGTTGTTCCCCGAACTCGAGGGCGAGACTTTGCATTCCAGTTGCTTCTTCGAGGCACTCGAGCGAGGACTGATCACGAAGGATGTCGGCGTGATAGTCGGCAATCCGCCATTCAAGTCCAAGCTTTCAACACCAGCAGCATCGCGCGCCGCTGCTGCCTTCAAGACAGCACTCGGTAGCAAGTTGCCCGATGACCAGCTTGCTTACCTATTCCTCGTTTATGCGAAGGGCCTTCTCGCGGAGCGTGGGGTCATCAGTATGATCCAACCGGCCGGATTCCTCTACAACCTGAACCCCGAAGCGATACGTCGGCATCTTTTCAGGAATTGGGATATTCGCGAGATCCTCGATTTCGTGTCGGTCCGAGGATTGTTCTCTAAGGGAGATGCTGACACGAAAATCATCGTCGTCATCGCCGTAGCGGGCGAACTCGACCCCGCTCGGAAGGTCCTGCACGCCATATTCCGCCGCAGCGGCAAGGCGGATGCGGAGCAGAGCTTCGACATCGATTATTACGATATGCACTGGCTTTCCAGAACCCCGGATTTGGCCGATCATCGCACATGGCGCTCCGGGCTTCTCGGCAACCAGCGCGTCGCCGCCTTCGTCCAGCGATTGACAAAGATGCGGACGCTGGGCGTGTTCGCAAAGGAGAAAGGTTGGGTGTTCGGCCAAGGCTTCATGACCGGCAACAAGGCTCATCGGCATTCACTCGACCATATCTGGGGCAAGAAAATGGTGCCCCCAGGCGCAATCGGCCCGTTCGGGATCGACAGAAGCAAAGTGACGGACGCGCCGCAGGTTCCGATCTCGGACGCGAAGTCCGAGCAGGCATTTCAATCGCCGCTGCTCCTCGTCCGGAAGCACCAGGATCTCGACCACGGGGTGTGGACCGACGGCTATATGACCTTCGCAGATGAGATCGTTGGCTTCTCGGGGGCAGAAAAGAGCGCCGAGTCGCTGCGCCAGGTCGCGGAGTTTCTGTCGGCCAATCGAGATGCGCTATCGGCATACGTCGCCGCAACCAGCTTCAGGCTGTATAATAAGAAGGCGACGGTGACGAGCACTGGCGATATTCTCGACCTTCCGTTTCCAGAGACGGGAGATCTCGCAGTGAGCCCCAGCGAATCCATTTTAGTTCAAGATATTGTGAAGTTTCAGCGCGAACTCATCCGAATGGGCGACAAATCGTTCGCGCTGAAAAGCACCGGCCATAGCGCGATGCCCGAATTCAACGAGACGCTTCTCGCTTCGATTAATCGGTTTTACGGCGACAACCGGCTGATCGCACATCCACACCAATCCTGGCCTGGCATCATATGTTAGCCCTATTCGTTTGGCCCGACCGAAATCGACTGGTCGGACAGCGATAAACTACGCGGACGGCTCGACGTCCTCATCCGGGAGCAACGCAGCGAAACAATCTCGGTGACCCGGATTGCCCGGATCTATGACGATAATCTTCTTTTCCTGATCAAACCCGACAGGCTCCGCTTCTGGATGCGGTCAATCGCTTTGCGCGACGCCGACGAGGTGCTCGCCGATCTTCGCGCGCAGGGTTACTAGTTCATGCTGGCGGACCGGGGGGCGGAAGGGGCGGTAGTACAGGGTCTGAGGGCAGGACTCCACCTGCCCGCGACCCAACTTCGAAAGCTGGTGGCCTTTATCGGGACCGCACTGCCATTCTGGCGAGACGATGATCTCCGCAGGCCGGAGACAGCCGAGGACGCTCTCTCCGACCAACTCTGCGACTTCCTCAACGACGTGGCGCGAAACTCACCGGGTCTAGATGCCTTCAAGTTCCAGCGCGAGACGCGCGACGATAGCAAGGGCGGGCGTAATCTGGACATCGCTGCAAAGCCGAGCGGATGCTCGATTTGGATCGGCGACCGACATTATTCACCCTATGATATTTTCCTGCCGATCGAGTGCAAGCGCCTTCCCACCCCTGCCGCCAAAAAGCGCGATCCACGCGAGTATCTTTTCAGTAGCAGCAGTTCGACCGGGGGCGTCCAGCGTTTCAAGAGCGGCGCGCATGCCGCCAATCATGGATTTGCGGCGATGATCGGATATGTCCAGGATCAGGATATTCCACATTGGCAACAGGAACTCGGTAAGTGGATCGACGAGCTGTCGACATCGGCCGCGCCATTATGGAGCGCGAACGATCGCCTCGAACTGGAGCGTCATGACAAGGGCGGACGCCAGGCGATCTTCAATTCCAACCACGCCCGCGCCAACGGTCTCAGCGATATCGCAATGAGTCATCTCTGGATCGAAATGTGAGAGCGCCCCGGGGCGTAGATTCAAGAGGGACGAGGCCGCGGCCGGGATTGCCTAGTTTATTTTAGCCGATGCTTGCCTGGAACGAGCGAAGTGCAGTGTTCGAGCGTATGCATTGAGAAGCCTCGTTGATGTTCCATCGCTGATCCATATCTGCGAGCAATTGTTGAGACGTCGAACGGCCGCTTTCAGGTGCATCCGCGGAAACGCTGAATGGCTAAAATGAGGGCGCAAAGCGGTCAAGACCGCCGTCGGCGCCTTTGCTGCCGTTCGAGGTCGATCCGACGAACGTGCGGTATGTGCTAGAATGCGGCCCGAAGGCGGAATGCGACGGACGCACTGCGAGGGGCGGTGTGATGTACCGGAATTCGCGCGACCGAGAGCCGACGTTGTGCTCTTGAAAGGGGAGACGAGGACGATGCCGACACCAGAGCAACCCAGTCTAATAGTTCGACAGAAATCCCCACAGAACAACGAGTTTCCGTTTGCGTCGCTCTCCGATTGGCTGATCCCAACCGAGCTGTTCTTCGTGCGAAACCATTTCCCGTCGCCGCACCTCGATGCGCGAGACTGGAGATTGCGCGTTGGCGGGGCGGTGGAGCGGCCGATCGAACTTGACCTCGACAGCATCAAGGCGATGCGGAGCACGACTTTCACCGCCGTGGTCGAGTATGCGGGGAACGGGCGCGTCTACTATGAGCCGCCGAAGGAGGGGTTGCAGTGGCAGAACGGAGCCGTCGGCAATGCCGCGTCATGTCCGCTTTGCAGCAACAGCGACGGGTGGCTCGATGACCATTATGGGGCGCAAACCGGAAGCACTGATGCCGTCATTGGTTCGAAGCACTCACGTTTTGTCATTGACCATGTTGCGACGAAGGGGTCGGGGATCGTTGGCTGCGGCGCTCTACAAATGAACAATCCAAGTCGCTTGGGCAGCAGACAGCTCCCAGCCTATAGATTTCTATTACGACACTCCCGTGATATGATCCCGGTCCTGGCGTTGTCCGCCGTGGGTTCTGCACACGGAGACTTGTCTCATGAGCGAAGTGGACGTCCTTTTTGCCTCCCTGCGACAGGCGGCTGACCCGCAGACGGTCGAGTGCATCGAAAACGTCGTCATGCACGGCTCGGATCGCGAGCTCAATCGCATCAATGCGCTCGCTTTCGCCGATGAGCACCATCTCGACGAAGAGAAAACCATCGCCGCGTTTCTCCATGCAGCCCGCATAGGCGCATTCGAAATGACCTGGAACGTCCTTTGCCCAGGATGCGGCGGCGTCCTCGACAGCGGCGCAACCCTCAAAAACGTCGTCCACGAGACGTACCATTGCGCGCTCTGCGCGGCCGGATACGAACCGACCCTCGACGAGATGGTCGAGGTCACGTTTACGGTCAGTCCGCGCGTGCGCAGGATTGCCGCCCACGATCCCGATCGGTTGTCGCCGCTCGAGTACTACCGCCAGATCTTCTTCAGCTCCGGCGTTGACCTGCCTGACGATCTCGAAGCGAGGCTGGCGCGCATCCAGCTGGAGATGATCGAGCTGGATCCGGGCGAGAAGGCCTTCGTCTCCCTGCAACTGCCGGCGCAATTCGTCATCATCTTCGATGCGGTCACACACTCGGCGCAGTTCATCGACGTGCAGGGAGAGCCCACCGACGAACGTCAGAACCTCTCGATGATCATCAGCCGGACGCATGCGCTGAACGAAACGCTGACCCTGCGTCCTGGCTCACTGCGGCTGACCCTCGAGAACCACACCGATCGCAGGGTGGTGCCGAACGTCTGCATCGCAGGCGATGACCTGCACGACCTCTTGGGCCGCAGGCGGCCTTTCCTGACGGCCAAGCGTCTGCTGACGAACCAGAGCTTCCGCGACATCTATCGGACCGACACACTCGACGTCGACCAGCGCCTCAAGATCACCAGCCTGACCTTCCTCTTCACTGACTTGAGGGGCTCGACCGCGCTTTACGAGCGCGTCGGAGATCTTGCCGCCTTCGATCTGGTGCGAGCGCATTTCCGGGTTCTTCACGAGATCGTCGCCACAGAGGCCGGAGCGGTCGTCAAGACCATAGGCGATGCGGTGATGGCGACCTTCCCGAGCCCGGACCGCGCGGTGGCGGCCGCACTCAGGATGCGGGAGGCGATGCTTCGGTTGAATGCCGAACATGGCAGTGACGATCTCCTGTTGAAGATCGGCATCCATGAGGGGCCGTGCCTCGCGGTCAACCTGAACGACCGGCAGGACTATTTCGGCCAGACCGTCAATATCGCCTCCCGCGTCCAGGGCCTTGCCGATCCCAATGTCATCATGACGACGGAGGCGATCGTTGGGGATGCCCAAGTTTCAGAGATCCTCCGCGACAGCGGCATCTCATCGGTCTCCCGGATGGAGGAACTTCAGGGCATCGGGCGGGAGGTGAGGATTTTTGCGCTGTCGTGAGTTTGGGGTGTTCTTCGAGGTCAAGCTAGGTTGAGCCGTTTGCGCTGACGGTCCGAAGCGGGCAAAACGGTGGGCAGGGAGGGAGGAAGCGGAGCCATCGGGGCAAGCCTAGATTAGAAACGAAAACAAAGCCTTATTGGACTTTCTGGTACGTTTTCGAGCTTGTTCCTGTGTACGCTAACCGAGAGAAATGTCAACATTTCACACCGTCGCATTACTCAGTGAGGCGAGCGAGACTGGAGAGATTTGAATTTTCTCAGCAACTCCCGAAAAGCCCGGAAAATAAGGCTACTAGCACCGTCCGATTGGTCTCGGGTGTACCAATGTTGTGGACCGGTTTTAAACGAATGGCTGCGCACGGTTGTCAACAGTCTAGCGAACCATTTTTGACGCTTTGAGGCTGCGTGGAAGCGTTGCATTCGAGCCTTGACCTCTTCGACCCTGCAAGCACCTCACCCCGTTTCTTCCCGAGGCCCTCTACATCGGTCGGATTTGCCGCTGATGGACAAGCGCAAGCGTGCTTATAGTATCCGGCTAGAGCGGTTCATCGCTTCTCGGAATCGCTAGATTCTCGAATCAGCAAATATGTGATTCCTGATGGGTACTGGAAAGGAGGCCAGTATCCATGACACGACCATATTCCAATGATCTTCGTGAAAGAGTTGTCGCTGCAGTTGCGGCCGGTCAGAGCTGCCGGGTGGTGGCGGATCGGTTCGATATAGCTGTTTCCTCTGTGGTGAAGTGGTCGCAGCGTTATCGAACGACGGGCAGCGTTACGCCTGGGAAGATGGGCGGCCATCGCCGGCGGGTGCTGGAGCCGCATCGTGCCTTCATCATCGAGCGGATTGAGAAGACCTCGCATCTGACGCTGCATCGTCTGAAGGACGAACTGGCGGCGCACGGCGTGACAGTCTCCCACAACGCCATCTGGCAGTTCATGCGTCGCGAAGGCTTCAGCTTTAAAAAAAACACTATTCGCCCTTGAGCAAGGCCGTGCCGATATCGCCCGGCACCGCAGGCGCTGGAAAGCCTGGCAAAGCCGTTTCGACCCGAGTCGTTTGGTCTTTATCGACGAAACTTGGATCAGAACCAACATGACGCCGTTGCGGGGCTGGGGGCCAAAGGGCAAAAGGCTGCACGGCTTTGCCCCGCATGGCCGCTGGCGAACGCTGACCTTCCTCGGCGCGCTCCGCTGCGATCGGCTAACCGCGCCCTGCGTCTTCGACGGCCCGATCAACGGCGAGTGCTTCCGCGCCTATGTGAGCCAGCAACTGATTCCTACCCTCAAATCCGGCGACATTGTCATCGCCGACAATCTCGGTTCTCACAAATCCAAAGCAATCCGGGATGCCATCAAGGCGGTCGGGGCAAGGCTGTGGTTCCTGCCGAAATACTCGCCCGACCTCAATCCGATCGAACAGACATTCGCCAAAATCAAGCATTGGATGCGCGAAGCTCAAAAGCGAACCAGCGAGGATACATGGCGCCATCTCGGGCACCTCGTCGAAACCATCAAACCAGACGAATGCGAAAACTACTTCCGCAATGCAGGATACGCTTCAGTCAAAACATGAACCGCTCTAGCCTCTCCTGAATCCGATGTTCCTAAGGTTCAGAACGGTCGCGAGGTGCGACTGAGAACAGAGGCCAAGGAAATGCTGCTGACTCGCGAATTCAAGAACCATCTTCGTCATAACGCCGAACTTTCTGAAAGCCCCGAACGCGACCACAAGCCCGTCGTCAAGCTCTTCACGCCCGATGCAAATGCAACATGGCTCTTCTCCGAGCTTGCGGCAGACGGTGATACCTTGTTTGGGCTTTGCGACCTTGGCCATGGTTGCCCCGAACTTGGCTACGCAAGCCTCTCTGAAATTTCGACCCTACGAGGGCGCTTCGGCCTTCTGGTCGAACGCGATAACCATTTTAGAGCCGACAAGCCATTGTCGGTGTATGCCGATGCGGCTCGCATCCATGGCAGGATCGTCGCTTAGTCGGCGATCCACCTCGCAGCTTCCCCTCTCGCTTTCAGCGCTGTAGCCATACCCAACGAGTCGCGAAGTCCGCTCCTGGCAAACTCCTGGAGGACGGGATGCAAAATCGGGCGGTAGTCGGTCCCGACGCTCACAAGCATCTCCTGCGGCTTCCTTACTTCCGATTTCAGCATGCGCGAATTCCCGCGCTGCGGCTTTTTGCCGTCGCTATGCTCAGCGCTCCGATATGCTCATTTATGGTTTTACTAAGGTCCGGTTTCAGCGTGAACTCAGGCAAGCCGAGGTGGCGGATTGCGTCATGCAATGGGTTGCGTTGCCGCCGCAATCTTTGATCTAAAGGGAAATCAATTAGAGAGAGTAACTTTGAGGGTGATTCTGTGGCGCGACTGACAGAACAAGAACAGCAGGAAATCATTCGCTTCATTGAGGCCGACAAGCCCTTGCCGGAAAAATACCGCTTCCTGCTTTTCGACGACAAGCGCGAGGTGGAACTTGTCTGGAATGGCAAGACCAATGAGGTCTGCAATGTCGTTCTCCCCTTTCAGACTATTGAACAGGTAGACGAGCCTCGGGCGGAAAAGCCCGAAGATACGGCCGCGCAACACGATTTGTTTTCGACGGACAGCCGAGGGCGGCAGCTTAAGGGATGGACTAACAAACTCATCTGGGGCGATAACAAACTCATTTTATCGTCATTGAAAAGGGCCGCTCCGCGAGGAAATCGAACGCCAGGGCGGTTTGAAGCTCATCTATATCGACCCCCTACCGTAGGTCGTTTCCATTGGAAACGCTGATCTAAAGAAGATTCACAGCAATTCAGCAGCTTGCTAAAAAAGGTGCCAAATCTCGACAGTGCGATTTGGAAGAAGCTCGAAAAAGTAGCAGGACCGGCGGCACTCCTGCCACAGACGTTCGATCATTTGGAACGATATCTAATGCCGACCAATCCATAACGGTAGGTTTTTCATGCCCGTTGCCTACATTAGATTGTTTTGATAAACTTCGCCTCAATTAGTAGATGTTTACTCGTGACCTTCGGTTATGATTTGGCCCGTTAGTCCTCTCACGGCTGGCGCGTTTTTAGTATTAACTAATTATAACTCATCGTATTCCCCCGAATTTTCTTTTCTACCAGCCATTACAGATATTGGTATATTTATAATATTATAGTATTGTAATGTCCGCGTGTATAATTGCACGTTTTTTCTGGGGGACGAACGATGAACGATCAATCTTCTAAGGTCTCATCAGGGCTTGAAGCTGATGGAGTAGGCAAAACAGCTGACGATGCCCTAGTTGTAAAGCAGGGGCAGTCTCCTGGTCTGCTTACGACATGTCGATTCATCAATCGACGTAACGGACCGTGCACTGTATCGGTTTGGTATTCAACTGGTGGCGTAAGCAATGCAACTCTGCAATATCAAGGTGACTATTGGGACCTCCATGTCAGAAATGGCGACTGCTATTGCTGGGATTGGAACGGGCCTTGTTCTGCGAATTGCAGCCTGACCTGCGCTCCTGGCAATACTTACTACGTTGGGTAGCTACGCGTATCGCGATAGAATGGTGCTAGCTTCGGATTAGACAATTCGAAGCTAGCTGTCCAAGTAGCCTATGGCAGTGCATGGTGCGATACGCCCGGGACGCAAGAGATTTTGCGATATGGACGACGAAGGCTGCGGCGATTGTAGCTGTGAATCAAGCCATACATGTGGACGCGATGGCTTCGTCCAAAAACATGGGTCAGTTTGCGAAAATGAACTGCAAACAATGAAGGTCTGCTTGAGGGAGGCGTCTCATGCGAAAAGCTCTATTCATGGTTGTTACTGCATTCCTTTTTGGACCCTCTGCTCACGCGGCTGACAGTTTGATATGCGGACCCCCGTATGGCAAGACAAATGGCGCTCCAATTGGGAATGCGCTCAAGGATGTTAAACCCTCAACTGCGGCAGACCTATGTGCCGCAATACCTAGTGGAAGCGAAGTGGATAGTTTGCGTTGCACGACGAAAACCGCCTCAGAGCATGGTTATTTTTTCGGATGCCAAATCGGCACCAGTTGCCATGACAGCGGAACATTTGCTTCTCCGGTGCGCAGTAAACTGAAAGATTTGGATAGCATTTGTATCCATTATGAAAATAAAGGTTCGCAGGTTCACAATACGTCGCTATTCATCAAAATCAAAAAACGATCATGATGCCTCTGGCTCGGCTGCTATATCAGCCTGTGCGTGTGAGCAAGGCGACAAACTGCCGACCAGGGGTATCGTTAGGCATTTCGTTAGATGGAAAATTTCTCGAAACGTTTGCAGACGCGCCCATTTGGGTCATGTCTGATTGAGGTGCCAGAGCGCTAGAAATAAGGCTTTCGCGCCGCTGACACAAATGCCCGGTAGGGCATAGCTTAACGTACATGGCAACCTTACATGGTTTTCGGTGACCGTTAGGATTAATATCTGTTTGGGCGACACCATTCAGCGGACAGAACCTTCACGGTCGCTGATTGAGCGTGCACAATTGGCGCATTGCAGTCCCACGCCGGCTTGGAATTCCGTGTCAGGCATGATTTGCGATCCAGGACAGAAAAATTCCAACTTTACCCAATGTGCCCCGAGCCTAAGGCCAATCCGCATAACCCGAGGACAGCATGCTGTTTTCCGAGCCTGCCGAAGCGCGGGCGATCTCGCGGTAGCTGGCGGGGGAAAGGCCGGTCTTGCGCTTGAAGAAATGGCTGAAATAGGTCGGGTCGCGGAAGCCGAGGCTGTCGGAGATTTCCTGGATATTGCGGGCCGACCGCTCCAATCTCAGCTTTGCCTCCTGCACCACGCGTTCGTGCAGAAGCTGGATCGGCGAGCGGCCGAGCGCCCTTTGGCAGGTGGAATGCAGCCGGTCGGCTGTGACGCCCAATTCTGCGGCATAATCGCTGATCGGCCGGTGCTGGCGGAAACCGGCCTCGACCAGTTGCCGATATCTCTGCAGGATCGATCCCACTTCGCCCTGTCCGCGCTGCTCGCTTCTTTCGCCATCGGAGCCGCGCCACAGCGCCATCAGGATGAGCCTGATATAGGCGGATGCGACCATCCAGGAGGAGCGGGAGGGATCGCCCAGTTCCCGTACGAAGCCGGAGATCAGCGGGCTGATTTCGGTGACCGTCAAGGGATCCAATGCCTCGACCAGCTTGCGCTGTTCGGTGAAAATGCGCAGCGAATAGGATTCCACCTTGTCGCCGATCGCATCGACCATGATCTGCGGCGAAGCGCCGACCAGATGGGCCGCGGTTCCGGCCGATATCGACAGGTCGCATCGCGCCTGCGGCGGCAGGAAGGCAAGCAGCGGTCCGTGCAGCGGCCGATGTTCGCCATTGCCGAAATGAAGCTCCCCACTCCCCTCCCCAAGCAGAAGGAAATGATGGAAATCGGCATAGAGTCCTTTTTGAAAACGGATGCGTCGGTGCGACAGCGACGGAGCGTGCCACTCGCCCCTGGCATAGTGATGAATTCCGCCGTTCGTCGCCAACGCTTCTCCTCCATCCCCACGCCAAACAATGCAGTAATCGCCGGATAATTACAATATTAACCCAATAAATCGCATTCCATCCGCGCCAGATCGGCGTAACCTCTTCTCCATCAGCCTTTGGGAGGAGGCTCTTCAACAGATGCAGGAACGGTCAGGCGGCCCTCGTGGCGCCGCGTCCGCTCGTTTTCTCCCATGGCAACGACGCAAACCGGCATGTGGCGCCAACATGTGGCGCCAATACGGGACGAATGGGTGAAACAGTGTTTTCGGCACAGCTGATGATCAACAACGAGGCGATGGATGCTTCCGAAGGGGCCACCTTCGAACGCATCGATCCGTTGACCGGCGATGTCGCAACGATCGCCTCGGCAGGATCGATTGCCGACATGACGCGGGCAGCCAATGCGGCAGCGGCGGCCTTTCCGGACTGGTCGCAGACCGGCCCGGGCGAACGGCGCAGACTTCTGAATGCCGCAGCAGACATCCTGGAGGCCCGCACCCCCGAACTCGTTGCCGCCATGACCGGCGAAACCGGCGCCACCGCGCAATGGGCGGCGATCAATTGCGGCCTCGGCGCGGATATTCTTCGCGAGGCGGCGGCGATGACCACGCAAATATCCGGCGAGCTCATCCCTTCCGGCATTCCGGGAAGCCTCGCCATGGCGGTCCGCCAGCCGGCAGGCGTCTGCGTCGGCATTGCCCCCTGGAATGCGCCTGTTATCCTCGGCACCCGCGCCGTCGCCATGCCGCTTGCCTGCGGAAATACGGTCATCCTGAAGGCTTCCGAACTCTGCCCGAAGACCCATGGCCTGATCGGCGACATCCTGCGTGACGCCGGCTTTCCGCGCGGCGTCGTCAATGTCGTTTCCAATGCGCCGAGCGATGCAGCCGCCGTCGTCGATGCGCTGATCGCCCATCCCGCTGTCCGCCGCATCAACTTCACCGGCTCCACGCGTGTCGGCAGGATCATCGCCGAAACCGCGGCAAGGCATCTCAAGCGCTGCCTGCTCGAACTCGGCGGCAAGGCGCCGTTCATCGTCCTTGCCGATGCCGATATCAATGAGGCCGTCAGTGCGGCCGCCTTCGGCGCCTTCATGAACCAGGGTCAGATCTGCATGTCGACCGAGCGGATCATCCTGATGGACGAGATCGCCGACGGCTTCGTCGGCAAGTTCCGCACGAAGGCCGCAACCCTCGTCGCCGGCAATCCCAGGGACGGCAACACGCCGCTCGGCACGCTGATCAACGCCGAGGCCGTCCGCCGCATCCGATCGCTCGTCGATGACGCCCTGCAGAAGGGCGCGGTTCTCGTCTGCGGCGGCCAGGCCAACGGCACGCTGATGGACGCGACCGTCATCGATCACGTGACGCCTGCTATGCGGATCTACCGCGAGGAGAGTTTCGGGCCGGTCGCGGCGATCGTCCGGGTCGGCAGCGTCGACGAGGCTGTGACGGTTGCCAACGACAACGAATACGGGCTGTCGGCCGCCGTCTTCAGCGCCGACGTCAATGCAGCACTTGCCGTCGCCATGCGGCTCGAATCCGGCATCTGCCACATCAACGAAGCGACCGTTTCCGACGAGCCGCAAATGCCCTTCGGCGGCGTCAAATCAAGCGGCTACGGCCGCTTCGGCGGCAAGGCGGCAATCGATGAATTCACCGAGCTCAGATGGATCACCATGGCCTCGGGAAAACGGCACTACCCGATCTGAATAGATCGGCCGACATGAACACTGGGAACGGGCTGGGAGGCCCGATCAAGAGGGAGGAATGATTTCATGAACGGCATTTTCCGCAACGGCAAATTCAACGCGGCATCGCTGAGCCGCCGCTCTTTCATCGCATCGACCGTCGCGGGCGGTGCTGCGCTGGCGCTTTCCGGCCGCACGGCCTTCGCTCAGAGCGGCGATACGTTGAAGGTCGGCTTCATCAGCCCGCGCACCGGCCCTCTCGGCGGCTTCGGCGAAACGGACGGCTATGTGCTGGAACTGGCGCGCAAGGCGCTGGCGAACGGCCTGCAGGCGGGCGGCAAGACCTGGAAGGTTGAGATTCTCGACCAGGACACCCAGTCCGATCCCTCGCGCGCCGGCCAGTTGGCGAAGGACCTGATCAACAACCAAGCGATCGACCTGATGCTCGCCGTCTCGACGCCCGAAACCATCAATCCGGTGGCCGATGCCTGCGAGGCAGCCGGAATTCCCTGCCTTTCGACGGTCATGCCCTGGGAAGCCTGGTATTTCGGCCGCGGCGCCAAGCCGGGCGCGCCCTCGCCGTTCAAGTGGACCTATCATTTCGGCTTCGGCGTCGAAGAGTTCCACAAGGCCTATGTTTCGCAGTGGAACCTGATCGAGACCAACAAGAAGGTCGGCGTCATGTATCCCAACGACGCCGACGGCAATGCGATCCGCACGCATCTGGCGCCGGCGCTCGCCAAGGCGGGCTTCACCATCGTCGATCCCGGAGCCTATGAAACCGGAACCACCGACTTTTCCGCGCAGATCGCTCTCTTCAGGCAGGAGGGCGTGGAGATCTTCAATTCGTTCCCGATTCCGCCCGACTTCGCCGCCTTCTGGCGCCAGGCCGCACAGCAGGGCCTCACCCAGCAGATCAAGATCTGCCAGATCGCCAAGACCGGCCTGTTTCCCTCCGACATCGAGGCGCTCGGCGATCTCGGCCTGAACATCGGCAGCGCCGCCTACTGGCACAAGGCCTTCCCCTACAAATCGACGCTGACGGGCGTCTCCGGAACCGAACTCGCCGACGGCTATGAAACGGCCAGCGGCAAGCAGTGGACGCAGCAGCTCGGCGCCAGCCTTGCGCTTCTCGACGCCGGCTTCGATGCGCTGAAGGCCAGCACCGACGTCAAGAGCAAGGAGGCGGTCGTCAAGGCGATCAGCACGCTGAAGACCACCACGATCGCCGGCAAGGTCGACTTCACCAGCGGTCCCGTCGCCAACGTCTCTCCCGGGCCGATCATCGGCACGCAATGGGTGAAGGCGCCGGAGGGGTCGAAATTCGCGCTGGACTACGTCGTTACCGAAAACGCCACCGACCCGAATGTGCCAGTCGGCGCCAAGCTCACCGCTTATAACGGATAACGTACAGTGCTGCAGCGGGAAGCTCAAAGACGGCCGGGGGAAGCCTTTCTCTCGGCCAAAGGGATCCACAAGCGGTTCGGCGCGCTGGTGGTGCTGGAGAATCTGGATTTTTCCATGGGCGATGGCGAGGCGATCGGCATTGTCGGGCCGAACGGCGCTGGCAAGACCACCCTGCTCAGCGTGCTCGCCGGCGCCTTCCCGCCGAATGAGGGAAGCATCACCTTCGACGGCGTCGACGTCACGCGCCGGACGGCGGCGGAGCGCTGCCGGTCCGGGCTCGTCCGCACCCATCAGATTCCCAAGCCCTTCGGCGGCATGACAACCTTCGAAAATGTCTTCGTCGCCGCATCGCACGGCAATGCCGCAAGCCGCGACGAGGCCTATGCGCGCGTGGTGGATTCGCTTTCGCTCTGCGGCATGCTTGGAGTCGCCAACCGCCCGGCCGACACGCTTGGCCTGCTGGACCGCAAACGGCTGGAGCTTGCCCGTGCGCTTGCCACGCAGCCGAGGCTGATGCTGCTCGACGAGATCGGCGGCGGCCTGACCGATGGCGAGGCGAGCGAGCTGGTGGAAACCATCCTCGAATTGCGCCGCCGCGGTATCGGCATCGTCTGGATCGAGCATATCGTTCATATCCTGCTGCAGGTAGCGGAGCGGCTGATCTGCATGGACGCCGGCAGGATCATCGCCGATGGCGAACCGAAAATGGTCATGAACGACGCGGAGGTGGTCAAGGCCTATCTCGGAGGGACACCCGCATGAGCCTTCTCTCCATCCGCGACCTCGACGTTCGCCACGGGTTGCTCCAGGCGGTGCGCGGCGTCAGTTTCGATCTTGCCAAGGGCGAGGTGCTGGCGCTGGTCGGCGCCAATGGGGCCGGCAAGACGACGCTGCTCAGATCGATCGCCGGCGCCCATCTGCCATCCTCCGGCCGCGTCCTCCTCAACGATGAAGATCTGGCCGCCGTCCCGTCTCACAAGCGGATCGCCAAGGGCATCGCGCTGGTGCCGGAAGGCCGGCGCCTGTTTTCACAAATGACGGTGGAGGAAAACCTGCTTCTCGGAAAGAGCTCCGGCCGCAAGGGCGAGTGGAGCATCGACCGCGTCCTCGACGCCTTTCCGAACCTGAAACCCCGCCGTCACGCCAAGACCGGACATCTCTCGGGCGGGGAACAGCAGGCGACCGCCATCGGCCGGGCGCTGATGAGCAATCCCGATATTCTTCTCCTGGACGAGGTCTCGCTCGGGCTTTCGCCCCTGGTCGTCGATCGCGTCTACGCCCAATTGCAGGCCTTGCTCACCTCGGGAACGACCATCGTGCTCGTCGAACAGGATCTCGCCCGCGCCATGAGCGTCGCAAGCCGTGTCATCTGCATGCTGGAAGGGCGTATCGTCCTCGACCGGCCGGCCGCCGACGTCACGCGTGCGGCCGTCACCCAAGCCTATTTCGGATTGCACCGGGCAGCCGGCGAAAGGAGCGCATCGTGATCAACACCCTGCTCCAGGGCATCCTGCTCGGCGGTTACTACGCCGTTATCGCCTGTGGACTGTCCTTCATGTTCTCGGTCATGCGGATCATCAATCTCGCGCATGGCAGCCTGGCGGTCGCAGCCGCTTACGGGCTGTGGCTGCTCGCCGCCAAAGCCGGCATTCCGCCCTTCGCCGGCCTGCTGATCGTGCTGCCGGTCATGGCGGCCGCCGGCTGGCTGCTGCAGCGCTTCATTCTGGAACGCAGCGCCCGCGGGGGCACGCTCCTGCCGATCCTGACGACCTTCGGCCTGTCGATCGTCATCGACAACCTGCTGTTCGAGCAGTTCGGCGCCGACACCCGCTCGCTCGCGCCGTTCATCGGCAACCTGTCCTATGCATCATGGCAACTGCCGGGCCACATCTACGTCGGCAAGCTTGCCATCATGATGATGGTGACGGCAGTCCTCATTCTCGGCGGGCTGCAGTTGTTCCTGAGCCGCTTTGCGCTTGGTCGCGCGATCCGCGCCACGGCGGAAGATCCCGACACTGCGGGGCTGGTCGGCATCGACGCCCGCAGGGTCAACGCCGTCGCCACCGCGATCACCATGGTAACGGTCGGGATCGCCGGTGCGTTTCTCGGGATGCGGGCAACCTTCAGCCCCTATGCCGGCGGCCCGCAGCTTCTCTTCGCCTTCGAGGCGGCCGTCATCGGCGGAGCCGGATCGCTATGGGGCACGCTTGCCGGCGGCATCGTTCTCGGTCTTGCCCAATCGCTCGGCGCGCAATTGCATCCGCAAGGCTTCCTGATCGGCGGCCATGCCGTGTTCCTGCTGGTGCTTTTCGTCAGGCTGTCACGGTCCGGCATGCCGATCTTCGACAAACTCGGCGCACGTTTCAAACTGCGCACCCGTCTCCGGAGCCCGACATGAGCCCCAACGCTTCCCTTGCCTCCAACGGAATATCCATAGAACGCTGGACGAAGTCGTCGCGGGTGGCGCTTGGCTGCATGGCCGCGGTGCTCGTCCTGCTGATGTTTGCCCCCGCAGCGCTCGGCGCCGGCGCGATCGACCGGATGACGGCCCTGTTTATCTATGTGATCCTTGCCGCCATGTGGAATGCGCTTGCCGGTTTCGGCGGGCTGGTCTCGGTCGGCCAGCAGGTGTTCTTCGGCCTCGGCGCCTATTTCACCATCCGGCTGGCGGATGCCGGGCTCAATCCCTTCGTCGCGGTCTTTGCCGCCGCGATCGTGACCGGCGCGCTGTCGATCCCGCTTTCGCTGTTCATGCTGCGCCTGAAGGGCGGCGAGTTCGCGATCGGCATGTGGGTGATATCAGAGCTCGCCCATCTGCTGGTCAACCTCGACCGGCTGATCCAGGGGGAAACGGGCACCTCGCTGATCTCCCTCAACGTCTATGATAGCGGCACGCGGCGGGCGACGATCTACTGGCTCGCATTGACGGCCATGGCCGCCCTGCTCGGCGCGCTCTTCATGCTAATGCGCAGCCGTGCCGGCGCGGCCATGCAGGCGATCCGCGACAATGAGGAGGCGGCGACCTCGGTCGGCGTGCGGGTGATTGCAACCAAGAGGCTGCTCTTCGTGCTTGCCGCCTTCGGCATCGCCGTTGCCGGAGGCTTGTGGCTGGCAACCGCCACCACCTTCCAGCCGAAGACCTATTTGAGCGTCCAGTGGACGGCCTACATGATCTTCATGGTGCTGGTCGGCGGGATCGGCAAATTCGAAGGCGCGATCCTCGGCGCCATCCTGTTCTTCGTGATCGAGACCGTCTTCGGCGCTGCCGGCGTCTGGTACCTGATCGGCCTCGGCGCTACCGCTTTGATATTCTCGCTCTACCTGCCGCGCGGCCTTTGGGGCGAAATCGAGCGCCGCTTCGATTTTCAACTTCTGCCCGTCGGTTACCGGCTGAAATTGCCCGGTCCGACCAAGATCCAATGGAAAGAATGAGCCGGCTTGCCTCCGGGCCCTCTCGCGAAAGGTGACATTCATGCTTTTTGGTAAAACAATCCTGGTGACCGGTGTGGCTTCCGGCATCGGCGCCCGCACGGCTGAGCTGGCCGGCCAGATGGGTGCCGAAGTCATCGGCGTCGATGTCCGCGAGCCTGCCAGTGGAAGTGCCGCCTTCATCAAGGGTGACCTCTCCACAGCATCAGGCGTTGCCGAGATCGCGGCACGGCTTCCAACCCGCCTCGACGCGCTCGCCAATGTCGCCGGCCTTTCCGGCAGCAGCGGCGTCGCCTCGACGCTTGCCGTCAATTTCTATGGGCTTCGTGCCCTGTCGGAAGCCTTGGCGCCCCGCCTGCGCGAAGGCGGCGCCATCGTCAATGTCGCCTCGATCGCCGGCTACGGCTGGCGCGCCAATCTCGAGCGGGCGAAATCGCTGACATCAATCGAAGGCTTTCCCGAGCTGGCGGCAATCGTCGCTGAGCACGGCCTCAAGGATGAGGAAGGTTACCCGCTCTCCAAGGAGCTGCTGCTGCTCTGGACCATGCAGGCAGCCCATCAGCCATTGTTCAAGAACCGCGGGATCCGGGTCAATGCCGTCAGCCCCGGGCCGGTGGAAACGCCGATCCTCAAGCAGTTTCGCGCCGTGCTCGGCGATGCCAGGGTTGATAGCGACATCACCCGCGTCGGACGCGCCGGCACATCCACCGATATCGCGCCTGCCATCCTCTTCCTCTGCTCGGATGGCGCGCGCTGGATCAACGGCACCAATCTTGCCGCCGACGGCGGCCTCGAAGCTTCCATCAACGCCGAAGTCCTCGGCTTCTAGTTCTTGTCCCAAGGAGACCCTCCGATGAATATTTCCCTCCTCATCAACGGCGCAGACCGCGCGGCCTCCGGCGGCCGGACCTATGACCGCATCGATCCCTTCACCGAGAAGCTCGCAAGCCGGGCCGCCGCAGCAGGCCTGGAGGATGTTGCCGCAGCCGTCGATGCAGCCAGCGCTGCCTTCGGCGCCTGGTCGAAGACCGGCCCCGGCCAGCGCCGCGCGATCCTGATGAAGGCTGCCGACATCATGGATTCCAAAGTCGCCGAGTTTACCCGGCTGATGATCGAGGAGACGGGCTCAACTGCGCCCTGGGCCGGCTTCAACGTCATGCTCGCCGCCAATATCCTGCGCGAGGCCGGCGCCATGACGACGCAGATCGCAGGCGAAATCATTCCTTCCGACAAACCCGGCACGCTTGCCATGGGGGTCCGCCAGGCTGCCGGCGTCTGCCTGGCGATTGCTCCCTGGAATGCGCCGGTCATCCTCGCCACCCGCGCCATCGCCATGCCGATCGCCTGCGGCAACACCGTCGTCCTCAAGGCATCCGAACAATGCCCCGGCACGCACCGGCTGATTGCCACCGCGCTGACCGAAGCCGGCCTGCCGGCCGGCGTCATCAATGTCATCACCAACGCGCCGGAGGATGCGCCTGAGATCGTCACCGCGCTGATTGCCCATCCGGCCGTCAAGCGCGTGAACTTCACCGGCTCGACCAAGGTCGGCAAGATCATCGCCGAGACCTGCGGCAAATATCTGAAGCCCGCCCTTCTCGAACTCGGCGGCAAGGCGCCGCTGGTTATCCTCGACGATGCCGATATCGACGGTGCCGTCGGTGCCGCCATTTTCGGCGCCTTCATGCACCAGGGCCAGATCTGCATGTCGACGGAGCGGATCATCGTCGACGAGACGATCGCCGATCAGTTCGTCGCCAAACTGGCCGCCCGCGCCAGCCAGCTCCCGGCCGGCGATCCGCGCGGCCACGTCGTCCTCGGTTCGCTGATCAGCCTCGACGCGGCGAAGAAAATGGAGGAGCTGATTGCCGATGCGACGGCCAAGGGTGCAAAACTCGTGGCCGGCGGCAAGCGCTCGGGCACCGTGGTCGAGGCGACGCTGCTTGATCACGTTACGCCCGAGATGCGCGTCTATGCGGAAGAGTCCTTCGGCCCGGTCAAGCCGATCATTCGCGTCTCCGGCGAGGAGGAAGCCATCCGCATCGCCAACGACACCGAATACGGCCTGTCGTCGGCCGTCTTCAGCCGGAATGTCCAACGGGCAATGGCGGTTGCGGCACGGATCGAATCCGGCATCTGCCACATCAACGGCCCGACGGTGAACGACGAGGCGCAAATGCCCTTTGGCGGCGTCAAGGGCAGCGGCTACGGCCGTTTCGGCGGCAAGGCGGCGATCGCCGAATTCACCGACTTGCGCTGGATCACGGTCGAGGATTCCGCCCAGCACTATCCCTTCTGAGCCGGTTTGACAGGCTTCGCCGTGCCACGACGCCATTGCGGTCGTGGCACGGCCTATGCACAGACCGCAAAAGAGATTTCGCACCGCCCTTAGATCAGGATGATTTTAGGCCTGATCGGCCTAAAATCTGAATCCTGATCTAAATCAAAGAAATAGAGCATGATGTCGCCCGAAAACCGCGCACACTTTTCGGCATCATGCTCTAGGAAGATGCTTCAGCGGTCCGATATGGCGTGGGCCCGCGAAATAGCGCCGCGCCTGTTTGAAAAGGTTCCAGGACCTGTTCTCGGGCTCCAATCCGGAACCAAAACTTGTCACACGTATTCGTTCGAGAATGGGTTTCGATCTTGTGGCGGGCGAGCAAATGGCTTTGCACATCAAACGAATTTACGAGCCGAAAGACGATAAGGACGGCATGCGCATCCTGGTCGACAGGCTATGGCCTCGCGGGTTGAGCAAGCAGGATGCAGCAGTCGATATCTGGCTGAAGGATATCGCGCCAAGCCCGGCGCTACGCCGTTGGTTCGGCCACGACCCCGCCAAATGGACCGAGTTCCAGCGCCGCTATCGAGACGAGCTGGAAAAGAATCCGTCCGCCGTCGAGGAACTGAAACGCCAGATTGGGCAATCGGACGCGACGCTTCTCTACGCTGCGAAAGACCTGCACCACAATCACGCTATCGTTCTGCAGCACTTCGTCGGCGAAGGCTGACACGTCGGTGTGGTCGCATGGATCTACGAAAAATTCGCTCAGTGGAGCGATATCATATCGCCGGACTGCAGCCGATGGTGGAAAGCTCTGTTCAATCCTCAATCTCCTGAAACCGCGGAAACGACGTGCGCGGGGAACTGAACCAGCAGGCGCAGTTCTTTTTGCTCGCTGCCGGGACAGAACAAAAAAGCGAATCCCGGAGAAGCGGGCTCAGGAGCACGTATAATCTAGTAAAAATGTAGAGACACTTTAATTTGGCGTGATCTTATTCGGAGGGTATGATGAAGATCACAAGACGAGCTTTCACGGCACTGGCCGCAGGTGCCATCGCGACACCTTTGACGCATGTCCGGCCGGCTGGCGCGGCTGACAAGATCGTGCGTATCGGCTACCAGAAATATGGAACTCTGGTGCTTCTCAAGGGCAAAGGCTTGCTGGAGAAGAAACTCAAATCCATCGACTATACGGTTGAATGGACCGAATTTTCGGGCGGTCCCCAGCTCCTCGAGGCCCTGAACGCCGGTGCTGTCGATTTCGGATCGACCGGCGAAACGCCACCGATCTTCGCCCAGGCCGCGAACGCTCCGCTTGTCTATATCGCACATGAGCCGCCCGCCCCGCGCGGCGAAGCCATATTGGTCCCCAGGGATAGCCCGATAAAGTCGGTCGCGGAGCTGAAGGGCAAGAAGGTCGCCTTCAACAAGGGCTCGAACGTGCATTACCTGCTCGTTAAGGCACTCGAAGAGGCCGGCTTGACCTATGAGGACGTGGAGCCATCCTTCCTCGCTCCAGCCGACGGCCGCGCAGCTTTCGAAAAGGGCGCAGTGGATGCATGGGTCATCTGGGATCCCTTCCAGGCAGCTGCGGAAGTGGCGATCGAAGCGAGAGAGCTCAGAAACGGCGAGGGCATCGTTCCCAATCACCAGTTCTATGTCGGCACGAATGCGCTGGTTGACGGCCACGCCCAGGCGATCGATGTCTTGATCGACGCCATTTCCGAGATCGACGAATGGACCAAATCCGACACCGCGGCTGCGGCTGCAGAGCTATCACCGTCGGTCGGCATCCCCGAACCTGTCCTCGTCAAGGCGCTCGAACGTCAGTCCTATGGGGTCAAGAGCCTGGATGACTCTGTCGTCGCGCAGCAGCAGAGCATCGCCGACACCTTTTTCAAACTCAAGCTCATTCCCAAGGAGGTGACGATTGCGGACGTTGTCCGCAAGGGCAAGGCGTAGTGCTCATCGACGTGGAAGACGCGGATGTCCACCTGCAGAGGGAAGGTAGCATGATGGTTCCACTGGTCAGCTTGAGCAATCTGTCGACCGAGGCATCCCCCTCGCCAGAAGAAGCCCCAAAGTGGGCCGCCATTCGAATACATCGATGCTGCGGTAAACACCGGAGCGGACGAAGGGATCTTCAGCACTGAACGCCTCGAACTCGGCGAGCGTTTCGACTTCCGCGATCACGACGGCGGTCGAACCCTTGCCCTCCGCCGGCGGTGCAGAAGGTCCGGAAAGCAAGATGCGGATCGCCGCGCCATTCAGATAGGCCTTGTGTTCCTCGAGCAATCGGGAACGCTCGCCAGCCTTGCCGGGGTCGGATAGCGCATAGCGAGCAACGATCATTGTCTATTCTCCCCTGGCGTCAGCACGAAATCGAAATCGGAGCGCCAGACCGTCGCACGATCGACACGCTCGAAAGGCGCGACCAGGCTGCTTTTCACACCAAACACCGTATCGGATTCCAGATAGGGATCGTCGCCGACAAAAGTGTGGGTTACGAGCTTCTGATAAGCTGAAGCCGTGATCAGGTAATGGGTATGGGCAGGACGGTAGGGATGGCGGCCGAGGCACGTCAACATCTGGCCGACCGGGCCGTCATCCGGGATCGGATAGGAAACCGGCTTTATGCCGACGAAACTATAGGTGCCATCTGCGCCGGTGACGAAGATGCCCCGGTTGTTCCACTTCGGCTGGATATCCGGCTGCTGGACGTCGTAGAACCCATCGGAATTATCCGACCATACATCGATCCGGGCTCCCTCGATCGGATTGCCGTCAAGATCCAGCACTCGGCCGACGAAGAGACAGCTCTCGCCTTTGCCATCGAGTGAGATGTTTTCGCCCATCTGCCGTACAGGCGCCCCTTCGACATGGAACGGACCGAACACTGTATTTTCGGTGGCGCCTGGCGGACGCCGGTTGTTGATCGCATCCACCAGCATCGAGAAACCCAGCGTGTCGCTCAGCAGGATGAACTCCTGTCGCTCGTCATGGCAGAGATGGCCGGTTCGGGTCAGGAAGCCTATGGCCAGCTCCCATTCCTCCGGGGTCAGGCTGATATCCTTGGCAAAGGCATGCAGGTGCTTGACAAGCGACGCCATGATTTCGGCCAGACGTGGATTAATGTCCTGCCCCATCCGCGAGTTGACAGCTTCCGCGGATCTCTCTTCGCTGAAATATTCAGGCACGTGGCCATCCTCCTAAGCGTTAACGTGGCCGCGCGCCCTCCCAGGCGCTCTGCAACAAGGCCCGGATCGCTTCCCGTTCGATGGGCCGCGGGTTCCAGTAAGGGTTCTGCTCGGCGAGTTCCGCCGCACGGTCCAGATCGGCTTCCTTCATGCCCAGATCTCGCAGCGCCATGGGGGCGCCGATCGAAGCAGCAAAATCATAAAGACCGCCGCCCAGCGAGCCGCCGAAAAGATAGGCAGCGGGCTCTAGCGCATCCATTGCGGCCTCCGCGTTATAGGCAGCAGAATGGGGAAGAATGATCGCATGGGTTTCCGCATGCGGCAGATCGAAGCTACCGCCCAGCGTATGGCAAAGCTTGTGATGCAAGGCCATTCCAACCGCTCCGAGCACCGTGCCGCACAGCCAGGAGCCGTAAAGCGCTTCGCTTCGCGACTCGATATCCCCAGGTGCATTGACGATTTGAGGTAAAGCCTGCTTCAGCGCGCGCAGGCCCTCGACCGCCATCATCGACGAAATGGGATTGCGGTCCCGTGCGTAGAGACCTTCGACCGCATGCGCCATTGCATTCAGTCCGCTGCTGACACTCATGTTGACCGGCAATCCCAATGTCAATTCGGGGTCGTAGATCACCACTTCGGGCAGGATGCCGGCCCCGCGGACCGTGGTCTTCTGCCCGTTCTCGGTCTGGCCGAGGATCGGTGTAACCTCCGACCCCGCATAGGTCGTCGCTACCACGATTTGCAGAGCGTCGTTGCGATAGGCGATTGCCTTGCCGAGACCGATCGTCGATCCGCCGCCGATCGCGACGACGCAATCGGCACCGGCTGCGTTATATGTCGCCATCGCGCGCTCGGTCACATTGACCGGCGTATGCATCGTCGCATGGTGGAACAGTCCCGCCGCAAGCGGGCCGAGAGATGCAGCGATCCGTTCAGCTTCCGCTTTCTGGTGCGGGGTCGATAGGATCAGGGCGCGCTTGCGGCCCTGCCCAGTCATTGCATCGGCGAGACGGTTCAACGAGCCGCTCCCGAAGAAGATCTGGGCCGCGCTGCCCGTGTATTTGAAAGGTGCAACCATGCTATCGATCGAGTTTGAAGAGTGAAACCGCGTTGGTGCGACCAATCTTCAGGCGGTCGGCTTCGGAGATGGTCGTGCTGTCGAACCAGTTTGCAGCATGGTCGACGTTTTCGAATGGCCAGTCTGTCGAGAACAGAATTCGGTCCGCTCCGATTTCCAGCATTGCATCGATAAGCGATTGCGTGCGGAAGTTTCCCGACGTCGTGATATAAAAATTCTCGTTGAAATAATCGGCAATCGGGCGTTTGGCCGGATAGTTCTTCTCCACCTTGACCCACGCATTCCGGTTGTCGATGCGCCACATCATGTATGGCAGCCCCTCGCCCATGTGACCAACGATGATCCGCAAAGCCGGATGCTCGTCAAACAGCCCGGATCCCATCAAGCGCAGCGCATGAACGGCGGTCTCCTGGGCGAAGGCCCATGTCGGGCCCATCAGCCAGGAATGGCCAGCATAGATCCGGCTGTCCTCCGGCAGCGGGTTGCGCGGATGCAGATAGAAGGGAACGTTGAGCCTTTCGACTTCGGCCCAGAATGGACGATATTGCGGCAGGTCGTAATATAGCGGCGTCGTTCCGTCGCCTTCCTGGGAGAAGCCATTGACCAGCGCGCCGACGAAACCCATCGTCGTCACGCAGCGCTGCAATTCCTGCGCAGCTGCATCCGGATCCTGCAGGGGCAATGCTGCAAATCCCAGGAAACGGTTCGGGTTCTTGACGCATTGCTCCGCCAGAAAGTCATTGGCGCGTCGGGCAATATCCAGGGCCTTTGCCTTATCCGGGATTGCTTGGACAGCCGGAGCGTTCAGCGACAGGATCATCTTCTCGATGCCGTGGGCATCCATCAACCGCAGACGCTTGTCGTGGATATCCAGGAGACGGGCTGACAGTTCCGTCCAGTAGTCGCCCGGCACGAATCCTGCCGAATCCTGCAGCGTCTCGGGGATGGCGAAATGTTCTTCAAGCGCGATCTTGCCTTGCACGATATGATCTCTTTCCTGTCTTAAATCGAAATACTGCGGATGGCGGATCAGAATTGTCCCTTGGGCGGAAGGCCGAGCAGTTGCTGGCCGGCCATGGTGCCGACGGCATCCCAATTCATGGAAATATGGCGTCCGACGGCATTTGCATCACGCCATGCCCGCTGGACGGGGTTGGACATCTGGAGGCCGAGGCCGCCTGTCGATGCATTGAGTGCCTCCACGGCCCGAAGGGCCAGGCTGACCGCAAAGGACTGGCTGCGGCGGGCGAGAATGCGATCTTCTTCGGTGATCTCGCCGGTGCCATCCTCGCGGGCCTGGGCCAGTTGCTGCGCCCGGGCAATATCCCGCAGAATGATTTCGCGGGCGGCATCCACGGATGCGGAGGCTTCCGCCACGCGAAGCTGGATCGTCGGAAATTCAGCAATCTTGTTGTTGCCGCCGGCCACTGCACCGCGTGTCACACGGGCCCCCATGTGGTCGATGTAGCTCTCCAGGGCGCCCTTCGCCGCACCGACGGCTGCGCTGCCGAGGCAGAACGGAACCCCCATGAGCAGCGGAATGTTGAAAAGGCCGATACCCTCGTAGCCACGTCCGCCCGGCGTCCTGCCGGAGGTCGCATCCGGAAAGCTCAGAATGCGGTATTCCGGAACGAAGACATCCTTGAGGATCAGGCTTTTTGAGCCGGTGCCCGCGAGGCCCACCACATCCCAAGTCTCGTCAATGGTATAATCGCTGGCAGGAACCAGAAGGAACGCCGGAAGAGGACGTTCCCCCTCGCGATTTGGCGGAATGATTGCCGCACAGAGCGCCCATTGCGCGTTTTCACATCCGCTCGCAAAGGCCCAATCGCCGGATAGCCGGAAACCACCCTCGACGCGTTCCGCCATGCGGACCGGCGCATAGGAACCGCAGAGCAGCGCATCCGGATCGCTGCCCCACACGTCCTGTTGAACCCTTTCATCGAACATGGCAAGCAACCATTGATGCGCGGAAAGAAGACCGGCAACCCAGCCGGTGGAGGCGCAGGCCGCCGACAGTTCGATATTTGCATCGACAAGCTCGGCAAAGGATCCTTGGTCGCCGCCAAAGCGGGCAGGCTTGACGATATCGAAATAGCCGGCGGAGCGCAGCAGATCGATGGAGCGCGCCGGCACACGGCCGGATTTTTCGGTATCGCGCGCGCCGGCCCGGATTTCGTCCAGTATCGGGGCGATGCGATCTGCAAGGCATGCGGTCTTGACCCGCGCCGAGGCGGGAAACAGGGCGGCTGTATGGTTCATGGAACTACCTTCAGTTCTGGGATGCAGGAAGCGCGTGCTGTGGCGCGCAATATTTCGAATTCTCGTACATCAGTGCGATTGTGTTTTCGGAATGGCGTGTATCCACCACCTGCCCGATGAAGATGGTGTGCGTTCCATAGGGAACTGCGCCCATGCGGCGGCAGACAACAGAGGCATGAGCGGAGCCCAGCACCATCATGCCGCGCTCATGGCGAACCCAATCGGCAGCGTCGAACCGACGCTCAGGCGCAATCTTGCCGCTGAAACCTTCCGATACGGCTGCCTGCCTGTCGGTCAGAATGCTGACTGCGAATTCCGGCACTTCGAGCAGCATGTTATGCAGGTAGGTGCGATTGTTCAGGCAGATGATGAGAGATGGCGGATCCATCGAAAGTGATGTGACGGCGGTCGCCGTCATTCCATGATCCGCGCCGTTGCGACAAGCAGAAATGACCGTCACCGTCGCCGGGAAACGGCGCATGGTCGATCGAAACGCATCGCTGATCGGTGCGGGGGCCGGCGCTATGCCGAGGGCAGCAGTGGCAGACATGATTTCCTCCCGTGTCTCCTTGGCATCTAGATTATTGCATTTGCAACTGTTGTCAACGCAAATTTAACAATCAGCTGGAAAATGCTTGATCTACCCAGCCCTTCTCGGCGACTGAAAGCCAATCGTGTTGTCATCCCGGTAATTTAGGTGCATGTCGGAGAGAGCCCCCAGCAAGCCGAATCCCGCCAGCAGACAGAGACATGTACAAACTTACCGATTCCGTTCCCTATCTTCTCAATCGCGCCGGCGTGCGGATAGCCGAGGTATTCGCGCAGAGAATCGCCGA
This sequence comes from Rhizobium sp. WSM4643, assembly GCF_025152745.1. Taxonomy (NCBI): domain Bacteria; kingdom Pseudomonadati; phylum Pseudomonadota; class Alphaproteobacteria; order Hyphomicrobiales; family Rhizobiaceae; genus Rhizobium; species Rhizobium sp. WSM4643. Next base: position 351,061 of record NZ_CP104041.1, on the reverse strand, counting down.
AGATAATCTCAGCGTGGCGATGTACCGGGTTCTGGCCATGCTCAAGGAGCGCCGGGAAAGCACCCTGGGGGATCTCGCCGACGTCGTCTCTGTCGAGATTTCGACGCTTTCGCGCCTCGTCGGCACACTGGCCAAGCGCAAGCTGGTATCGCGAACACGGCCGGAAGATAACGGCCGCATCGTCATCGTGAAGCTGACCCCCCAGGGCGAGGCGCTGACGGAAAGGCTCATGCCGCTTGCCGTCGAGCTTGAACGCACTGCGGTCCAGGACATGTCGGACGAGGAGGTCGCAGCCCTGAAGAAGGCGCTGCGCCGCATGCACAGCAACCTGCCGGCAATGTCCGGAAAGGGAAAAGTTGCGAGCTGAAAAGTTTGCAGTTGCAAATATTTTATTCGCAAGTATTTAATAGCGTGTCATCGTTGTCTTGACATAGCCCGTTTGCGGGTGAGTCTGGCGCTGGGAGGAACCACGCCGGCAACGATCCAGGAGATTTGTACACGGATCGACGCGGACCTGCCGCTGGCAGGAGCGTACTTCCTGTACGCAAATGTATGGGGAGGGAAAATTGGCCATACAAGATCTCGCTATTATCAATGAACGTGTTCGCAGCCCGAATATCATCATTGCCCTTTGCGGTCTGCTGATCCTGTTCGACGGCTATGACCTGATCGTTTACGGCGCAGTCGCGCCGGCGTTGCTCGGTAAAGCCAGTTGGGGCCTGACGCCGGGCATGGTCGGACGGGCTGCCTCCATCACCCTGTTCGGGATGCTGCTGGGCGCTCTCGTTGCCGGAACACTTGCTGACAGGATAGGTCGTCGCAAGGTCATCATCGGCAGTCTGTTGAGCTTTTCCGTGATGATGATCGGCAGCGGTCTTGCGCCGAACTTTCTCGTTTTCGAGGGAACACGCTTTCTCGCCGGCCTGGGTCTTGGCGCTCTTTTTCCAACCGTAACCGCTTTGATCATCGAGTTTTCTCCGCCGAAGCGGAAGGCAATGGCCTATTCGATTGCTCTTCTGGGTTACCTGGCCGGCGGCATCATCTCGGGCATGCTCGGAATGCTGTTGATTCAGGAATACGGATGGCGGCCACTGATGATTATCGGCGGCGCACCGATCCTGCTTCTGTCTTTCTTCATCCGGCTCATCCCCGAGTCCCCCGAATGGCTGGCAACGAAGAACCGTCAGACCGAAGCCAACCAAATTGCAAACCAGTACGGGCTGCCCAATGCCGTCGCCAGGCCTGCTGCGTTACGCCAGGTCGGCATCCGGTCGCTGTTTTCCGAAGGTCGCCTGCTGCCGACATTAAACGCATGGAGCATCCACTTCTGTTCGCTTCTGCTGACATTCGGCATGGTGAACTGGCTTCCGACCATCATGAACAAGATGGGCTATGACCTCGGTTCTGCTCTCCTCTTCTCCGTAACGCTCAATCTCGGAGCCGCCGTCGGCCTCCTGATCGGCGCAAGGATTGCCGACCGCGGAAATGTCAAAATTGTCGTGGCAGGTATGTTTCTTCTCGGAGCCTGCTCGATCTGGTTGCTGACGCAGATGGATCAGGGCCTCCAGGTCTATGGTCTCGTCGCACTTGCCGGTACGGGAACGATCGGCACCCAGATCCTCGCCAACATTCTCGTTGGAAATCTCTATCCTGTCGAAATCCGCGGAACCGGCCTTGGCTTCTCGCTCGGCATCGGTCGTATCGGCGGCATGATAGGACCGGCTATCGGCGGTGCGGTTCTGGGTGCGGGCCTGGCTCCGCAGTGGAACTTCTACATCTTCGCATCGGTAGGAGCCTTGGGATGCGTGCTCGCACTCATGACGTTGCTATATCGCAAAAAGGCTGATTGACGGCCAGATTGTCGGCAGGTCTGGCATTCAGAACCTGCCGACAATGCAAACCTTGTGAAGCCAAATTCAGCTTGTTTCCAGTAAGCGAGGCTGCTGTACTGGAACGCCGGTCAACAAGCGGCGCGAGCAGACGGTATGGCCGTCCCCATACTGCGGGCAATGCGCCGACCGTCAACAAGATCCAGCCACGTGCTATTCTTTCACTGCACCGGTCATCGATGAGACGTAGTAGTCCACGAAGAACGAGTAGAGGATGACCACCGGGAGCGAGCCGAACAGCGCGCCCGCCATCAGCGATCCCCATTCGAAGACGTCGCCGCGCACCAGTTCGGTCAGCACGCCGACCGGGATGGTTTTGTTTTCCGAGGACTGAATGAAAGTCAGCGCGTAGATGAATTCGTTCCAGGACAGCGTGAAGGCGAAGATCCCGGCGGAAATCAGCCCGGGCACGGCGAGCGGCAGGATGATTTTGGTGAGAATCTGCCATCTGTTGGCGCCATCCACCAGAGCGCTTTCCTCCAGCTCGAAGGGGATCGAGCGGAAATAGCCCATCAGCAACCAGGTGCAGAAGGGAATGAGGAAGGTCGGATAGGTGAAGATCAGCGCCAGCCGCGAGTCGTAGATCCCGAGCTTGAAGACAATGAAGGCAAGCGGGATGAAGAGGATCGACGGCGGCACGAGATAGGCAAGGAAGATCACCAGGCCGACCGAGCGGGAGCCGGTGAAGCGGACGCGCTCGATGGCATAGGCGCCGAAGACTGAGGCCACCAGCGAGAGAAAGGTGGAGCAGACCGCGACCAGCATCGTGTTCCACAGCCAGCCCGGATAGGATGTCTCGAGGAACAGGTATTTGATGTGCTCGAGTGTCGGTCCCACCACCCAGAAGGGGCTGTAGTTGCTGTAGTCGGTGAGCTGCTCATTCGGCTTCACCGCGGTGATCGCCATCCAATAGAACGGGAAGAGCAGCACGAAGACGAAGACGGCCATCGGCAGGTAGAGCATCACGATCCGCCGCGGCAGACGGTTCAGATAGCTCATGCCTTCGGCATTGTCGGTCACGACCTGATCGGCGGCGTTTGAATTTATCGACATCGTTGTTCTCCCTAATCCTGGCCGCCCTGTTGCCATTTGCGCCGCTGCAGGCCGAAGAAGCTGAACATGATCGCGCCGAGCAGGAAGGGCACCATGGCGACCGCGATGGCCGCACCCTCGCCGAGCTGACCGCCCGGAATGCCGCGTTGGAACGATAGCGTCGCCATCAGATGCGTCGCGTTGACGGGTCCACCCTTCGTCAGCACGTAGATGAGCTGGAAATCCGTAAAGGTGAAGAGCACCGAGAAGGTCATCACGACGGCGATGATCGGTGTCAGCATCGGCAGCGTCACATAGCGAAAACGCTGCCAGTTCGTGGCGCCGTCGAGCGAGGCGGCCTCCTGCAGCGACGCCGGAATCGTCTGCAAGCCCGCAAGCAGCGAGATCGCCACAAAGGGAATGCCGCGCCAGACGTTGGCGACGATGACGGATATACGCGCGTTGATCGGGTCGCCGAGGAAGTTGATCGGTCCGCTGATCAGCCCCAGCTGCATCAGCGACCAGGAGATGATCGAGAATTGGGAATCGTAGATCCACCAGAAGGCCAGCGCCGAAAGCACCGTCGGCACCACCCAGGGAAGCAGCACGATTGCCCGGAAGAAGGATTTGAACGGCAGGTGCTGGTTGAGCAGCATCGCCAGCCAGAGGCCGAGCGCGAATTTCAGCACCGAGGCGATGGAGGTATAGAGAATGGTGTTGAAGACCGACAGCCAGAAGACGCTGTCGCCCATCAGGAATTGGTAGTTCTCCAGCCCGATGAAGATGCCGTCGCGGCCGATCCTCGTATCTGTGAAGCCGAGCCAGACGCCCAGCCCTAGCGGATAGGTGAGAAAGCAGACGAGGAACACTGCCGCCGGCAGCATGAACAGGAAGCCGAGCACATTGTTGTTCTGCAGGAGCGAAGAGATCGGCCCGCGCCTGTCCTCCGAATTCGCCATCGACATTGCCTATCTCCCAGATTGCACTTGAACTCCCAGAGGATTTCGCGGCATGCCGAAGCCGGCATGCCACTTTGCTTTGAAGCTCGGCTCAGACGCGATAATAGCGGTTTGCCCGCCGTTCAGCTTCCTTCATCGCATCTTCGGGCGACATCTGGCCGGTGACGGCGGCCGCATACATGTCGACCAGGACGTAGTCGGCCATGGTCGCTGCCGAGGCATAGCCGAGGGGTCCGGCATAGCCGTTCGGACGCAGTTTTTCCGAGGCACGCGCGTAAGGCGCATGGACTGGATCGGATGTCCAGATCGGGTTGTTGGCGAAAGCCTTGAGCGGCTGGCAGCAATAGGCGCTGGAACCCTGGATCCAGGCATTCATCTGGTCGGCTTCCATCATGAACTTGATGTAGGCCTTCGCCGCTTCCGGATATTTGGTGTGTTTGAAGAGAAGCAGCGAGCTCGTCTGGAAAAGCTCGGCGTTCTGACCGACCGGACCGATCGGGAAATTCGTCGTGCGGATGTCCTTGGCAATCTCGGCGAGTTTCGGGTCGTTCTTGGCGGTGTAATAAACCGAGACGCCGTTGGCGATCAGCGACACCTGGCCTGCGAGGAAGGCGCGGTTGTTGTTGACGTCCTGCCAGCTTTCCGTGCCCGGAATGAAGGTGGCATAGAGCTCTTTGGCGTAGTTGATCGAAGCCAGCGTTTCCGGGCTGTTGATCGTTACCTTGCTACCCTCGTCGACCATCTTGCCGCCATGGCTCCAGAGCAGCCAGTGGGCGTAGTTATTGCCGTCGCCGACGGCTTTGCCGTGTGGGAAGCCGGCCGGCGTGCCCTTGGCTTTCATCGCCTTGCAAAGTTCGAGGAAGCCTGCCGTATCCTTCGGGAATTCGCTGAAGCCGGCCGCCTTCACGTGAGTGTCGCGATAGACCACCGCATTGCCGATTGCGGTCAGCGGCATGGCGATGAAGGTGTCGCCGCGCGCGGCATAGCCCTTCAGGCCATCATACCAACCGCCATACTTGTTGCCGAGATAGTTGGCGAGCTCGGTCAGGTCGACCAGCTTGTCGGGATACTGGTGAGCGTCGTCGAACCAGCACATGATGAGGTCCGGGCCGGAGCCGACATTGGCCGCGACGGCCGCCTTTGGGCGGATATCTTCCCAGCTTTCCTTGTCGATGCGCACCTGGACGCCGGTCGCTTCTGTGAACTTCTTGGTGTTTGCCAGCCAGGCCTCCTCGTCGCCCTTGACGAAGGGCGTCCAGCGCAGCAGCCGCAGGCTAGCACCGCTTTCCGGTGTGTAGGTCGGTTCGGCCTGCGCGAAGGTCGGCCGGATGCCGATGCCGGCGGCGCCGGCGACGGCAGCCGAGGCGGCAAGAAAGTCACGTCTCTTAATCCTCATGGTACTCCTCCTCTTCAAAACAGCGGGTGCGAACTCTCCGGCATTCACCTCCCGCTTGGTGAACGACGGTCCTTGCATCCCTGAAACGGGGTGCTGCCGGCCTGCGGGCGACGGGGCTCCTCCGCCCCTCGCAGCCGCCGGACGGCGTCAGTCGGTCAATCTCCGGCCGCTCTCGGCATCGAAGAGATGAACATGCGCGGCGTCGATCGCAACGCGCAGGGTCTCGCCCGGCCGCGCGCTGACGCGTTCGCGGAAGACGCAGCTGAGATCGCTGCCAGCGAGCCTGAGGATGAGATGCGTCTCGTAGCCCGTCGGCTCGATCACCACGATTTCCCCGGGCAGGCCATTGGCATCGAGCAGCATGTATTCCGGGCGAAGCCCGTAGACGAGGTCGCGGTCGATGGCGTCGGCGGGCGGATTGGCAACCGGGAGCGCGGTGCCATCCGGCGCCTTGAAACGTGTCGGGTTTTCAGGGTCGAGCCTGCCCTTGATCATGTTCATCGCCGGCGAGCCGATGAAACCGCCGACGAAGAGATTGGCGGGCTTGTCGTAAAGCTCGAGCGGTGTGCCGATCTGCTCGACGACGCCGTCATGCATGACGACGATCTTGTCGGCCATGGTCATGGCCTCGATCTGGTCGTGGGTGACGTAGACCGTCGTCGTTTTCAGCCGCTGGTGCAACTCCTTGATCTCGGCGCGCATGGCGACGCGCAGCTTCGCATCGAGATTGGATAGCGGTTCGTCGAACAGGAAGACTTCCGGATCGCGCACGATGGCGCGGCCCATGGCGACACGCTGGCGCTGGCCGCCGGAAAGCTGGCGCGGATAACGGTCGAGCAATTTATCGAGACCGAGGATGCCTGCGGCGTATTTCACCCGCTTCTCGGCTTCCGCCTTCGGCGCCTTGTTCAGCATCAGCGAGAAACCCATGTTCTGCTCCACCGTCATATGCGGATAGAGCGCATAGTTCTGGAACACCATGGCGATGTCACGGTCCTTGGGCGGCAGCGTGTTGACCACGCGCCCGCCGATCTTGATCTCACCGCCGGAAATATTCTCAAGTCCCGCCAGCATCCGCAGAAGAGTGGATTTTCCACAACCCGACGGGCCAACCAGGATCACGAACTCCCCGTCGGCAATGTCGATATCCACGCCTTTGATCACCGGAAATGATCCGAATGATTTCCGCACATCCGCGAATTGAACGCCTGCCATACCCACTCCTCCCAGAAATTGAGCGCTACATGCTATGTCTTCGTATTTTCGTATATCTTGCCGACGGCCTCATCTTCTCAAGGCCCTCAGCCGCTGCAGTCCCGCATATGCGGGTGTGCCCGGGCGGTACTCTCCTCCTATGGGGCGGTTTTAGCCCCGCTCAATCTCATCCGGACGCACCCGGAGCGTCTTCGGCGAGGTAGACCTCGATCAACTCATCCACCGTGTTTTCGGCGACGAAACCCAGTTGCACCGCGCGTTCAGGCGCAAAGGACTTTGGCCATCCGGCAACGATCCCTTCAATGACCTCGTCGCGGCGGCGATCGATCAAGTCCGCTGCCTCGGGACCGGCAGCACGGCTTAAGGCGGCAATCTGGTCGGCAACAGTGGCGGCGACGCCCGGCATGGTAAGCGTGCGCCGGACACCCAGCGCCGCGGTGTCGAGCGTGGCAGCATGGATCAGGAACTTGATGGCGGACCGCGGGCTTGCCAGCCAGTGCTTGACCGTTTCCTCGACCGGAAGAACAGCCCGCTGGCCTGCAAGCGGTTCACGCAGGATTCCGGAAAAGAAGCCCGATGCGGCGGCGTTTGGCGCACCGGGGCGTATTACGATCGTCGGCAACCGAATTCCGACGCCGTCGATAAAGCCGCGCCGCGAATAGTCGGCAAGCAGAAGCTCGGAAATCGCCTTCTGGACTCCGTAGCTGGTGAGAGGTGCGAGCACGTAATCGTCGGGAATGGGATCGGGAAACGGCGAGCCATAGACCGCGATCGACGAGGAGAATACGAACCGGGGAACATAGGATTGGCGGCTTCCTTCCCGGCGGATCGCTTCCAACAGCAATCGCGTGCCGTCGAGATTGACCCGGTAGCCGAGTTCGAAATTGCGCTCGGCTTCGCCGGAAACGATCGCGGCGAGATGGAAGATGACGTCGGCACGGCAAGCCGCCAGGGCTTCCGCTGCGCCGCTTTCGGAAATATCGGCGGCCAGAGCTTCCACCGGCGCAACGACACCCGTGGGTATCGGTGGAGGCGCGATATCCACCAGCGTTATGCGCGTGATTGTGTCGCCGCCGAGGGAGCCACTGCGCCCCAGCGTGGCAGCGAGCTTCCGGCCGATCATTCCTCCCGCCCCGACAATGAGAATATGCATCGTGTCGCCTCCCTGCGAACTACGAGAAGAGTAACTTGGTCGTCGTATAAATGCGGGTTTCGTGGATTGCGAAGGCCGCAGCTGCGGCCTCCGGGTCCCGCGTTTCCAGGCCGGCGAGGATCATCCGGTGGTCGGCGATGCTCGAGGCGATACTCCCGGACTGCGAAACGACGCGCTTTCGGTGGCTCAGGAGATAGGAATAAAGGTCGGCGGCCACATCAGCCAGCACCGCGTTGCCGCTGGAACGGTAGATGGCCGTGTGAAATTCCCGGTCACATATTAGAAAACGGACAGGATCGTCACACGTGGCCTCCTGTGCTGCGATCGAATTGCGAAGATAATCGAGCGTTGAAGGCTCGATCTTGACGGCTGCCGCCCTTGCTACTCGTGCTTCGATTAGAAGCCGCGCCTCATGAACATCATCGAGATTGTAGGCTGCAATGTCGCGATAACGCGCCGCTTGAACAGCCAGTTCGCCGACGTCCACGGATGCCACCACGGTTCGCATCCCTTGCGCGACCGAGAGGATGCCGTGGGTGGAAAGGATGAGGATCGCGCCACGCACTGTCTCGCGGCTGACCGAAAGCGCGGAAGCCAGTTCGCGTTCGCCTGGCAGCGGATCGCCCACCTTGAGAATACCGGTTGCAATGAATGTTGTGATCTTCTGGACGACGAAGTCTTTCATCGAGGTCTTCGGCGCCCCGCCGAGCGTCGCAACGTCGTCTTCGAGCATCGCTCGAACATCCATTGCTTTCCCCTCCTCGCCCATAGTTCTACTGGTCCGGTTAGTGGACCAGTAGAACCGAGCTTACGAAGGTTGTCAACGCTTCATGTCCGCAACCTGGTCAATCGATATCATCAGCGCCGAGTTCAAGCGGCTTTGGAGATTCTGCCGAGGCGCTTGATTGCCTGTTCCAGTGGACGCTTGCCATCGCCGTAATCTTCCCAGGCAGAGGACTTCGACAGCAGGGCCGGAACGGTGCGGATGGTGAAGCGCTTCGGGTCCAGGTCCGATTTGACCTGGGTCCAGGTCAGTGGCATCGAGATGGTGGCACCCGGGCGGGCGCGCGGTGACAAAGGCGCCACCGCCGTCGCCATCCGGTCGTTGCGCAGATAGTCGAGGAAGATCCGGCCGTCCCTGAGGCTCTTCGTCATTTTGATCAGATAGAGATCGGGATTGTCGCGCGCCATCTGCTGGCACACATCGTGGGCGAAACCCTTCGCTTCGGCCCAGGAAAGCGGCTTGCGCTTGTTGACCGCAAGCGGAGTGACAACGTGCAGACCCTTGCCGCCGGTCGTCTTGCAAAAGCTGATGAGGCCCAGCGCATCGAGACGGTCGCGCATTTCGCGGGCTGCCGAAACGACCGCGGAGAAGGGCACGTCCGGACCTGGGTCGAGGTCGAAGACGAGCCGACCCGGCACCTCAGGCTGATGCGGTTCGCAATTCCAGGGATGCAGCTCGACGGCGCCGATCTGTGCGACGGCAGCCAAGCCTTCGACACGGTCGATCTGCAGATAAGGCTTTTTGTCGCCAAAGACCTTGACCAGTTCGAGAAGGTTCGAGGTGCCGGGCATCGCATGGCGCTGGAAAAATTGCTCGCCGCCGATCCCGTCGGGTGCGCGGATAACCGAACATGGGCGTCCCTTGATGTGCTCGATCAGCCAGGAACCGACGGCTTCGTAGTAGCGGGCCAGCTCTTCCTTGGTGACGGGTCCGCCGTCATTGGCATTCGGCCATAGCGGCTTGTCCGGGTTTGAAATCAGCACCCCCATGACCTCGGCCTTGGCGCTTTTTCGGCGGACGGGCCTAGCCTTCGCCTGCGCCGCCGGCTGCGGCACGTCAATTTGTGCGGGCTTCGCCGGCCGTTCAGCCTTGACCTCTTTCGCCGGCTTGTCTTCCCGCAATCCCTTGAAGGCCGCCTGCCGGACAATGCCGTCGGCGGTCCAGCCTGCAAATTCGATTTCCGCCACGAGCTCGGGCTTCAGCCAAGTGACCTCGGCCTCCTTTCTCGGTGCGCCGACGCCGGTGAAAGGCGATTTCGCCGTCTCGAGCGCCTTCAACTTCGGCAGCAGCATTTCCACTTTCTTTGCGCCATATCCGGTGCCGACGCGGCCGACATAGACGAAGTGGTCGCCGTGATAGACGCCGACCAGCAGGGATCGGAATTTCCCGTTGGTCTTGGCATAGGCGCCGATTACCACCTCATGGCCGGCACGGCATTTCGACTTCGCCCAGCTTTCGGTACGGCCGGATTGATAGGGTGCATCCCCTTGTTTGGAGATGATGCCTTCCAGCGAGAGCTTGCAGGCAGACCGGAGAACTGCATCGCCGCCGGTCTCGAAATGCTCGACGAAACGGATGCGCGGATCGCTGCCGGCGTCGGACAGAAGGCTTTGAAGCCGCGCCTTGCGCTCGACGAGAGGCAGAGATCGCAAATCTTCCCCTCCCTCGTAAAGAAGATCGAAGGCGAAATAGACGAGCGCGCCGGTCTTGCCTTCCGATAGGGCCGCCTGCAGGGCTGCGAAATCCGGTACGCCATTGTCGCCGAGGGCGCAGATCTCGCCGTCGATGATCGCATCGGGCAGTGCCGATGCCGCCTCGGCGATCTCGGGATATTTGGCCGTCCAGTCGAGCCCTTTCCTGGTCTTCAGCGTCACTTCACCATCCAGCACGCGCATCTGGATCCGGTAGCCGTCGAACTTGATCTCGTGAATCCAGCCGGTGCCAGCCGGAGGGCGCTCCAGGGTCTGGCAGAGCTGCGGCGCAATGAAATCCGGCAGATCGACCTTTGTGATCGGTTTCGATTTCCGACCGCCTCTGGCGTCCTCTTTTCGCTGTTCGGCAGCCAGTCCGCGGTTGCTGTCCCAGACGGCATCGGCCTGAACATCGCCATCCGCGACCATGAAAGGCTTGGGCCTTCGTCCCTTGCCGGCGGCAATCATTTCCATGGTTCGGCCGGAGGCAACGGAGGTGTCGTTTTCCTCAAGGATCGCTTCGCCATTCTCCTCGACCGAAAACTCGTCGTGGTGTTTGATCAGCAGCCAGTTGGTGCGCTTGCCACGGTCGCGATCGTTGCGCATCCGTACCAGCACAAAGCTGCCGTGCAGGCGTTTGCCTTCCAAGGTGAACTTGAAGTCGCCTTTTGCCAGCGCCTGCTCCGGGCTCTTCTTTCCTTCCGGTTCCCAATAGCCCCGATCCCAAAGCATCACCGTGCCGCCGCCATACTGGCCTTTCGGAATCGTGCCTTCGAAATCACCATAGTCCAGCGGGTGATCCTCCACCTCGACGGCCAGCCGCTTGTCGTGCGGATCGAGCGATGGGCCTTTCGTGACAGCCCACGACTTGAAGACGCCGTCCAGCTCGAGCCTCAGATCGTAGTGCAGTCGGGTGGCGTCATGTTTCTGGATGACGAAGCGACGACGGCTGCCGCGCGCGAGGCGTTTTTCACCGCTCGGCTCGGCCGTCTTTTGGAAATCGCGCTTCGATCGATAGGTCGATAGTTTGTCACTGGCCATGGTCGTTCCCCAAAGCAACCCCGACAGCGAAATGCCGGCCGAGGGCTGGAAGTTCCATTACAGTCTTATCCCGGCGCTAATCGGGAAAACGCGCGCTTCGGCAAGACCTCGCCTCATCGGAGGCGAGGTCATCATTGATACTCTAGATGGCCGCGTGGCGCACTGCCGGGGCGGATGCGTGGCAGGCTTCCTCTTCCAAGCCCGGCCGGCATGCTGGCTTCTGATGGTAACTGACACGAGGTTTCGACGAGGAATGGCTCTCAGGTGCGCCGCCTTAGAGCACCGTGCGTCCTTTCGGACGCACAAAGGACGTTCCAACTCTTTCAATCCTCGCATCGTGCTTTCCGAAAATCGATTACGATTTCGGGCCGATGCGCTATTAGCGGCCATTCACTTTCCGCCATTCGGCAAAGAGCGTCAGATTCCTGTCGTCGGTGGCCGGGTAGAGGCCGATGATCGTGTGGCCTTGCTTGACGCGTTCGGTGACGAAATCCTCGTAAGCGGTCATCTCCACCGCTTCGTCGGCGATCTCGTCGGCGATCTCGGCCGGGATGACGATCACGCTGTCGTCGTCGCCCACAATGACGTCGCCCGGGAAGACCGCCACATCGCCACAGCCTATCGGCACATTGATGTCGATTGCCTCGTGCAGCGTCAGGTTCGTCGGGCTGGAGGGACGATTGTGATAGGCGGGAATATTGAGACCGCCAATCGTCATGGCATCCCGGAAGCCCCCATCCGTAATGACGCCGGCGCCACCGCGCATCATCAGACGAGTAATCAGGATGTCGCCGGCAGACGCTGCGCGCGGATCCTTGCGGCTGTCCATCACCAGAACATGGCCTTCCGGACAAGTCTCGATGGCAAGCCGTTGCGGATGTTTCGGGTTTCGAAAGACGTTCATCGCATTGCGATCCTCGCGCGCCGGCATGTAGCGCAGCGTGAAGGCCGGCCCCACCATATTGCGGCCCTTCGGCTGCACCGGCCGAACATCCTGGATCGCCTGGTTTCTCAGGCCGCGTTTATAAAGCGCCGAGCAGAGCGTCGCGACCGAGACACCCATCAGCTTTTCACGGGTTGCCGAGTTCATATTTCCTTCTCCTCGTTTAATTCGGACGCAGAAGCTGCGAATCCAGCTTGAAGGGACCGGCAGCGAAGCCAGCTTAGCCGTGCGGGGATTGTTCGTTGACCGCGGTCAAAAAGGTCGTGCCTCAGTTGATGGCCGGTTCCGACGTCTTGCCGCCGAATTCCGTCTTCAGGAAATCAAAGTCGCAGCCTTTGTCGGCTTGCTCGATATGGCTGGAGAACATAAAGCCATAACCGCGCTCGTAGTGCCGTGCGGGTGCCACCCAGGCGGCGCGGCGCGCCGTCAATTCTTCTTCGGAAACCACCATATTGAGGCTGCGTGCGGGGATATCGAGCTCGACCATGTCGCCCGTTCTCAGCAGCGCCAGAGGCCCGCCAACATAAGATTCCGGTGCGACGTGCAGCACGCAGGCGCCAAAACTTGTTCCGGACATGCGGGCGTCCGAGATACGCACCATGTCGCGCAGGCCGAGCTTCAACAGCGCCTTCGGCATTGGGATCATGCCCCATTCCGGCATGCCCGGTCCACCCTGGGGGCCGGCATTGCGTAGAACGAGCACAGTGTCCGGCGTCAGCGGATAATCGGGATCGTCGATGATCTTCTTCATCTCCGCATAGCTGTCGGCAACCAGCGCCCGACCGCGATGGCGATGGAATTTTGGGTCGCAGGCCGCCGGTTTGATGACCGCGCCGTCGGGACACAGGTTGCCCTTGAGCACTGCTAGCGAACCTTCGTGATAGACAGGGTTCGACAATGGCCGGATAACATCTTCATTGTAGATCTTCACCTGGTCGAGACCGTCCACCAAGGGTTTTCCCATAACGGTAATCGCAGTAGGATCCAGCTTGTCGCCGAGCTGCTTCATCAGGGCGCGCAGGCCACCCGCATAAAAGAAGTCCTCCATCAGGTAGGTCGAACCAGAAGGCCGGATGTTGGCGAGAACCGGCGTCGTGCGACCGATGCGATCGAGATCATCGAGCTCCAGCGGGACGCCGGCGCGCCGCGCCATGGCGATCAGGTGAATGATCGCATTGGTGGAGCAGCCGGTCGCCATGGCGACTGTGACTGCATTGTCGACGGCCGCGGGAGTGATGATCTGATCCGGCGTCAGATCCTCCCACACCATATCAACGATGCGGCGGCCGCAGCCCGCCGACATGCGTTGGTGGTTGGCGTCGGCTGCCGGGATCGAGGAAGCACCCGGCAGCGTCAACCCCATAGCCTCGGCGATTGCCGTCATCGTCGATGCCGTGCCCATGGTCATGCAATGACCGTAGCTACGGGCTATTCCGCCTTCGATGCCCTGCCACTCCTCCTTGGTGATCGTACCGGCGCGACGCTCGTCCCAGTATTTGAAGCCGTCGGTACCGGAGCCGAGCGTCTTGCCGGCATAGTTGCCGCGAAGCATCGGGCCGGCGGGGAGAAAAATGAAGGGAAGGCCCATGCTAACCGCGCCCATGACAAGGCCCGGTGTCGTCTTGTCGCAGCCACCCATCAAAACGGCGCCATCGATAGGATGGCTCCGCAGGAGTTCCTCCGTCTCCATCGCCAGCATATTGCGATAGAGCATTGTGGTCGGCTTGACGAAGTTTTCGGAAAGAGAAAGAGCCGGCAGTTCCATGGGGAATCCACCCGACTGAAGAATTCCGCGCTTCACCCATTCGGCGCGTTCACGAAAATGCATGTGGCACGGCTGGGCATCGGACCAGGTGTTGATCACCGCAATGATCGGCTTTCCCTGCCAGTCCTCGGGTGCATAACCCATCTGCATGGTCCGTGACCGGTGGCCGAACGAGCGCTGATCGTCCGGCAGCATCCATCGGGCGGACCGCAATTGCTCATAGGTTTTCCTCGCGGTCACGGCTTTCCCCACCTTTTCGCTTGCTCATCTGCGCGTCTGCAGAACTGATATTTTAGTTTGACACATATATCAATGGAAGTTTGCGTTCTTGTGCGTTGGGCCGCGCAAAGCTATGAATGGACTAAAAGGATGCCCCACATGAATTCCCGGTTCGCCTCCGCCTTTGGCCTGACTGCACCTGGCTTTCCAGCCATCGCCGGCAGTACTGTCCAGCGGATCTATGATGATCTGCGCAAGCGAATCGTCACCATTCAGCTGCCGCCGGACACCACCTTGTCGCGCACCGAGCTTACGGACACCTATGAAGTCAGCCAGACGCCCATCCGTGACGCACTGCAGCTTCTCAAACAGGAGGGCTTGGTTCGCATTTACCCGCAGTCCCGCACTGTGGTGACCAGGATCGACATCCCGCAAATTTATGAAGCACATTTCCTTCGCGTTGCGCTGGAAACCGAAGTTTGCCGTCGCCTCGCAACCGATCCGGATCCAGATTCGAGCGTCATCACGCGAGCCCGGTCGATCATCAAGATGCAGTCGGCAGTCGCCGACGACGCAGATCAGATCGCAATCTTCCAGGAGCTTGACGAACTCTTTCACCAGACACTGTTCGCAGGCGCCAAGCGCAGCAGCCTCCACCAGCTGATACGCGAGCGGTCCGGCCATCTCGACCGCGTTCGTCGTCTGCATCTGCCCGAAAAGGGCAAGATCATGAGGATTCTCGATAGCCACCACGCCATCATCGACGCGATTGCCGCTCGCGACGAACAGCCCGCTGTCGATGCAATCCGCGAGCATCTCAGCCACACCGTCGCAAAGGTGGAAGACCTGCGGAAGGCGTTCCCGGATTATTTCGTCTGATCTGCCGCATTGCATTCGAGCTGCCCTCGCCCACGGCTAGTGGACCACGCCGTTCGTCTTCGTCCTGTTCGAGAACTGATGGACGAGCATGATGCCCTGCTCAAGCAGCAACTCGGCCGCCATCAGATCGCGCGGCGTGAGATCGCCGGATAGCCCGCGAATCGTATTCGCGACGCAGATGGAGTTGGCGACAAAGCGGGTGTCGCCCTCGCCTTCCGCCTCCTCGGCCGTTGCTTCCAAAGCATCGGCGACGGTGTCGAGCAGGCTCGAGCGTTCGATAAGCGTCATGTCGTTCAGGGTTTTGGAAATGCCGTTCATGATTGTCTCCTCGCGCGCCCAGGGCACGTCGCAGCGCCGATTTCTCCATTTCAGTCACATGGCGGTCATTGTCAGATAGGACGGCTGTCTTCAGAAGCAACTCATGGCTGCCGCGCACCTCATGCATGACAGTAGCGAGATGGAGACGGTTCACCGAACTTCGGCCGATCATTCCAGATGCTTCAGGAGACCGGCAAGTATTGGTCGCTGGCCTTTCAAGAGTTTTATCGCTGCGTCGGCTGGGGAAAACCACCCGGCCCGATCGACTTCCGGAAAGCGTTTTACCTGGCCGGACCGTGGCGGCCATTCCATTTGAAATTTGGAGGTCTGTATCACATTCACGTCTAGTACCGGATCGGCTTCGATCGACCACGCGACAACTATCTTTCCGCCAGGTTGCCGGTATTCGCCCAACGGTGTGAACCTGCCATCGACTACTGCACCCAGCTCTTCGGCAGTCTCTCTGATTGCCGCCGCGAGTTCATCCTCTCCCGGCTCGATCAGCCCCTTCGGGATCGACCACGCAGCCTCGTCTTTCCTAGCCCAGAAAGGACCACCCGGATGCACGAGAAGCACTTCGATGTCCCTGGAAATGCGCCGGTATATCAAAAGTCCGGCGCTGCGGATTGCCATCGCCTTGTGCCCTTCTTGTGTCGATCATGAGGCCAGGCATTCCTCACAGATGCCGCAGCCGTCATCGTCCATCCACTGACGCCGGCGCTTGCAGCAAAGGCAAGCACGACTGTCGGGTTGTTCCTTTTTGTCTTCCGGTGGAATGATCTCGATCGTCGTGCCGATTTGAGTGTCGGCCACAAGTAGAGTCTCGGCCACAAGTTCCGCCATCTCGTTGCTCCATTAGTCTATTCTAAATAAGATAGGAGCGGCAATCGCTACCGGCAAGCTCTCAGCGCCGGTCGGAGGGCCAAATGGCAACCACATTCGCGATCTCAACATGGAGCGCTAGGCCCTGTTGCGACAAGTGCTACAGTCAAAATTCGGTCGTCCACCTGGACGATGCGGCAAAGGAATTATTCCATGGGAGACCAGAAACGCCCGCTGCAACCGGGAGAAACTGCCCCCGCCTTCGCGCTCGCCACGGCCAACTTCGACGGAACGGTCTCTTTCGCCGACTTGAGCGGTCGCCCGTTCGTGATCGGGTTCTTTCGCGGCTTGCACTGCCCGTTCTGCCGACGCCAGTTAGAACAGCTTGCCGGCTTACAGCCGGCCCTGCGCGCCGCCGGGGTGGAGACCGTCGCCGTTATCAACACGCCGGTGGAACGTGCCCGCCTGTATTTCCGCCACCGGCCGACGCCGATAACGCTTCTGTGTGACCCGGACTGCCGCACGCATCGGGCCTACGGCGTGCCGCATGGCGAGTTCCTGCCCGATGGGAGCTGCGAGCAGCCCGAATGGCCCTATGGCGCAACGATGGCGCAGTTCCAGGCGGCACGCATCAACCCCACGGGCGAACTGCCGGAACCGCTGCACCCGATGGAAGCCAACACGGTGCTCAACGCCAAGGACGGCTTCGAACTTGACGAGGCCGATCATGCGATCTTCGCAAACCACGCTACTCAGCTCGTCGGCCACTTCCTGGTCGATGCGACGGGCACCATCGGCTGGGCACAAATCGAGTCGCTCGACGGACCGAACAGCCTCTCCATCTTCCCGACCGCGGCGGAGATCATCGCCGCCGCCGGCAACCTTGGACGCTGACCTGCAGCGGCCAGCGTTGCTGCACGATGGATCGTTCTTATGAACCGGCCCCTGCCGCCGAAATGACCGCCCATCCGGAGCGGAGTTGCAATTGACGTTTGGCCGGTACGACGCGCCGTTCGGCAAATGACGGCTCTGGAGCATGATGCCGAAAAGTGTGAGCGGTTTTAGGACGACATCACGCTCCAACTATATAACGTAGAACAGGATTCAGATTTTAGGCCGATCCGGCCTAAGATCATCCGGTTCTAGTGGAGCGTGCCGCTGATCACCATTTTTGATACGAATGCGGAAAGAAGCTGGCTATCGAAATGGCCCGGCGAATTCATCATCATATTGATCGCCTCCGCTTGCGAGAAGGCGCGCTTATACGGCCTGATGGTGGTCAGCGCTTCGTAAACGTCACAAATCGCCGCAAGCCGGGCGACGTAAGGGATCTTCTTTCCGGCGATCCGACCAGGATAGCCCGAGCCATCGAACTTTTCGTGGTGGTAGCGACAAATGTCGAGCACCGGCTTCGGGACATGGGCGACACAAGACACCAGCTCATATCCCCGCTGAGGGTGCCCGCGGACAAGATCCATTTCCTCGGCCGTCAGCTTACCGGGTTTCGTCAAGATGTCGTCCGGGAGCGCCATTTTTCCAAGATCGTGAACCAGTCCGCCGAGTCCCAGGACCCGCACATCCTCTTCTCCATGACCGAGGCTGCGCCCCAGGGTGATCATCAATGCGCTAACAGCCAGCGAGTGGAGGAACGTCAGCTCATCCTTTTCCTTCAGCTTTGCGACTGCAATCAGCGCACCGGCGTTGTCGAAGGCTGCCGACATGATCCGCTCCACAGCCGCGCTTGCCGCATCACTGGCAAAAGACGCCTTGATCCTGGCGTGGGCAAGCATTTGACGGATCTGCGGCCGTGTATCCTCGACGCATTCCCTCGCCTGCTTGATATCCTTTGCCGAAAACACGGCACGAAGCTGGGCGTCAAACGCAGTCCGGTCGATGTCCTGCGGCCCACCCGGATCGACATCGGCACCTTTTCCGACGTCGATCACGACAGTCATCAGGCGGCTTGCCATCAAACTATCAACCTGACCGGCTGCCGAGATCAGGAACGGCTTGAACCGACGTGTCCTGTCTTCTCCCTCAATTTCGACGTCCTCGACATACATTCCGACCCGCAATTGGCTGACATGTATCCGTTTTCGCATCTCTGATCCGTTCAAAATGATCTTGGTACTCAAGCGTTGTCTCAGGTATCCGGGGCTGGCCCGAGCGCGAAAACCTTCGCTCAAGCTATAGGGCTCCGGCACGGGTCTTGTTTTGGTTGAGCCGTTGTCCATGCTGCTCTAAAATAGCCGCGGCAACCGTTCGATCGACTGCTTTCGAAAACAGATAGCCCTGTCCGAGCTTGCAACCGAGCTGGCTCAATTGAACAGCTTGGGGTTCTGTTTCAATCCCTTCTGCGACGACCCGGATTCCCAGCTTGTGAGCTATTCCGATCAGGCCCTCAACGATGACGGTCCCAGCGTCACCCGGCACCATGCGGTCGATGAAGGACTTGTCGATCTTGATGATGTCGACCGGCACCGTCAGCAGGTGGGTCAAAGACGCGTAGCCCGTGCCGAAGTCGTCGAGGGCTACCCGCAAACCCTTGGACCGAAGAGCCTTGATCTCGTTCGCTACGACATAGTCCCGTTGTCCGAGATAAACCGATTCCGTCACTTCGAGGATGATGTGCTTGAGGGGAACCTCCGCTTCCCCGAAAATTCGGCACAGCCTGTCTTGCAGATTACCGCCGCGAAAATCTGCGGCGGACAGGTTGATGCCGACATGTTGGAGGGGAAGGCCCCGGGCGAGCCAGATGCGGATGTCCCTCGCAACCCTCAGCAACATTCGTTGGGTCAGCTCAGCAGCAATATGCGCGTCTTTCGTCGCCTCATGGAAATGCGCTGCGGCGATGATTTCGCCGGAAGGCGTGGTCATTCGACACAAGGCTTCGAAACCGACAATTTCCCGCGTATCGAGGCGCAAGATCGGCTGGTAATGCGCGTCGATCCGATCGTCTTCCAGGGCGATACCCACATCGCGAACCGCCCTGAAGCGTCGGGTCAGGGCGGTGCCAAGGCCGGGATAGTGTTGCACGTACCGGCCGCGGTTGTGTTCTTTTGCATGATAGAGCGCCACATCGGCGTTCTGGCGGATCTGGTCAGGGTTTGTTTCCGTCTCTGCCAACGCACCGCCAATCGTTGCGGCGGGAAAGACGACATGACCGTCGCACGTTGAAGGAGAAGACAGTGCTTTGAAGATGTCGGTCGCCCTCGCATTCAGATCAAGGTCTTTGTCGTCCGACACAATGACAGCAAACTCATCTCCACCGAGCCTAAACGTGTTTTGGGAGCCTGCTGTCGTGGCGACCCGGTCTGCAACCACTTGAATCAATGCATCGCCGGCTGCGTGCCCGAACGTGTCATTCACGAGTTTCAAGTTGTCGATGTCCACCAGCAAGATGCCCCAGGCGCGCCGGGATCGAGGCAGCTCTTCGGTGAGAAGCTGGTTGAAACGAGCGCGATTCGACAGGCCCGTCATCGCGTCGCTGTATGTGAGCCGCTGGCGTTCCATCACCCGTTCTTCGCGATCGATGGCGATTGTGCAGAGATGGGCACAAGCATCGACGAGGTCCCGTTCGAGGGCCTTTGGACCGCGGTGGTCTCGATAGTAGAAGGCGAAGGTGCCGATCACCCGGTCGCCACGCTTGATCGGGCTGGACCAGCAAGCCTTCAACCCCAGCGGAAGGACCAGGGACTTGAAGTCCCGCCAACGCGGATCAGTCTCGATATCGGTGACAATGACCGCTTCTCCGAAATAGGCAGCAGCGCCACAGGAGCCCGCAAGAGGACCGGCTTCAAGATTGTCGACCGCCGCTGAATAGTGAGGCGGAAGGGAGGGGCCAGCCAGTGTGTGAAGACGGCTCCCGTCAAACGTCAGCACCGAAGCGATGATCCCAGGAATGGCGGCCTCAACCTTCAGGCAAAGTTGCTCTATCGTTGCTGCCAGCGGTTCCCCTTTGGCAATCATTTCCAGAATGGCATTCTGCAACTCAAGGATCATGACGTCACTTCCCGGAAGGAGACCCTCCGTACCAAACCGACTTTCAAATCAGGTTACGCCGTTGATTAGATTTTGATCGAATAGGCGCCGGATGATCATTTCAGTCGCGCCGACGTCGCGTGCGAAAGGGGTTTTCTCTACCTTCTGACCTCCTTCTCGCACGGAGTGAGATTGACCGATGTCACGGTCATTCTCTAAAGACGATTATGAAATACAATCCGCAGTCGTGCTCTTGAGAGCCCCGAGTGAGTGGGCACGGCATAATTTTCGAGAGTCAGAAATCAGCTTATGGGATATGGTTCGGAATGCGTTGCAATGTCCCATATGGCCGTCGCCGCACAATGGAAATTGGCCTGAAAGATGATCGGTGGCGATAAATACGTTGGCTCCGTAGGCAAAGCATCGCTCGCGATCATCGCGCTGATGTTTCTGTCAGTGACCACCCTCTTGTCGCTCTGGCTCATATCCAGTTACGAGACAGCTGTTCGCCGGGGCGATGAGCGTGTCAGCGCCGCCTCCAAAATCGTTGCAGCGAACGCGAACTGGTTGAATTCCCTTGCTCGGGAGACCCTGCACCGAATTGATGATGCTCTGGGGCCGAGTACGACTTTGCCCGGCGCGGACCGCGTGCGCGATCTCGACGCTGCCGTCTACGACTTGCCTCCTCAGGCCACTGCCTATGTCATCGGGGCCGATGGAAAAACGCTCTATTCAAATGACCGCGATATCCGGCCGGTCGACGTTACGGACCGCGACTACTTCGTTCGGCTGAGAAACGGTGCTGACGAATATACATCCCCGCTGATCATCAGCCGCCTTTCCCACCGGCAGATATTCGTCTTCAGCCGCAGGCTCGAACGAAATGGCGTATTCGCCGGCGTCGCCGTAATTGCCTTCGACGCGAGCATCCTAAGACCAATATGGGACGCGGTCGCGATCGGCGAGAACTCGATTGTCAGCCTCATAAGACGCGACGGGCAACTTATCGCCCGATACCCGGAACCCGCCGGACCGGTCGATATGCGGAACCACAAGCTGTTTACCGACTATATGAGGAAGGCGACATCAGGCACATATCGCTCCGTGTCGCCAGTCGACCATGAAGACCGCCTGGTCGGATACCGAATCCTCGAACGCACCCCTTTTGTGGCCATTGCTTCGGCAGATATCCATGTGATCATGCAGCCCTTTTGGGAGGATGCCAAAATTGCGTCTTTGTTGGTCGCTTTCGCTCTGGTTGGTGCTTTAGCCGCAGCATTGTGGATTCAGAATCTCATCAAAGTGGACACATTGCACACCAGGCAGCTTGCGGATGCGTTGCGGTCGAATGAAACGCTCATGCGCGAGATACACCATCGCGTGAAGAACAACCTGCAGACCGTGATGGCCCTGCTGCGCTTGCAGGGTTTTGATCCGGACGCCGTTCAAAAATTAAATGAGCGCATTTCTGCGATGTCCGCAGTTCACGAGCAGATGTACGGCTTCGATCAGTTTAGCGGAATATCTGCTCGAGAGTTCATCCCATCATTCGTCAGGACGCTCGTCGACGTCCATGGTCGCGCCGTTTCCGTCGACTTTGAAATCGACGACATCGTGATTGCAGCAGACAAGGCAACGCCGTTTGCCCTCCTGCTCAACGAGTTGATTGCCAACAGCATGAAATACGCATTCGACGGCCGGGCATCCGGAAATATTCGCGTCATGCTGCACGCGACTGAAGGAGAGGAATCTCAACTTACCGTCGCGGATGACGGGATTGGATTTGATGGCCGATCGGACAGCGCCGGGATGGGGACGCGGCTGATCAAAGCCTTCGTCAATCAACTGCATGGCGAGGCCAGATACAATCGCCTGGAGGGGACGCAGTTTACGGCAACACTCAAACTTACGGATTGAGCGAGAGTTCATTCGAAGCCATCTCCCTGCCCAGAGCAAGCCTTCGGTTATACCCGCGGCATAGGGGAAGACTTTTCATCGTGCTGGGCCGACACATTTTCCAGGTGCCCTGCCGCTCGCGCGGAATTTCCTCGCATCGGCTTTGCTGAGTTCCGATGTCACTGGGAGCAGAACATGACGAAAGTTCCAACCATAGCTCGTATCTGGCGCGGCCGCACAAAGCCGGAACTCGCTGATGAGTATGAAGCCTACAACCGCGCAGAGGGAATTCCTCCACTGCTAAAGACAGCACTCGACGTTCAACTATTGCGCGAAGACCGTGAGGATGAGACATGGTTCACGACGATCTCCTACTGGGCGGACATGGAATCGATGACGGCATTTACCAAGGGTGATCCAGAGCAGGTTCATCATCTGGAGCGTGATGCAGAACTGCTGTGTGAACTTCCTGAACGTATTCAGATACACAAGATAGTGGTCCCTCCCCATCTGCGTTGAGAATCCCTGATCGCTCCTGCAGCTCTCGCGCCTTTTCGCAGCCTAAGGATAACCGAACCAAAACGTTTTGGCTTGACTCCCAAAACGTTTTGGAGAATCGTTTCCCTCACTTCGGGAGGAAGATCTTGGCCAATCTCAAACAGCTCGCGCAATCGCTGGGACTGTCGATCACCACGGTGTCGCGTGCGCTCGACGGCTATGCCGATGTGTCGGCCGCCACGCGCGAACGGGTTCGTCAGGCTGCCGACAAGGTCGGCTACCGGCCGAATGCTTCGGCCCGCCGTCTGCGCAGGCAGCGCGCCGAGCTGGTTGCAGTCACGCTGCCGAGCGATCCCGGCCATATCGGTCCTCCGCATTTCCTCGATATGCTGTCCGGCTGTGCCGAACATCTTGCCGCTGCCGGTCTCAATCTGGTGATTGCGCCCATACCGCGTGGCGAGAGCGAGCTCGACATCTGCCGCCGCTTCGTCGATGGCCGCCGCGTCGACGCCATGCTTCTCGTCCGCACCAAGCGGAAGGACGAGCGCGTCGAATTCCTGCAGTCGCGCGGCATTCCCTTCGTCACCAACGGCCGCACCGAAAGCCTGCTGCCCCATCCCTTTATCGATGGCGACGGCTTTGCCGGTTTCCGTGCCGCAACGCTGCGCTTCCATGCCGCCGGCCACCACCGCATCGGCCATATCGCCGGCCCGCAGGAATATTACTTTGCTCATGACCGCTGCCGCGGCTGGCGGGCGGCGATGGAGGAATGCGGTCTCGCGACCGATCTCTGCGCCGAGGGCGCGCCGCTGGAACAGGGCGGTTATCTCGCAGCACTCGAACTTCTGCGCCACCCCTCGCGCCCGACCGCACTCGTCTGCGCCACCGACGAAATGGCAATCGGAGCGCTCCGGGCGCTACGCGAAGTCGATGGTGGCAACCAGATCAGCATTGTCGGCCATGACGACCTGCCGATGGGCGCCTTCACCAGCCCGCCGCTCTCGACCATGCGCATGACCGGTGAAAACCTCGGCGCGAGCTTCGCTTCGCTGCTGCTGCGCGCCATTGCCGGCGAACCCGCCGAAGAACTCCAGGAGCTTCACGCGATCGAATTTGTCGATCGCGACAGCCATCGCCGTCCCGCCAAGGCGGCATAGACAGAAGTGTATCTCAAACAAAGAACAATGAAGGAGGAGAAGATGAAACATATCATGTCATTTGGAATTCTGGCTTCCACCGTGCTGGCCTTCGCCTCGCCGGTGCTTGCCCAGACCGTTTTCGTGTCCACCCAGCTTCGTCCGATCGAGGAGGCGACCGTCGTCCGCGAGGAACTCCTGAAGGACGTCGGCTCGGTTGACTACGTGGTCGAGGAACCACCGCAGTTTGCCGTCCGCATGGAAGCCGAGCGCCAGGCCGGTAAACACACCGTCAGCCTCGTCGGCGCACTGCATGGCGAGCTTTCGCCGCTTGCCGATAGGGAGACGCTCGAACCGCTCGATGACCTCGCCAAGAAGCTGGCAGCGAGCGGCATGCCGCAATCGCTGCTCGATCTCGGCAAGCTCGGCAAATCGACCCAGCAGTACATCCCGTGGATGCAGGCGACCTATGTGATGGCCGCCAAGAAGGAAGCGCTGCAATACCTGCCTGCCGGCGCCGACGTGAACGCGCTGAACTACGATCAGTTGATCGAGTGGGGTAAGAATATGCAGGACGCCACAGGCCAGCCGCAGATCGGCTTTCCCGCCGGCCCGAAAGGCCTGATGGCGCGTTATTTCCAGGGCTATTTCTATCCGTCCTTCACGGGCGGTGTCGTGCGTACTTTCCAGAGTGCCGATGCGGCCGCCGGCTGGGAGAAGCTGAAGGCGCTTTGGGCCTATGTGACGCCGAACTCGACGAGTTACGACTTCATGCAGGAGCCGCTCTCTGCCGGCGAAGTCATGGTCGCCTGGGACCATATCGCCCGCCTGAAGAATGCCATTTCCGCAGCACCTGACGATTATGTCGTCTTCCCGGCGCCCGCAGGTCCCAAGGGTCGCGGCTATATGCCGGTCGTTGCCGGTCTCGCCATTCCGAAGGGTGCACCTGATAAGGCCGGCGCAGAAAAGGTCATCGAACACCTTTCCATGCCGGAGACGCAGCTCCTGACCGCCTCCAAGGTCGGCTTCTTCCCGACCCTGAATGTCAAGCTGCCGCCGGATCTCGATGCCGGCGTCGCCCTGCTCGCCGGTGCGGTCACCGCCACCCAGGCCTCCAAGGACGCGGTCATCTCGCTGCTGCCGGTCGGCCTCGGCGACAAGGGCGGCGAGTTCAACAAGGTCTACATGGACAGTTTCCAGCGCATCGTGCTGCAGAACGAGCCCGTCGCAGACGTGCTGAAGGCCCAGGGCGCGACGATGGCCAAGCTGATGGCCGATACGAGGGCTGCGTGCTGGGCGCCCGATGCCAAGAGCGACGGCCCCTGCCCGGTCGAATAAATCCACCCGAGACGCGTCCGGGCGAGCTGCCCGGGCGCTCGTTCAACCCTCTGCTCGTCAGGCCGGAGCCGATGACCAACAGCCGACCCTGGATCCCCTATCTGCTGATCCTGCCATCCGTCGCCTTCCTGGCACTGCTGTTCGTCGTGCCACTGGTGCAGACGATCTGGCTGGCGGTTTCGGATAATGGCGCGCCATCGCTCGCCAATGCCGAGCGCATGGTAACCGACATCAATTTCACCCGCTCAGTGAAGAACACCTTCCTGCTGACGATCGCGGTCGTGCCGGTGCAGATCGCCTTGGCGCTGGCCATGGGCACGATGGTCGCCAAGGTCGGCCGCGGGCGGGAGACGATTCTGTGGATCTGGACAATCCCGCTCGGCATTTCCGACCTTGCCGCCGGTCTCGTCTGGTTGTCGATCCTGCAGAATACCGGCTATCTGAATTCGCTGCTCTTCGGCCTCGGTATCATCGGCAGGCAGGCAAGCTGGCTCTCCTACCAGACGCCGGTCGCGCTCTTCCTCGCCATTGCAGTTGCCGAAATCTGGCGCGGTACGGCCATCGTCATGGTCATCATCGTCGCCGGTCTGAACCAGGTGCCGAAGGAGTTCAAGGAGGCTGCCGAAATCTTCGGCGCGGGTCCGTGGACGCGCTTCTGGCGCATCACGCTGCCGCTGATCCGTCCCGCCCTGCAATCGGCACTGATCCTGCGCACCGTGCTCGCCTTCGAAGTCTTCGCGGTAGTCTATGCGCTCGGCGGGCGCAATTTTCCGGTCCTCGTCGGCGAGGCCTACAACTGGCAGAACCAGAACCAGAATTACAGCGTCGCCGCCGCCTACGCGGTGCTGATCATGATCATCTCGCTTGCCGCCACGCTCATCTATCTCAAGGCCTTGAAGGTCGATCCGGAGCGCCTGCCATGACCACGGATACCATCAGCATGACCGCGGACACCCCCGACGCCACCGGCTTCGTCTCCTCGCGCCGCTGGCTGCTCTGGAGCGGCATCGCCGCCCTCTGCGCCTGGGTGCTGGTGCCGATCTATCTGGTCGCGCTCGGCGCCCTCGGCGGACGCCAGGGCGTCTATGTCTGGCCGAAGACCGGCCTTCCCACCGGCATTTCACTGGAGCCCTTTTTTCTCTTCCTGAAGACCGAAGGCGTCGTTCAGTCCTTCCTCAATTCGCTGGGGGCAGCCGGCATCACGGTAGCGCTTTCGATCCTGCTCGGCGCGCCGGCTGGTTATGCGCTCGCCCGCTATGATTTCCGCGGCAAGGACAGCTACCGCCTCCTGGTGTTGCTGACCCGCGCCTTCCCGCTGGCGATCCTGGCATTGCCGCTGACGGTCTCCTTCATCCGGCTCGGCCTCTACGATACGATCCTCGGCGTCGGCCTCATCCATACGGTGCTGGCGCTGCCTTTCGCCGCGCTCGTCACCCAGGGCATTTTCCTCGGCGTGCCCAAGGAGTTGGAGGAAGCCGCCTGGGTATTCGGCTGCACCCGCATCCAGGCCTTCTTCAAGGTCGTGGCACCCTTGGCGCTTCCCGGTATCGTCGCAACCGCGGTCTTCGCCTTCGTTATCTCATGGAACGAGGTCTTTGCTGCCTCGGTGCTGACGGTGCGCAACCGCACGCTGACCGCATACCTGCTGACCGTGCTTTCGGAAAGCCCGATGCATTACCGCTTTGCCGGGGGCCTGATGCTCATCCTTCCCTCGGTTGTCTTCATCTTCGCGGTCAGGCGCTACCTCTTCGCGATCTGGGGCATTTCCTCCAAATAACGGGACCATCGATATGGCCAATATTGTCATCGACCGCATCCGCAAGAGCTTCGGAGCCTTCCAAGCGCTGAAAGAGGTCTCGCTGACGATCAACGACGGCGAATTCGTCTCGCTGCTCGGTCCATCCGGCTGCGGCAAGACCACGCTGCTGCGCATCATCGCCGGCCTCGAGACGGCCACATCGGGAGATGTCCGCATCGGCGACAAGTCGGTAATCGGCCTTGCACCTCGGGATCGCGGCCTTGCGATGGTCTTCCAGAACTACGCCGTCTTTCCGCATATGACGGTTTACGAGAACGTCGCCTTCGGGCTGCGGATGCAGAAGGCCGACGACACACGCGTGAAGGCGCAGGTCGAGAAGGCCGCCGGCCTCCTGCATATCGAGCAATATCTCGACCGATACCCGAACAAGCTATCCGGCGGCCAGCGCCAGCGCGTCGCGGTCGCTCGTGCCCTTGCCGTCGAACCGAAGGTGCTGCTGATGGACGAGCCGCTTTCGAACCTGGACGCGCTGCTCCGCTTGGAAATGCGCACCGAACTCAAGACCGTGCTGCAATCAGCAGGCACCACGACGATCTACGTCACCCACGATCAGACGGAAGCGATGGGCCTTTCCGACCGCATCGCCGTCATGCATGGCGGCGTGGTCGAGCAGGTTGGCCATCCGGTCGAGATCTACAATCACCCGGCAACACGTTTCGTCGGCGGCTTCATCGGCAACCCGCCGATGAACTTCATCAAGGTGCCGGTCACCAACAGCCAGGTGGCGTCAGGCACCGAACGGCTTGCAGCGCCGCAGGGGTCCGGCGATGAAGTGATCCTTGGCCTGCGCGGCGAAGCCGTCGAACTCGCGCCGCTGCCGCAGGGTCTCGAAATGCGGGTACGCGTTGCCGAACCTATGGGCTCGCACCTGCTTCTGACCGGCTCGATCCACGACCAGCCGGTGCGCGTCATCCTGCCGGCTTCGGAGACCGTAAAGAGCGGCGATACGATCGGCCTGAAGCTCGACCAGAAGCGCATCACCTGGCTTTCGCCCGAAAGCGGCAAGTCCTTTCCGTCCGTCCTGGCCTAAGAATACCGGAGTACCCGACATGAACATGCATATCGACCAGGCGAAGCGCATCCTCGCTGCCAACGATCGCGGCGGCTATACCGTGCCGACCGACAGGCTCTACCCCTTCCAGTGGAACTGGGATTCCGCCTTCGTCGCCATGAGCTTCGCGCTCTACGATATCGATCGTGCCTATCGCGAGCTGGAGCGGCTGGTCGAAGGCCAATGGGTGGACGGGATGATCCCGCATATCGTCTTCCATGCGCCGAGCGAAACCTATTTCCCAGGACCGACCGTCTGGCGCACGCAGCACAAGATCCCGACCTCCGGCATAACCCAGCCGCCGGTCTTCGCAATCGCACTGCGCAAGCTGCACGAAACCGCCGGCAAGGAGGGCGAAGCGCGCACCCTGCCCCTCTACGAGGCGGCGCTGAAATGGCATCGCTGGTGGTATTCCGCCCGCGACCCTGAAGGTACCGGGCTCGTGGCACTCCTGCATCCATGGGAAAGCGGCAGCGACAATTCTCCGGCCTGGGACATCGCACTCGCTCGTGTACCCACCACCACCGACACGCCGGTGGTGCGCAAGGATACCGGCCATGTCGATGCCGACATGCGCCCGCGCGACGAGGATTACCGCCGCTTCATTCATCTGGTCGATACCTATGCTGCCTGCGGGTGGGATCCGGCCAAACAATGGGAAAAGGCGCCGTTCAAGGTCGCCGAGATCCAGACGACCGCGATCCTGCTCAAGGCCGGTGAAGACCTCGAACACCTCGCCCGCCTCCTCGGCCGGACGGAGGACGCGATCGAGATCGCCGCCCTCAACGACCGCAGCCGCAAGGCGATGATGGTCCAATGGCGGCCGGACCTTGCCCGCTTTGTCTCGCGAGACCTGATCTCCGACGAAGATGTCGAGGCCGCCACGCAAGCCGGCTTCATCCCCCTCCTCTCGCTGGATCTCGGCAGGCAGGTTGCCGACGCGCTGGTTTCGGAAATGAAGGCCTGGTCCAAGGGCCTCAAGGTCGCCTTTCCCACCACCAAGCCGGGTATCGCCAGTTGGGAGCCGAAGCGTTACTGGCGCGGCCCCGCCTGGGCGATCATCAACTGGCTGCTGATCGACGGCCTCAAGCGCAATGGCTACGCGGATGTCGCCGAAGAGCTGCGGCAATCCACCATCGCAGCGATCGAGACGGAAGGTTTCGCCGAATATTTCGACCCGGTCACCGGCCAAGGCTGCGGTGGCCTCGGCTTTTCCTGGACAGCTGCCGCGTACCTGTGGCTTGAACGAAGCGCAGTCCCTGCTTGAGTGTGGGGCCGCGCTCACCTAAGCCATTTTCTGCGATTGGCTTAAACCGCTCCAGGGTCGCCTATATATAAAGCGTATGATTTAATCATACGCTGGAGATAACCGAGGACCCACACCATGCGTACAACCCAACCACTCACCATCACCCTCCCGCTGGAAATGGCGCAAATGGTGAAGGCCAAAGTCAGTTCGGGCGAATATGCGACCGAGAGCGAAGTTATCCGCGACGGTCTGCGCAGCTTGGCCGCCCGCGACGCCGCAGTTGAGAGATGGCTGCGCGACGAGGTCGCGTCAACTTATGACGAGATTAAAGCCCACCCCGAGCGCGCCCTCTCCGCCGCGGAAGTCAGGCGGCGACTCGACGCCCGCATGGCCGCTCACGCCAAGAAATAACGTGGGACATGAACTATAACGTTATTTTTTCGCCCGAGGCGAGCGACGACCTCGAAAACCTGCCGCCGTATCTTCATTCGGCTGCGATCGGAGTTTCGGCGATTCCCTAATCCGGCTGCCATGGCTGCATGGTGAGCACATTGCCGCCCAGCTTGGAGAAGGCGCGTTGGCGACAGGAGAAGACGAGGATCTGCTGGTCGCGCGATTGGCGGTGCAGCGCATCGAACATTCGCTCGATCCGGTCGTCGTCGGAATAAACAAGCGCATCGTCAAGGATGACAGGCGCCGGCCGGCCGTCGCGGGCAAGCAGCCGTGCGAATGCAAGGCGGGTCAGCACCGAGAGCTGCTCCCGCATGCCGCCGCTCAGCCGGTCGACATCCTCGTCCAGGCCGTTGCGGCGCACGATTTGCGGCAGCAACGTGTCGCCGTCGAAGGTGATCGAGATGTCGTCGAACAGCAGGCCGAGCAGCGGGGCGAGTTCGTTCATGACCGGCTTGAGATAAAGATCACGCGCCGCCGCGCGCGTCGCCGTCAGCGCCTTGCGCAAGCGATCGAGCACGCCGACCTCCGTTTCGAAACGCTTCACCTGCCCGCGCGCGGCTGCCAGAAAATCCCGCGTTTCCGACCAGTTTTCTTCCAGCGCACTGTCCGAGCGGGTGCGGATCTGACCGCCGAGATCGGCAAGCTCTTCGCGAAGCCTGGCAATTTCGCGGCCCGCGGCGTCGGCGACCGAGCGCGCCCTGGCAAGGGCAGCCTCCGCGCCTGCGAGGTCCCGCCCTGTCCTGCGCAAAGGCGCGGCCCTGAGTTCGATCGTATCGACCTGCTCTTTGGCGCTGGAGAGTTTTTCGGCGAGGTTCTGTTGCAATTCATTTCGGCCCGCCTCAGGGCCGATGACCGCCTCAATGGCCTCGCGTTCCTGGCCAAGCCTGGCGTGCTCGGTCTGCGCGCGCAATATGGCCTCGCCGGCTTCCGTGCGCATCACTGACGCCTCCCGCGCCCGGTTGCGCGCCAGTTCGATGCGCCGTGTCGCATCCGCGAGACGGGCACGCACCTCTTCCGGGTTGGCGTCAAGTTCGACCGGACCTTGGCTGAGTTCGGCAAAGCGTGCGGCGTCGAGGTGAAGCTCGTCAATGCCATTCGGAGCGAGTTCGGCGAGCCGCTGGCGCGCCCTCACCAGTTCCTCCCGCTTGTTTCGCGCAGCAATATCGCGCTGCCGCGCCGTCCGCAGACTGTCGACACCGAGCTTGGCAAGCAATGTTTGGCGCGTGGCTTCCGCGGTCTCCAGCGCCCCATTGTGGTCGGCCTGCCGGCTGGAATGGATGGTCAGGGTGCCTATGCCTGTTATGTCAAGCCTCGCCATTCCGGCAAAGCTCTTATCCTCGCCCCCATGCAGAGGCTGGCGGTCCATGCTCACCAATCCGGAAACGTCCTTCAGGTAATCGATCCTGAGTGAGGGAAGGCCGACCTCGGCGGCTGCGCGCAAGCCGACGATTTTGATGTCGAGTGCTTCAAGCCGTTCGATGGCATCGGCTGGAATGGCGAGCAATGCATGCGCCGCCTCCCCATCCTCGATCTGCTGGCGCGCCGCTTCCGCCTGTTCGAGACGCAGACGGACCTCGGCCAGACGCTCGGCGGCGTGGCATGAACGTAGCGCTGCCTCCAGCCGCGCAAGCAGTTCGCGGTTCAACCGCTCCTCCTCTTCGGCCGCCTGCACCTCCGCCGTTGCAGCCTCGCTTTCAACAAGCGATGCCGCGCGTCGCTCGGCTGCATTTGAAAGCTCTTTCTCCGCCAAGGCGAAACGCCGCGCCAGTTCGCCGCTGCGGTTCAATGCTGCGTGGAAGCGGTCGAATGCCTGCTGCGCCTGATCGCGGCGGCTGGCGGCCAAGGCACCTTCTGCGTCGAGCGCTTTGAGTTCCCTGTCATGCAGTTTAGCGGCTTCGAGCACCGACTCGGCGTTGGCAATCGCGGTTTTCCGGCCGGCTTCCTCATCAGGGTTTTCCAGTTCGCCGAGTCTCGCCTGCACCGAGCGGCGGCGGTCGAGTGCGCCGTGCAGCATCTCCACCTCCTTGGCCAGCCGCGCCTCCTCCTCCTGCAGCCTGTCACGCTCCTCGAGCGCGGCGGCAAAGCGGCCTCCTGCCTTCGGCCGCAGCGTTGCGGTGACCAGGCGATTGAGTTCTTCCTCGCAGGCTTCGAGCACCGCCGACATGCGCCGTCCTCCCGTCAGCGCCTCCACCTCGCCCTGCACCGAAGACAGCAGGCTTTCGCGCACTCGCTTGTCGTTCTCTTCCTCGCTCTTGCTGCGATTTTCGATGCCGGTGACGCCCTGGCGCACCCAGAGCAGGCCTGCCGGGCCGGAGGTTCCGCCGGAAATGAGATCGCCGATGAAAGCCTCGGCTTCATCGGCCTGGGCGACGATCCGGCCGCTGCCGAGATCGGTGACGCTGGCGCGCCGTCCGCTATGGAACTGCTTGGTCAGGCGGTAGTGGCCGGCTTCGATCGTGATATCGGCCTCGACGATCGGATTGCCGCCGCTATAGGGGCGCAGCATCTGCACGCTCTTTGGGTTGCCGCTGTGCGGCTGGAAGAACAGGGCATGCAGCGCCTCGAAACAGGTTGATTTTCCATGTTCGTTGGCGGCGCTCAGCACATTGACGCCGTCGGCGATTCCTTCGACGGATATTCCGCGGCCGGCGAAGCGTTTGACATTGTGGAGGCGAAGGGCGGTGAGTTTCATCGATCGATCGCCTCGCAATAGGAAAACAGGCGGATCAACGCTTGGCGCGCCACGCCCCTGTCATCGCCGGAACGGGCCTCGTCGAGGCTTTCGGCAAGAAGCAATTCCGCAGCATCGCGCAGCGCACCGGCTCGGTCGATGGTCTCCAGATCATCGCTCTCGCAGTCGGTCCCCAAAAGGTCGGCATCGATCTCCAGATGCGCAAATTCCGGCGCGACCTGCTCCAGCAGGCTGATCATCGCCGTTCGCCCGTTCAACCGGGCACGGCCGGACAGCGCCACGCGCAGCAGGGTTTGTCGCCGCGCGAACGGTTCCGGCAACGCGGCCTTCAGCACTTCAACGCCGTCTTCCGACGCCAGCAGCGGAAGCTGCAATGTCCGCCAGGAAAAGCTGGCGGTCGTCACCGTCGTCGTCGTCGGCATCGCCCCCTGCCCGGCAATGGAAACGACCATCGCCTGCCCCGGCCGGTCATGCTTGAAACGGTCCGGCTCGGGCGCGCCGCTGTAATATGTTCTGGCGTCCACCGCCACCGATCCGTGCCAATCGCCGAGCGCCATGTAGTCGAGGCCGGCCAGTGCCGCGCGGTTCGGCGCAATCACGTTGGCGGCCGTGGCATCCTCCGAAAATTCCTGGATGGGGCCATGGGCGAGGCCGATGCGGATAGCGCCGTCCGCTGTGGCGGCACCCGTCATCCATTCGGTCAGGTCGCGGCCCGGCCTCCTGGTCGTGCAAGGCGCCGGCAGCAGGATGACATCAGGCCCAAGCGGAAGAGGCACCGCTTCCGTCGCCAGGATGACATTGTCGGGCACCACACCGCGCGCAGCACTCCAGAGCTGATCGGCCAGCAGCGAGTCGTGGTTGCCGGGAAGCAAGACCCAGCGCAGCGGCGTATTCCGGGCCATCTCGCCAAGCGCTTGCCGAAGCACGGCAGGCGTCGGCGTCTCGGTGTCGAAGGTGTCGCCGGCGAGCAGAATGACGCCAGCGCCATGCTCTCGTGCTGCAGCGGCAAGCCTGGCGATGACACCATGCCGTGCCTCGCGCAGGCGCCCTCTCAAATCCTCCGGAAGATTGCCAAATCGTTTGCCAATATGCAGGTCTGAACTGTGCAGGAAGGAAAACATTAATCAGCCATGTTTGCGATGCGCTGCGAGCTTTCGAGCATGGCCAAAGACCTCTCGTCCGCAGTTTTGTGATTCCGTTGTTCCGAGACAGACCATGCCTCCCGGCTGTGGGCGAGGCAAGTCCATCCTGGCCGAGCAAGCGGTTATCCAATGTTTGTCTGATTTTGAGCGGTGCGCGACGTCGATCCCGTCGCCGCACTAGAATTATGCAGACGCGGGACCGACCACGTCGGCGAAGGCATCGTCTATTATCCAAGGGTTTTACCTGCCGATGGAAATCGAACAGTTGATCCCATCATCGCTGCCCCTAAGTGACCTGGTTGAACACCACCATCTTGTCGTCGGCCATCTCTTCCATCGTCCAGGGAATGCCGCCGACCCCGTATCCTGACTGCCTGCGTCCGGAAAAAGGCATCCAGTCGGTACGGAACGCGGTGTGGTCGTTGACGAGAACGGCCGATGCATCCAAGTGTTTTGCCGCCCTGAGAGCAATCGCTATGTCGGCGGAAAAGACGCTCGCCTGGAAGGCATAAGGCAGCGAGTTGGCAATGCGGATCGCTTCGTCGAGGTCGCGGTAGCCGTAGACGCAGGTCAGCGGTCCGAAAACCTCGAGCACCGACACTTTCGCGTCTGCAGGCGGGTTCAGCAAAACCGAAGGCAGAAGTGTCGTCTCGGACATCCGACCGCCCCCGATCTGCCTGGTTCCGGCGTCCGTCGCCTCCTTGATCCAGGCCGTGACGCGGTCTGCCTCGCGTGGCAAAATGAGCGGCCCTACCTCGGTTTGCATAACCGTGGGATCGCCGACATGCAGGGCTGCCACCCTGGCAGCGAGCGCCTCGGTGAAGGAAGCCAGAATATCTTCATGCACGAAGAGACGCTGGGCCGACACGCAGACCTGCCCGGCGTGATAATAGCCACCTTTGACAATGGTGCCGACGATCGCATCGACATTGGCGCTGCGGTCGACGATGACGGGTGCTGCTCCACCATGCTCAAGCGCGCATCGGGTGCCCGGCGGCAGCTTGGCCTTGAGGTACCAGCCGACCTTTGCCGAGCCGATAAAACTCAGGAACGCGACGCGACGATCGGTTGCGAAGGCCTCGGCAAGCGCATTGTCCTCGGTGATGAGGGTCTGGCACCAGCGTTCGTCGAGACCGGCCTCCCAGAATAGCTTGACGATCTCGATGCAGGAAATCGGGGTCGGCGCTGCCGGCTTGATGATCACCGGGCAACCCACGGCGATCGCCGGCGCGATCTGGTGGATGATGAGATTGAGCGGATGGTTGAAGGCCGATATCGCCGCCACGACGCCGATCGGCTCCTTGGTGGTGAAGGCCCATCGGTTCGCGCTGGCCGCAGTCAGCCCCATGGGGATTTCCTTGCCGCCGAAGTTGCGCAGCTCGTCCGCCGCATTGAGGAGGCCGTCGATCCCGCGCGTCACCTCGATGATCGCATCCGTCAGCGGCTTGCCGCCTTCACGGGCGATCATCATCGCAAAACGATCGCGGTTCTCCTGCAGAAGTGCCGACGCCTTTCTGAGGATTGCCAACCGCTGATGCGCGGGCAGCCAGCCGTCGCGATCGGCGAAGGCTTTGGCGGCGAGCTGAAGCTTGCGCTCGAGCGCGGCCGCGTCGTCTGCCGGCAGCTCTGCAATCGGCTCGCGGTCGAACGCTTGGTAGACCTTCATGGTGCGCGGCATCTCAGGCCTCCAATTTCGCGGGGAGCCGTTCGCGAAGCTCCTTCACCAGCACGCGTTCATTTTCAGAGTAGTCCACCGGCACATTCACCAGATGCACACCGCCGCCGGAGAAAGCCTCTTCGAGCACCTGTTTGAACCGGCTGATATCGTCGACCCTGGTTCCCTTGGCGCCGTAGGATTCGGCATATTTCACGAAGTCGGGATTGCCGAAGGTCATCCCGAAATCCGGGAATTCGTCCACCGCCTGCTTCCAGCGGATCATGCCGTAGGCATTGTCCTCGATGACGAGGACGACGAGGTTGAGTTTCAGCCGGACGGCTGTTTCGAGTTCCTGCGAGTTCATCATGAAGCCGCCGTCACCACAAATCGCCATGACACGCCGCTCGGGATAGAGCATCGAGGCAACCATCGCCGATGGCAGCCCGGCTCCCATCGTTGCAAGGGCATTGTCGAGCAGTAGCGTGTTCGCCATCCGCGTCCGGTAGTTCCGGGCAAACCAGATCTTGTACATGCCGTTATCGAGCGCTAGGATGCCGTCATGCGGCATCACCTCTCTTATGTCGTGGACCAGCCGCTGTGGCGTGAAGCGATCTTCTGTTGCCCGCGCGGCGATGCGCTCGAGAATGCGCTCGCGGAGATGAAGAAGCGCCTGCGCGTTTGGCAGCTTGCCCTCGAGGCGATCCGCCAGCGCCTTCAGCGAAGGGCCGATGTCGCCGATGACCTCGGACTGCGGGAAATAGACCTGCTCGACGGTCGCCGGCTGATATCCGACATGAACGACCTTCGGGCCGCCCTTGCCCATGATGAAGGGTGGTTTCTCGATCGTGTCGTGCCCGATCGTGATGATAAGGTCTGCCTGTTCAATGGCCTCGTGGACATAATCCCGCTCCGACAGCGCGGCGGTGCCCATATAAAGTTCGGTTCCGCCGGGCACCGTTCCCTTCCCCATCTGGGTGGTAAAGAACGGAATGCGCGTACGGATCACAAACTGCGCAATATCCGATGTCGAGCGGGGACGCGAGGCGGCGGCCCCGAACATCAGAAGCGGACGTTTGGCTGCGGCGATGAGGGCGGCAGCGCGATCGAGGGCCGCATCGCTTGCCGTCGGCAGTTCGAGCTGATGCGGCGCAATCAGCGCCACCTCCTGGCATTCTTCGGCCGCAATATCTTCCGGAAGCTCCAGATGCACCGGCCCCGGCCTTTCCTCCTGGGCGATGCGGAACGCCTCCCTGACCGTCGTCGGGATCATCTGCGGCGACACAATCTGCCTTGCGAGCTTCGTCAGCGGCTTCATGGACGCAACGACATCGACCACCTGGAAGCGCGCCTGGCGGGACGAGAGGATGCCTTTCTGACCAGTGATCATCACCATCGGCATCGCCCCGAGCAGGGCGTATGCGGCACCCGTCGAGAGGTTCAGCGCGCCGGGCCCGAGAGTCGTCAGGCAGACGCCGGGCTTGCCTGTCAGGCGGCCATAGGTCGCCGCCATGAAGGCGGCTGCCTGCTCGTGTCGGGTGAGCACGAGCTCAATCGACGACTTGCGGATGGATTCGACAACGTCGAGATTCTCTTCGCCGGGAATGCCGAAGATGCGATCGACACCTTCGTTCTCAAGCGCTGCCACTAGAAGATCGGAGCCTTTGGTCATGGATGTGTGCCCGTGCTGTTTGGTTTGAGGCTTCAAGAAAGGAAGGACCCCTCGAACATATGTTCTTTTTCGCGCTCGTCCATGCGTTCGACGGCATCGGTGGTTGCCCTCAATCCTGGTGACCGAGAATTTGCAGGTAAGATTTGCCGTGGGAATAAAGAAGCTCTCCGCGGTTCTGCTGGCAGACAGCTTTGACTGATGATGTGAGATGTTGCCGTTCAGGCCGGCATGAGAGCGCCGCCTATAGCTGAAACGCGACCACTCTCGCGACCCGTCGCTTTCTCGACAATACCGTTCGCGCCGCATCGACTGTGGGCGCGATAGGCCAGTCTTCTGTGCGAGCTGATCGGCGGTGAAAAACAGATTCTGCTGAAAACGATCGTGAATGCGAAGGGGCTCTTGCGAGGAAGTTCTGTCGACGCCGGGTCATCGTAGCTGCAGTTGCTGTCGGATAATGGGCAAGGCCAAGGTGAGGAGCGCGGCGAATACCATGACGACGCCATAAGGTATCTTCCGGCTCGCCCGAATTTCCTCGATGCGCATGAAAAAGGCGAGGTGTGCGACGGGCAATGGCACCGGCAGCCGCAGGGCCAGCAGTGTGACGATGCCAAGGATGAGGAGGAAAAACGAAAACGGCAGCATTCCATGCCATCCGACAAAAAGGCCGATCGGCAGAAAAAGCTTGGCGTCCCCTGCACCAAACAGCCGGAACGCCCAGAGCGCCACTCCGAGCATAAACATCAGCAGACCGGCCCCGACGTCGCCGCCAATTCCGCTCGACGCAAAGAGAGCAGCGCCGACATCCTCGGAGCCAAGCATCACACCCACCGCGCGCAGTACATAAAGTGTCACGAGCGCAAGCACGATCGTGTTGGGGATCTTCCATGTCCGGAAATCGGTCCAGGCGGCGTAGAGAAAAAGTAATACTGAAAGCGAATTAACAACAATGATCATTTCCAGCATCAGATCCAACCTTTTGGGCTATTATTAGCCTGCGTCTCAAGTTTTTATCCACTAGTCCAGACGAATAAATCATGGTCTTAGACTGGCACCGCGGACTTTCGTCTTAACCATAAAAGTATAGATGCCGATCGTCTGCGTATAAAACAATTGACTAAATTAGACTTAACAGATTATTAATATTTCCAGTCGAAGGGGCGGTCTCGACGACAAGGCGACCGGGGGAAATGACGGCGCACCACGTACCTGGAGGTAATTCTCGATGAAAGCATTTGTAAATAGCGTACGCGCTTTCGCGCGGGAAGAAGATGGCGTCGCACTGACTGAATATCTTATTCTGCTTGGTTTGTTGGTCGGCGGAGTTGTTGCATCAGTTGTCCTGATCGGCGGTGAACTCAACACTGCATGGGGATCGTGGGCCACTTGGTTCCAAGCACAAGACCTGACTGCGCCGGCGGCGGCGGGTTGATGCACCTCAGCTGCTTCCTGAGCAGCGTTTTTGAGCTGAAAAGAGGGGTTTTGTTAACCCCTCCCTTCTAAATTAGCAGTAATGAATGGATGCAGTCCGTCCAGTGTAGCGAGTAACCGCGATGCGTTCTTCAACGATTTTAAGTCTCGTCATTGCGTTTGTACTCGCCGCAGCAGCAGTTTTCGGCATGCGCGCGTATCTCTCCGATCAGAAGGCCCGGCTGCTGGCGATGAACGGCATGAAGGCCGAGGAAAGGACACTCGTTGTCGCCGCCAAGCCAATGCGCTTCGGTGACCGGATCCGGCCCGAAAATCTACGAGCCATTCCATGGCCCTCCAATGAAACACCCGCAGGCTCATTCGTCAGCGTCGAGATGGTTGTCGGCAGCGATGCCCAGCCGCGTTATGCCATGGCGGCGATCGATCCTGGCGAGCCGGTGCTATCCTCGAAAATCACCGGTACCGGCGAACGCGCGACGCTGTCGGCCGCGCTCGACCAGGGCATGAAGGCGGTTTCCATCCGCGTCAACGACGTGCTCGGCGTTGCCGGCTTTGTCAGGCCTTCCGATCGCGTCGACGTGCTTTTGACGCGGGTCGTGCGCGGACCGGCAGGCAACGATCAGACCTTCGTCGACGTGCTGCTGCAAGGCGTCAAGGTGCTGGCGGTGGACCAGACGGCAGACGAGCGCAAGGACGAACCATCCGTCGTCAAAACCGTGACCTTCGAGGTCACGACCGATGAGGCGCAGCGCCTTACCCTCGGCTCCAGTATCGGCACGCTCTCGCTGGCGCTTCGCAATATTGCCTCTTCCTCGGTCGAGCAAACCCGGCCGATCACCGTCGCCGACCTCGGTGGCGGCGCGATGGCGACCGAGCTCAGCAAGGATCTGGAAAAGAATAAGTTGCCAGAACCTGAAAAACAAGTGCAGATTGTAGAGCAAAAGGTCGAGCCGGTATTGCCGGTCGAGCCGAAGTGGGTGACGGTGGGGGTCTGGAACACGACGAAGCGCGAGGAGCACAGAGTCGGCCTGGTCCAGTAATATTTGCGGCATGCCGCAGGTGCGGCGAGCCGAATGAGGGGGCAACAGCAGGCATGGCGAACGGCAAGAGAAGAATCGCAGGGACGAAAAGCCTTGCGGCACTCGCGGCAGTGTTTTCGGCCTGTGTGTGTTTAGGACCCGGATTTGCCGGCTGCGTCAACGCACAGGAAAAGTCGGTCATCTTAGGCAAATCGGTCCAGCGTGTGACGTTGCCTCCGAACGCGACGCTGACGCTCAATACCGGCCAGCCCTTCGGCGATCTCGTCATCGGCAGCGCCGACATGATCGACGTGGTGCCGCTTTCCGACCACTCGCTGTTCATTCGCGGCAAGAAAATCGGCGCCACCAATATCTCGGTCTATGGCGACGACAAGTCGCTTCTCGGCGTCATCGACATCCGCGTTGCCAGCGATTTCACCGAAGTCGCCGCCGCCATTCGCTCTGCCGCGCCCTCGGCCCGGGTCACGGTGGTCAACTCCAACGATCGCATTCGCCTGACAGGCATGGTCCGTGACGGCATCGAATTGCAGCGGGTGATGGAAGTCGCCCAGTCCTATTCCGACCAGCCGGTGCTGAACCAGTTGCGCGTCAGTGACAGCCAGCAGGTGATGCTGGAGGTCCGTGTCATCGAAGCCTCGCGCCAGACCGGTCGTGACCTCGGGATCGGTTGGTCAGGGCACGGCAACAACGGCATCGGCAAGGCGACGACCAGCCAGGGTATCACCGTAGACGATGACGGCAACCTGGCCCGTTCCCTCCTTGACCCCAAGGGTGCGGCAACCGGTATGCTGCCCTTCGGCCAGTTGATCGCCAAGGTGCTGGAAATCTCGGGCGGCCGCATCGACGTGGTCATCAATGCGCTCGAGCAGAAGGGATTGGTGCGTCGCCTTGCCCAGCCGAACCTCATCGCAATGAGCGGCTCGACCGCCAGCTTCCATGCCGGCGGCGAAGTGCCGATCCTGAAGACGACGAACAACGGCACGACAGTCGCCACCGAGACGGACTATCGC
Organism: Rhizobium sp. WSM4643; assembly: GCF_025152745.1. Lineage (NCBI taxonomy): Bacteria > Pseudomonadati > Pseudomonadota > Alphaproteobacteria > Hyphomicrobiales > Rhizobiaceae > Rhizobium > Rhizobium sp. WSM4643. The sequence continues at coordinate 310,896 of NZ_CP104041.1, read as the reverse complement.
CCCTTCGGCGTGCGGCTGACATTCAAGCCGGTGGTGCTTGACGACGGCGTCATCAATCTGGAGATCGAGCCTGAAGTTTCCGAGCTTGATCCATCGATCAACGTCAACGGCAATCCGGGTTTCATCTCGCGCGCTGCCAGCACCACGGTAGCGCTTCGCGACGGCCAGAGTTTTGCCATGGCGGGCCTGCTGCAGTCGATCAATGCCAAAGACATCCAGCAGTTGCCGGGCCTCGGGAAGATACCGATCCTCGGCGCGCTGTTCCGTTCGACCAGTTTCCAGAAGAAAGAATCCGACCTGGTTATCGTCGTTACCCCGCACATCGTGCGACCGGCCCGCCCGGGTGAGGACCTCTATAGTCCGCTCGATCAGACACGTTCGTCCAATGACGTCGAGCTTTTCGCACTCGGTGTCTTGGAAGTCGACAAGGACATGCTCCGCCGCTTTCGCAATGGCGAAGGTGTGACCGGGCCCTATGGCCATCGTCTCGACCTGAATCAGGGAGGCCAGGTTGTTGTTACAAAACGCTAAACGCGCCCTTCTCGTGCTTGCAGCCGCCGGCCTCGCTTCCGGCTGTGCCGACTACATGAACCATCGCGACTCGATCACCTTCGGGCTCGGCAATGCCGTGGAAGCAAACAAGGCCATCCATATCGAGGACCCCTTCCCGCCGGAAGCCCAGCGAACCCGAATCGCAAGCGACGGCAAGGTGATCCGCAGGGTGGTCACTCAATATCAGAACGGTGGGGCGGGCGTTGTTCAGCCGTCGCCGGCCATGGGGGCGAATGGCGCGTCCAGTGGGGCCACTGTCAGCCAGTAGCCATTCGAAAGGCATGAACGGCGGCAGCGCCGGAAGGGAAAATGCACGAAACGGGGCGTCGCGGCGATAGCGCCGTGATGGGGGTATGCCGATGCTGAGCAGGGTTGTCAGACGGTTCTGGAACGATCATCGTGGCTATGTCATCGCCTTGACGCTCATCGCCATGCCAATGCTTCTCGGCTTTTCGCTGCTGGTCATCGATGTCGGCCGCAGCAGCAACCTGCACACCGATCTCCAGAACGCGGTCGATGCAATGGCGCTGGCCGGAGCCCGCGAACTCGATGGCCGCGATGATGCCATTTCGAGGGCGCAGACCGCGATCGAGAAAATCGCCAATAGCGCGGCTTTTTCCGGCGGCGGAACCGGCATGTCGCTCGGCTCGCACATCAGCATGACCTATAACGCCGGAAATGACGCCGGCAGCACGGTCACCGTGTTCTTTTTGAAGAACATCCCGGCCAGCGACGATACATCAATCCCGTCTTCCATGGAAACGACAGTGGCCAGCGAAGCGTCCTACGCCTGGGTCATCGCCAAGCCGCAAGCGATGCAGACGATCTTTCCGGTTCCGGTTGGGTTCACCCGCAGTACGATCAATATCGCTGCCGATGCCGTGGCCGTATACCATGCCAGCGCCTGCGACGTGACGCCGATCTTTATCTGCAATCCGTTCGAGCCCGCAGGGAACACGAGTGAAAGCGCCAGCGAAACTGCAGCAACGGCCCTACACACCAATTTTGCCGCCGGCAATCTCTACGGGCGACAGATCGAGCTTCACAGCACCTCGGTGTCCAATCCCGGTCCCGGCAATTTCGGGTTCTTGCGTACCCCCTTGGGCAATGGTGCGTCCGTGCTGGCGGAGGCTCTTGCCACCGGCAATCCCGGCGCCTGCTATACACAGGACAACCTCGATACGGAGACCGGCGGAATGGCGGGGCCGATCGAGGACGGGGTGAATACGCGCTTCGGCTATTACTCCTCCTCCTTCAACAAGTCGAAGGGAGATTATCGATACCGTCCTGCCCAAAACGTACGCTCCGCTCGGGCAATCACCAAGGGAAAGGCGGGCTGCGACACCTATGATCCCGTCAAGGTCGGAGAGGTTGTCGGCGATGCGACCAAGGCTTTGCCGCTCGGCTACGGAGCGGCCATGGCCTTGCTTTCCGGCGGCAAGATCAGCAGCAGCAACAATTGGGATTACACGACCTATTGGAACGTCTCGCAGGGCACGGCTGCGCCATCGGTTAGCACGGTCCTCAGCAACTACTCCAGTTATCCCCCGCAGGCGACTGGAACACCAAGCCGACCCTCCGCATACGATGTTTATCGTTACGAGCTTGCCAACGCATCTCTGATCAACCATGCCTCGGCGAATGGCGAGACCGGCAAACCGGTAATGGGCGGCCAGTGCTATACCGGCCCGGACCTTTCGAACTATACGGCGGCCGAATATGGTGATCGCCGCGAAATCTTCTCCGCCATTGTCAATTGTGGCTATGAAGCCTCGGTCGGCCATTTAAACGGTCACAAGGCCACACGCGCCGTGGCCTTCGCGCGCATGTTCCTGACCAAGCCGGCGATAAAGGATTCCAGCGAACGATACCTTTCCCTGGAGATGATCGACATCACCGGCAAGGGTGGTCGCGGTACGGCAGACGAATTGCTGCGGGAAGAAGCGGAACTGGTCAGATGATGGCGCTCCGCAATTTTATACGGGATCGGCTTTGCCTCGGCTTCTTGCGGCGTGAGGAAGGCGCAGTGCTTGCCGAAGCGCTGCTCGCCATCCCCTTTGTGACGATCTTTGCGGCTGGTATACTCGAGTTTGGCAGCATCTTCTGGCAGCGTATGCAGATCGACGCAGGCTTGCGCGATGCGGGGCGTTACCTCTCGCGATGCCGGCCGGTGTCGGGAACCTATGTGCCGACATGCAATCAGGCGACTGCGAAGACGATCGCCTTTTACGGAACGCAAACACCCGCGGCAGGCGCCATACCCCGCGTCCCCGGCTGGAATAACCCTGCCGACATCACCATCACTGCGCCGGATGCGGACGGGGACATCACCATTTCCACCGCTCATCTCTACCAGACCTCGCCGGTGTTCGGCTTTCTGGGAATCGGCGCCATCACCATCAGTTCCTTCCATGAAGAGAGATACATCGGATGGTGACCTCTAGGGCAATCAAGGCATTCTGGCAGGATAGCAGTGGTGTCAGCCTTGTCGAAGCATTGCTGACCTTTCCGATCGTCATGCTGGTATTCGCCACCTTCATCGAGTTCGGCTATGCCATGGCGCAGTGGAATCAGACGGTCAAGGCACTGCAATATGGTGCCCGCCTGGCGGCAGTATCCGATCCGCTGCTTTCGGCTACGGCCTTCAGCACCGCCTTCCCGACAGACGCGAGCGATCCACTCAACAACGGCAAGGCCACACCGAACGATGCGAGCATCTCCGCGACCTGCACGGGTTCGGGATGCAGCGCCGAACTGAGGCGCATTGTCTATGGGTCAAAGGACGCGCAAGATTGTCCGAATATGGCCTCTGTTGCCCAGATCGGAATGTGCCACATCAATCCGCGGATTGGCGCGACGAACGTCGTCGCCACCTATCAGCGATCGGGACTGGGCTACTGGGGTCGGCCGGAAGGGCCTGTGCTGACGATGCGGCTGGAGGTGCGCGACATCACCTTCGATCTGCCGATCCTCGGCGGGTTGTTAGGGCTCAACGACATTACCATCCCGGCCCATCCGGTGACGATCACGACGGAAGATCTAAAGACCTGCTCAACCTGCTGACCCCTTATAACGCGTAGGAAAGCGAAAATGACAGCTCACATGAACATTGCCGCATCCACCAAGATATTGGTTCTCTCCGACGACGCGGCAGCAGCGAGCTTCATGCTCGATACGTTCGGGTCACTTTCGCGTTACGAGGTTCGCCATCTCTCGCTGAAGGCACTCGGAGAAAAGGGCCGGTTCGATCCGACGCAGTTCAACCTGATCGTTCTCGACGTCGACAACGGGGAATTACTGCAGCAACCGGAGATCTTCACATTTCGCACCAGCTATCGGCACATTCCGCTCGTCGTCGTTTCGGAAGACCTGCCGGATGACATGATGCGGCTGCTCTTCCGCCTGAACGGCAACGACTGGCTGAAGAAGCCGCTGGAGCGCCGCGCCCTGATCGACATGATTTCGACCCATGCGCCAGGCACTGGAGCCAGCGACAGCCGGGTGCATGCCGTGGTCTCAGCCGTCGGTGGCGCGGGCGCCAGCATGATCGCTTCGTCGCTTGCGCATGTGCTGGCCCAGCCGACCAAGAATTCCACGCCGCGGATTGACCTGTTCGACACGGATTTTTCCTCCGGGATGCTTGGCTATTATCTCAACCTCGTCAACGACTACGACTTGAAACCAGTCATCGCCAATCCTTCCCGGGTCGATCTGGAGTTCATCGATCTGGTTCGAAAGCGTCATTCGGGGGGCTTTTCACTGCTGTCCTTCAAGCAGCCAGCGGTCCTCCTGGCACCGAAGGGCGGGGAACTCGTGCTGCGTATGCTCGACGTGGCCGCCTTCGAGAGCGACCATACCATCATCGACATTCCCTATTATGATACGCCGTGGAAATACGAGGTGCTCAGTTCGGTCAACAGCATCTGCATCGTCACCGAAATGACGGTCCCTGCGCTTTCTCAAGCCAAGGACTTGTTTGCCAATCTGGTACGGCTGCGAGGCAGTTCGGATCAGATATTCATCGTCATCAACAAATATCGCGCCAAGCTTTTCGGCCTCGGCCTGCGCCGGCAGCAAACGGAAAAGATATTCAAGGAGATCCCGACTCATGTCATTGCGGATGACTGGGAGACTTTGAGCGAGGCCGTCAACCGTGGCGTGCTGCCATTTCAAGTGAATTCCCGGGCGCGCTTCTGCGGCGCGGTCGGTAAACTTGGAGCACTGGTGCGATGAAGGCGATCGACAGTGGGCGTAAAAGATCCCGCGCCGCCGGTGCCGGCCTTGCCGTTTTGGCAATTCTGGCCGCCGCCGGGAATGCCGCGGCAGCCGGGCTTGTACCACGAAGCCTTGGGCCGACGACAAGCGCCGTGGTGACGATCGAAAAAAGCTATGCGGCTGGGACAATCGTCATCGTCAGCGGCAACCGTACGCTGGATCTCGTCATCTCCGAAGGACGCGCGATTCGTTACAAAATCGGAGTCGGACGAGACGGATTTCGCTGGAGCGGTACCGTCAAGGTTGGACGCAAGGCAGAGTGGCCCGACTGGCGTCCGCCTGCCGAGATGAAGGCGCGCTCGGCCGGACTTCCGGACCTGGTACCTGCAGGGCCGCTGAATCCCTTGGGTGCTCGCGGGATCTATCTCTACAAGGGCGGTACAGACACGCTCTACCGCATTCACGGAACGAACGAGCAGTCGACGGTCGGCGGTTTCGCCTCATCTGGCTGTTTTCGCATGAGCAATGCCGACGTCATCGATCTCTACAAGAGGGTGAAAGTCGGTTCCACGGTCATTGTAAAATAGTTCAGGGGTGGGAAGCATGGCGAACGGCATCACGGGGCGATTCTACAAGCAGCAGGAGCCTGAAAGCCGTCCGGAGGCAGCTGAACCGTCTCTCGGCGCAGTTCAGAACACGCCTGCCCAACCGGCCTCTGATAACGCCACGGCGAGTGGAGAAGAGGCTTCGCTCGGGCCGGACATGGTTTCCGAGCGGGTCAATCTGCACCGCTACCTGCTCGATCGCATCAACCTCGGGATCCTCGACACACTCGACAACGAGGAGATCGCCACCGAGATCCGGCCGTTGGTCAAGGACTATATTCGGAGTAACAACTTTCCGCTGAATGCTAAGGAAATCAACGATCTGATCCGCGATATTACCGACGAGATGCTCGGGCTGGGACCGATCGAGCCGCTGCTGGCCGACGACACAATCGCAGATATTCTCATCAACGGCTACAACAGCGTCTATGTCGAGCGCAGCGGCAAGCTCGAGAGCACCGCCGTCCGTTTCAAGGATGAGGACCATCTCCTTCGGGTGATCAACAAGATCGTCTCGGCGGTTGGCCGCCGTGTCGACGAGTCGACGCCGATGGTCGACGCCCGCCTCAAGGATGGCTCGCGTGTCAACGTCGCCATCCGGCCGATCTCGGTCGATGGACCGCTCGTTTCCATCCGCAAATTCACGCGCAAGCCGCTGACGATGGAACGCCTCGTGCAATATGGCGCCATGGCCGATGCAATGCGCATCCTTCTCAGCGCCGCGGTCAAGGGCAAGGTATCGATGGTCATTTCGGGCGGCACCGGTTCCGGCAAGACCACCTTGCTCAACGCCCTTTCGTCGCAGATTTCTCCAAGGGAGCGCCTGATCACCATCGAGGATGCGGCCGAGCTTCAACTGCAGCAGCCGCATGTCGGGCGCTTGGAAACCCGACCGCCGACCCTCGACGGACGCAACGAAATCCGGCAACGCGAACTTTTGAAAAACGCCCTGCGCATGCGCCCCGACCGCATCATCGTCGGCGAAGTCCGCGGCGACGAGGCGTTCGACATGCTGCAGGCGATGAATACCGGCCACGAGGGGTCGATGACGACCATCCACGCCAACACGCCCCGCGACGCCGTCGGCCGACTTGAGCAGATGGTCGGCATGGCAGGGATGCCGATGTCGCAGTTGAGCATTCGCTCGCAGATATCGTCCGCCATCACCATGATCGTGCAGGTCCAGCGCCTGAGCGACGGAAGCCGCAAGGTTGTCTCGATCTCCGAGATTACCGGCATGGAGGGCGAAGTCGTGCAGATGCAGGAGATTATGAAATTCAAGAAACTCGGCACCGATGAAGGCGGGCGAATCCATGGAGAATTTCGCGCCACGGGCATCCGGCCGCGCTTCGTCGAGGAATTTGCCGAACTCGGGATCGAGATCCCCGTGACGATTTTTGATCCTGGTAAACCGCTGCAGACGGGGCCTGTTCAATGATCCTGCTTCTCCTTTACGCGACCGTTTTCACCGCGGCCCTTGTTGCTGTCGAAGCGATCACGCGCGGCTACTTCAAGACATCCGAACGCCACCGCGCTGTAAACCATCGGCTGAGCTTGCTCGAAGTCAGCCATGATCATCGTAAGACCTATAGCGATATGCTCAAGGAGCGGGGTGCCGGCGACAGTTGGCGGCAAACCCCCATGATGCAGCGGCTGCTGCAGTTCTACGCCCAGTCGGGAATAAAGTTCGATGCCAGGCGATTTTCTCTCTTCGCGATTGCTGGCGCACTCTTGACGTGGCTGGTCGTTCAGTTCCTCGTGCCGAGCACTCTGTTTAGAATACCTGTCTTTCTCCTGATCTGCCTCCTCATCCCTGCACTGGTCGTCTGGCGCGCCCGGGCGCGCCGCATGAAGAAATTCGAACTGAAGCTTCCTGAAGCGCTCGACGTCGCCAATCGCAGCCTGGCTGCCGGCCACCCGCTGCCGGCCGCGATCTCTTTGGTGGCACGCGAGATGCCCGATCCGATCGGCACCGAGTTCGGCCTGCTCTCGGACGAACTCACCTACGGCGTGACGCTGGACGATGCCCTTGTCAACTTGGCCGACCGGGTCGGCGTCGAGGACCTGAATCTGCTGGCGATTTCGTTGAGCGTACAGGCGGGAACCGGCGGAAATCTCGTGGAGATCTTGCAGAACCTTTCGAAGACGCTGCGAGACCGGATGATGCTGAAGGCAAAGGTCAGGGCGATTTCCTCGGAAGGGCGCATCACGGCGATCCTCATGTCGGTCTATCCGTTTCTTCTCTACGCGATGATCAAGGCCTTGTCGCCGACCTACTTCGATCCCGTCTGGGACAGCGGTCACGGAACGGCCGTGGTGAGCGTGCTGCTGGCCGTCATGGCCATCGGGAATGTCATTCTCTACAAGATGGTCAATTTCGAGTACTGAGGCGGTCATGTCGAGTGAGTATGGAATTTACCTCATCGTCTTCTTTGCAGTGCTGATATTTTCTGCGGCAGCCTCGGAACTGTTTTTTCGACAGCGTGAGGTCTCGGTTCGTGTGTCGAAGAGCTCGGCGGCGGGCGACGAGTTCCATCTTAGCGATACGACGATTGCCGATCTCGGCGAGGCGGAAAACCGCTTGATCCGTCGCTATTTCGAGATTACGCGCCGTGACACGAATGTGAACTCTACCCAGAACCGGCTGATCCGAGCGGGCTATTTCGCTGCCGGCGCAGTGACCACCTTCCAGGTTGTCCGCGCGGTAATTTGTATCGGCATGCTGGTCGCGGCGGTCTGGGCCATAAACCGGATCGCGCCCAACATGTCGCAGATAGCAACGCTGATTGTTGCCATGTTTGCTGCGGGCATGACCTTTATTCTCGTCAATATCTATATCGACCGGCGGGGCGCTGCCAAGGAGAGGGAGTACCGCCGCCTCTTTCCCGATTTTATGGATATGCTGATCGTCTGCCTCGATGCGGGGATGAGCATCGAGGCGTCGGCGAACCGTGTTGCCAGGGAATTCGTCGACAACCAGCAGGACTTTGGCCTGCATCTCTCGATCATGATGCTGGAAGTGCGGGGCGGCCGGCGATTGCGCGAGGCGCTCGCTAACCTGGCCAGCCGTCTGAGGATCGACGAGGCCCGGGCCCTATCCGTTCTGTTCCGCCAATCGGAGGAGCTCGGGACCAGCGTAACGCAGACGCTGCGGGTCTACAGCAAGGAAATGCGCGACTTCCGTATTATTCGCGCAGAGGAAAAGGCAAACGCCCTGCCGGTCAAGATGCTGCTGCCGCTCGGCGCGTTTCTTTTTCCGGTAAGCCTTATCATCGTTCTCGTTCCCATTGTTATCCGTGTCGTCAGTCTTCTCGTCGGCCTGAAACCCGGCGGTTGAGCAAGCGAGGTCGTATGCAGTATTCGCTCGAACAGAATCGTAACGATGCCATCATTTCCCTCGATCCGCGTATGCCGATGGCACCGGCAAGCATGGAACAAGCCGGACTGGATCCGTCGTTCCTGCTTCGGCTGGCGTCAAAATGTGCAGCCGAGCAGGATACAACCACGGCATCTCATCTGGCTGACCGGATGAAATTGCCGAAAGTGATCGTCAATATCCTGATCAAGGAACTCGTGAAACTCGCATACCTCGAGGCGCGCGGCCTGGCTGGCGAGGATGTCAGATCCGATATTCGGTATGCGCTTTCAATGAAGGGGTTCGAATATGCCCACGCGGCGTCCCGTCAAAGCCAATATGTCGGGCCGGCGCCGGTGTCGCTGGACGCGTTCTGCCGGCAAATAGGCTTGCAGTCCATCCATGACGAGCGCGTAACGCCAGAGCGGCTGACCGAGAGCCTTGACGGGCTGGTGCTCTCAGACGCCTTGGTCGAAAAGCTCGGCCCGGCCATCAACTCCGGTCGCTCTATCCTGCTCTACGGACCACCCGGAAACGGAAAGACGAGCATTGCCGAGCGGACGTCGCAACTGTTTCGTCAAACAATCTGGGTGCCCTATGCCATCGAGGTCGGCGGCCATGTCATTAGTTTCTATGACGAAGCCGTGCATCATCCTGTATCGGAGGCTGACACACAATCCCATCCGAAAGCGGATCAACGATGGATCGAATGCCGCCGTCCGGTGATCAAGACGGGCGGGGAATTGACCCTCGATCAGCTCGATCTCACCTTCAACGCGGGACCGAATGTCTATGAAGCGCCCATCCACTTGAAGGCATCAGGCGGCGTTTTCATCATCGACGACTTCGGGCGTCAACAAGTGGCGCCGCAGGCGCTTATCAATCGCTGGATTGTGCCGCTCGAGCGCGGATATGACTTCCTGACGCTGCACACCGGCAAGAAGTTCAGGGTTCCCTTTGACGAGCTGGTCGTATTTTCGACGAATATCGCACCGAAGGACCTTTCCGACGAGGCGGGCTTGCGGCGCCTCAAATACAAGATCTTTGTGAACACTCCGTCGCGCGACGAATATATCAGAATCTTCAAATCCTATGCCAGCGGCACCGGATTGGTTGTCTGTGATCCAGACCTGAATCTTTTCTACGATCGCAAGTATGGTGGCGATGTGCTAGCGTCTTGCTATCATCCAAAATATCTTCTGGATTTCGTCAGTTCTTACTGCGAGTTCAATGGCATAGCCGGGATCGCATCGCTCCGTATGCTCGAACGGGCGTGGGAAGGTGTATTTACGTCGGAATGATTGCGGGCTTGTCACTGACACGGGGTGTTCCTGGACTACGTGTCCAACGCAGATTTGATGACTTATGGGGGGCAAACGAATGACCAGCATTCCGGGTATTGAGGTCGAAGCAGACCGCGCAGAACCAAGCAATTTGCGAGCGATAGAGCAGCGGGGCTCAAAAAGCCCGCTATTCGTCGGTTTGCTGCTGATGCTCCTGCCCGTGAATGCTGGCGTTCTCATCTATACCGCCAAAAACTCGGCGGATGTTCGCGAGAGCCGCGAGACCATCGCCGCGCTTAAAAGGTCCATCGATGGCCTGAGGGGACAAATGGAAAAGCAGTCGCGCAACATCGCGGATAATGCCAAGGCTGACGAAGTCGCACTTATCCGCCAGGGGATGGATGGGCTGCAAAAGACTATGATGAACGAACGGCGAAACGACACAAGCGGTCTTCGCATGGGTTCAGCTTTGGTCCTTCGCGCACCCGGCAAGGAGCCAGCACAATTTTTCGCACCCCGTGCCGCCCCAGCGGAAACTCTAACTCCGGATAGCAGTCTTGCGTCGATGGCGGCTGGGGGCATTGCAGTCAACGACCTGCCGCGTTACGAACGAACCCTTTCGCCGGAGGGCCAGCTCATCCTTCGGAAGGCACGGTAAAACAACGACTTCACCTCCAAAGAACGTCGCATCAACCGTGCTTCATGTGAAGTGCTTTAGGTCTTTGTGTTCCGTATGTCCTGTCGCGAAACCGCTGCACAATTTTGCGCGAATGTTTAAAGCAGTCGCTGGACGCAGCCAGAGGCGCCGCGCCGATGCTCGCAACGCGGCAAGGGCACTCTCGTCTCGATGCAGATCGCTGAAAGCCCTATCACCGCTGAGCGTAATTCACGCTGTTCTTCATCAATTCGAGATTACGGGCAGTGACTTCGTTTCCGGGATCAAGCTCATAGGCTTTCAGGAAATACCGTCTGGCAGTGCGCAAGTCACCGCGCAGCAGGTGAGAATATCCGATATTGTTGTAGTAGACTGGGGTGTTGCCGATCATGCGCGAGAGTTGCTGATAGGCGCGGTCGGAGGTGTCGAAGCGGGCAACCATGTCGGCGGAGGCTGCCAAGCCTAGCCAGGCGGCCGGATCTTCCGGAAAAACGTCAACCGCTCGCTTGTAAATGGCGTAGGATTTTCCGTAGTTCTTTTCCTGAAACTGCAGTTTGCCGGTCGTTATCAACTCGTCGTTCTTATAGAAGGCGACGGCTGAGTCATCCTCGAGGGTCTTTGCACTGTCGCCATAAGCAGCCAGACCATCAACGCTGGACGACTGGCAACCAGCTAAGATCACGCCAGTCGCTATCAAAAACGCAATGCATTTAGTCCCAGCTCTGATTTGCAACATTGACAACTTGATCCCCCCATCAGACATTCTTACCCAAGACTCGGATGTGTTCACCGGAAATCATCATAAAAAAAACCTAACAACTCAAGAATTTAAGCGAGTAGTCGCAAAAAAGCGACAGATACCGTCTTCGCGCGGAACGCGCCAAGGTGATAAATGCCAACTATTCAAAGTTGGTATCCTGTTCTCAGTGATTCTCAGCGTAGAAAATTAATCAGCGTCGCCTACCTGCTCGCCAGGCCAAAGAGGGAACGCCGCATGCGGATCGCTATTTTCACGCTGATGCGACTTGCCCCATCATTGGCTTACGCGGTAGCATCGATCTTCGTTCTCAGCATACCACTCTTGGAAAGCCACCCATCAAGTGCGTCCGCCTAGTGGCTGCATATGACGGTACTTCCGGTCATGCGCGAGCCCATCTATCTGCTTTTGGCGGTACCCGGCGTTGGAATTTGGAGCGCCACGATCCTGTTGATGCTTGCATCGATTTTCGGGATTCGAGTGGCTCTGCAGCCGCAAAGACACCACCGGTCTGGATTCATCCATGCGCATATCGCGCTGATCGCGACCGGTCTAACGATGGGCGGGCAGCAGTTGCGCAAGCCGGCCTTTCCGACTTGGCGATGCCTCAGCTTCGGCGAGGCGACTGGTCGTTCCTGCCGCTATCCCACTCCCCGCTTGGGACCTTCCTTTTCATATCCGTATTGTCGGCTTGCATTTGCTGCCATTTAACAATCATCAATCGTATAAAATCGGCATGATAGAAAAGGGGCGAACCGCCCCCGCTCAGTAACAATCGGCAGTCTCGAGGTCCTTCCGTGAGTATTGCCTGAGCAGCGTGCTGAAGGGACGAAACCAATCGCTTGGCGCCAAAGCGGCTACAAGAGCCCCTTGGCCTTGAAGTCGGCGGCGAAGGTGGCAAGCGGCATAACGAGGGTGAGCGGTTTCCCTTGCAGCGGTTCGGCGCCGTAGCCGGCATACCAATGGGCGGCGCGTTCGCTCTTGGCATCGATGATAAGCAGGATCCCGCCGCCCTCGCTGGCGAGCCGCAGGCAACGGAGCGCCGCAGCGGCGATGAGCTGGCCGCCTAAACCTTTTCCCGCCACCTTTATGTCGGTTGCCAGGCGCGCGAGCTTGAAGCCTGCGACTTCATGGCGCGCGAGGCCTCTCGTCATCTTCGGAGGCACGGCCTCATGCGTAACGGCCGAAGGCGCGACTGTGTAGAATCCGAGGATGCAATCAGGTTGGGCCTTGTCGATAGCGCAGAAGGTCTTCGCCGCATTCTGCTCATGGCTCTGCCGAGCGAAGCGCCGAATGAACTCGTTCATTGCCGCATCACCGCAATCGAATGCGGCCCGATCGTGCGACTTAGCGATCGGCTCTTCATGCCAGACGGGGAGGGTCACAAGGCATCCGGTAGAGCAGAGATCGCGGCGCGTAGTTTCGCGTTCGGTTTGGGCGGGTGTTCAAGCAGATCGAGGATGCGGATGAAATCGCGGCTCGAAACGGCCTCAACTTCCGCAGCCTGGATGACGGCTTCGGCTTCAGGTACGATCTTATCGAGAATGAAATCGGCCATATCCTTGTTCGAGAGGGCAGCCGCGCGCGCGATCATTGCCTTCTGCTTTGGCGGGATGCGCAGCTGGTAGCGTTCGGTTTTACTGTCCGCGGTTCTCGGCATGATTATCTCCTTGGTCTCAATATAATGTACACATTGTATGTGTACAAGAAGTTTCCTGGTTGATCCCAGCATTCAGGGCCGAAATCATCCGGCGGTCTCACGTCTCATACTCAAAGGTCGTGACGCTCATCGCTCGAAACGTTGAAATCGTCAACGTTCAGACAAGCTCCAGCCTGATCCTGGATGTGACTGCCACTTGCTACGTCATTGAGCGCAATTGGCAGATTTCGACGCGCCCAAGCGGTCCGTGAGGATGAGGTTTGCGGGAACATTGCGGGAATTTGTTCCGGCTAGCCAGCGCTCAGTCGAAAAATAGGTCTTCGTCCTCACCTGCGGACCTGACGTCGCCTTAAGACCAAGCACAAAATTGAAGTTATTTCCGCTGCCGGCTTCGCGCGTGAAGCTGAGATAGGAGCCAAATCGTTCGTATTCGACGTTTCGAAGGTCTTGGATCGACGCAAGAGTATCCTCGAAATCATGCCAGCACGCCTGCTTCACAATGATCTCGAATATGCGCAGGACCGCCGGGGCGAGACGTCCCTGGGCGTCGGTCGACGGCCCAATGATCTTGGCGCGGATCTCAAGAATATTGCCCATTTCATCTCCACGAACCTTAAGGAAGGTTGAACTGGTGGGACGCACCTCGTCCCGTTCGTAGATGCGCTGAAAATAACATTCATAGCTGCGATTGCGCATCGATGCGGCTTTCCACTCGCTCATCTCGATGCCGGCCTCTCGAAGAGCGCCGCACATATTCCGCCCCGAGACGCGCCACATCCGCATAAACTGACTTGCCAGCTCCAGCTTCGGGACTTCGATCAGCTGCAGCGATATCGACGTCGACGGGAGGGGAGAAGGAACCGCCGGATCCGGGCGGGCGGCTGTGTGAGATGATCGTGCAGCCTCATCGAGAGCGCGATCGTCAACGCGCCCGAGATCTTCGTGGATTTCATGGTAAAAAACAACGATGCCCGCAAGAAGCAAAATTGATATCAAAAGCCCTGGCCAAAGGAGGGACCGGCGGTTCCTCGGCATTGGGAAAACCCGCTGCCAACGTGAACTTTCGCGAGGAGGATCGACTGCTGATGGCACTTTATCCACGGCGCGACCTCACAAGCAAACAGGAGCGGCTGCGAGTTCGAACTCAATCAATCTCGATCCTATTTGCGATCAACCGGTGTCGGTCGGGGCACGGACCAAGCAACCCTGCTGACGCCTCCCTCTGAGATGAGCAACGGATGCGAAAACGGTACAGCCTGTCCGACTCACCTTCGACCCAGTAATTGTGAAGTGGCGTGTATGGAGCGTCAAGCAGCAACGCTAGTTGATGGCGCTCGTTCCCTAATATCCCCGCGGCGGCTTTGCAATGTCGGCAGCACCGGAGAGCGTTTCAAAAGAACGAACGCACCGGTTAATCTGTGAGCAGACGACAGCCTTAGACAATGCTTTGAAGCAATGCTGTCATGCCGTCATTTGACGCGCTTGGCGCCAGGCCTCATAACGCTCTAGGGTCTGCTGGTTTGGCGGGTATACGCCCAAGGTCGATTTGCCTGACTCGATTTCCAGCTTGAGAAACTCTTCCTGCTCCTCCATCGCGACAGCTTCTTCGGCAATGTCATCGACATATTCCCGCGGAATAACGATCACCGCTTCGCTGTCGCCAAAGATGATGTCATCGGGATAAACGGCGACGCCGCCGCAGGCGATTGGCTGATTCATGTCTGAGGCATGGTGGGCAACCAGGTTCGCCGGCGCAGCCGGTCCCATGCAGTAAGTCGGGAGCCCCAGCTGCGCGACATCGGCCGTATCGCGGACGCCGCCGTCGAGCACGAGACCGGCGGCGCCACGATAGACGAGACGACGGGCGAGCATGGCGCCGATGCCGGCGACTTCCGCCAAGGAGCGGCAATCGAAGACGAGGACATGGCCGTCGGGGATCGTGTCGATGGCCTTGCGCTGTTGATTGGATGGATCCGAACTATAAGTCGAACCGTCGATATCTTCCCGTGCGGGGATATAGCGTACAGTGACCGCTGGGCCGATCATCGGCCTGCCGGCGTTCGCCAGCGGCCGCACGCCGCGAACCGCGGTATTCTTCAGGCCACGCTTCAGCAACAGAGTGCTGAGACTTGCAGAATTCGTCCGCAAAAGCTTTGCGTAAACTGATGGGTCCAAAGCCGTCATGAGATCCTCCATTGTCCGGTGGAAGCTCTAGCATAACGAGAAGATAGTTCAATAAAGAATTTTATGTTTCCTATTTGGACAATAGCTGCTTGCCATTGATCGCCTTTGTCAAGATGGCGGCACCCTCCACAACCTCGCGCTTGATTGCGCGCGCCCTGTCCGGCGTCGCTTCACCAATGAACGGGACGCTGATCGTCGCGACGAGTCGACCTTCGGAATCGAAGACGGGGGCGGCAAAGGCCCGGAGGCCAAGGTTGGATTCCTGATTGTCCTCGGCGCAGCCATTGCGCCGAATTTCAACGAGTGCCTCCTTCAGCGCCTCCGGATCGGTGATCGTGTATGGCGTCTTCGACTCCAGCCCGCCGCTGCAATAGGCCTCGATGTCACCGTAGTCCGAATAGGCAAGGGCGAGCTTGCCGGCGGCGCCGACATGTTTACGCGAGCGGCTGCCGACCTTGATGAAAAGCGAATAATCGCCGGGACTGGAGGCTGCAAATATCGTCATCATCTCGTTGCCTTCGGGGGCGGCCAGCCGAAAGGATTCGAAAATGCGGTCAGCCGCAGCCGTCAGGATCGGCCTTGCCGCCTCGATTACCGTTGCCCTGTCGGCGCCGGGCGAGATGCGCCGCGCAAGCTCGACGAATTTTGGCCCCAACTCGTAGGACGCTCCACCATTCACCCGCGCTACAAGCCCATGCGCTGCCAATGAATTGAGGATCCGATAGACGGTCGAACGCGGAACTCCAAGCTGATCAACCAGCGCGGCCAGGGAAATTCCCGTCTTCGCATCGGCAACGGCCTCAAGCAGGTGGGCGGTCTTTTCGACGACAGGTGATCCATGTTTTGGTTCAATCATGAACTTTGAATTCCAAATGAGAATGTGATATTGACTTCGCCGGACCGAGCGGGCATGCTCAGTGGCGTGAGTGTCACATTTGACACTACGCGCTTGGCGGAGGAAGTAAAGCCATTGGATGCCCGCTCAGGCGGTGCGCAACCGGATGGTTTTCACACAGACGGCACCGCGATGGACGGGATGCCGCTCGTTTGGATCTGGAGGAGGGATTTCATGAAGAAGATGAAGGGTATTGGCGCGCTGAGCATGGGGTTGGCATTTCTGCTGGCTCCGGCCAGCGCAATTCGCGCCGACGCTGCCTCGGATAAGCTGACGGTGGTGGTGACCGACGAACCGAAATCGCTCGATCCCTGTGATACCGACCTTTCGGGCAATTCTCGCATTCTGCACAACAACATCACCGAAGCGCTCGTCAACCTGAGTCCGGCCGACGGATCGGTCGTCCCGAGCCTTGCCACCAGCTGGCGGCAAGTGGACGAACTGACCTGGGAATTCAAGCTTCGCGACGACGTCACCTTCCACGACGGCAAGGCCTTCGATGCCAATGCCGTCGTTGCCGCTCTCAAGCGGGCGCAGGATCCGGCACTGGCCTGCGAAGTCGGACTTGCGACGTTGAAGGGCGTCAAGTTCAATGCAGAAGCGGTGAGCCCGACCACCCTCCTCATCAAAACCGATATCGTCGAGCCGATCCTGCCGAACCAGATGTCCGCCGTGGACATCGGTTCGCCGGCGACCCCGAACGACGGAAAGTCGCGCTCCCCGGCTGGAACCGGACCTTACAAGCTTGCAGCGTGGACGCCCGGGCAATCGGTCGACCTCGTGGCCTATGACGGCTATTGGGGCGACAAGCCGGCGATCAAGAACGCAACCATCATCTGGCGCGCCGAATCCGCTGTTCGCGCGGCGATGGTCGCCACTGGGGAAGCGCAGATCGCCTATGAAATAGCGCCCCAGGACGGCACGACGGAACAGGATCATGCCTTCCCCAACGCCGAAACCTCGCTGCTGAGGATCGACGCGGAAATTCCGCCGCTCAACGACCAACGCGTGCGTGAAGCCCTTAATCTTGCGATCGACCGGGACGGCCTTGTCGGCACCATCTTCCACCAGGATGCCCAAAAGGCGATGCAGGCGGTGCCGCCGTCCGTCTTCGGCTTTAACCCCGACATCCCCGTCTGGATGTATGATCCCGAAAAAGCGAAGTCCCTGCTCGCCGCGGCGAAAGCCGATGGCGTGCCGGTCGACAAGGAAATCGTCATCTACGGCCGCATCGGCATCTATCCCAATTCGTCCGAAAGCCTGGAAGCCATTCAGGCGATGCTCGCGGATGCCGGCTTCAATGCCCGGCTCGAAATGCTTGAAACGAGCCCGTGGCTGAAGAAGCTGCTGAAACCTTGGGACAAGGAACGTCAGCCGTCGATCCTGCAGACGCAGATCGACAACACCGAAGGCGATGCCGTATTTACGCTGCCGAACCGTTTTACCACCGACGGCAACCAGTCGACCATCGCCGATGCCAAGCTCGACGCGATGATTGCCAACGCGTCGAAGGCAACCGGCGACGAACGCGAGAAACTGTTCGAGGACGCGTTCAGCTACATCGCGGTCGATGCGATCAATATCGTCCCGCTCTTCCACATGGTCACGATTGCCCGCGTCGCCGAGAACGTCACCTATACGCCCGATGTGCAGGCCGGCAACGAGATCAAGCTTAAATCGATCAGCTATCGCTGACCGCCCGGACTGGTCGCCGAACGTCCCTTGAGGAGAGCGGATGTCCTTCACCTACTTCCTGAGACGTGCGGCCTTTGCGGCACTCGCGCTTGCAGCATTGATGACATCCGCCTTCTTCCTGGTGCGGTTGACGGGCGATCCCGTCAATCTCTACCTGCCCGTCGATGCCTCGGATGCGGCCCGCGAAGCCATGCGCGTCCGTCTCGGCCTCGATCGTTCCCTCCCGTGGCAATTCCTCGATTGGGCCGGGGACATGCTGAGCCTCGATTTCGGCACGTCGCTTTGGCACAACCGCCCGGCCATGGATGTTGTCCTTGAGGCGTTGCCGAATACGCTGGCGCTCGGCGCCATTGCCTTGACCCTGGCCTTCATCGCTGCCGTCATCATTGGATCGATTGCCGCTGTGAACGCCGGCGGCTGGATCGACCGGGCTATTAACGTGCTGTCGCAGGCAGCGGCCAGCGTGCCGGATTTCTGGCTCGGGCTGATGGGCGTCCTGCTGTTTGCCGTCACCTTGCGCATTCTGCCGACATCGGGTTTCGGCGGTCCGATCTATTGGATCCTGCCGGTTGCCTGTCTTTTTGCCAGACCGTTCGGGACGCTGGTGCAGATTGTCCGCGGCTCAATGATCGAAGCACTGAATGCGACATTTGTCCGGACCGCGCGGGCCAAGGGCGCGCGCGGCGGCCGGGTGACCTTCGTGCATGCGTTGCGCAATGCCCTCCTGCCCGCGGTGACCGTGACCGGAGACCTCGCCGCCCAGTTCGCCGGTGGCGGTGGCGTCGTCGAGGTTGTTTTCGGGTTTCCCGGCATCGGCAAGCTGCTGATCGACGGCATCCTGAAGCGCGATTTCGCGATCGTCCAGGCATCGATCTTCGCGGTCGCCGTCGTCATCTTCTTCATCAACATCCTGGTCGACATGCTCTATGCATCGATCGATCCGCGCGTGAGGGTCGAATGACCAGCACGTCCGTCGACATCCTCCCTGCCGACGAGCGCCGAAGCCGTCGCATCTTGTGGTTCGTGCGCGCGCTCGCGGGTGACCCGATGGCGATCGCTGCGACAATCTGGCTGCTGATCGTCGCCCTTGCCATCCTTGCGGATGCATCGTCGCTGCTAGGCGGAAACCGCATTTCGCTGAAGGCGCGCAACCTGCCGCCCTTCGATTTCGGCCAGTCCTGGACGTTGTGGCTGGGCGCCGACGCCCTTGGGCGCCCACTCCTCGTTCGCCTCATGCAGGCGGCATCGACGACCATCGGCATAGCGCTTGTGACCGTTCTGACGAGCCTGATCGGCGGAACGCTGCTCGGCGTGATCGCGGGTTACTTCGGTGGCATCATCGGCAACCTTGTCATGCGGATATGCGACATCATCCTCGGTTTCCCGACGCTGCTGGTGGCGCTCTTCGGGCTCTATCTGTTCGGCCCGAGCGTCGGCAACCTCATCATCGTGCTCGCCGTTACCCGTATGCCTGCCTATATCCGCGTCGCAAGAGCCGAAACTCTGGAAGTCCGGGAGAGGCTTTTCGTTGATGCGGCGCGCGTCTTCGGCGGCGGGCCTGTCTGGATATTGCGCAATCACATTCTCCCAAGCGTCGCTCCCACGATGCTGACGCTCGCCTCGGTCAATCTCGCCATGGTCATGCTGTTCGAATCCGGGCTGAGCTATCTCGGTCTCGGCATCCAGCCGCCTGCCGTGAGCTGGGGTCTGATGGTGGCGCAAGGCCAGGGATATCTGTCATCCGCCTGGTGGCTGGGCTTTTTCCCCGGCCTGGCTGTGATGCTCACGACCATGTCCTTCAATCTCCTCGCCAACTGGTTCCGGATCGTCAATGACCCGTCGCAGCACTGGCGTCTTGTCAGCCGGAGGCGCTGATGGCTCTTCTCGAAGTCAAGGACTTGCAGGTCAGTTTCGATACGGCCGCGGGCCGCATTCTGGCGCTCAACGGCGTTTCCTTTTCGCTCGAGCGTGGAGAGGTCCTGGCGCTTCTCGGCGAAAGCGGCTCCGGCAAGTCGGTGACCGCGTCGGCGATCATGGATCTCGTTCCCAACCCGCCGGGCGAAATCAATCAAGGATCGATTCGATTCGACGGTGTCGAGCTGTTGCAGCTCTCGCGAAACGAGCGGCGCGATCTCTGCGGCGATCGGATCGCCCTGATCTTTCAGGATGCGCTCGCAGCGCTCAACCCGGTCTACTCCGTGGGCTGGCAGATCGCAGAAATGTTCCGCATCCACGGCCGCACTCCGAAAGGTAGTATCGAAGAAGCCGTGATCGACCTTCTGACGGCCATCGGCATTCCCGACCCTGAAAGTCGTGCCAGGCAATATCCGCATGAGTTTTCGGGCGGCATGCGCCAACGCATCATGATCGCCATGGCCGTGGCACTGGAACCGGATGTCATCATCGCAGACGAGCCGACGACGGCGCTCGACGTCACGATCCAGGCGCAGGTGGTCGATCTTTTGGAGACGATCCGCAAACGCAGCGATGCCGGCATGATCTTCATCACCCATGACCTCGGCGTCGTCGCCGAACTCGCCGATCGCGTCGCCGTCATGTATGCCGGCCGCGTCGTGGAGACCGCAAGCGTCTTCGAACTGTTCGAAGATGCCCGCCATCCTTACAGCGTTGGATTGCTTGCCTCGCAGCCGCGCATGGACACGGATGAAGACGAATTGGTGCCGATCCCCGGCTCCGCACCCAATCCTGTCGCCCTGCCTTCCGGCTGCGCATTCAGAACGCGCTGTCCACGCGCCGAAGGGCTCTGTGCCGAGGTCGTCCCCTCTCTTGAAACCGTAGGGTCGGGCCGCCAGGCCGCCTGCCACTTCCCGGTATCACCAGTATGATCGAACCTCTGCTGAAGGTCCAAAACCTCTCCCGGCACTTCGGCAGCGCCGCGGCGCCGGTGCGTGCCGTCGACGATGTCAGCTTCGAGATTGCCAAGGGAGAGACGCTCGGCCTCGTCGGCGAAAGTGGTTGCGGCAAAACCTCGCTGGTTCGGACGCTCTTGAAGCTTGGACCGGCGACAAGCGGCAGCGCTTTGCTTGACGGTGTGGACATTACGACAGCCAGTGGCCGGCGGCTGCGTGAATTGCGCCGCAAGATGCAGGTCGTTTTCCAGGACCCCTACCAGTCGCTCAATCCCCGCATGCGGGTCGATCGGCTGATTTCCGAACCCTGGGCGTTGCAGCCGGGGGTCGTGCCCAAGAGCAACTGGCGTGAAGAGACGGTCAAGCTGCTCGAATCCGTCGGGCTGCGCGCCGAGCATGCGGACCGCTATCCCTCGGAATTTTCAGGCGGCCAGCGGCAGCGCCTTGGCATTGCCCGCGCTCTCGCGCTTAATCCGACACTTCTTGTCTGCGACGAGCCTGTCTCGGCCCTCGACGTCTCGGTCCAGGCGCAGGTGATCAACCTGCTGGCCGGATTGAGGCGCGAGCGCAATCTGGCGATGCTGTTCGTCGCGCATGATCTCGCCGTCGTGCGGCATGTCTCGGATCGTGTGATGGTCATGTATCTCGGCAAGATCATCGAAACGGGGCCGAAGCAATCGATCTTCAGCGCGGCGGCTCATCCCTACACGCAGGCCCTGATGTCGGCGGTCCCGACACCCGATCCGAGGCGTCGCGCGCAGCGCAAGCGCATCGTTCTGCAGGGCGATCTGCCGAGCCCCGCCAATCCGCCCAGCGGATGCCGTTTTCGAACGCGTTGCTGGAAAGCGACGTCGATCTGCGCAGAACAGGAACCTGCCCTGACCGCGCGAACGGCGGCCCCTGGTCTTCTGACCGCCTGTCATCACGCCGACCCGGAAATCGCCAACACAGCGCCTGATTCGGACACTGCATGAGTTCCCTCGCCTTGAAGGGAGCTGAACCCAGGCCCATTATGCCAAGGGGATCGCAAAGCTGCGCGCACCGTTGCGCCGGTCAACGACGATTATTTTCCGTTCGTGTTTCCCGGTTCTTTCGTGGCTGCCCTTAGTGCGCCTTCCTGCAAATTCGCCTCGTCGGCAAGAATGGCGACGGTCTCGTCCAGCAAGACGTCTTTTGCATTCTTGCGAGCATTTTCAATGGCAATGTCAGCACTCAGGCTGCGCTCGCCAGCCTCCAGGCCATCATCTCCAAGATCCTCGCCATCCCCTGCTTCCGCTCGATCCTTGAACCGTTTCTCGCGAGCAGCCGCTTCTTTGCGACGTTCGGCCTCATTGAGGGAAACAATTCCTTTCTCGCGCTGCGCCTTGAGGTCGGCAATGTCTTTTAGCAGGCGTTGGAAGTCCGGATTGCTCTCAACCCGCGCATCATGGCGGCTTTTCAATGTCGGCAGCAACGTCGTGATCGTATCGGCGGGCGTGTAGTTCGCGGGCTTGATCTCAGCCCACGGCAGGGCATTGTCATAGCTGGTCTCGCCGAAACTTGTCGGATCGGAAAGTCCTGGCAAGCTGATATCAGGCGTCACGCCGTGCAACTGCGTCGTACCACCGTTGACCCGGAAAAACTGGGCAATTGTCACTTTCAGCTCCCCGAACTCGGGTTTGCTGTTGCGAACAATCTGGTCAAGATCGACGACGGTTTGAACGGTGCCTTTCCCGAAACTGGGTTCGCCGACGATCACACCGCGACCATAATCCTGGATTGCCGCAGCAAAAATCTCCGAAGCCGAGGCCGAGCCGCGATTGATCAGGACACCCATCGGACCTGTCCAGACAGGCGCTGCAAACCCAGCGCTTTTGACCTCGATCTTGCCATTGCTGCCACGTTGCTGAACGACTGGGCCACTGCCGATGAAGAGACCGGTCAAATCAATCGCCTCGTCCAATGAACCGCCGCCATTGTTACGCAGGTCGATGAGCACGCTGTCGACCTTTTCTTGCTTCAGTTCGTCGAGAAGCTTGGCGACATCGCGGCTTGCACTTTTGTAATCCTGGTCCCCTTTGCCCTTGGCGTCGAAGTCCTCATAAAATACCGGCAGAGTGATGATCCCGATTTTACGCGTCGCGTCGCCCGCCTTAACGGACAGCACAGTCTTCCTGGCGGCCTGCTTGTCGAGACTGATTTTATCGCGGACCAGGCTGATGACCCGATGCGTGCCATCTGCTCCGGCATCTGCCGGCAGGATGTCCAGCCGCACGACGGAGTCTTTTTTCCCTCGTATCATCTGCACGACTTCATCAAGGCGCGTGCCCACCACTTCTTTGATCGCCCCATCCTTGCCTTGACCAACGCCGGTAATGCGGTCTCCGACCGCGAGCTTGCCGGACAGCTGCGCCGGCCCGCCCGGCACGAGCTCGCGGATCGTCGTGTAGTCGTCGCGTTCCTGCAGTACAGCACCGATACCAAACAGCGAAAGCTTCATCGAGACGTTGAAGTCGGCTGAAGCGGCCGCGCCGAAATAGTCCGTGTGCGGATCGACCGAGTTTGAATAGGCGTCCATGAACGACTGGAAAACGTCGTCGCTTTTAAACTTGTAAGCGCGCTCGAGCGTGTTTTCATAACGTTTGTCGAGCGTTTCGCGAATAGCCGCATCGGTTTTGCCGCCCAGCTTCAGCCGCAACCAGTCGCTCTTGACACGCTTGCGCCAGAGCTCATTGCTCTCGGCTTCCGACTGTGGCCACGGTGCTTTATCGCGCAGCACCGAATAATTTTCCTGCGCACTGAAATCGAATCCCTGCTTTAGCAGGCCGCGCGCGTAGTTCATGCGGTCGACAACGCGCTGTTCATAGGCGTTGAAAATCGCGAATGGGATCTTCAAGTCCTTCCGTTCTATTGCATCGTCGATCTCGCTGCGGTCAGCCATGAACCTGTCGATATCAGTCTGCAGGAACAGCATGCGGTCCGGATCAAGTGACTTGATGAACGCATCCATGATCCTGGCCGACAGGGCGTCGTCAAGTGGAACGGGCTTGTAGCTATACCGCGAAAGAAATTGTGCGCTCAAATCCGCGGCTTGTGCCTGTCGCTTCAGCGGCGCCAAAACAGGCGGTGATGCGACTTCAGCATATGCGGACTGTGCAATTGCAAGAAATGCACCAAGGAAAACGTAGGCTATGCGCATTCAGCGTCGATCCAATTCTTAATGCCGAGTGTCGATATGCGATCTATGTGACGCAATCATGGTTTTTTGGCAACCGAGTGGCAAACGACATCGTTTGCAAAGTCGCGGAAACATATGCGGCGCATGGTCGGCGTCTCGGCAGCCGACGCTCAATCCGCCTGCACGTCTTGCCAGGAGTCGAATGTCGCAGCCTGACCGCGACGGCATCCGCTGCGGTCGACGAGATTCCAGACGATGGCCTTCTCGATATAGAAACGCCGTCCTGATTTGGCGATGCGAATTCCGCGATAGTCGGCGATAAAGCCATTCGTTGTTACGGCGCTCAACAGCCTGTCACGTTCGGCGCGATCGGGCGCCTCCGCCGACAGACGGGATGGCAAAGTGATGAACTCGTCCCACGAATATTCGAAGCAAGCCTGGGCCGCGCGGTTTGCATAGATAAAGCGCGGATCGGCGTCGGTGTTGTGGGCAAGGACAACTGCCGGCGACTGGTCGTATAGCCATTCAGCACCCTCGCCTTGCGGCGCCAGGCGGCGTCCCACACTTCGTTCGAAGCTTTCCGCCATCAACGCGTAAAACTGGAGATCGTAAGACAGGTCGAGTCCGGCGTCGTTATAATCGGCAATCATCCTGCACATCCTGGAATTGCGGCGAGAGATCCTCACTTCAAGGGGCTACAAAATCCTTTTGCGCTCCAGAAAATGCAAGCTCCAAATGCAACGCTGTAAAGCATGGCGCGCGAGACTTCAGGCGTCGTCCTGGAGGTAGCGTTCCGTAAGCCTTGCCCACATTGCCGCGCCAACCGTCAGGCTGGCATCGGCGAAGTCGTATTTGGCGCTATGCAGGACGGCGGAATTCATACCATTGCCGAGACGCAGGAAGCTTCCCGGCTTGTGCTCGAGAAAGTGGGCGAAATCCTCGCTGCCGGGGATGAGCGGGCAGGTCGCGACCTTGTCTTCGCCGACTAGTTCCGCCGCCACGATCCGGGCGAAATCCGTCTCGGCAGGCGAGTTGACGACGACAGGATTGCCGCGATCGTAGTCGATCTCGATCACAGCATCGTGACCCTCGGCCACAGAGCGGGCGAGCTTGGTGATGCGCTCCTGCAGGAGGTCGCGAATGCGGGGCTCGAAGGAGCGCACGCTCAATGCAAGCTTGGCATATTCCGGAATGACGTTGACTGCATCGCCGGCATGGATGGTGCCGACGGTGATGACAGCCGTTTGGGTCGGATCGAGGTTGCGCGAGATGATCGTCTGCAGCGAGACGACGAGATTGCAGGCCACGACCACGGGATCGATGGTCAGGTGCGGCCGTGAGGCATGACCGCCTTTGCCCCTGATAGTCATCTCGACGGTATCCGATGCCGCCATCATCGGGCCGGATCGCAGCAGGATGGTGCCTTCGGGAGCGCCGGGGTGGTTGTGGAGGCCAAAGATTGCGTCGAACGGAAACCGCTCGAACAATCCGTCGGCGATCATCGCCTGGGCGCCGCTATCCTTGCCCGCCTCTTCCGCCGGCTGGAAGATCAGTGTCACCGTTCCGCTGAAGCGACGGGTGCGGGCGAGATATTCGGCTGCGCCGAGCAGCACGGTCGTGTGGCCGTCATGGCCGCAGGCATGCATCTTGCCGGGGGTGCTGCTGGCATAGGGTAGCCCGGTTTCCTCGACGATCGGCAGCGCATCCATGTCGGCCCGGATGGCGATGCCCCTGCTGCCCTTGCCGGCGCTGAGCCGGGCGACCACGCCGTGTCCGCCGACATTGCGGGTCACTTGATAACCCCAGCCTTCCAGCTTTTCGGCGACGTAGCGCGCCGTCTCCGCCTCTTCGAAAGAGAGTTCCGGATGGGCATGCAGGTACTGGCGGGTCGCCTTCAGCTCCGCCTCCATCGCTTCGAAATCGGAAAGGCGGGCATAGGCATTGTCGAGCGTGGGCATGAAAACATCCAGTTTTGATCGAAAGGAACCATTGCTCCGGCCCGGAGGGTCGAAGCAGAAGCTGACACCAGTCAGAGAAAACGGGCGAGAAACGCCTGAGTTCGGGGATGTTGCGGATCGCCGATGACATCCTCGGGCTTGCCCATTTCGACGACATTGCCGCCGTCCATGAACACGACACGATCTGCCGCCTCGCGGGCGAAGCCGATCTCGTGGGTCACGACGATCATGGTCAGGCCCTGCTTGGCGAGATCGCGCATGGTGGAAAGAACTTCGCCGACGAGTTCCGGGTCGAGCGCAGAGGTGGGCTCATCGAACAGCATCAGCTTCGGCTTGATCGCCAAGGCACGGGCGATGGCGACGCGCTGCTGCTGACCGCCCGAGAGCTGGCGGGGATAACTGCCCGCCTTTTCCGACAGCCCCACCCGCTCCAGAAGCCGCATGGCGTTCTCGGTCGCGGCCTTGCGGCTTTCTCCGTGCACGCCGACCGGGGCCTCGATGATGTTCTGCAGCACCGTCATATGCGGATAGAGGTTGAACTGCTGGAACACCATACCGATCTTGCGCCGCTGGTGGGCGATCCCGTTGCTCGACAGCTTTTCCAGCCGGTCCTTGCGGAGGCGATAACCGATCTGTTCGCCATCGACTTCGATGAACCCCTTATTGATCGCTTCGAGGTGATTGATGCAGCGCAGGAAGGTGGATTTTCCCGACCCGGACGGGCCGAGCACCACGACGACTTCACCCGGCATGACGTCGAGGTCGATTCCTTTCAGCACCTCGAGCTGGTCGAAGGATTTGTGGACGTTGCGGGCTCTGACGAGAGGTTTTATGGTCTCGGCGGCGGTCAATGGTTTGCCTCCTGGACAACGGCCTCGGCCTTTGCGGCAGCGACACTATTGCGCCGTTCGCTGCGGCCGTAATAAGCCTCGATATAGCTCTGGCCGAGATTGAGGATCGAGGTGATAAGCAAGTACCAGAGGACCGCGACCAGCAGCATCGGTACGATCTCGAAGGTGCGATTGTAGATCGACTGGACGGAATAGAGCAGATCGGCCATGGCGATGACGCTGACGAGCGAGGTCGCCTTGATCATGCTGATCAGCTGGTTGCCGGTCGGCGGCACGATCGAGCGCATCGCCTGCGGAATGATGATCCGCCACAGCGCCCTCGCCTTGGTCATGCCGAAGGCTTCCGCCGTCTCGAACTGGCCGCGATCGACCGAGAGCAGGCCGCCGCGAATGATCTCGGCCATGTAGGCCGCTTCGTTCAAGGCCAGGCCGACGATTGCCGCTGTCATCGGCGTGATCACCGAATTGGTCTCCCAGCTTGCGAGCGTCGGACCGAACGGAATGGCGATCGAAAGTTCGGGGAAAAGGGTCGAGAGATTGTACCAGAAGATCAACTGCACCAGGAGCGGCGTGCCGCGGAAAAACCAGATGAACAGCGATGCCAGCGAACTTGCGAGCCGGTCATTCGAAAGCCGGGCGATCGCCAGCCCGAGGCCGAGCACGATGCCGATGGCCATCGCAACCACCGTCAGGCCCAGGCTGACGTAAAGGCCACTGATGACAGTCGGATCGAAGAAATAAGCCGCGACGACAGGCCAGCCGAAATTCTCATTATGGGCGACGATCCAGAGGAAGTTCGCGGCAATCAGGAGCACGACCACCCACAGGAGGAGCCGGCCGGTTTGAAAGGGCTTGTGGGCGTGGGCAACATCCCGGAAGTCCGCACCGCCAGACGGCGGTGCGGCAGTCGTGCGGTCATTGCTCATTTCGGCAGGGCTCCACCAAGATTGAGGCCGGGCTGCTTGATCATGTTGTTCTCAAGACCCCACTTTTTCATGATGGCGGCGTAGGCGCCGTTGTCCATCAACGCCTTGATCGAGTCGAGCAGAACGGGGCCGAGCGGCGAGCCTTTCGGCACGACGGCGCCCTGATAGAGATCGTCGAAGCCATTCTTCTGGCCGACGCCGCTCAGTTCCAGCTGGCCGTTTGCCTGAGACACGAAATAGGTCAGCGGCGCCTGCGAGGAGAAGAAGGCGTCGGCGCGTTTGGAGCGGACAGCCAGGATCGAGCTCGGCTGGTCGGTGTAGGATTGCACTTCGAGCGCAGGCTTGCCTTCTGCCTTGCACTTTTCGACCTGGGCCTGGATCACCTTTTCGGCGGAGCCGCCGGCCATGACGGCGATGCGATTGCCGCAGGCGCTGTCGAGCGAGCCGATGGCCTTCGGATTGCCTTTCTGAACGGAGAAGACCACGAATTCCTGAACCCAATCGACGAAATCATTAGCCTCCTCACGGGTCTTGAAGTCACCGATCGGACCGAAGGCGAACTGGTATCGGCCGGAATTGATGCCGGCGAGCAATGCGGTCAGTCCGCTGACGGTTTCATGGTCGATCTCGACGCCGAGCATCTGGCCGATCGCATCAGTCAGGTCGGCGCTGGCACCGCTCAATTTCGTGCCGGTGACGATCTCATAGGGAGGAAAGGAACCATTGTTGACGGAAACCATCTTGCCGTCGGTGCGGATCTTCTCCGGCAGGCGGGCCCGAAGCGCGTCATTGACGGTCTGCTTTGGTACGGCGGTTTCCTCAGCGAAGACCGACGTCGTCATCATCAGACCCAGCAGGGCGGCGGAAGCGATCAGTTTCGAATGCATGTCATTCCCCTTTTTTGGTTTGCGAAAGTGGGTGGTTCAACGATGAGGCCTCTGAAGGTTTCACCGGGTTTTGTTCATCGGGCCTTGGCGTGCCACGGAAACAGATCGGCGGGCGTCAAAAGGCGCGGCATGATCTTCTGTTCGTAGAGTTCCTCGGCAAAATCTGCGATCATCGCCTCGTTCGCGGCAAGCCCGCTGACGTTCCAGCTTGGCGGCAGGTCGGCCGCGCAGCGGCGCAGTTCGTCGATCATCCAGGGCGTGGTGTCGGCGTATTTCTCGCGCTTCTCCAGCCACAGACGCTGGGACTCGTCGATCAACTCGCTGAGTTCATCCATGACCCAGGGATGCTCCTTGACGATATCAGCCTTGAAGCCGATCAGATGCATGCCCGGGATGTAGCCGACTTCGTTGAGGTAAGCGACTTCAGCGGCGCGGAAGTCATCCAGCAGCTGGCGGAGCGGCGATTCCTGATCGAAGAAACCCTTCGGCATGAAAGGCGTGAACACGGCATCGAGCCCTCCATCCAGCAAAAGGTCGACCATAGGGCGCTCGCCGGGAGCAGCCTCGATGCGGCCGGGCCGCCCGAAACCATCGAGACGGTCGACGATCGGATGAGCCTCGGTCAGGCGCCCGGCATACCACATCGCATCCTCGACGCCGACGCCTTCCCGGCGCAAAGCGGCACGGGTCCAGGTATTTCCGGAATCGCGCCAGCCGGTCACGCCGATGTTCTTGCCGGCCAGATCGGACAGCGTGCGGAGCGGACTCCCCTTGGCGGTGATGATGCAGCGATGACGGAAGCCGCGCATGATGAAGTTCGGCATGCCCAGAACCCGATCATCGCCATCATGACGCATCTGCGAATAGCGGCTGAAGGACATTTCCGCGGCGTCATGCGCCTCATCATCGGCGAGGCTGGAGACCAGCGTGCCCACCCGATCCACTTTGATATTAAGACGGGAAGAGCTGACATCACCGAGCACAAGCGGTGTCATGTAATCCCAATCTCGAAGGGCGATGCGAAGCGGCACAGGCATGCAAAAAAACTCGCTGAAATGGCTCGACGAGGGGCAAATTAAATGTTCAAAATATAGAGTACAAATGTTATTACGTTATTGAACATTTAAAGTGAGAAAAATGGACGACACGGTCGAAGCCTCCTGGTTTGCCGAAAAAATAGCCGACCGCAGCATCCGGGGGATTGCTCTTGAAACCAGTGCGCTGATCCGTGCCGGTGTCCTGCCCATTGGGACGCGCCTGCCGGCGATCCGCGATATCGCTTACGAATTGCATGTCAGTCCGGCGACGATCTCCGAAGCCTGGAGCGAATTGCGGCGGCAGAAGATCATCAGCGGCCGGGGGCGCAACGGCACCTGGGTCAGCGGCGACCGCTTTGTCGCCAAGCCGGAACGCCTCGCCAGCTCGGGAAACTATAGGGCAGGTGTGCTCGACCTTACCTTAGCCGGGCCGGATGCAGCACTTCTTCCGCGTCTCGCCGAAGCAATGGCCTATGGCGCGTCCGTCGATGATCTCAACAGCTATGAGCGCAGCCGGATCGTCCCTGAGTTGAAGGACGCTATTTCCAAGCGATGGCCCTATGAGGCTGAAGCCTTTCTCGCCACCAATGGCGGTTACAACGCCGTCTATACGATATTGCATGCGCTGGTCTCCCCGGGCTCGTCGGTCGCGATCGAACATCCCACAGCCATGCGACTGCTCGATATTCTCGAAGATCTCGGCGTGAAAATCATCCCTGTCGCCTGCGACGGCGAAGGCCCCCTGCCGGATTCACTGCGCGACGCATTGCGGCAACGTCCGGCGGCTTTCCTGTTCCAGCCGCGGCTGCACTCGGTGACCGGCGTTGCGGTCAGTTCATCCCGCCTCGATCAGCTAGGAGATATGCTGGAAGACAGCGATACGCTTATCATCGAGGATGACGGCGTCGGCGACGTGTCGGCGGCAAATCCGCAGTCGCTCGGCGGCCGATTTGCGGAGCGGACGATCCATATCATCTCGCTCTCGAAAAGCCTCGGCCCGGATCTGCGTCTCGCCGTTCTGTCGAGTTCCGCGCCGATCGTCGACCAGATCCAGTCTTACCGCTCCTTCAGCGCCGGCTGGACCAGCCGCATCCTGCAAGGTGCCGCCGCCTGGCTGCTACGCGATCCGGCAACCTGGCAGCTTATCGGCGAGGCGCGCGAGGTCTATCAGCAGAGGCGGGACGCCCTTGCCGATGCGCTCAGCGAAAGGGGAATACCGATACCGGCAGGCCAGGGCCTGTGCCTCTGGGTGCCCGTCGTCTCCGAACCATTCGCAATGGTGACGCTTGCTGCGCGCAATATCGCCGTCAACCCGGGCAGCAAATTCTCCGTTATGCCAAGCAGTCATATTCGAGTGGCGACCAGTACGCTCAGCCATCGCTGCGAGGAAGCCGCCGATGCGATCGCGCTGGCTCATACGCCGTGAAAAGCAGGGGCAGCAGCCCAAGTCTCTGGTCCCCAGCCATTCCACCCAAGTCCAGAACTACTTTCCATCAAGCCATTCCTGCAGCTCTGCCTCAGCCCGCTCCAGAGCGCTGTAGTTCAGGAGTTTGCGCAGGAAAGCGACCGTGACGGCGCGGGCGCGCAGATTGAAGCGGCCATCCTCGTGGTCGTCGCCGGCGCTCTGGTAGACGTCGAGCTTGTCGTAGAGCTGCTGCAGACGGTTCTGAACGCTGCGCAGCGACAGGCCCCGGCGTTTGGCGATGGCCCGGTCGGTGAGGCCGAGAGCAATATCGACGAGGATCTCGTATTCGGAATCGGTGAAGCCGTTCGTCTGGCCGAGGCTCTTCTGCTGCAGGCCCCGCACCTCGCGGTCAATAACGCACTGGCTCTCGATGAAGATCGAGCGCAGTGCAAGCTTCAGCCGCTCGTCGGAGGCGGATTTCAGCACATAGCCATAAGCGGCGCCATCCGGCACGATGCGGGAGACGCCGCGCACATAGGCCTCGTCCGAATAATTCGACCAGAACAGGATGCGGGTATCGGGCCGCTCCTTCCAGATCGTGCGCGCCGCCTCGATACCATTGCGGCTCGCCATCTGCAGGTCCATGACGATATGCGCCGACTTGTGGTCGCGGGCGAGCTTCTCGCCGACGGTTCCGTTTTCTGCTTCGATAACCGTATCGCATTCCGGCAGAGCTGCGTTGACTGCCTCGTGCAGATAGGATCGGTGCAGCGGGTCATCCTCGACGATCAGAACCTTCATCATGCCCTTGTCCTCAGTTTGCCCCGATTGCCGGGTCGTGCGGGACAAGCGGTAGCACGACGCGCACCGCAGTCCCGTGATTGTTGCGACCGGGCCCGGTCGTGAACCGCGCCGAAATCAGCCGCGCACGGGTCTTCATATTGTCGATACCGCCGCCGATCCGCCCCCGCGCCTTGGCAAGCCCGATTCCGTCGTCGGAGATTTCGATCGACAGCCGTTCCTCGTCGGCCTCGAGCCGTACCGTGACCGCGAGCGGCGCGGCATGGCGCACCGCATTGTTGATCGCCTCCTGGGCGATCCGGAACAGCGCAACGCTGACGGTCGGTTCCAATCGCTCCAATGCGCCATGCGTCTCGTCGACAAGGCCCCACTCGATCCCCGATCCCGTGTCGCGGGTCGATCGGTCCAGATGATGCTCGATCGCCTGGGCGAGGCCGAAGAGCTGGAGCACGGAGGGTTTTGCCTGCTCGATGATCTGCCGCAGATCCTGCATGCAATGCTGCAGCGAACGGGAGATCGGCTCCAGCGCCTCGGGCGCCACCTCGCCATTGCGCGACAGCCGATCGATCCGGCGGGCGAGCCGCGTCAGATCGGCGAGGGTCTGGTCGTGCAGGTCCATGCCGATCCGCTGGCGTTCCTGCTCCAAGGCTTCGGTCAATTTCAGCGCACCTTGCCGCAAGCCCTCCTCGCGGGCGCGGGCCTCGGCCTCGACAATGGCCGAGCGTTGTGCCTGCTCGGCCGCCTGCAGCGCGAAGAAATAGGGCGTCAGCAGATCGGCGATGATGCGGGCGCGTTCGATATCCTCCATCGTATAGACGCCCGAACTGTGCGACGAACAGGAAAGTGCGGCGATGATCGTGCCCTGCACCTTCATTGGGACATGCAAGCGGCTCCTCAGCGACTGTTCGACGATCGGCCGCTTGAAGGCGCCCTCGAAGTGAAAACGCGGGTCGGTCATGGCGTCGTCCGCCAGCAGAAAATCCACCTCGCCCCAGAGCAGCGAGCGGATGGGACTATTGACAACAGGTGCGCCGGCGAGGTCGCCCCAGGCGGTCTCGATGCCCGTCTCGTAGGCCGTGTGGTAGTTGCCGCCCTCAAGCAACACGCAGACATCGAGATGGTCGTGCGGGATGATATGGGCGACCTCGGCCGCGACGGAACGGATAGCTGAGCGGAAGTCCAGCTGACCCGCGAGCAGCCGGGAAATGCCGAGATAATGGTCGAACATGGCTGCCGGTACGAGATGCAGCATCGTCAGTTCCTCCCGTGACGGCAGCAGGCTCCTCAACCTGCAGCGCCCCCTTCCCAGTAAGCGCCTGCGGGAGCGCCTCCGTCTTGCGTAAACCCGCAGCTTGTTGCGCAAATCCCGCAAACGGATTGCCGCCTTGCCCCTGTACAGGCCGATCGATCTCCCGCATCCTGCCCTTACTGAGAGGAGGAAGCTCAGTGCAAGAACAATTTTCACTCGGACCCAATTGGGCCGGCAGGAGTGAAACGATCCGCCGACCAGCGCGATCATCAGGGAGGAAGACATGACAATCCGTAAGATGCTTCTGGCATCGGCCGCTATTGCTTGCGCCGCGATGCCCGTTTCCGCCTTTGCCGATACTGCGGCCAAGAAAATCGCCCTTTCCAACAACTATGCCGGCAATTCGTGGCGCCAGGCCATGCTGACGAGCTGGGGCAAGGTGACGGGGGAAGCCGTGAAGGCCGGCACCGTTGCTGCAGCCGACCCCTTCACCACTGCCGAGAACCAGGCGACGGAACAGGCCGCGCAGATCCAGAACATGATCCTGCAGGGTTATGACGCCATCGTGCTGGACGCCGCGTCGCCGACGGCGTTGAACGGCGCGGTCAAGGAGGCCTGCGATGCCGGCATTACCGTCGTGTCCTTCGACGGCATCGTCACCGAACCCTGCGCCTGGCGCATCGCCGTCAACTTCAAGGAAATGGGCCGCAGCGAGGTCGAGTACCTGTCGAAGAAACTTCCGGAAGGCGGGAACCTGCTCGAGATCCGCGGCCTTGCCGGTGTCTTCGTCGATGACGAGATCTCGGCCGGCATTCACGACGGCGTCAAGCAGTACCCGCAGTTCAAGGTTGTCGGCTCCGTTCATGGAGACTGGGCCCAGGATGTGGCGCAGAAGGCTGTTGCCGGCATCCTGCCGAGCCTGCCCGATATCGCCGGCGTGGTAACGCAGGGCGGCGACGGCTATGGCGCCGCACAGGCGATTGCCGCGACCGACCGGAAGATGCCGGTCATTATCATGGGCAACCGCGAAGACGAACTGAAGTGGTGGAAGGAGCAGAAGGACGCGAAGGGCTACGAGACCATGTCCGTGTCGATCGCGCCCGGTGTCTCGACGCTCGCCTTCTGGGTGGCGCAGCAGATCCTCGATGGCAAGCAAGTCAAGAAGGACCTCGTCGTGCCCTTCCTGCGCATCGACCAGGACAATCTCGAAACCAACCTCGCCAATACCCAGGCCGGCGGCGTCGCCAACGTGGAATACACGCAGGCAGACGCAATCAAGGTCATCGAGTCGGCAAAGTAAATCTCCCGGCGACTGCCGCGCGGCCACAGATGCCGCGCGGCATTTTTTTGCAAGCAGGCATGGCGGGCAGCATGGATGACGTTGTGAAGGCGGTGATCGCCGTCGATGGCGCCAAGGTGAGCTTCGGCGCGGTCAGAGCGCTCGATGGCGTGACCCTCCGCGTTATGCCGGGCGAATGCGTCGGGCTTGTCGGACACAATGGCGCCGGCAAGTCGACCATCGTCAGCGTCATCAACGGCGGCCTCATGCCACACGAAGGAAGTGTGGCGAGCGACGGCGAGCGGCTGGAGCGCTATGGCATCAACGCGGCGCGTGCGCGCGGCGTGCGCTGCGTCTTCCAGGAGCTTTCGCTCTGCCCCAACCTTTCGATCGTCGAGAACACGCGCGTCATGCATCGCCATCTTGGAGGCTTCGGCTGGCGGAGGCGCGCCGCAAACATCATCGAGACGAGCCTCGACGCCGTCTTTCCCGGCCACGGCATCGACAGCAGCCGGGCAGTGGGGGATCTTTCGATCGCCGAGCGGCAGATGGTCGAGATATCAATGGCCTTTTCCGACGCCGGCATTGCGCCGCGGCTGGTGATCCTCGATGAACCGACCTCGTCGCTCGATGCAAGCCTTGCCCGGCAGATGCTCGACCATGTCCGCCGCTTCATTGCCGCGGGCGGGTCCGTCATCTTCATCTCGCATATCCTGCACGAGATCCTCGAAACCTCCGATCGCATCGTCGTCATGAAGGACGGCCGCGTCGTCGCCGAGCGTCCGGCGCGGGGCTTTGACCATCACGGCCTCGTCGAAGCGATGGGCACCGTTGCGAAGGAGGAAACCAAGCAGCGCTCGGCTCGCGAACAGTCCAGCGCTCCGCTCATTCTGTCCCATCAGGCGAAAGGCCTTTCCTTTGCGGCACGCAAGGGTGAGATCATCGGACTGGCGGGCCTGGCGGGCCATGGGCAGACCGAACTCTTGCTCGCCCTGCATGCCGCCCAGTCCGGCAACTGGCTGCCCGAGCGCGATCCGCTCGTCACCTTCGTCGCCGGCGACCGCCGCCTCAACGGCGTCTTCGAGTTGTGGAGCATCCTGCGCAATTTCTCCATCGCCTCGCTTGGCGACCTGTCCCGGCGCGGCCTCATCCTTGATAGTGAAGAGGAGACAAAGGGCGCCGACTGGAAGCGGCGGATCGAGATCCGCACGCCCGATATGGGCAACCGCATCCTGTCGCTTTCCGGCGGAAACCAGCAAAAGGTGCTCTTTGCTCGCGCGCTGGCGACGCGCGCGCCAATCGTGCTGATGGACGATCCGATGCGCGGCGTCGACGTCGGCACCAAGCAGGAGGTCTACGCGATCATCCGCGAGGAAGCGGCGCGCGGCCGCACCTTCATCTGGTACTCGACGGAGATGGACGAGGTCCGCCTCTGCGACCGAGTCTACGTCTTCCGCGAAGGCCGCATCACCACCGAACTCGCCGGTGATGCCGTCAACGAGAAGAACATCATCGCCGCCTCCTTCGAAGGGGTCGCCGCATGACGTTCCGGCTGTCGTCCGACGCCCTGCGTCTTGCCATTCCCGCCCTGTCGCTGACCCTGCTGCTCGCCGCCGTCTTCTGGCTGCAGCCGCGCGCCATGAGCTATGTCGGGCTCAACCTGCTGTTCAACCTGGCTGTGCCGATCGCGCTTGCGACGATCGCCCAGATGATCGTGATGGCGGTCAACGATCTCGATCTCTCGATGGGCGCCTTCGTCAGCTTCGTCGCCTGCGTCACCGCGACCTTTTTGCGGGATGCCCCAGTGACCGGCGTGCTGATCCTTGCCGGCGCGATCGCAACTTACGCGGGCCTCGGCGTCGTCATCTATCTGCGCAACCTGCCGTCCATTGTCGTGACCCTCGGCATGAGCTTCGTCTGGGGTGGCCTTGCCGTCCTGCTGCTGCCGGCACCGGGCGGGCAGGCGCCGGACTGGGTGCGCTGGCTGATGACCGTCAAGCCGCCGCTGGCGCCGATGGCGATTGTTGCCAGCATCGTCATCGCCTTGGTCGCCCATCTTCTCGTCATGCGATCGTCGCTCGGCGTGCTGATGCGTGGCATCGGCGGCAACCAGCGCTCGGTCGAGCGCGCCGGCTGGTCGATTGTCGGCGCGCGCGCTGCCGCCTATGGTCTTGCGGGCCTCTTTGCGGTGCTCGCCGGCATCGCTCTCGTCGGGCTGACCACCTCGGCCGATGCCAATATCGCGCTGCGCTACACGCTGCTGTCGATCGCCGGCGTGATCCTCGGCGGTGGCGAGTTCATCGGCGGCCGCGTCTCCCCGATCGGTGCCGTCATCGGCGCGCTGACGCTGACGCTCGCCGGCTCGTTCCTGTCCTTCCTGCGGATCTCGCCGGACTGGCAGATCGGGGCTCAGGGCGCGATCCTGATCATCGTGCTGGCACTTCGGCTGATGCTGAATCGCCTGGAGAAGCGGGAGAAACGCCGATGACCCGGCTCTCGCGCCTCTTCCGCAAACCCTGGATCTGGTCGTGGCTTGCCGCCTTTGTCGTCTGGTTCCTGACGATCATGGTCACACTCGGCGCCAGCACGCTCGGCCTGTCG
Organism: Rhizobium sp. WSM4643; assembly: GCF_025152745.1. NCBI lineage: Bacteria > Pseudomonadati > Pseudomonadota > Alphaproteobacteria > Hyphomicrobiales > Rhizobiaceae > Rhizobium > Rhizobium sp. WSM4643. The sequence goes on along the minus strand of NZ_CP104041.1, from coordinate 274,019 downwards.
CAGGCAGCCCTCACCTTCGCCGCCTTTTCGGTCATCGTCGGCATTGGCCAGATGTTCGTGATCACGCTCGGCCCCGGCAATATCGATCTCTCGGTTCCCGCCACCATGACGCTTGCCGGCACGGTGGCACTGAAGCTGATGAATGTCGAAAACGGCATGATCCTGCCGGGCCTTCTTGTCGCCATCGTCATCGGCCTTGTTGTCGGCCTCGGCAATTATGCGCTCATCAAGGCGCTGCGCATTCCGCCGATCATCGCCACATTGTCCATGAGCTTCATCGTCCAGTCCGCGGCGATCTGGACGAACCGGGGCTTGCGCATCAAACCACCGAGCGTGCTGGCGGAATTCACGACGTCGAACACGCTCGGCATGCCGAACGCGGCGATCGTCGCATTCCTCATCTCGCTCCTTGCCTGGTTCCTGCTCGAGAAGACGATCTACGGGCGCTGGATCTCGGCGATCGGCCAGAGCATGCCGGCCGCGCGCATGGCTGGCATACCCGTCGACGGCACGCGTTTCGTCACCTACCTCTTCTGTGCCGTGCTCGCCTCGGTCGCAGGCTATCTGCTTGCCTGCTTCTCCGGCGGCGCAGCGCTCAACATGGGCTCGGAATATCTGCTGATGTCGATCGCCGTCGTGGTGATCGGCGGCACGGCGGTTGCCGGCGGCGATTCCAATGTGCCGGGGATCTGGGGCGCATCGCTCTTCATGTTCCTGGTCGTCTCCATGCTCAACACTTACGGGTTCGGCGCGGGCATCCGCCTGATCTTGACCGGCCTCATCATCATCAGCGTCATCATGCTCGCCGGCGGTCGCCGGGCTGGCATGCGATAAACGGGAAGACCGCCATGGCCGAGGCCAGCATTTACGAAATCCACGACCCGCGCTTCCGGCAGATGATCGTGACCAGTGCCGCTCTCGACGAACTCTATTCCGGCTGCCGCTGGGCGGAGGGTCCCGTCTGGTTCAACGACGCCAACCAGCTGCTGTGGAGCGACATACCCAACCAGCGCATGCTGCGATGGACGCCGGAGAACGGCGTCTCCGTCTATCGCCAACCCTCCAACTTCACCAACGGCCATACGCGCGACAGGCAGGGGCGGCTGATCTCCTGCGAACATGGGACGCGCCGCGTCACGCGCACAGAGGTCGACGGCTTGATCACCGTGCTCGCCGACCGTTTTGACGGCGCCAGGCTCAATTCGCCGAACGACGTGGTAGTGAAATCAGACGGCACGATCTGGTTCACCGACCCGACCTACGGCATCATGTCGGACTATGAAGGCTTTCGCGCCGAGCCGGAACAGCCGACGCGCAACGTTTACAGGCTCGATCCGGTAACCGGCGCGCTTGCAGCTGTCGTCACGGATTTCATCCAGCCGAACGGCCTCGCCTTCTCACCCGACGAGACAATCCTCTATGTGGCGGATTCGGCAGCAAGCCATGACGAAAGCCTGCCGCGCCACATCCGCGCTTTCGACGTGGTCGACGGCAACAAGCTGACGAACGGCCGCGTCTTCTGCCTCATCGACATCGGCATCCCGGACGGCATTCGCACAGACGTGAACGGGAACCTCTGGTCAAGCGCGGCCGATGGCGTGCATTGCTTCGACCCCACAGGCAAACTGATCGGCAAGATCCGCGTCCCGCAGACCGTCGCCAACCTCACCTTCGGCGGGCCCAGACGCAACCGGCTGTTTATTGCAGCGACGCATTCGGTTTATTCGGTCTATGTCGCGGTGAGTGGGGCTCAGGTGCCGTGAGGTCTTGACTGTCGCCTTGGGTGAGATCGAGCTATCGACCCTGCAATCCGTATCACGTGGTGTTAGCCGATGTCGCCAGCGACATCCCGTGCATGATTGGTGATGCGATCGTCGAAACGAGGGCGACGAGATCGGCCTGACGTGCGGTGGAGGTCTTTGCATAGACCCGGCCAAGATGGGTCTTCAGCGTATTCTCGCTGATTGCCAGAGTTGCAGCACATTGCGCAGCGCTCAATCCTCTGCCGATCTGCAGGACGACCCGCGCCTCGGCCGGGGTCAGATCGTAAAGCGTGATCAACACCTCTTCCGGGGGAGGCGAAGCCGAAATGGTGGTTGATACGAACACGGCAGCGCATGCAGGCCTAAAGGCTGCTCGAGCCGTCCCTTCGCTCAACGGCAGGATATAGGCGACCGCCGGAGACTGGCCCGGAGTGGAAATCGGAAGGCCGATACCGCGCGACCCCAACAGCGCGTCCGCATGGGCTGCGGCCGCGATTGCTTCCAGCAAAGCACGTGAAACCATGGGTGTCTGGGCGTGAAGAACGCCGTTTCGCGAGCGCAGAAGTATACGCTCGTCAAGCAATTTTGCCGCATGGGCGTTGGCGTGAAGAACCGCCCCATCTGCCCCAGTGAGAATGACGGGAACTGCGAGGCTGTCGAGGACACCGCGATACATGCCGGTGGTGACGCGCGTCTGATCCAAAAGGTCGCCAATCAGGGAAGCTCGCCGCAGGTGGGGTGAAAGCAAGGCCAGAAAGCGCTGTTCTTCGGCGCTGATGGGCGGCCGGTTCGCCCACGTCGTCGTACTGAATAGTCCAATCCGGTCGGCAGTATGGACGAACTTCGTCGTACACGCCTCGCGTAGGCCTTGAGGCTTTGCCCATTCTTGGAAGAATGCGGATTGCTCCAGTTCCCCTTCGCTGACGAGAGACAATGTCCGCTGCGGCAGATCAATGTCGCCAATGACCGCGGCCCTCAGGCCCGGTATCGCGTCGAGTTCATAGTCCTGTAGCGCTCTCAACTGCTCGGCGTCCCAGGGAGACTGAGCCGCAAATCTACCTCGGCTATCCGTGACGCTAGTGAGTGCAATCGTCGTATAGGCCGCGTCGATGGTGCTGGTAATGCGGGTCATGACACCCGTCCAGCCTTCCGGGCTCAAAGCGCAATCATAGATATCGCCGATTATCGAAGACAGTATTTCGTCACCCAGCCTACTCATGCGGTCCCCTGCGCAATCACTTCTTCCACCTCTGCCAGCCAGACACTGGCAGGAATACTGGGAGATATGCAATCGAAAGCTTTCGTGGCGCAAGCTCTGCGGGAGACAAAGCTTAAGACGTCATACTTGCGGGTGACGACGGCGCCGGGAGGGTCCTTTAGACGTCGTTGCTCAAGGCGCGACGCGCTCTTTCATAGAACTTCGATCTCGAGACCTTCCATGGATCCGCCACTATCAACTGCGCCAACGCGCAAGAGCCGTTGCGGTATTTATTGTGATCGTGTGGCCATAATGATCGCAACATTTATGAAACTGGCTGTTGGCGCTCTGCTCTTTTGCGCGGCGTTCGCGAGCTCTTCGCTTCCGGCTGCGGCCGCGGCGTCGCCGCCGGAGCGGATCGAGAAAACCGAGGTGGTCGGAACTGCGTTCCGATTTACCTTCTCGAGCGGCAAAGTTCTTCAGGGCAAGGAACTCGTTGGCGCAACCCTGTCGCTACGCTTGTCCGGCGATGCTGTTGCCCACCGTGTCCGCATTGATGACATCGTGACCGACAGCCGTGATCCCGACGGCGAGGTGCTCCTGCACAAAGTCACCGTTGTCGACGGGCGAACACCGGTCGAACTCTGCGACCCTGATCCTGATGGAAATCGCTGGATGTTTCCGCTCAAGGGGCAATGGAATTCGGAGGGAAAGATGATTTCGCAGTCCGGTTTTACCCTTACATGTTCAGCCGGAGCACAGGGGAAGTGCGTCCGCTTCGGTTACAAGCCCTGGAAAACCCTGTCCGACGGGACGGATCTGGCGGAGTATCACCGCGCCTGCGTCAATATGGTCCGTGCCGACTATTGCGGCGATCGCGGCACGACCCGAACGGGCATGAAGATCGACATCTACGACGATCGCGGCATCCAACGCGAGGCCGAGAGTTCCGGGAGCGATGAGCTGAGTTTCGAAGCGGGATGGAGTACCGCGGGTGCTGTCTGCGTGGCTCATACCCGTGTCCCGGACAGGATGACGCTCGACGGTCTGCAGCGCTCCTGTCCCCGCCTCGCCAACCGCCTCGGCTCGGTGCTTTGCACGGCACAGAACGCCAAAAGCGGACTGTTCGGCAAGGCGTTGATTTTCAACCGCTCCCACTAGCGGCAACACCGTTTCCTGTCTTCAAATCCTTGAAGCGCAGGAATTTCAAAACCGCTGGATTGTCCTCGGTTCTCTTCAACCAAAGGAAATGATCATGAAAATCCGCCAACTCGTCGTTGCCGCACTTCTCACCGCGTCAGCAGTTCCGGCATCTGCGGAGACCGTCAGTAATGCCATCACTGCAAACGCGATAGCGGCAAATGCCATTACCGCGAATGCCATCACGGCGAACGCGATAACGGCCAACGCCATCACCGCGAACGCCATTACGGCCAATGCCCTCAACACGAACGCTCTTTCAGCCGCGACTGTCGCACCCGTCGGAGAGACCGGCGCCGGTAGTGTCGATGACGTCATTAGCGTGGAACTGCCGAGCGGCAAGACGATCACGAAATGAGCCAGGGAGGGGCGAACGCTGTTCGCCCCTGCTCTCGGGGCGAAGGCGATGTTTTGACTTGGTTGGATTGCATTCCTCGATGCAGACGGCGATGGCGTCGATCAGCGCTCCAGATCGATCTGCTTCAGCCTGGTTCCGGGCAACAGAACGCCCGCCAGAATATCCTGCAGCATAAGGTCAGTCACATCTGCGTTTCGGAAGTCTCCTGCGCCGTTCCTTTCGATCGCCCACCCTACTGCGCCGGCTCCAGCATTGCGCAATCTTCCCCGTCGGTGCACTCTCCCGAAAGTGTACGCTGACCGAGCGCGATGATAAGGACGGTGGCGGCCCCGGCCGCCGCAGACACCCAGAACCCGCTCTGGGGACCGTAGGTGTCGACGACCCAGCCCGAGACAAAGGCGCCGAGCGCCATCCCGATGCCGATGCCGGTCATCACCCAGGTGACGCCTTCCGTCAGCACCGATTCCGGCACGCGACGCTCAATCAGTCCGAAGGCCGTTATAAAGGTCGGCGAGATCGCGATGCCGCTGACGAAGACGGCGATAGCAAGCAGGGTTACCGAGCTGCCGGCGACGAGCAGCGGCAGCGAGGTCAGTGCGAGGATCGCAACAGCGATCAGCAACTGACGGTGCAAGGGGATGCGCAGATTAAGCGCGCCGAGGGTCAAACCCACTAGGAAGGAACCGAGGGCATAGACACCGATGACAAGGCTTGCCGCATTCGGCTGACCAAGCTCCTTGGTGATGGCGACAACACTCACTTCAGCGGTTGCGAAGATCGCGCCGACAAAGATCAGCGCGAGTGTGATGATCTGCACCGGACGCTGGCGGATCGCGGAGCCAACCGAAGCCGCGCCGGCGACATGACGCACCTTCGGCTCGGTGCCGCGCTGCACGATGAAGGCGGCCGTCCCGAGCGCCAGAAAAGCCGTGCTCACCATCATGCCGGCTTCCGGGAATAGCGCCACGGCCAGCCCGACCGACAGCGAGGCGCCGGCGATATAGACCAGTTCGTCCGCGGCACTTTCGAACGCGAAGGCCGTGTTGAGCTCGGGCCGGTTGCGAAAGAGTTCCGTCCAGCGGGCCCGCATCAGCGCCGGAATGCTTGGCATAGCCGCCGCGAGGAAGGCTGAGGCAAAGAGGGTCCACACCGGCCATTTCTGATTGGCCGCGGTGATCAGGGCGATGAACGCCAGCACCGATACGACGGTTGTGGGAACGACCACTGCCGTCTGGCCCAACCGATCGACCGCTCGCGAAATCTGCGGCGAGACCACCGCATTGGTGAGTGCATAGGTCGCCGATACGGCGCCTGCCAGCCAATATTCGCCATGTGCCTGGGAAAGCATGGCAACGATGCCGATCGGCGCCATGGCGATGGGCAGGCGTGCAAAAAAGCCGGCTGCGGAGAAGCCCTTGGCCCCAGGTGCCGCGAATATTTGCCTATACGGATTTGACATGGGACGATCCTTCCAGCTATCGGATAGAACACTTATATACGGAGCGTATGTGTTCAGAAATAATGCATACGCTCCGTATGTCAATGAAAAAGATACGCGGCGTATGCCAATGGAGAAGCCATGCGCAAACCGCGCCGGGAGATGATCGCAGAGACCCGCGGCAAACTTATCGCAGCCGGGCGGCGTGCCTTTGGCACGATCGGCTACGCGGAAGCCTCGATGGACGATTTCACCGGCGAAGCGGGATTGACGCGCGGGGCCCTCTATCACCACTTCGGTGACAAGAAGGGTCTGCTGCAGGCTGTCATCATGGAAATCGACGCTGAGATGACGGAGCGGTTGAACGAGGTCTCGGCCGCCGCTCCGACACGCTGGCAGGGCTTTGTCGACGAGTGCTCCGCTTATATCGAAATGGCGCTTGAGCCGGAAATCCGGCGTATCATGTTTCGCGATGGCCCGGCTGTCCTCGGCGACATCTCGCAATGGCAGAACACCCCCGGCTGTATCGCCGCCCTCTCCCGCAGCCTCGACCGTCTCAAGGCCGATGGCGAGATCATCGACATCGACACCGAAACCGCCGCCCGCCTCATCAATGGCGCCAGCAGCCATATGGCGCTTTGGATCGCCAATGCCGAGAATCCGGAGGGGGTTTCGAAGCGGGCGGTCGCGGGATTCAAGGCTATGCTGGAGAGCCTCCGCAGGCAGCAATGAGGTGTTTGATTTCCTATTCAGGCGCAGTGGCACCAGGTCGTTCCATGACGATCGTGTTCCCGCCTCTGTGTAGCCGCCACACTCCGATACTTTTTCGGCATTTCTTGAAACATGCCAGATACGCAGACCCGTCAGACATCACTCCGTCACGAAATGTCGCCCCTGGGCGACAACAACATGGAGTGCCTCATGAAGAAGATAGACAATATTCTCGCCTGGCGCCGCCTTGCCCGCGGAGCAATGGTGATGGCGGTTGGACCAATGTTGCTGTTTTCAGCCGGCTACCTTGTGCCAGCGAGTGCCGCCGACCTCACATCGGACGGGGCGGCGACGCCGATCGGGGCCGACGAAACGATCCGTCCGTTCCAGATCCTTGTTCCGCAGTCACAGCTTGACGATCTGCGCAGGCGCATTGCCGAAACGCGATGGCCAGACAAGGAGACGGTGAGCGACGCCTCGCAAGGCATTCAGCTTTCGCGTGTCCAGGATCTGGTGCGTTACTGGGGCACTGATTACGATTGGCGCAAAGCCGAGGCTGAGCTCAATGCACTTCCGGAATTCATCACGACGATCGACGGGGTCGATATCCAGTTCATTCATGTACGATCGCGCCATCCCAACGCCCTTCCGGTCATTCTGACCCATGGCTGGCCGGGCTCGACCTTTGAGTTCATCAAGGCGATCGGCCCTCTTACAGATCCGACTGCTTATGGCGGTAAAGCGGAGGACGCATTTGATGTCGTCATCCCTTCCATCCCCGGCTATGGCTTTTCGGGTAAGCCGACGGAGCTTGGCTGGGGGCCTGACCGCGTTGCCCGAGCATGGGACATCCTGATGAAGCGGCTCGGCTACGCGCACTACGTTTCCCAGGGTGGCGACCACGGCTCCGTTATCTCCGACGCGCTGGCGCGCCAGGCACCCAAGGGCTTGCTTGGTATCCATCTCAACATGCCGGCGACCGTTCCGGGCAATCTCACGAAGGCGATCAACAGCGGAGACCCGGCTCCTGCGGAACTGTCAGCGCCCGAGCGGAATGCCTATGAATCATTGAGCACCTTCTTCGGCCGGAATGCCGCCTATGGCGCCGTGATGGTGACGCGTCCGCAGACGATCGGCTACTCGCTTTCCGACTCGCCGTCCGGCCTGGCTGCATGGATCTACGAAAAATTTGCGCAGTGGAGCGACAGTGAGGGCATTCCTGAACGCGTTTTTTCGAAGGACGAAATGCTGAATGACATCACGCTGTACTGGCTGACCAACACTGGGGCATCCTCGTCGCGGTTCTATTGGGAAAACAACAACAACAATTTCAGCGCAGACGCCCAGAAGACCAAAGAGATCAAGATCCCGGTGGCCATCAGCGTATTCCCAAAGGAGATCTACCAGGCGCCGGAGAGTTGGAGCAAGCAGGCCTATCCCACGCTGCATTATTACCACCGTGTCGATATGGGCGGTCACTTCGCCGCCTGGGAACAGCCCAAACTCTTCGCTGAGGAATTGCGAGAGGCGTTCCGGTCGGTGCGTTGATACACCGGCGGTAATACCCGTCCGGCGTGTCGACGTCGAGCGGGGCCGCGTCGCCAATCTCGACATCGAGCACGAGCAGGCCCGATGTGGCGATGGCGTTGCGCTGCCGACGCAGCCCTTACAATCCAGTGGGCGGTTTCGCCCACTGGATTGTGATCCTACTTCGCTGTAGAGCGAGGAAGGTATTTTGATGCCAAACCCATCCCTTTTAGGTGCGATTTTATGACAAAAAAAGTTTATCTCGCCGGTCCGGAGGTCTTCCTTCCCAATGCCCGTGAAATGCTCGACCGCAAGGCGGCACTTGCCCGTGAGGCGGGACTTATCCCGCTGTCGCCCGGCGATCTGGAAATCCCGCACACAAACTCGAAGCGCGAGCGGGCGGCTGCGATAAACGCGGTGGACGAGAAGATGATGATTGAGGCTGACGCCATCATCGCCAACCTGACGCCCTTTCGCGGCATTGCGGCCGATACAGGGACAGCCTTCGAACTCGGCTTTATGTGCGCAAGCGGTAAGCCTGTATTCGCCTACACGAATGTGGCTCGCGATCACAGCGGGCGAGTGAGCGATCTTTATGGCGGGGCCATCGCCTATGATGGCGACGGTCGATTGCGAGACCCGAATGGAATTGCGGTCGAGGATTTCGGCCTGGCCGACAATCTGATGCTGCACGCCGGGATCGAGCGGCGCGGTGGTGTCCTCATCGTCGGAGACGCGGCGCGGGATGCGCTCTATACGGATCTTGCCGCGTTCAAGGCCTGTCTTGCCGTCGCCGTTGAAAAACTGCGCTCAGGCGCTCAATAAGCTGTAGTCGCTCGGTCGACGGCTTGCAGCCCGCTTCACGCCGCCCGAGGGGGTCGCCGCTCCAGTCGCGCGTTGTGTGGGTGGACAAGTTTGAGAGTTAGCCGGACGGCGGCCAATGGTCGGTATCATGGTCAGGATGCTGATGATTGGTGCTGCTGATCCGGTGCAACATCTGGGGATCGTCGGCGTAGGTCGGTCGCTCGCCCGGCACTTGGGCCAGGTTGGCGTACCAGGATACCCGGCTCTCGTTGCCATATTGGTTTTCGGGCGGCGCCCGATCGGGCTCATCGAGGGTACCGACCAAAACTCCGATGTCGTCACCATCGGGATAATCGAAGGTGAGTGGGGTGCCACAGTCACGGCAAAAACCACGTCGGCCGACGTCCGAGCTGCGAAAATAGCTGATTGCGCCACGCGTCAGGCGAAAAGCGGGCTTCATCACCGGGCAGATGATCGCGAACGGACCGCCCACAGCCTTCTGGCACATCCGGCAGTGGCAGATATGGACGTTTTGCGGCGGCTCCTCCAGCGCGTACCGCACGGCGCCACATTGGCAGCCACCCGTTAGAACGACGGTCTGCATGCGGACAAACCATGGAAAGATCGCGCTGGCTCGCGTTGTATTGGCGGAGTACGTGTCACCTGGGGGCGAAATGGTTGAAACGGTGCCCCCGTTTGGTAAGGGTGTGTGTCCAGGGCGGAGGCGCCTTGCCGGCACCAAAAAGTAGCGTCTTCAGTGAGCATAGAGCCGGTCCTCACTTCTCCATTGCAGCAGGTTTTTCACACCTGCAACCGGGTCCTCAATAACAATTATTTCGCGGGATCGAAACCCGTCTGTGACGACGTGTTCTGACGGACGTCAACGTCACCTGTGAATAAACATATCTCGACCCACCTTTAGCCGTGGTGGTTCCAGACCGAATGCAACCGCACCATCTCGCTGCCTTGTCCGCGAACTAGTTCTTCATTGCGCCACCGGCGGCCACGATATCGTCCGGCGTATCGACGTCGAGGCAAGCCGCATCGCCGACATCGACATCGAGCACGGGCAGCCCTGACGTCGCAATGATATCGCGCGCGCCGACGTCGCCCTCAAGTCTCAGCACTGCCTGTTTGAGAGCACGCGGCAGAATAACGGGATTGCCGGGCTTGCCGCGTGAGACGGCGCGCACGGCAGCCTCGCCGCCCGCATTGCGAAATGCGAAAATCAAGGCATCGAGATGTGCGGTGGAAAGGCCGGGCATATCGGCCAGCATGACGAGAATGCCGTCGGCGCCGTCGGCCCACTTTGATGAGACACCTGCCATCAGCGAACTCGCCATGCCGCTGGCGTAGTCGGGATTATCGATGAAAGTCAGATCGAGCCCATCGAGCGCGGCCTCGATCTCGCTCCTGCGATGGCCGGTGACGACAATGACGGATCCGGCATCCGCACCGAGCGCGATCAATGCCGACCGCCTCACGAGCGGCACGCCGTCGAATTCGGCCAGCAACTTGTGTTTCCCGCCCTCACCCATCCGGCTTGCCTTGCCGGCAGCGAGAACGACGATCGCGACCGACGCCTTAGGCATAAGCCACCAGTCTTGCCGCGGCGATATCAGCCAGAACCGACAGGGCGAGCGACGTTGCATCCCGTGTCGGGCCGAACATCCCGATAGGCGCCTTGATGCGAGCGATGTCGTCCCGTCTGAAAGGCATGGCTCTCAGCCGCTCGACACGTCGACGATGCGTCCGGGTGCTGCCGAGCGCGCCGATGTAGAACCCAGGCGAGGCAAGTGCGGTCTCGAGAATGGCAGCTTCGGCGTCAAGCTCATGATGCAGGAGCACGATGGCCGTGAAGGGATCGATGATGTCGGCAACCGGCCGGACGCCGCCCGGCGGCACGGCAATCACGTCGTAGCCGGAAGCCTCGGCCAGTCGTACGACGGCTTGCGCTTCGATCGTCTGCCCGGAAATGAGGACGCGGGTACGGGGACGGTAGACGGTCAGGAAATCTCGTTCGAGCCAGCACGTCCGTGGCAGCGGTTCTACCGGTTCGAGCGCCTGGCGCTCTGGCGAATATGCAAGGCCGGCTGCCTGCCTGCGTTCGAGACGCTCCAGCACATGCCGCAAAGCTGCGACATCTTTCAGGACATGGATTGCGACAGAGATTCCTCCACCACAGGGAAGGACGATGTCGAAGAAGGGCGAGCCGTCGCCGAACTTGACCATGCGGTCGCGCCCTTGCGCCATTGCCAGAAGCGCTTCGGAAGCGACGGCGGCTTCGACACATCCGCCGGAGACATAGCCGCAGAACCGCCCGTCTGCGGCGACCACCATATGAGCGCCGAGCGCGCGTGCAGCCCCGCCCCGGATGTCGACGAGGGTGGCAAGTGCCGCCGCGCCAAGACCATGGGCGTCTATCGCGAAGCGAAGCAGTTCCGCAGGGTCGTCGGTGGACGAGGCTCTGACGGGAATTGGCGCCGTGACGGGTGCAAGTGTCTGATCCATGGGAAATCCTACAGGAATTAACGACGGTCCGGCTTTCGCACCGCCGTCGACATAATCACGCCACGTCCGGCAGGCCGCCGATCAGCTTGTCAAGCCTCAGCGGGTAGTGCCGAACCCTGACGCCGGTCGCATTGTAAACGGCGTTGGCGATCGCTGCCGCAACGCCGCAAAGGCCGAGTTCGCCGACGCCCTTGGCCTTCATCGGCGAGGACATCGGATCGGTCTCGTCCATGAAGATCACCTCCTGGTGCGGAATGTCGGCATGCACCGCGACTTCGTAGCTGGCGAGGTCGTGATTGACGAAGAAGCCGCGGCGGGTATCGACCGCCAATTCCTCCGACAGCGCTGCGCCGGCCCCCATCGTCATCGCGCCGATGACCTGGCCGCGGGCAGTGATCGGGTTGAGGATGCGGCCCGCCGCGCAGACTGCGAGCATCTTGCGGATGCGGCTCTCACCGGTGGCAATGTCGACGCCAACCTCCACGAAGTGCGCTCCGAACGTCGATTGCTGATGGGTCTCGGTGAGCTCACCCCACTTGATCGTGTCCTCGCCGACAAGGCCATCCGGACCGGCAGCCTCGGCAAGGGGCACCGAACGATTGCCCGAGCGGACCTCTCCGTTCTCGAAGACGACGTCTTCGGAATTGAAGCCGAGCTTCTTGGCAATGGCTTCACGCAGCTTGACGCAGGCTGCATAGACGCCAGACGTGGAAGAGTTCGCACCGAACTGTCCGCCGGAGCCTGCCGAAACAGGAAAACGCGAGTCGCCGAGCTGGACGGCAACCTTGTCGATCGTGACACCCATCATTTCGGCGGCCGTCTGGGCGATGATGGTGTAGCTGCCGGTGCCGATATCGGTCATGTCGGTTTCAACCGTCACGACGCCTTCTTGGTCGAGCTTCACCCTTGCTCCGGAAGGAAGCACGAGGTTGTTGCGGAAGGCAGCGGCTACGCCCATGCCGACCAGCCAGTTTCCCTCCCGTTTGGAACCTGGTCTTCCCCGTTGACCCCAGCCAAACCGCTCTGCACCGAGCGTGAGGCAGCCGATGAGATTGCGCTGGGAAAAAGGCCGCTCCGGCTTCTCCGGATCGACCTGCGTGTCGTTGACGATCCGAAACTGCACGGGATCGATCTCAACTTTTTCGGCAATCTCGTCGATGGCGATTTCGAGCGCCATCAGTCCGGGGGCTTCGCCCGGAGCGCGCATGGCGTTGCCCTCTGGAAGGTGAAGTGTTGCCAGCCGCATCGCGGTCATGCGGTTCGCCCCGGCATAGAGAAGACGGGTCTGATTGACGGCGGTCTCAAGCTGACCGCCGGGTTGGTCGCCGGACCAACTTTCGTGCGCAATGGCGGTTATCTTGCCGTCACGCTCGGTTCCAATACGGATCCGCTGGATTGTCGCCGGCCGATGAGTTGTGTTGTTCGGCATGAGCGGTCGTGGAAGAGCGACTTTGACCGGCCGCCCGACCGCCTTTGCTCCGAACGCGGCAAGCACGGCGTCGGCTCGCAGGAAGAGCTTGCCGCCGAACCCGCCGCCGATGAACGGCGACATCAGATGGACCTTTTCCTTGTCGATGCCGAGTGTGGTCGCCAGATCCGTGCGCCACCAGTCGATCATCTGACTTGACGTCCACACCGTCAGTTCATCGCCGCTCCAGGCAGCGATGGAAGCATGCGGCTCCATCATGGAATGGGATTGGTCGGGCGTCGTGTAGGTCGCGTCCAGAGTGACGGGCGCTGACCTGAAGGCAGCCTCGAAATCGCCGACTGCGGTATCGGGCTGCTGCGATTGGTCCGGCTTGACGGCTTTATCCTTTGCCTGGCCGAGATCGTACACACCCTTTTCTTCGGCGTAGTCGACCTTGACCAGAGCGGCTGCGGCACGCGCCTGCTCGAAGCTCTCGGCAACGACGACGGCGACTGTCTGGTGATAGTGCTGAACCTCGTCGCCGCCGAAGAGCTTGGCGGTGTTGAACTTGCCCTTCTTCCGTTCGCCGACGTCGAGTGTCGTCACGACGGCAAGCACACCCGGAGCCGTCTTGGCGGCGGAAACGTCCATGGAGGTGATGCGGCCCTTGGCGATGGCCGCGCCAACCGGATAACCATAGGCGTAGCGCATATTCGGATCGTGCCACTCATAAGCATACATTGCCCGCCCGGTCGTCTTGAGCTGACCGTCGATCCGGTGGATCGGCTGTCCGACGACCTTCAGATTGTCGATCGGGTTGGTTGTCGCTGGCGTATCGAACTGCATGGCTCAACCCCTTGCTTCGGCAATGACGGCGCCGAGCGTGCGCTCGACCAGATCGACCTTGAAACGGTTCTGTTCGGTCGGATGGGCATCGGCAAGAAGAACGCCTGCCGCCGCCCGCGCGCCTTTCGGCAGCTCGGCTTCGGCTGCCTCGATGCGCCATGGCTTGTGGGCGACGCCGCCGACGGCGATCCGTCCTGTGCCGTCCGATTGGATTACGGCTCCGACCGAGACGAGTGCGAAGGCATAGGAGGCGCGGTCTCGGACTTTACGATAGATGTGCTTGCCGCCGATCGGGGGCGGCAGCAGGACCGCCGTGATGAACTCGCCGCGCTCGAGAACGGTCTCCAAATGGGGCGTGTCGCCGGGCAACCGGTGAAGGTCGGCAATCGCAATCGCGCGGCGACTGCCGTCGGCCTTGACGGTTTCCACAACAGCATCGAGCGCCCGCATGGCGATGGCCATGTCACTCGGATGCGTGGCGATGCAGGATTCGCTGGTGCCGACGACGGCATGCTGGCGGCTGAAGCCGCCGATGGCGGAACAGCCGCTGCCGGGCTGCCGCTTGTTGCACGGCTGGTTCGTGTCATAGAAATAGGGACAGCGCGTGCGCTGCAGAAGGTTGCCGGCCGTGGTTGCCTTGTTGCGCAATTGCCCGGAGGCGCCGGCGACCAGGGCCCTGGAGAGCAGGCCGTAGTCACGGCGAACGGTCTCATGGGCGGCAAGATCGGTGTTGCGGACCAAGGCGCCGATGCGCAGCCCGCCCTCCGGCGTGGGTTCGATCTTGTCGAGGCCGACACCGTTGACGTCGATCAGATGCGTCGGCGTCTCGATCTCGAGCTTCATCAGGTCGAGGAGATTGGTGCCGCCGGCGATGAACTTGGTCTCAGGATTTAAGGCGGCCGCCTTGGCCGCGGCCTCGACGGACGAGGCGCGTTCATAGGTAAAGGCTCTCATGCTCTTATCCCCGCGACTTCCGAAATGGCATCGAGAATGTTGGAATAGGCGCCGCATCGACAGATGTTACCGCTCATGCGTTCGCGGATCTCGGCCGCAGTGACAGCCGCCTGAGCCGTAAGGTCGCCGGTGACGTGGCTCGGTATGTTCGCCTTGATCTCCTCGAGCACGGCCACGGAGGAACAGATCTGTCCCGGCGTGCAGTAGCCGCACTGGAAGCCGTCATGCTTGACGAAGGCCGCCTGCATCGGATGAAGGTTTTCAGGCTGGCCGAGGCCTTCGATCGTGGTGATTTGATCGCCTTCGTGCATCACCGCCAGCGTCAGGCAGGCGTTGATGCGGTGGCCGTCGACCATCACGGTGCATGCACCGCATTGGCCGTGGTCGCATCCCTTTTTCGTGCCTGTGAGATGCAGGTGCTCGCGCAGCGCGTCGAGCAGCGACGTTCTGTTGTCGACCTCGAGATCACGGTTCTCGCCGTTGACCGCGAAAGAAACTTTCGATGTATAGGCCATTTCATTTCCTGGGGACTGTGCCGCTGCGGGCGCGACGGCTCCGGTGACCGCAATCGCTGCGGCCGACGAGATAAGTAGATCTCGACGGGAAAGTTCCAGTTGTGTCTGGCTTGGCATGAAGTGTTCCACCTTGCTCGTTGGACATAGGCGCGCGTCGACGCCGTCTGCTGAGGTAGTGCAACTCCGCCGTCTGATTAGTCCCTTTCCGTTGCATACGGTTATCGATCTAGCTCATGAATTCCCCGAGCCGCGCTCGTATGATGCTGCGAGCCACATATTCAGTAAAGTCGGATTGGATGCTGAAGCGCCCGCGGAGTAACGGCCGCCGATGCGCGCGAAAAAAAGCAGCGCCATGCGCAAAAAATGATGCTTTTCCGGCTTATCTTTATTCCCTACTCCCTATCGAAGCAGGTGACGAAAAGGGATGACCGCATGCCCACGCCGTTTTACTGGAACGAGCTCAACACATATGATTTTGCCGGCCTCTCCCCCGAGACCACGATTGCTATCCTGCCTATCGCCTCGACCGAACAGCACGGCCCGCATCTGCCGGTCGCAACGGATGTCGCGATCGCGACCGGCATGCTGGCGGAGTTGAAGCGGCAGCAGCCGGAGGATCTGGATATCCTGGTTCTTCCGACACAGGAGATCGGCAAGGCCAACGAACACATCTACGGCCCCGGCACTCTGTCGCTCAGTGCCGAACTGCTCATCCCCGTCTGGACGGCGATTGGCGCAAAGGTTGCCGAAGCCGGGCTGCGGAAGATGGTGATCGTCAACTCCCACGGCGGCAATGTCGACATCATGAGCATCGTCGCGCGCGAACTGCGCGTGCGCCATCAAATGGCGGTGGTCTCCACCCAATGGGGCCGTTTCGGTCATCCGGAAGGCATGGTCAGCGATCACGAGAGCAAATACGGCATCCACGGCGGTGATGTCGAGACGTCGTTGATGCTCAACTTCCGCCCCGAACTGGTGCGCATGGACAAGGCCCAAAACTTTGCCTCGAAGGCCGAAGGGATGCGAGAGCAATCGAAATTTCTTCAGCCTCTGCCGCCGCATTCGCTGGCCTGGATCGCGCATGACCTCAATCCCTTCGGCGTGGTCGGCGATGCCTCGATCGCCACAGCCGAAAAGGGCGAGGCGATCTGCCGCCATCAGGTCAAGGGGTTTGTCGAGCTGCTCCACGATCTCAAGGCCTATCCGCTTTCGAATCTCTATGTGAAATAGGCTCAGCCGCGGGTTTCACATCCGGTGGGATATGACCCTTGGCCTGCAATTCCTGCACCAGGCCGAGCAGTTCGGCGAGCAGATATTCGACGAAAAGGCTGGTGGCCGCGTCGAGGGGCGCGCGGGCACGCGCAAACAGCTTCATCTGCTGGTAACGCGCATGCGGCTCGGCGATCGGCCGGAAGACAAGTTCACCGCGCCGGCATTCGGTGATGACGTCGAGCGGATTGAGCAGCGTCAGCCCTGTGCCGCATTTGACAAGCTGTTTCAGCATCTCCGATGCATTGGTTTCCAGCACCGGCTCGACCGAGATGGGCAGGCGCGCAAAAGCAAGGTTGATCACCTCGCGCAGGCTGGTGCCCGGCTGCGCCAGAACCAGTTTTTCCTGGGTGACATCGGCAAGGTTGATCGGCCCGGGGCCGATCAGCTGATGCCCCGGCGGCAGCACGACACCGATCGGGATATCGAAATTTCCGAGGGTGCGGATGCCGGGCATGGCGGGGATGTTGAAGCCGAGACCGATATCCACCTCGCCTGATACAACAGGGTTGGCCGTCGTGCCGCCGGTATCGTTGCGCAGCTGGACGAAGACGCGCGGATGCTCTGAAAGAAAGCGCGCGATGATTTCGGGCAGCGGCCCGGCGGCAAGCCCAACGGTCGTCACCATGCGCACCTTGCCTGCCTGCTGCATCTTGAGGCTGCGGATGCGCCCCTCCAGGCGCTCATAATTCTTCAGCACGTCCCGAATATGCTCGATGCAGAGTTCGCCGGCAGCCGTGAGCCGCAGGCCACGCGGCAGCCGCTCGAAAAGCGGCGCCCCGATCTCCTCCTCCAGCGCCAAAATCTGCCTGTTGACCGCCGACGACGCCACGTTGAGGCGCGCGGCCGCCTTGCGGATCGAACCGCAACGGGCGATCTCGTTGATGTAAAGAAGGCGTCTGGAGTGCAACATGATCTCTCCAATGCATAAATTTTGCGCATGGCGCACAAATTATCTTCAGCTTTCCCAGAGATGCCGAAAAGGCATCAATGCGCACGAATTTTGATGCTTTTCAAAGCGCATGGCAATGGCTCAAATTCCCTCAAAAGGGGGCTGAGCAAGGCTTCCCTCGGCTCAAAAAGGGAACTGCCAACCATGTTGAAAACACAGACGAAGATGCAATTCCTGCGCTGCCTCGGCCTCGCCTCGGTGCTTGCCGCCGCCTCGCCGGCGCTCGCCCTCGACAAGGTGAGCTACGGGACGAACTGGCTTGCCCAGGCGGAACATGGCGGCTTCTACCAAGCCGTCGCCGACGGCACCTATGCAAAATATGGCCTCGACGTCACCATCGTGCAGGGCGGCCCGAATGCTGCAAACAGCGCGCTGCTGATCTCCGGCAAGCTCGATTTCTACATGGGCGGTCCGCAGGGAGAGGTATCCGCCGTCGAACAGGGCATTCCGCTGGTCGATGTCGCCGCAATCTTCCAAAAGGATCCCCAGGTGCTGATCGCCCATCCGGATAACGGCATCGACAAGTTCGAGGATCTCGCCAAGCTGAAAACGTTGTTCCTCAGCAAGGACGGCTACCTCACCTATTTCGAATGGATGAAGGCCAACTTCAAAGGCTTCAAGGACGAGCAGTACAAGCCCTATAACTTCAGTCCCGCGCCCTTCCTTGCAGACAAGGACTCAGCTCAGCAGGGGTACCTGACCTCCGAACCCTACGAGATCCAGAAGCAGGCAGGCTTCGAGCCGAAGGTCTTCCTGCTCGCCGACAACGGCTACTCGCCCTATTCGACGATGATCACGACGACGCAGACAATGATCGACGGCAAACCCGACGTCGTGCAGCGCTTCGTCGATGCCTCGATCGAAGGCTGGTACAACTACCTCTACGGCGACAACGCCAAGGCGAACGAACTGATCAAGAAGGATAATCCTGAAATGACGGATGGCCAGCTCGCCTACTCCATCGCCAAGATGAAGGAATACGGGATCATCGAATCCGGTGATAGCCTCGACAAGGGCATCGGCTGCATCACCGATGCGCACTACAAGACGTTCTTCAACGAGATGGTGGCGATCAAGGTCTTCAAGCCGGAGACGGACTACACCAAAGCCTTTACGACGAAGTTCGTCTGCAAGAGCACCGGCGTGGCACTGAAGAAGTAGGCCGACTGACGGCTCTCCTGGTCCGCCATCGAGGATGTGGCGGGCCGTATCCTCCCGCATGAACGAGACAGCAATGCTCTCAGCAAACGCCCAGGCGGTATCCCCGAAAGAGACGCGCAAGCGGCCGCTTGTTGTCATGCAGTCGGTCTCGAAGGTCTTTTCCAGCGGCACTGCCGCGCTTTCGAACATGTCGCTCACGGTCGAAAGCGGCGAGTTCGTCAGCCTGCTCGGCCCTTCCGGATGCGGCAAGTCGACGGCGCTGCGCATCATAGCCGGTCTCGGCGATGTCACCTCGGGAACGATCGACTGGCCGAGTTCTCGCATCAATTCCAGAGGTCTGCCGGAGGGCGATATCGGCTTTGTCTTCCAGGAGCCGACGTTGATGCCCTGGAAGAACGTGTTCGACAATGTCCATCTGCCGCTGAGGTTGAGGGGCGTTTCGAAGGCAGCCGCGCATGATCAAATCATGGAAGTGCTGACCACCGTCGGCCTTCAGGATTTTGCCAAGGGCTATCCGCGCGAACTTTCCGGCGGCATGAAGATGCGCGTCTCGATCGCCCGTGCGCTGGTGACGAAGCCGAAGCTGCTGCTGATGGATGAGCCTTTCGCCGCGCTCGATGAGATCACCCGCCAGAAGCTCAACGACGACGTGCTGCGGCTATGGAAAGCGACCGGCATTACGGTGATTTTCGTGACGCATTCGGTCTTCGAGTCCGCCTATCTCTCGAACCGCATCGTCGTGATGAAGGCAAGGCCCGGGCGCGTGCATGCCGACGTCCCGCTGATCACCAGCCTCGAACGCGACGCCCACTACCGCACCTCGGAGGAATACCGCAAGGCCTGCGAAACGGTGTCGCATTCGCTGATCGGGGCGATCAATTCGGCAGGGGATCATTGATGAGCGACGAAACAGACACATCGCCGCTGCTCGTTAAGGGTACCGCAAGCGCAAGGCGCCGCGATCTTGCGCTGCGCATCGCCATCCCCTTCCTCGTCATCGCCCTGATGATCCTCGTCTGGTACGCCTATGTGAAATTGTCGGGCGTGCCGCCTTATATCCTGCCAGGACCGGCCGCTGTGGCAAACGCCTTCGTGACGGATTGGGCTACGCTTGCCCCTGCCCTCTGGGTCACCACCAAGATCACCTTCATCTCACTGATGCTGGCGCTTGCCGGCGGCGTCGGCTTTGCGATCTTTCTCGTGCAGTCGCGCTGGGTCGAGCTTGCCTTCTATCCCCTTGCCGTCATCCTGCAGGTAACGCCAATCGTCGCCATCTCGCCGCTGATCCTGATCTACGCGCCCTCCACGCAGGTTGCGCTGCTGATCTGCGCCTTCCTCGTCGCCTTTTTCCCGATCCTGTCGAACATGGTCCAGGGCCTGAAGAGCGTCGACCACAATCTGATCAACCTCTTTGAGCTCTACGGCGCCTCACGCTGGCAGACGCTGCTCTTTCTCAAACTGCCTGCCGCCCAACCCTATTTCATGACCGGTCTTCGCATCGGCGGCGGCCTGGCGCTGATCGCCGCCGTCGTCGCCGAATTTGCCGCGGGCTCTGCCGGTGCCGGCTCCGGTCTCGCCTTCCGTCTGCTGGAAGCGCAGTACCGGATGAACATACCACGGCTCTTTGCGGCACTGTTGATGCTCTCCATGCTTGGGGTGGCGATCTTCGGCCTCACCACCTTCATCGCCTGGCTGAGCCTTCATCGCTGGCATGAAAGCAGCATCAAACGGGAAAACTGATGACCTATTCCTTCATATCCCCGCCGAATGCGGCCCGCTTCGTGCTGAGCAATGCGACGGTGCCCGCCGTCACCGTCGAGCATGTCGACGTGCCGGTCACGGAAGGTCTGGCCACGGTCGATATCGTCATCAGCGACGGCACGATTGCCGCCATCCGGCCGGCCGGCGCCGCACCCGCCGATTACGCCAGGACCGATCTTAAGGACGGTATGGTCTGGCCGTGCTTTGCCGATGTCCATACCCATCTCGACAAAGGCCATATCTGGCCGCGCCAGGCCAATCCCGACGGCAGCTTCATGGGCGCGCTCGATGCCGTCAGGGCCGATCGAGAGGCCAACTGGTCAGCCGCGGACGTCAAACGGCGCATGGAATTCTCGCTCCGCTCCGCCTATGCCCATGGCACCAGCCTGATCCGTACGCACCTGGATTCGCTTGCGCCCCAGCATCGCATCTCCTTCGAGGTTTTTGCCGAAATCCGGGATGTCTGGAAGGACAGGATCGCGCTGCAGGCGGTCGCCCTCTTCCCGCTGGATGCCATGGCAGACAGCGCCTTCTTTGCCGATCTCGTCACAACAATCCGACAGAACGGCGGCCTGCTTGGCGGCGTCACCCGGATGGGGCCGGAGCTTGTCTGGCAGCTCGACACGCTCTTCAGGACTGCCGCAGAGCAGGGCCTGAATGTCGATCTGCATGTCGACGAGACGGATGATCGCGGCGTGGAAACACTGAAGGCAATCGCCGAGGCCGTGCTGCGCAACGGGTTCGAGGGCAAGGTGACCGCCGGTCATTGCTGCTCGCTCGCCCGCCAGGACGAAGACACCGCCGCGCGCACCGTCGAGTTGGTCGCCAAGGCAGGCATCGCGGTCATTTCACTGCCGATGTGCAACATGTATCTGCAGGATCGCTCTTCCAGCCGCACCCCGCGCTGGCGCGGCGTCACGCTGTTCAAGGAACTGGCCGCCGCCGGTGTCGCGACCGCGGTCGCATCCGACAATACCCGCGACCCGTTCTATGCCTATGGCGATCTCGATCCGGTGGAGGTCTTCCGCGAGGCCGTGCGGATTCTGCATCTCGACCACCCGCTCGATACCGCCGCCCGTGTCGTCACCACCTCGCCCGCCGCCATCGTCGGACGGCCGGACAAGGGCCGCATCGCCGCCGGCGATCCGGCCGATCTCGTGCTGTTCAGCGCGCGGCGCTGGAGTGAATTCCTGTCCCGTCCGCAGTCTGACCGCGTCGTGCTTCGCCGCGGCAAGGTGATCGACCGCAGCCTGCCGGATTACCGTGAACTCGATAACGTCGTTGGAGCCTGACATGGCCGATTATCAGAAGATCAAAAAGGAACTCGAAGGCATCGCCGTTGAGGACAATCCGGCGCTGGTTCGCCAGAAGAGCCGGGATTTCTATTGGTATTCGCCTGTACTCAAAGCTCAGCTCGACAATGTGACGGCCGATCTCGTCGTCACGCCGAAGACCGAGGAAGAGGTCATCCGGACGCTGAAGGTCGCCTATGCCCATGGCGTGCCGGTGACGCCGCGCGGTGCCGGCACCGGCAATTACGGCCAGGCCATGCCGCTTTCCGGCGGCATCGTGCTGAACCTTGCAGCCATGGACAAGATCAAGGAGATCAATCCCGGCCGCGTCATCTGCGAACCGGGCATCGTGCTTGCGCAGCTCGACAAGCAGACCAAGACCCATTCCGGCCAGGAGCTGCGTTTCCACCCCTCCACCGCGCAGACGGCGACGGTCGGCGGCTTCATCGCCGGCGGTTCCGGCGGCGTCGGCTCGATCACCTGGGGCGGCTTGCGCGACCTCGGCAACATCCTGCGCCTGCGCGTCGTCACCATGGAAGCCGAACCGCGTGTCCTCGATCTCACCGGCTGGGATCTCCAGAAGGTGAGCCACGCCTACGGCACCAACGGCATCATCACCGAGATCGAGATGCCGCTTGCACCTGCCTATGACTGGGTCGATGTGCTCGTCGGTTACGACGACTTCATGGAAGCGGTGCGCTTCTCAGACGCACTGGCGAAATGCAACGGGATCCTCGTCAAGGAGATCGCACCGATTGCCGCTCCCATTCCTTACGACTATTTCACCCGCCACAAGCCCTACATCCGTCAGGGCCAGTCGATCGCCGTGCTGATGATCGCGCCGCACTCCATGGATGCTTTTCTTGCCTTCACAGCGGCGCAGAAGGGCGAGATCATGTTCCGCTCCGACAAGGTGGAAAGCATGCGCGGGATCCCGCATGCCTATGAGCTTGCCTGGAACCACACGACATTGCGTGCGCTGAAGGTCGACCCGAGCTTCACCTATCTGCAAGTGCAATATCCGGGGCCGGATCATGTCGCCAAGGTTCGGAAGATGGTCGAAATCTTCGGTGACGAAGTTCCGGGTCATCTCGAATTCATCAAATTCGACGGACAGATCCAGTGCTCCGGGCTGCCGCTGGTGCGCTATACCACCGAGGAGCGGCTGGAGGAGATCATCAAGATCCACCAGGACAATGGATGCCCGATTTTCAACCCGCACCGCTATACGCTGGAAGAAGGCGGCATGAAGCGCACCGACGCGGTGCAGCTCGCCTTCAAGCAGGAAACCGATCCGAAGGGCCTGCTCAATCCCGGCAAGATGATCGCATGGGATAATCCCGATTTCGATTTCAACGCCGGCAAGAACTATCTCTTCCCCGGCCTGGCGGCCCTGATGGAGGCCTCATGAGGGTTCTCGTCCTCCACTCTCACCCGGTCGAGGAAAGTTACGGCAAGGCGCTTTACCGGCAAACCGTCGAGAGCCTTGAGAAGGCCGGGCATGTTGTGGATGGCTGCGACCTCTATGAAGAGCGGTTCGATCCGGTGCTCTCGCGCCACGACCGGCTCGTCTATCACGACTATCCGGAAAATCTGAAGCTAGTGGAATCGCATGTCGAAAGGTTGAAGGCGGCCGAGGGGCTGGTGATCTGCACCCCGATCTGGAACTTCGGCTTTCCGGCAATCCTGAAGGGATATTTCGACCGCGTCTGGCTGCCGGGCGTTTCCTTCGAGCTGGTCGACGGCAAGGTGGAATCGCGGCTACGCCACATCCGCAAGCTCGCAGCCGTCCTGACTTATGGCGCAACGCCCTTCCGGGCTTTCGTCGCCGGCAACCCGCCGAAGAAAATCGTCAAGCGCGTGCTGAGGGCGCAGATCAATCCGCTGAGGCCGGTGACGTTCCTAGCCCATTACGACATGAACAATTGCACGCCGGAGACGCGCGCAAAATTCCTCGACCGCGTCGGAGACGCGATGAAGCGCTTTTAGAAGATTTTCGCAGCCGTCACCTCGACCTCGACGAGAAACTCAGGGCGGGTAAAGCCGCCGATGACGAGCAAGGTGGAAACCGGCTTCGGATCGAGCGTATAGCGATCTCGTACAGCCATATAGGCTGGGAAATCCTCGCGGCGGGTGACGAAGCCCGAAATGCGGATGACGTCGGCAAACCTCATTTCCGCCTCTTCGAGGATCGCCTTGATCGCCTTGAAGCAGAGTTCCGCCTGAGCAGTGATGTCGCTCGGAACAGTATCGTCGAGACCAATACCAAGCTGGCCC
This sequence comes from Rhizobium sp. WSM4643, assembly GCF_025152745.1. Lineage (NCBI taxonomy): Bacteria > Pseudomonadati > Pseudomonadota > Alphaproteobacteria > Hyphomicrobiales > Rhizobiaceae > Rhizobium > Rhizobium sp. WSM4643. Next base: position 250,074 of record NZ_CP104041.1, on the reverse strand, counting down.
GACGTGACGAGCAGCGCGGCGCCGGGCGGCACCAGCAGGCCGTGATTGTAATTTCCGAAAGGCCGGCGCACCGAGGCCGGATTGAAAGTTTTTTTCATCGATCTGAAATTTTCCGAGGGCTGCAGACATCGAGCCTACAGGATGCGGCGGGATATGAGAATATCGCTGCGTCCATAATGTTTTGCGACAGAAAGCAGGACGACCGCCTTGAAGGGAATCGAACCTGCGGCCCATTTTCATCGACACCGTCGGAATTTCAGGAATGCTCGCGTCTGGAGATTGAAGCGAAATTCCCAGGCGTTAATGCCACAACGCCGAAATTGGCACGGCTGATAGGCGTTCGCCGAATGGAATCACCTTGTTATGATCGTACAAGACAATGCCTGAAACAAATTGTTCTCCACATGCTTCGGCCAAAATTCGCAATCCGGAAAAATCGGAACTCGAGACGGATGCTGCCGCTTTTATCTCAATACCGACAACCCTCCCTCTTCTGTCTTCGATGACGATATCGACTTCGTTCAGCTGCTTGTCACGAAAATGCAGGCGCTGCTGAAGCTGTCGCGGCGGTCACCGGAACTGACCTGGCTGATCCTCAACGGAGGGGTACCTGATCAGGAGAGAAGCGAAAGCAAATTTGTGTATATTTCCATCGCACCGCCAAGCCGACCGGGGTGCGCATCCTCCGCGACTATCTCGTGGTCCATGGCTTCCTGACCAACGAGGGCGAACAGTATCGAATGACGCCTCGATTGGGCCGCAGTGTTGGAGCTGTCGAGGCAGAATGCGGAAAAAGCCGGCGTGGCTGACCGGTATCGGACGATAGCCGGCAGTCGATGTCGCGACTACCAGGACAAAACAGATCCAGGGCCACATGCTGGATCAATGCAGTAATCAGAAACCAACCCGTCGGCATCGAAATAGCTCTGGCCGGTGCTCAAGGAACGAACGCGACTGGAACCGCCGGCAGGGTTGTCTCATGTAAGTGATTTGAAGTCGGTTACGCGTCATCTTTGCGTCACGCGCCGCGAAGCGACCAAGTGGATGGGCCTGTTGCCTTCAAAGGTCCGTTCGCTGCGCTGCCCGTCCGCGCTTTTGTCGCCGTCCAATTGAAACTGGTTGACCAGATCCCGCAGGCGGCCTGCCTCGGAGGACAATGAGGCGGCGGCAGCCGTCGACTGCTCGACCATCGCCGCATTTTGCTGGGTCGCCTGGTCCATTTGATTGACTGCTGTGTTGATCTCGGCAAGTCCCGTCGACTGCTCGCGCGCCGATGTGGCAATCGCATCCATGAGTTGGTTGATCTGCACGACATACTCGCCGATCGACTTCAGCGATGTTCCGGTTTCGAGGACCAGTTTCACGCCATTTTGCACGTCAGTTGACGACTTTTGAATAAAGCCTTTGATTTCCTTGGCCGCTTGAGCGGCGCGCTGGGCAAGCTCACGGACTTCCTGTGCGACTACTGCAAAGCCCTTGCCCGCCTCACCCGCACGGGCAGCTTCAACGCCGGCATTCAGTGCCAAGAGGTTTGTCTGGAAGGCGATTTCATCGATTGCACTAATGATGTTTGAAATCTGCTGTGAACTGTCCTCGATGCGTCGCATGGCCTGTTCCGCCTGCGAGACGACAGTTGCCGACTGCTGGGCGCTGATGTCGGCTTCCTTGGCGACATTGCGCGCCTCGTCGGTGCGTTTGGTCGACATCGTCACATTCGAGGTGATCTCGTCCAGGGCTGCAGCCGTCTCCTCGAGAGAGGCTGCTTGTTGTTCGGTACGCTTGGAAAGATCCTGCGCGGCAGATGCAATTTCACCGGTACCATTATCGATGCTGTGCACCGTTTGAAGCACTGCGCCGATCGTCGCGCCCAATTGCCGGAGCGAAGCGTTGAAGTCTTCGCGCAAGGCTTCGTATTCGGCCGCAAATTGCTCCGAAAGCTGGAAGGATATGTCACCCGCTGCAAGCCGCCGGAGGCCTTCGCCCAATGTCGTGGTCGCGAAGCGCAACTGTTCCGCCTCGCGTTCGGTGCGCTGCTGGGCTGCGGCGCGCGCTGCCTCGCTCTCGCTGCGGGATTCGGCCGCTTCCTTCTCGAGCCTGACGACGTTGAGGGCATTCTGGCGGAAGATTTCAACCGCACCGGCCATTTCGCCCACTTCATCGGCGCGACCGGCATAGGGAATATCACTGTCAAGATCGCCATCCGACAAGCGCCTCATGGCGGAGGCGATGCTCCGGATTGGGTTGGCTATCCCCGATATCGCAAAGAAGATGCCGGCTATGGCAAGAAGCACGGCCAGCCCTGCGATCGTGGCCGTCAGCAGGAAAGCGGATTGTGCGGAATCTCCACTCGCGGTCACAAAGCCTTCGGCCTGGTTGAGAATGAAAGCGACTAAATCCGCCACCGCCTTGTTCACCAGCTCGGCTTGCGGCTCCATATCTTTTTTGAAAAGGCCGATTGCTTCAGGCCTCCTCCCGTCATTTTCAAACGCGATCATTTGCTCTGCCAGCGCGCGATATTTGGCGAGTTCCGGCTTGATCTGATTGATCAGTGCGCGACCACGCTCCGTGCGGACGCCCTTTTCGTATTCGCCGACAACCGTGTCCAGATCAACGCCAGCCGCGTCGATCTCTTGCTGTCCGGCCTTCTTTTGCTCCGCCGTGTCCACGAGAAGGTATTGTCCATAGACCAATTTCAGCTCGAGGAAGTTATCCTTGATCTCGCGAGCCGTCACCAGCCGCTGCATCCAGAAGGTCCCGATCTGCTCCGTGTTGGCACGAAGTGTCGAAATCGTGGTCAGCGAGATATAGGACAGGCCGACCATGAACAGACTGATGACCGACAGCTTTAAGATCAGGGCTTGCTTGATACTCGGGCGTTTCATGCGGGTCTCCTCCAAGGTACTGCGACGACCGGTGTGCCGGCTGATGCAAGATCTCGCGCCAGATTCAATAATTTAGTATTAACTAAACAATGATCCTGTTCCATTTCGGCAAATCTTCTGAGCTGACCAATACTTCCGCGATCAATTAGACGCGTTGCTACCCTAAGTTCCTGGAAAATCAAACAAATAGCAGCCATCGCGAGCGAAAATGTCATCGAGATCAGGTCTCGATACCAAGAAGGATTCGGTCGACATTGACCCGGCTTTGGACATTGAGCCTGATGAAGGGAGCAGATCAGCACGTCATCTTCGCCATGGAGAACGAGTCCTGCCGTCGGACACCGGCAACATTGGACCTTCCGGACATCACGAATGCTTCCGGCTCACCCGTATGCTCGTTGCGGACGAGCGAAAGCCGGTCGATCTCCAGCTGCAGCCCGATGCGGTGCACGAACATGTGGACGCTGGACGCGATCGTCAGCATGCTGAAATAATGGAGCGTCCACATGGAGACGAGCGCGCGACGGTCGCTGCCAGGAAATTTTTGCGTATATCGGCCAATGATCTCCTCGAAGATCGCTCGGTCGCAAAGATCCCTGCAGGAAACGACGATGCCCGTCTGCGGGGGAGCGCTGAGCAGCTTGCCGCGGCAATAAGAGAACGGTCCGTCGCCCACCACTAGACCGTCGAGGTCGACGGCCTGGTGGGCGACAGGATAGTCAGCGATCAAGGTCGGGCGCTGGAACATCCCGTTTGTCTCCATTGCCGCGCCTTACCACCGGTATTTCAGGGTGCCGGTCATGTTGCGGCCTTGGCCGAGATAGCAAAATCCCTCTTCGCAAACTGTTTCGCGCTCATCGGCGATGTTGCGGATGGCGAAGGCTGCCGTCAGGCCCTCGTATTTCTTGTCGACCGCGCCGAAATCATAGGAGGCGGATGCATCGACATAGAAGGTCGCAGGATTCTTCGAGGTATTGGCCACATCCGTCCAAGTCTCACCGATGTAGCGCACGCCCGCGCCAACCGACAGACCGTTGAAGGGATTGCTTTCCTGGAAAGTGTAGTTCGCCCACAGGCTCGCAATGTGGGTAGGGGTGATGGCCGGAGTATTTCCGACGTTGTCGCCCCCGGTAACTTCGGAGTCGTTATAGGCGTAGGCCGCAATGATATCGAGACCGTCGGCGATAGCCGCGCGGGCTTCAAGCTCGATACCCTTTCCAGTCACCTCGCCCTGGGAGTCGTAGGCAAAGGTTAACGGATCGGCAAGCCTCGGCTTATTCTGCTCGACGATGTGATAGGCAACGGCCGATAGCAGGATGTCGGAGCCGGGAGGCTGGTACTTCACGCCGAGCTCGTATTGCTCGCCCTTCGTCGGCGGAAGAATTGTGTTGGTGGCCGATCGGTTGGTGACTGGATCGAAGGAGGTCGCGTAGGAAATGAATGGCGCGATGCCGTTGTCGAAGAGGTAAAGGGCGCCGGCCTGTACAGAGAAGGCATTCTTATCGACCTCCTCCGAGCTGACCGAGGGCAAGGTCGCATCTCGCGTCTGGTTCACCCAGGTCTGTCGGCCGCCGAGGTTGAAACGCCAGTTTCCGACCTCGATTTGGTCCATGGCGTAGATGCCGACCTGCCGCAAATCGGCATCGGAAGCCAAGAAATTATAGTCCGGCGTAGCGCTCGAGACTCCATAGGTCGGGTTGTCGATATCGAAGTCGAATGCCGGATCGGCGGCTCCGAGGCCATAGCCAAAGCTTGACTGCAGATTGGTGTAGTCGAGCCCGAACAGCATCGTGTGGGCAAGCGGGCCGGTATCGAACTTCGCCTCGAGCTGGTTGTCGACCTGGAAGACATTCATCTCGTCGCGGATCGAATTCGGGTACCGATGCGCAACAGTGTCCGTCCAACTCAAAACGCCGAGGTAGCGAGCCCTGAGATCGAGATGCGAATAACGCAGGTTCTGCCGGAACGTCAGGCCATTGTCGAATTCATGCTCGAACTGATAGCCGAGCTGCTGCTGCTTGACCTTCTGATAGTCATAGTCGGGATCGCTCGCCCTAATGTCGAGGATCCTCCCGTCCGAGGTCGTGATCGCGCCGACATTAGAGTCGGTCTCGTCGGCCTGCACCAGACCGTACAGCGTGAAGGTCGTGCCCTCGTCAGGCTTCCAGGTAAACGACGGCGCCAGGAAATAGCGATCGTCGGCAATATCGAAATTGGTGTCGCCACGGCGGGCAAGGCCGACGATGCGATAGAGGAAATCGTCGTTGTCTTCGCTGATCGGCCCGCCGAAATCGAACATCGCCTGAGCTCGATCCTTGGTGCTGTATGAAACACCCACCTCGCGGATCGGCTCTTCGGTCGGAAGCTTCGATATCTTGTTGACGAGACCGCCCGGCGATCCCGAGCCGTAGAGCACGGATACCGGCCCCTTAATTACCTCGACGCGCTGCAGTTGATAGGGATCGGTGCGGAACATGCCGTAATTGATGTAGGGCTGGCGCAAGCTGTCACGATAGTCGCCGACCGTCGTAACGTTGAAGCCGCGAATGAAGATCTGGTCGAAGCGCGGATCGAAGCCGTTCGGTCCGGTCGTCACGCCGGCCGAATAGCGCACGGCCTCGATGATGCTCTGGGCGCCATGCTGCTCGATTTCCTTTTCGGTGGTCACCGAGACCGAACGCGGCATCTCGACGAGCGGCGTGTTGATCTTGGTCGCGGCCGAACTGTTCTTGGCGGCAACGGACGTCCGGTCAGTCTTGCTATCGGAGGATGCACCTTGAATGACGATCGGTTCCAGCGTTGTGGCACCGGCATCTGCGGATGCACTCTGGGCTGAAGCCGGCGATGCTGCAATGCCAATCAGGGCGATCGCTGTCGCGACAAATAGGCTATCTCTATAAATTCGCGATACATTATTAGAAACATTCAAAAAAACACGCGCCATTGCTTGGTCCCTACGTCACGGATGCGGGCGGAACCTATGGAGCGAAATTGGCCCTGTCAACATAAGATGATTATTTTAGTCACCTTTTAATCGATAAAATTGCTGCGTTCGACGCTCCCGATCAGGTTGCACACAGCATCGAGGCCCGAAAGGCATCGCGGCAATGCCGAGCCGTAACTCAGCTACTGTAATCGCCGAAACAAATAGCAGTTTCGACTGCTTGAGAATCGATCGACGCCAGCACCTGATTATCGGGTGTGGGCTTTCATGGCTCCGAGATGACGTTGGTATCGATTAGGATCATTCGAAACTCATAGTTTCCGCAGGCGCCTTATCTCGGACGAGCTGCAGACTATCCACGTCGTTGTTGGAAAGGCCTGCCTCGCGAATTATGGGATGAGACCCGTGGTCCGATAGGCCCGTATTGTCCGGTCATAGATGCCGATGTCCCGGCAACCGCGCGCGACCAGCTGGGCCCCCTCAATGGCTGCGAAGATCGCCATGGCGTGTTCTCGCAGGTCCTGCTCGCCTGCCGAAGGCCTTGCCCGTGAGAGCACCTTGGCAAGCCAGCCGACGTTCATTGCGGCGAATTTGTCCACCTCGGCGCGGACCTCCGCAGGAAGGTCGTCAAGTTCCGCACTCATGATGCCGCACAGGCACATGCGATTATCGTTGGCCAGGGCCGTGCGGAAGATCTCCGTGTATTTGTCCAAGCACCAAGTCGCGTCTTCCGGCGTCGCCAGAAGCTCCGCCAGATAGGCTGCCCCTTCTTCTGTGTAGCGACGCGCCAAGGCGGCGCCGAGGTCACCCTTGGTCGGGAAATGATAGTGCACGCTGGCGCTTTTGATGCCGACCTCTTTCGCAAGCTCACGAAAGCTGAGCGCATTGTAACCATGCGACTGCACCGTCGCTTTTGCGGCCGCCATGACCGCCTCGCGCATATCCGTCTTTGTTTTTGCCATCGTCGCTCCGTACCTATCACTCGATAGATAGTTGTTGACGTCGAAAAAGGGAAGAGCTATCTGGAGGTGCAATCTATCTATCGATAGACAGACAACAAAGGAGTCTCTCATGAAAATCTTCGATCGCCCCGGTTTCCCAAATCCTGCCCGCATCCGCATCGTGCTCGCCGAGAAGGGGCTCGAACCGCAGGTCGAGTTCGTCTCCGTCGACCTCATCGGCGCCGAACACAAGCAACCGGCTTTCCTCGAAAAGAACCCCTCGGGCGTGCTGCCGGTCCTCCAGCTCGAGGACGGCACCTACATCGCGGAGGCCACCGCCATCACCGAATACCTCGACAATCTCGACGGCGATCCACGGCTCACCGGCAAGACGCCGAAGGAAAAGGCCGTCATCCACATGATGCAGAAGCGGGCCGAGACCGAGCTGCTCGATGCCGTCGGCAACTACTTCCATCATGCGACGCCGGGCCTCGGCGCCGAACTGAAGGTGTTCAAGAGCCCGGAATGGGCTGGCCGTCAGGACTGGGGCAACCGCCAGCGCAATAAAGCGCTCGCCGGCATGAGGTATTTCGATATGGTGCTGCAGGACCGTTCGTTCGTCGCCGGCGATGCATTCTCGATGGCCGACATCACGGTGTTTGCCGGCCTGATGTTCGCGGACGCCGCCGGCATTGCCATCCCTGAAGATCATTCCGCGCTGAAGTCCTGGCGCGTAAAGGTCTCCGAACTGCCGAGCGTCAAGAATCGCAGCGGCCAGATGTTCGTCGCGGAGGATCTGCGCAGGCTCGGCTTCTAAGCCCCCGCACGAAAAGCGATGCAAACACCGCACCGACGCCCAACCACAGTCGCCAATCGCGCCGCCCATGCGGCATAATTCTCACGCGTTGGTCCCTGTGTCACTGTCAGCATCGGACTAGCGATATCGATGCAAAACGGTGACCTCCTGTCAGCCGAGCACATGCAGCGCCAAGCGGATGCGGCCCTCTACCTTGCCAAAAAACCGGCCGCAACCGCCTAGTTGTCCACTCTCCAGAGATCGATCAAAGCATCCAATGAAGTAATTCCAGCAAAAGTACGCTGCTCCTGTTGCGCTCAAACGGCTTCGAGCCGGTTCGGTGTCAGTCGTCCAGGCTGCACATTTGACAGATATCCTACAAGTCGATATGTAACATTCGTCTTATCGGCGATGCGGGAAAGTGACCGGGGCATGACATTGAAATCGATGAAGCCGCTGACACGCGCCCCGCTGTTGCATGTCTCCGTGCAGGAAAGTCTTCGCGCCTATATAGATGACAATGGTCTTGCGCCTGGAACCCTGCTTCCGGCAGAGGGAGAGCTCGCCACTCAGCTCGGCGTCAGCCGCAATTCGCTGAGGGAGGGCATCAAGGCGTTGGAATCACTCGGCGTGCTGGAGACGCGGCGCGGCGTCGGCATCTTCGTGAAGGCCTTTTCCTTCGAGCCGCTTCTCGACAACCTCGCTTATGGCCTCGGCGGCGCCCTGCGACAGATCGAGGAGGTCCTCGAAATCCGGCGTACGCTGGAAGTGGGATTGATCGGCAAAACGATCGACGTGATCGGCGAGGAGGACGTCGCCGAGCTCCGCGCCACCGTCAATCGGATGCGCGCCCATGCCGAGCGGGGCGAGACCTTTGCGCAAGACGACCAACTGTTCCACCGACTGCTGTTTCGCTGCCAGGACAATGAAACGCTCGTGCGGCTGATCGATGTCTTCTGGCTCGCCTTCTACAAGGCATCGGATTTCGTCAATCTTGAAAATGCCGATCCGATGGCGACGTGGCGCGACCATGCCGCGATCGTCGATGCGATCGAGGCAAAAGATCTAGAGGAGGCGCGCAGACGCCTGGATCGTCACTACGAGGGCATTGCCCGGGTGATTGCCAACAACAAGACGAGTTCAAACGTGGGAGGAACACATGAAAAGACTGTCTAGATTATCGGCTATTGCGCTTGGCGCCCTGCTGTCGACGGCTGCCGTCCCGGCTCTTGTCGTTTCCGGCGTTGTAACAGACGCTCAGGCGGCCACTCTGTCCGGCGGCTTCGATGTCGGCCCCGGAGGCTTCCAGGGCAACTTCAATCCGCTCGCCGCGACCGCCGGCTTCACCTGGCTCAGCATCTACTACGAACCGCTGATCACCTATGACGAGAAGCTGCAGAAGGTCGTCGGCGCGCTGGCAAGCTCCTACGAGGTCAGCTCCGACCAGATGACCTACACGTTCAAGCTGGGGGACGCCAAATGGCATGACGGCAAACCGTTCACCGCCAAGGACGCAAAGTTCACCATGGGCCTTGCGATGGATGCGAAAACCGGCTCGGTGCTCGCTGCCCGGCTGAAGGGCATATCGTCGGTCGAGACGCCGGACGATCACACTGTCGTTATCAAGCTCAGCGCGCCGAGCAGCAGTTTTCCCGACACGATGACCAAAGTGATGATGCTGCCGGAGCACGCGCTCTCCTCGATTCCGGCCGACCAGTTGGCGAAGAACACGTGGTGGTCCACAACTCCGATCGGCACTGGTCCGTTCAAATTCACCAAATACGTTTCGGATCAATATGTCGAACTTGCCGCAAACACCGATTATCGCGGTGGCAAACCCGCACTGGAACGCGTCATCAACCGCTATTTCGCCAACCCGGCCGCAGCGATCGCGGCGCTGAGAGCCGGTGAAATCCAGTTCACCTATGTCGATTCCAACGATGTGCCGACCTTCAAGGACAACAAGGATTTCAAGGTCATCGAAGGCAACTCTTTCGTCGTCAACTATCTCGGCTTCAACCACGATTCCCCGCTCTGGAAAGACGTGCGCGTCCGCCAGGCGGTGATGTACGCGATCAATCGCGACGCCATCATCCAGAGCCTCTATGGCGGTGCGGCCAAGCCAGCCAATTGCGCCTATGTCGCCGACCAACTGATACCCCAGGGCATCGACACCTATGCCTACGATCCTGAGAAGGCAAAGCAACTGCTGACCGAAGCCGGCTGGGACCAAATCAATGGCGCCAAGCCGATCACCCTTCTGACCTATTACACCACGCCGCTGGCAACCAACGTGCTTGCCGCAGTCCAGGCGATGCTTGCCCAGGTCGGCATCAACATCGTCCCGCGCGCCGTCGATGCGCCGACCTATAACAGCATCGTGCTCAATGCGACGCCTGACATTGCCCAGTTCCAGATGGTTTATGCCGGGCTGCAGAACGGGCCGGATGCCGGAAGCATCAATGTCGGCCTTAACGAGAAGCAGATCCCTCCGGCCGGGCCGAATGTCGCCAGGGTTCGCATGCCTGACCTCACCAAGGCGCTCGATAGTGCCTTGGCCGAGCCTGACAGCACCAAGCGGGATGCCGCCTACCAGGACGTCTGCAAGGTGATGAACGCGAACCTGCCCTGGGCGACGCTCTGGGTGGCAAACCGCTACGGCATCGTCTCGACCAAGGTGAAGGATTTCGTCTGGACGCCGGCGCCGGGCGGCGGCCCCTACCAAGCCAACCCGCAGAAATGGTCGATCGCCGAATAGGCGTTTTCCGGGAAAGCCTTGAGGGTGGCTTCGGCCACCCTGACAAGACGGCCTGACAAGACGGCCCGACAGACGGATTGCCGATGCTCCAATACAGTCTCAGACGCCTGATCATAGGAATAGGCATGCTCGTCGCCCTGAGCATGCTGATTTTCCTGCTGCTGCGGCTGACGCCCGGCGATCCGATCGACGCCTATATCGATCCGAACCTGCCGATGTCGCCGTCAGACCTTGCCGATCTGCGCAGAAGCCTCGGGCTCGATCAGCCCTTGCCGGCGCAGTATCTCGGCTGGTTGCAGCAGGCGCTGACAGGCAATCTCGGCTATTCGATCAAGCGTCTCGATCAGCCGGTTCTGGGTTTAGTGCTGTCACGGATCGGCCCGACAGTGCTGTTGATGGGCACCGCACTTGCCTTTGCCATCGTCGCAGGCATCACCTTCGGGGTGATCGGCGCCGTCCGCCGCAATTCGCTGACCGATCTCTCCCTGTCGGTGGTTGCGCTTGCGGGGATTTCCAGCCCTGCCTTCCTCAGCGCGCTGATCGGCCTTTATATCTTCTCCGTGCGCCTGCACTGGATGCCATCCGGCGGCATGCTGACGCCGGGCGAGGAGTTCTCGGTGGGCGATCTCCTCCACCATCTGATCCTGCCGGCGGCACTCCTGTCTGTTGCGCAAGCCGCATTGATCATGCGCTACATGCGCGCTTCGCTGCTCGAAGTCCTGAACCAGGATTACGTGCGCACGGCCCGCGCCAAGGGCGTTCGCGAGTTCTGGGTCATCAGCAAGCATGCCTTGCGCAATGCGCTTCTTCCGATTGTGACGCTGATCGGCTCCACCATCGGGCTTGCCATCGGCGGCGCCATCTTCATCGAGAGCGTCTTCAACTGGCCGGGCATGGGGCTTTTGCTCGTCGATGCCGTGCAGACCCGCGACTATCCCGTCATCATGGGCGCGACGCTCGTCATCGGTACCTGCGTTATCGTCGTCAATCTTCTGACCGATCTCACCTATGCGGTCGTCAACCCGCGCATCAAGGTGGGCTGATCATGCTGGCACGCTCTTCAAAACGCCGGAGCCCCGGACCACTGGCCCGCGCCTTCAGTCGGTTTCTGCTCAATCGCGCAGCCGTTGCCGGCGTCTGCATTGCCATTCCGATGCTGCTGTTGATCCTCTCCTATCCGCTATGGTGGGCTTTCCGGCCGAACGACATCGATCTTCTGGCGATGAATAGCGGCCCGACGGCAACGCACTGGTTCGGAGCCGATGGCGTCGGTCGCGACGTCTTCGCGCGCGTGCTTGAAGGCGGCAGGATTTCGCTGCTGGTCGCCGTGGCATCGACCGCGCTTTCCGCGGTCATCGGTTTTCTCTTCGGGGCAATCTCGGCGCTTGCAGGACGTTGGACGGACGCCGTCTCGATGCGCTTTGTCGATCTGGTGATGACCCTGCCGCCCGTCATCTTCCTGCTTGTGCTCGCCTCGATTGCCGGCACCGGCATCTGGCCGACCGTGCTGGTCATCTCGCTGCTCTCCTGGCCGTTGCTGGCGCGCATGATCCGCTCGCGGCTGCTGGAATTGCGTGAACGCGACTTCGTCATGGCCGCCCGCGGCATGGGCGCCGGCATCGGACATCTGCTCTTTCGCCACGGCCTGCCGAACTCGATCGATATCCTCGTGGTCTATGCAACGCTGCAGATCGCCAATGCCATTCTGCTTGAGGCGGGGCTGTCCTTCCTCGGTCTCGGCATCGCTCCGCCCGCGGCTAGCTGGGGCAACATGCTGAACGCGGCCCGCTCGACTGCCGTGCTCGAACAATATCCGTGGCAATGGCTCTTCCCCGGCGCCGCGCTGATCCTTGCCGTCCTGGCAATCAACTTCATTGGCGATGGCCTCAGAGATGCCTTCGACCCGCGTGCCGAACTGAACTGACAATCGAAAGAAGCGAAAATGACCAAATTCAAAGGTGTCGTCCCTCCCGTCGTAACACCGCTCAATCCGGATCTCACCGTCGACTACCCATCCTATACACGCGTGCTCGAGCATCTGATCGATGCCGGTTGCCATGGCGTATTCGTGCTCGGCTCGACGAGCGAGGTGATCTTCCATGATGAAAAGACCCGGCGGGACATCATCGAACATTCGGCCAAGGTGGTGAATGGCCGGGTGCCGCTGATCGTCGGCGTCATCGATCCGACCACGGATCGCGTCATCGCCCATGCGAAGGTCGCAAAGGCCGCCGGCGCCGATGCGGTCGTGGTGACGGCGCCATTTTATACGGTCACCAGCCAATCCGAGATCCTCGACCACTTCCGTTATATCCGCGACGCGGTGGACGTTCCGCTGATCGCCTACGACATTCCCGTCTGCGTTCATATCAAGCTGCAGCGCCAGACCGTGGTCACGCTTGCCAGGGAAGGTGCCATTATCGGCCTGAAGGATTCCAGCGGCGACGACGGCAACTTCCGCTATGCGCTCCTCGATCTTGCCGAGCATAGGGACGTCTTCCTGATGACCGGCTCCGAGATCGTCGTTGACACCGCCCTTTTGATGGGCGCCGATGGCGTTGTCCCCGGTATCGCCAATGTCGATCCGCACGGCTATATTAGGCTTTGGAATGCTGCCCGGCGCGGCGACTGGGTCGCCGCGAGGAAGGAGCAGGAGCGGCTTTGCCGCCTCTTCGAAATCGTCTGGGTCGCGCAGGGCCGCGTCAGCGGCGGCGCAGCCGGCATCGGCGCCTTCAAGACCGCCATGCGCAGCCTCGGCATCATTGATTCCGCGGTCATGCCACGGCCGCGTGCCTACCTCAACGAAGCCGAAACCGCCCGGATCGACGAGATCCTGCGTGCAACCGGCCTGCTGAACTGAGCCGGCTGATGGAGCAGACCGCCGAACCCGTACTCGACATCAGAGGATTGCGAACGATCTTCCGCATCCGCGGCAGCGAGATCACGGCGGTCAACGATATCGACCTTACCATCGCCGCCGGCGAGACGCTCGCGCTCGTCGGCGAATCCGGCTCCGGCAAGTCGGTCACCAGCCTGTCGGTCATGCGGCTGCTCACCCGCAACATCGGCGTGATCGCCGCAGGCAGCATCCGCCTTGCAACGGGCGACGGTGTGAACCGCGATCTCGTCTCCCTCGATGAAGAGAGCATGCGCAGGATCAGGGGGGATGACATCGGCATGATATTCCAGGAGCCGATGTCGAGCCTCAATCCCGTCTTCACCATCGGCGACCAGATCGCCGAGCCGATCCGCATCCATCGCGGTGCCGACCGCAAGGCGGCGATGGACGCAGCCGTCGCGTTGCTTGAAAGCGTCGGCATACCGGACGCCCGACGCCGCGCCGGCCAATATCCGCACGAACTGTCGGGCGGCATGCGCCAGCGCGCGACGATCGCCATGGCGCTCGCCTGCAATCCGGCGTTACTGATCGCCGACGAGCCGACAACGGCGCTCGACGTGACGATCCAGGCGCAGATTCTCGACCTGCTCCTCAAGCTGCAGCGCGAGCGCGGCATGGCGATGCTCTTCGTCACCCACAATCTCGGCGTCGTCGCCGAAATCGCCCATCGCGTCGCGGTGATGTATGCCGGCCGGATCGTCGAAGAAGGGCCGGTCGGCGAGGTTTTCCGCAATCCCAAGCATCCCTACACGATGGGCCTTCTCGCCTCCATGCCGCGCCTTGGCGATGCCGCGCGGATGAAACAGGCCGGCGAAAAGCTCGCCGCCATTCCCGGAATGGTCCCGAGCCTGATGAACATGCCGAGCGGCTGCGCCTTTTCCCCGCGCTGCAAATTCGCGATCGAAGCCTGTCGCGCTGCCGTTCCCGCGCTCGAACAGGTCAATCCGCAGCATCGCAGCCGCTGCATCAGATGGCAGGAGATCTAGATGAGCGCACCGCTGCTTTCCGTCCGCGACCTTTCGAAACATTATACCTCCCGCGGCACGCGGTTGAACATTCTCCAGGGCATCTCCTTCGATATCGGCAAGGGTGAGGTCGTCGGGCTTGTCGGCGAATCCGGCAGCGGAAAGACCACGATCGGGCGTTCCGTCCTTCGCCTCGTCGAACCGTCGTCCGGCAGCGTCCGTTTCGACGGGACGGAACTCACAGCGCTTTCCGCCTCGGCGCTCAGACAGCAACGGCCGCGCATGCAGTATATTTTCCAGGACCCCTTCGCCAGCCTGTCGCCGCGCATGACCATTGGCGAGATCCTGACGGAAGGCCTGAAGATCCAGGGGATCGGCACCGCCCGCGACAGGCTCGAACGGGCGCAGTCGGCCTTGACCCAGGTCGACCTGCCCGCCGATGCGATCAATCGATATGCGCATGAATTTTCCGGTGGCCAGCGCCAGCGCATCGGGATTGCCCGGGCGTTGACCTTGTCGCCCGAATTCATCGTCGCCGACGAGCCGGTTTCGGCACTCGACGTATCGATCCAGGCGCAAGTGATCAACCTGCTGCGCGACCTCCAGCAGCAACTTGGCCTGACCATGCTGTTCATCTCGCATGACCTCGCCGTCGTCGAATATATCTGCGACCGGGTGATCGTGCTCTATCTCGGCCGCATTATGGAAATCGCGCCGAGTGCCGATCTCTATGCGAGACCGCAGCATCTCTATACGCGCGCGCTGCTCTCGGCGATTCCGTCGCCCGATCCCGATGCCCGCCGTAACAGGCAGATCCTGAAAGGCGATATTCCAAGTCCGGCCAATCCGCCGAGCGGATGTGTTTTTCGCACGCGCTGTCCGAGCGCGCTCGAGGCCTGCGCCGGCACCGTTCCGCAATTGCGGGAAATCGCACCTGGCCATTTCAAGGCCTGCATCCGCGACGACCTCAACTGATCCGTCATCCATCGGAGAAACAAGAGATGAATGCAAAGACGCCGCATCCCGCCATCGGCGGAAATTGGGCGAGCCTGCTTCTGCCGATCGCAGCCGACGACAGCATCGAATTCGACAAGCTCGGCGAGGAGATCGACATCCTCATCGATGCCGGTGTCGATGGTATCTATTCGAACGGCACTGCCGGCGAATTCCACAATCAGACGGAGGCGGAGTTCGACACGATCCAGGCAATGCTGGCCGAACGCTGCAAGGCTTCCTCTATGCCGTTCGTGATCGGCGCCTGCCAGCCCGACCCGCTGATCATGCTCAATCGCGTCCGCCGCGCCGCCGCACTCGATCCCCACGCCCTTCAGGTCATATTGCCGGACTGGTGGCCGCTTACCGATGCCGAAGCGATCGATTTCCTGAAACGAGCGGCCGAGGCTGCCGACGGTATTCCGCTCATCCTCTACAATCCACCGCACGCAAAACGCGTACTGGCGCCAAAGGAGTTGGGCGCGGTCTGCGCGGCGGTGCCTGAGGTGATCGGCATCAAGCTCGCGGACGGCGACGGTTCCTGGTATGCCGAGGCACGCCTGTATCTGTCAGGGCTTTCGCTCTTCGTCCCCGGCCATCATCTCGCAACCGGCACGAGGGAAGGTGTGGCAGCAGGCTCTTTTTCCAACGTAGCCTGCCTTAATCCCCGCGGCGCTCAGATCTGGACGGTCTCGATGCGAAACGATATCGACGCCGCACTCGATCTGGAGCAACGCATCCGCACGTTTATGGACGCGCATATCGTCCCGTTTCGGCAGGATTTCGGCTATTCGAACGCCGCTCTCGATAAGCTTCTGAGTGCGATCGGCAATTGGGGACCCGTGGGCACCCGCTTGCGGTTTCCCTATCGCTCGATAGACATGGCAGACGCGGTCAGGTTGCGACGCATCGCACGTTCCGAACTCCCCGATCTTTTCCCCTGAGTTTGCTGCGAGCAGTCTGCGCTTGGGCTTGGCACGAAAGCAACTTTCGTTGGCTGGCAGAAACGAGAATTGTCCCGAGATGGAGCAATCTCCCAGGCCAGTTGCAACACATTGGGGCTCTCGGCGTTCTCCCAAGATATGCGGCAAAGGATAAGGTCGCGACGGCTCTCGGCCGTCGAGCTGCACGGTTTCGGCGGTCCCTCCCGGAGCGAACTGGCGTGAGATTTCGATGTAAATGAACGCGACACGCCGATCGCAGTCGATTTTGATGGGATGATTGCTGAGCCCGCGCAAGGAGAATGGGATGGCGGATATCAATGATGCAGAACAAGTCCTGCAGTGCATGACAACGGAGCATTTCGTGCTGCAGACTGCCCGTGCAGCCACTATCCAGGAGGCCAATCAGCGCGCCAATCTGTTCCTGACATCGGTTTCGAGCGGCACGATCGCTCTGGCCTTCGTCGCGCAAGTCACTCAGATGGGCACGCCTTTCGTGCTGTTCAGCCTGATCCTGCTGCCCTGCCTCTTCTTCATCGGTCTTGTCACTTTCGTGCGCACTGTGCAGGTCGCCATCGAGGACATGGTGCACGCCCGCGGCATGGCCCGGATCCGGCATTATTATGCCGAGTTGGCGCCCGCCATGCGGAAGTACCTGATCCATTCCACCCACGATGATCGCTCGGCCGTGCTCGTCGACAAGGGACTGAGGCCGTCGCCGTGGCAGTTCTTCGTAACGACGGCCGGAATGGTAAGCACGATCGATGGCGCAATCGCAGGCGTCTTCACAGGCATAGCGGTCACATCGCTCATCCATGCAGGGGTGGCTCTCGGCGTGGTTTCCGGAGTTTCTGTTTTCGCCCTAAGCGTCTTGCTTCTGCGGCGCTATCACGTTCGAGCTTGGGCAGCGGCCGAGCACAGATTGAAGACGCTGTTTCCGGGCGAAGCCGGGGAATAACGTCCTCGCGCCGTCCGGGCGAAGGAATTGCGGGAACTTTGAACAGCACCCGGCGTTCGTGACGAAACACATGCGCCCATCCGCCGATCCACCAAAAAGAGGGTCTATTGGTCAGTTCACACGCATGGAGTGCGTAATGGCTTCAGCAGAATTCGAGTTCAGAGCGCTTTTGGACAGTCGAGTCGAGGCATGCCGGACAAAGGATATCGATCGACTCATGTCGCTCTATTCCCCCGAGATTGTCTACTTCGATGTCGTGCCGCCTCTCCGCTTTATCGGATTTGAGGCGGTCCGGAGTAATTTTGTGCGGTGGTTCAATGAATATAAAGGCCCGATCGGCTTGGAAACCCGCGATTTGAAGATCGCCATAAACGCCGATGTCGCCTTTGCGCATATGCTTCACCAGGACAAGGGCAACACCAACTTGTCGGGACCGCAGGAATTTTGGCTGCGTTCGACCGTCTGCTGCCAACGTTCAAACAGCGAATGGCTGATCACGCACGAACACATCTCTTTGCCCGTCGATTTTAGGAGCGGAACTGTGCTCATGGACCTTGCCCCCTGACATCTTCGATCGAGAAGACGAAGCGGAGGACCGGCGGATCCTAGGCATTTCCACTTGGCGAAGATGCCGTTGGGGCGCCTATTTTTGAAAACGCGGCCTTTAGATCGGGCGCAAATCCGCAATGTCGACACCGCGATCGTACAAGGGGCGATGCGCGGGTAAAGCCGCAAAAACCAGTGAGTTCTGGCAACGGACCGCTTCGGGCAGCGAGAACTCGGTCAGAGAGGCGCGATCTTCGACGCTGCCCCCTTCCTCCTGCTAATGTGCATGGGCGCCGCCCGGACGGGAAACTTTTTTCAATCCGGCTCCCGCGGCGGCGGTGTTCGCCAAGGAGGCGTCGCCGAGCGAAATGACGCCGGTTAGGCGTTTGTCACGATTGACGACGGGAAGGCGGCGGACCTGGACCTGCCCCATGTTGCGCGTCACGTCGTCGACATCGTCGTCTTCGAAGCAATATTTGACATCGCGGGTCATGACTTCGCGCACCTTTGCATCGCTCCCTAATCCGTCGGCAAGCCCGCGCACGACGAGATCGCGGTCGGTGATGGTTCCAACGAGCCGGTCGTTGTCGCCGACCGGCAGGAAGCCGATCTGCCTGTCGGCCATGCATCTCGCGATTTCGGCTATCGTCTGATTAGGGTTGGCGATTTCTACGTCGCGCGACATGATCTCTGACACTTTCATGGTCTTTCCTCCTGCCTTTTGCGGTTAATGGACGTCGAATGTTCCGGTGAGAGTCGTTTCCGAAACGATGTGGTTGCGGCTCCTGCCACTCTCTCGAGGCCCTAATGGCGAATATCCGCATCCGGCCAGAGCGCCTGGACTTCTGCCGGCAGCCCGTGGCGCACTTTCCGCACCTCGCCCGGATCGATATAGTGGGAAAGCACCCGGAAAACTGACCGCACGGCCTCCTTCGCGTCTACCGGACGCGTCGATGAAAGCTCCTCGTTCACCTGTTCCAGGAACTCATCCAGAGAACGAGAGCGAACGGGTTGTTTGGAAGGATCGTATCGATCGTAATAGGCGCCGCGCACGAGGAGTGGCAGCTGTGCCGACAGGTGCGCAGCCAGATCGATCGGCAGACGATCTCTCAACGTATGAAGAACCGCGCCAAGTACATGCCAGGCAAGCTGCCGATCAGGTCCCTGGTTGGCCATCAGATCGTCGAGCCACATATTTGTGGTTTGCAGCGTCTTATCGAAGACGGCGACACCCGAAGCGCTCATGGCTTCACCTCCATGATGATGGTTCGAATCTGTTGAACCACTCAGGGAGATGAAAGTTCCGGAAGGCATCGTTAAATGCACCGGCCGCTTCGTCAAGAATCCGACGTGCCCTCCTCCTCCACGAAAATTCCCCAAGCGGCGATGAAGAGAGCGGCTATCAACGGCCCGATCACAAAGCCATTGATGCCCACGAGAGAAATGCCGCCAATGGTGGAAATGAGGACGACATAGTCGGGAAGCTTGGTCTCCCTGCCGACCAAGAACGGCCTCAGAAGATTATCGACAACACCTATGACGAGGGCGCCGACCGCAACCAGCATTAGCGCCTTCACCCAAAAACCGGCCAGGGCTAGGTAAATGGCCGTGGGCAACCAGATCAATGCGGCGCCGACCGCAGGCAGCAACGACAGGAAGCTCATCAGCACGCCCCACAGCAGGGCTGGCTCGACGCCGAGGGCCCAGAAGGCGATGCCGCCGATCGAACCCTGGATGATGGCGATGATAATATTGCCTCGCACGGTCGCGTGAACGACCGAAGTGAATTTGGAGGTGAAGCGAAGTGTATGAGCATCGCTGAGAGGCAGCGCTCTTCTGATGGCGCGGGCAAGGGCGCGCCCGTCCCGGAACATGAAGAACAGGAGATAGAGCATGACGCCGAAGGTGACGAAGAACCGCAGGGTGTTCTGACCGAGGCTCAAGGCACGCCCGGCAAAGAATCCCCAGCCCTGCATCAATGCCGAGGAAACGCGGTCTTGAAACATACCGACGCCATTCAACTCGATCCTCCGGAGCCAGTCGCGGAGGAACAAGGGCATTGCTTCTTGCAGTTTCTGGACAAAGCTCCGGACATCGATCTCGCCGCTGTCCATGCGTTGGTAGAGAAGGTTGCCCTGCTGGACGAGTGAACTGAGGACGATCAACCCCGGTATGATCACGACGCAAAGGCAGACCAGCACCGAGAGGGCTGCAGCAAGGTTTGCCCGTCCACCCAGCTGGGCCTCGATACGGGCGTGAAGCGGGAAGAAGATGATGGCGAGGACGACTGCCCAGAATATTGCTGAATAAAACGGTAGCACGATGGCGACGAACGCAATGGTCACGAGGACCAGAAGCACATAAAAACTGACACGCTGAAGGAGCATTCGATCTTTCCGCTTCGAGACCGCGATGATGATGATAGCACAGATGCGGCAGCAGTGCTGGACCTCCCTTCCATCCTGTCTTGATGGCTCGATCCGCACGCGCCGTCTCGCAACCGACCGGAACTTCTTCTTCCGATTTTTGTTATTCGGCTCATGTTAATGAACCAATCAGTCCAGCCGAGGCTCGGAACAACAATTCATATCGAAGATCAGGATGTTCACATCCTTGACGGAGGCAACCCACATAGCCTTCCAGTCGTCCTCCTGCATGGCTGCGGCAGTCTTGCGCAGGAAATTTTGCTCGCCTTCGACAACAGCGATTTCCGGATCATTGCACCCGACCGGCCTGGCTATGGACTGAGCACGCCACCTGCACCAGCTGAGCGTGGACCTGAGGGACAGTCCTTCTGGCTTGAGCGCCTTCTCGCGTCTCTCGACCTGCCAGAGGTGAGGATCGTCGCGCACTCGATCGGCAGCGCAGCGGCCTTACACCTTGCTGCAAGAAGACCAGACCTCGTCAGGGGACTTTTTCTCATTTCCCCATGTTGCGCGCCTGTGCCATCGAAGCCGTTGATTGTGCTTAGATCGGCGGTCGCTCCGGTGGTCGGGCCGTTGATCCGCCAGCACGTCATCGGCCGGTGGCCCGCATTCTTTCTCGATCGAGGTCTGAGGTCGTCCTCTTTTCCAAATCCCCTGCCTTCTCATCTCGCGGACCTGCCGGCCTCTCACGTGGTCAATCCGATTACCATCCGCACGATGGCCGACGAGTTGCGCGCCTTCAACCGAGACATGGAACGCCTTCCAGATCTGCCTGGCGATCTTCCCCTGCACGTTCTCTTCGGCATGGCGGACCGCGTGATTTCACCGAACTGGCATATCGATTGGCTTTGCAGGAAGCATCCAGGGCCGGTCGTCAGATTGCTGGCAGGTGTCGGGCATTTACCCCATCATGTGGTTCCTGGCGTGGCGCGAGAGATGCTTTGTGATGTTGTGGAGGCATCGGCACAAGAAACGAAACTCCCGTGCCTGAGGAGCATCGGCTCGCAGGCGGTTGCAGAAGCGAGTGCCGGTCTCGAGAGAAGATGAATCCCCGGCCCTCCGATTCGACGTGCCGCGGTATTCCAGAGTAACGATGGGGCAATACCAGACCAGAAGGCCGCAAGCCAATCTCTGCCGGTAGAGTGGAGATGATTTTTCTGTTGTGGCAAATGAAAAATCTGATTTACTGACGCTTCGCTGCTTGGCTTTAAGGGGGGATATTGCCGATGCCGTGGACTCGCAGAAATATTGTGCTGGGTGGTTTGGCGTTACTTGGCGCCAGTGCAGTCCGGAAACCGGTATTTGCCGCGGCGTCTTCCTATTTCGACGGCACTACCGTCGACAATGGCGTGACGTTCCGAAGGACCAACTTTGCCAAGATCGACAGACAGTGGCACCGCCAGGTTGTCAAATATTTCAGCAGCGAGCCAATCGGCACCGTCGTCGTCGACACGAGGCACCATTTTCTCTACGTGATCATGGAGAACAAGACGGCCATCCGCTATGGCGTCGGCGTCGGTCGCGAGGGCTTCAAATGGTTTGGCCGCGCGACGATCGACGATAAATCGCTGTGGCCGCGCTGGACGCCGCCGCCAGAGATGCGCAAGCGCCATCCGGAACTGCCCGAATTCGTGGCGGGAGGCTCACCGAAAAATCCACTCGGTCCCCGCGCCATGTACCTGCATCGCGACGGCGTCGATACCGGCTATCGCTTCCACGGCACGCTGGAGCCGTGGAGCATCGGCAAGGATGCCTCCAGCGGCTGTATCCGCATGTTCAACGAAGACGCCATCGATCTGTACCAGCGTTGCCCCATCGGCACTGCGGTGCAGGTTCTGCCGCATATTGCAGACCAGGCTGAAAGCGCCACTCAGGTCAGCCAGACAACCCCGGTCGAATAAGGAATATCACCTTGATCTCAATTGCGACCGGATTTACCAGGCGCCTTCTTGCCGCGACAATGCTCTTGGCGCTTGCCGCCTGCTCCACCACCGAACTGGCCTCGCTGGAAGAACCTGCGGCGGCGCCAATGACCGGCCAGACGAACGATCCGGCGCCTGGTTTCGAAAACGTCGCGGCTGGCAGCGAGGAGGATTTTATCCTCAATGTCGGCCGACGGATATATTTTACACAGGACTCTGCCAAGCTCGATTCCGTCGCCATGGCGACCCTGGACAACCAAGCCAACTGGCTCAACAACAACCCGACCTGGATGCTCAAGCTACAGGGATTCTCCGACGATTCAGGGTCCGCATCCAAAATGGAGACGCTGTCGCACAAGCGCGCCGATGCCGCGATGGCTTATCTTGTCTCGAAGGGCGTGGACCCAAAGCGCATGTGGGCCAAAGGTTACGGGAACGAACGCGAAGTCCGCGACTGCACGGAGCGCTCCTGCAAAGTGCAGAACCGGCGCGTCGTCTCCAACCTCCGCAAGCAGCCCGACGCCGTCTGATCTCTTCGCGATGCCCATCGCGCAAAAGCGGATGAAGCCACGCAATTCGCGGCAAGACGACGTCGCGTAGGACCGCCAGACAAAAGGGCCGGCCACCAAGCCAGCCCTCCTGGATCCAACTCAATTCAGGATCGCGTTACCGGGATAGAGGCTCCGGAGCGGAGCTTGTCGAGAAGCTTCGAGAGCACACGCTTTCCCGCGTCCTTTGCGCTTGCCCCGCGGCGTTTCCTGATTTCGACCGTGAACGGCTTTTTCCGGGACTTCATCGAGAAGCCCTCCTTAAGCCACCTGGCGTTCGGCTTCGATCTGAAGAGGCGCCTGCTGAAAGGAGCCGTCTCCAATGGCGATTTTGCGCGGCTTCATGGCTTCCGGCACCTCACGCTTCAGCGCGATCGAGAGGATACCGTTCGTCAGGGACGCATTCTCGACCCTGACATGGTCCGCAAGTTCGAAGCGACGTTCAAACGCGCGCCCGGCGATGCCGCGATGCAGATATTCGCCATCCTTCCCTTCGGCCTTCTGGCCTTTCACCACAAGCACGTTCCGCTCCTGGGTAATCTCCAGATCGGCCTCGGCGAAACCGGCGACTGCCATCTGGATACGATAGTCGTCTTCGCTCGTCTTGACGATATCATAGGGTGGCCAGGTCTCGATCGCCTGCAGCCGCTGCGCATTGTTCAAGAGGTTGAAGACCCGGTCGAAGCCGATGCTGGACCGATAAAGGGGTGCGAAGTCAAGTTCGTTTCTCATAGCCATATCCTCCGTAAAGCAACATGGAATGGAGACGCGTCGAAAACACGTCCCCGGTCTGGTCGACCCGTCTTTGCGCTGTCGACGAAAATGATCTGGTTTCGGGCGTTTTTCGATTCAAGAGGACATCCAAAAAAAGTTTGGGCGAGGCTTGAGGCGGACCGCAAGCCTGTTAACCGCTGTTTTCCTTCACCTAAATCGAAGGGTGTCTGAAGATGTTCTCGTTTATGTGGAAATTTTTGGGAGAAGTTCATGACCAGCAAAAAGCTTCAGCACGAGCCCTCCGGACGGTGTCATCGAGGCGATCTTCGCCTCGCACATTCTTCATCCCGTCTCCATGTCCATTTCGCCTCTCCGAACGAAGTTCTCGCCGCCGAGATCGCTGCGCAGGAGAAGAGAGCGATCCTGGCGTCGTGGGCTTCGGAACTCTATGCCGTAGAGGCCGTTCCGGCTCTGCGGCGGCGCCTGGCGTGCCATCCCCGGTGCGTTATGCCGATATCATCATCGCGCTCAAAGCTCCGGATAGCGGAGGTGGTACGGCAGGCCATGTCGGAAAAGGGTTCCGACGCTGTCGTCCCACCGCGACGACGACATGGCGGCCTTTCACGTGTGCGACCACGGCCTACTGCGAAGGCGGCAGCAGATAGGCGCGTGGTGACGGCAGATCGATGACGAACCTGATATCCATGGCATTGGCCGCCACGACCAGCTGGTAGTCGCCGGGCTCAGCGCGGAAGGCGCCGGCCTCGACGTCGAAATAAGCGAGATCGCGCGGCAGGATCTTCAGTTCGGCCGTGCCTGTCTCACCGGGATTCAGCGAAAGCTTTGCGAAGGCGCGCAGCTCCTTGTCCGGCCGCTCCACCTTGGACTTTGGCGAACGCACATAGAGCTGGACCAATTCCGACCCGGCCCTGTCGCCGATATTGGTCAGATCGATGCTGACAGTCACGCCTTCGGCACCCATTTCGCTGGCTGAGAGCCGCGGCTCTCCCCAGCTGAAGCGCGTATAGCCAAGGCCGAAACCGAAGGGGAAGAGGGGCTCGACAGCGCGTGTATCGTGGTGACGGTAGCCAACGAACACGCCTTCGGCGTAACGCACATGCCCATCCTCACCCGGATAGACGGCTGGATCGCCTGTGATCGCGGAATTGTCGGCAAGCGCTTTCGGGAATGTCTGCGGCAAGCGTCCGCCGGGCTCGACATCGCCGAACAGGACATCAGCGACGGCATTACCCAGCTCCTGTCCGGGATACCAGATCTGCAGCACGGCGCGAACCTTGCCGAGCCACGGCATTTCCACCGGGCCACCGGTCTGCAGCACGACCACGGTGTTGGCATTGACGGCCGCAACACGCTCGATCAGTTCCTCCTGCCGGCCGGGAAGCCGCATGTCGGGCAGGTCCAAGCCCTCGGTATCCCATTCGCCGTCGCGGCCGACGAAGAGAAGCGCCACATCGGCATTCAACGCCGTCTCGACGGCTTCTTGCATATCGGCCTCGCCCAAGGGCTTTTCGACACCGAAGCGAATGGCCGTGAGGTTGATCCCCTCCCCCGTCGCCACCGGCGTGTCGTACTCGACGGTGACGGTATGGGCCTTGCCCGCATCGAGCGCCACGGTGCCGCGCTGTTCGTCATTGGCCGTGCCGAAATAGTTCTCGCCGCGTGTCCAGCCGTCATGGCCGTCGACCGTGAGCCTGCCATCGACGAAGAGCCGCGCCAGTCCGGCATTGGTCATGCCGAAGACATGATCGCCGCTCTCTTCCGGCGCGAATTGCATCGTCATCCGCGCCGAGAAATCGGTGGGGTCGAGTTCGCCCGACGGCAGCTCGAACCAGAAGAACTCGCCCTTGTCGACGGTCTCGACATGAAGCGGATTGCCCTGACAGCCACGCCCCTTGAAATATTCTACGGTGATCTTTCCCTTGAACACCTCGATCAGGCGGTTATGGCGGCAGCCGACTGCGTGGCTGACGCTGTTGACATTGGCAAGGGCGGCCCGAATCCCCTCGAGCGGGCTGATTGTATAGTGCGCCGCGATCTGCGCGCTGCCGCCGCCCATGACACGCGCGCTCGCAGCGTTGGGTCCGATGACGGCGATCCGGTCGAGCGACGTCTTGGCAAGCGGCAGGATGCCGTCGTTCTTCAAAAGGACTGCGCCTTCTGCGCCGAGACGCCGGATCAGCGCCCGGTCTTCCGGCAGGTCGACCGCCTGCTCCGTAAGGTCGGGCCTCTTCTCGAACGCACCAACCCGCTCTAGCAGAAGCAGGATACGTCGCGCCGCCGCCCGGACGGTCGCCGCCTCGACCCTACCTTCGCGCACGGCCACGACCAGCTTCTCGCCGCGATCACGCGCCGGACCGGGCATTTCGAGATCAAGCCCGGCATTGATCGTCTCGGCCGTCGAATGCGAACCGAACCAGTCGGACATGACGATCCCGTCGAATCCCCATTCCTCGCGCAGCACCTTGGTCAGCAGCCACTGATGCTCGCTCGTATAGGTGCCGTTGAGGCGGTTATAGGAAGACATAACGGCCATAACGCCGGCGCGGCGAACCGCCTGTTCGAAGGGTGGAAAATAGATTTCGCGCAGCGTCCGTTCGTCGATATCGGAAGACATGGTCTGCCGCTCGATCTCGGATTCGTTGCCGGCGAAGTGTTTGATGGTTGCGGCGATCCCCTGGCTCTGCACGCCCTTGATATAGGCGACCGCGAGTTCCGCGGTCAGCATCGGATCCTCGGAATAACATTCGAAATTTCGCCCGTTGAGACCGGAACGATGGATATTTACCGTGGGAGCGAGCAGCACGGCTGCGCCCTTGCTCTTTGCCTGGTGGGCAAGCGCCACGCCCATGCGCTCGACGAGATCTGGGTTCCAGGTGGCGCCGAGCGCGATGGCAACAGGAAAGCAGGTTGCCTTGACGCCGCCGACCAGCGAACCCGCGCCGCGAGCCCCATTCGGCCCGTCCGTCACCTTGATCTTCGGCACATCAAGACGTTCGACGGGAACGGTCGTCCAGAAATCGGCGCCTGACAGCAGCGAGACCTGCTCCTCGAGCGCCATCTTGTCGAGAATGGAATCGATCATGCAAACCTCTCCTTCAACGGAATTCGGGCATTGCGAAGTGCTGGCCGAGCATGCCAGGTGTCAATTCATCCGGCGGCATCATCACTTCTCAGCGCCAGACAGTTATTAAACCTACCGATTACTCGGTATTTTTAAGATGTCAACTGTCGAGCCGTGATGTATGGATGGAGGGCGGGAGAAGAGGCAGGCGAAAGAGACGATGGCACAATTTCTCGAATCGAAGACCGGACTGGACGAAAAGCAAGGGCGCCGATCTCGCAAGGGCGAAGCGCGCCGCGCGGAGATCCTGTCGGCTGCGATGCGACGTTTTGCCGAAGACGGCTACCAGAATGCCGCCATCGGCGATGTGGCTCGCGACGTCGGCCTGTCGCTGCCGGGCCTGCTGCACCATTTCCCGACCAAGGTCGATCTCCTGCTTGCCATTCTGGACAAGCGCGATCTCGAATGTGAAAGCTACATCGGGCCCTATCGTTCCGATCTCCGCGGCCTGCTCAAGGGCATGGTAGAGGTCTTTCGCCGCAACGCCGAAATGATCGAGGTCATCAGGACCTTCGCCATCTTGAATGCCGAGAGCCTGATGAAGGATCACCCGGCCAAGGCATGGTTTCTCGATCGCGCCACCCAGCTGCAGGACGACATCGCCGCCACCTTCGAACAGGCCGTCGCCGATGGATCGATCGACGGCACGATTGACGGCCGGGCGATGGCGGCCGAGCTGATCGCCGTGATGGACGGACTTCAGATGCTCTGGCTGCGCGATCCCACCCGCTTCGATATGGTCGGCGGGTTGGAAGCCTATGTCGGCCGCTTGCTGGTGAGCCTTGGTTTGGAGGATTGAGTTTTGGCTTGCGACTCTGCGCTGGGGAGCCGGTCGCGGATGACGCTCTATCGGAAGATCTATCATCTATCAAAGCGTGCCAACCAGGCCATAATGCGGCTTACGGCTTCGTAATACCTCTGCCCGACAAGCAGACCTGTGTGTGTCGTACCCCAGAGACCTAGATACTCGCCGCCGATGTGACGTGCTGTCGCTCGGCCTCGATGTTCATCGGATTCGTCGCTGATCGCGCAAATGACGAGGCTGGGACAGGCGATCTTCTCGCCTCTGATGGAAATCCCCTCCGCCCCGAAATGAAAGGAAAATGCGCTGAACGCCTTTGCAGATTCCATGGACAGGTAATTCCGCTGGAATTCGATATCCTCGAATGTTTCATCGACACTGATTTGCTCGTCGCGCACGGGAGCAGGCACGACGAGGCCGGGCATTCGCAACGCGAGATCGCGATAGGGCGCCTCCGCATGCACTTCCTTGCAAATGCTGGAATCGATCAAGACCAGCCCGGCAATCTTCACACTTTCCGCCAGTTTCTGGCTCAGGATTCCGCCCATGCTGAATCCGATCACGATGGGCGGGGTTCCACATTCTTTGGTGATTTCGGTGATCACCAGCCGGATGTCTTCCAGGTAATCTTCAAACAGGATTTTTGTGAAATCCACCGACCTGCTTTTGTAGTGACCCCGCAGGTTGATGCAATAAGAGTTCCATCCAGCCGATATGAAATGAGGAATATATTTGCTCCACATCCAGCTCCCGGTAAAGGCGCCGTGGACGAAGAGCAGAGGCGGCCGAACGGACTGCCTCGAAGCGCTGTGCGCATCAAATATTTCGAGAAATAGGTCATTCTCTCCGACGTATTTTCCCGTGTGGTCGGGTCTTTCTTTTGCATAGTCCCGCATACCGCTCACTCTTTGTTATTCGCTGGGGACCGAGGATATTTCCTATGCAATATTGATCAATGGTGCCTCGTGGCCGTACATAAAGGACAAAATATCTTCAATCAGGTGCTATTGTGGATAGTCTTGCGAACGTTGTCGCCTTCGTTCACGCCGTCGAACAGCAAAGCTACGTCGCAGCTGCCAGAGTTGCCGGAGTTTCGCCGTCCGCGGTCGGAAAAGCGGTGGCGCGTCTCGAAAGCCGGCTGGGCGTGCGGCTCTTCAACCGGACAACGCGCAGTATCAGCCTGACTGAGGAAGGAGCGGTTCTCTACGAGCGCTACAAACGCATCATCGACGACATGGATGACGCAGAGGCCACAATCTCACGAAGCCGGGAACGTCCAAGGGGGCGCCTTCGCGTCAGCGTACCGCATATTGTCGGGCATCACCTTCTCATACCGGTTCTACCCACTTTTGCCGAGCAATTTCCGGAGATCGAACTGGACATCGATTTCGAAGACAAGGTCATCGACCTGGTGGCAGAGGGCCTGGATGTCGTCGTGCGGAGTGGCGAGCTCGCCGATGCTCGATTGATTGCCCGCCATCTTGGCGACCAGCATTTCGTCGTTTGCGGAAGTCCCGATTATTTCAAGCGCCATGGACAACCGGAGACGCCGGATGACCTCTCCCAACATGCCTGCATTCATTTCAAATACCCATCCAACGGCCGGCTCGCACCATGGGCATTCCGCTCGCCATACGATCGGGTAATTTTCCCAAGAAGCCTTACATTCAACAATACGGACGCAGGGCTGCGGGCAGCGCGGGACGGTTTGGGGATCGCGCACCTGCCTGTCTACGTCGCAGAGCCCCATATGCGAACCGGAAGTTTGGTCCCTGTCCTGACCTCCTTCATGGTGCCGTACGGCTCGCTCTCGCTCGTCTGGCCGTCCAATCGTCAGCTTTCACCAAAAGTCCGCGCTTTCGTGGATTTTGTAGTTGCGAATTTTGCCGCCCGACCCGACGCTTTTCGCCCGCTGGATGCGGCTGGCGTCTCATCCAATTCTGGGGGATAGCGGCCGCTTTCAGAAGCGCCCGCCAGTCCTTGAAATCACCGTCCTACATGCTTGCCATAGGCCATTTGATTCCCGGCACGTATGGCGGTCAGGCGTCAGCCATTCTGCAGCTTCCAGGTCCGGATTTCAAACGGCATGATGTCGGCAGGTCCCTTCCGCTCCATCGGCTCTTCGAGAATGTTCAGCGGCTGCGATGCTGCCCATCCGGAAGGCAGCTCGAGGGCGAGGCTGCCGCGCCGGCCGGCCGGTTCGTAAAGGCGAAGGATAAGCCCATCGCCCTCTTCCGCCGGCTTCAGGCCTGAGAACGCGACGGGGATGCCGGTGACCGCAAGCGGCGCAAAATTGCCGGCGGAGAGACCGCTGGATTCAGCCGAGACGAGCGGTTGGTTGAGATCGATCGCTTCGTCGAGAACGCCGCCTTCATGCCAGGCGCCTTCATGCGGCATCAGCGCATAGGTGAAGCTCTGCTCGCCTTCGTCGGCCAGCGGATCCGGATAGATCGGCCCGCGCACGAGGCTCATGCCGATCACGTTGCCGCGGGCGCTATGGCCGTATTTGGCATTGTTGAGCAGCGCCACCCCGAAATCCGGCTCGCTGATATCGACGAAGCGGTGCGCGACGGCCTCGAACATCGCCTGCTCCCAGGACGTATTCGTGTGCGTTGCCCGCTCGACGATGCCGAAGGCACATTCGAAGGTCGCCTTGCGGGCCTGCGCGGCGACCGGGTTCAGGGTGCGCAGCAGCGTGCGGCGATCATGCCAGTCGATCGTCGTTTCGATGTCGAGCCGCCTGGCGTTGGCCGTCAGCACATAGGTCTGCGTGACGCTCGAATTCCGGTAGCGGTAAACGACGCGGATCGCCGCGCGGTGCGGGCCGTCTTCCACGAGGGTGATACCATCAGACGCATCGAGGCGGACGGCCTTTTCGGCATAATCCGCGTCGATATCCCAAGCGTCCCAGTTGCGCGGCTTGTCGGCCGGATAGACCCAGAGCTGGTTTGCCGAACCATCGACCGCTTCGCGGCCGGTCGCCTTGTGGATAAGGCTCGCAACCGCTCCGTCCTTGCCAATGACGACCGCGAGGTGGTCGTTTTCGAGACGGTCGGGGCTAGCCTTTAGCCCGCCCGCCGGCTTGAGCGAGCCCTTGTCGAAGACCGCGACGGACAAGGGCGCGACGAGATCGGCTGCCGCGACGACCGTACCGTCGGAAAGCGTTGCGCTGAGCGGCCTCGGCGCAAGAGACGGATTGACGACGACGAGGACATCGCCCGCCCCGCCCTTCGGCAGCTTGGCCGACAGCGCTTGCAATGCCATCGCCTGTTCGGCCATGGCATGTTCGATGACGCCCCCCAGTTCCTGCTCCGCATCCTGATAGACTTCACGGATGCTCGAGCCCGGCAGAATGTCGTGGAACTCGTTTTTCAGAACCACGCGCCAATCCGCCTCGAGGCTTCGGGGCCTGTCTGCTCCGAGCATATGCGCCAGCGAAGCAATTGTTTCGGCTGTGATCAGCGCCCGTTCGGCCTGGCGATGCTTGCGCTTGACGCCGCTTTGCGACGTCAGCGTGGCGCGGTGCAGTTCGAGATAGATTTCACCGTCCCACACGGGAAGGTTCTTTTCCCCTGCGGTGCGGTGCGCCTGCTCGTAATAGCTTTTGACCGTGCCCCAGCGCGCCTGCGGAATTGCCGGGAAATCGCGCAGCTGCACTTCGCGTTCGACCATCTCCGGCGTGACACCGCCGCCGCCGTCGCCATAGCCGACGGCCAGCAGCGAAGTATCGTGCTGCGTCTTGCCGCGGAAATTCTTCCATGTCGGCACGTAGCAATCGGCTTGCACGAAACCGTTATAACCCTGCATCGGATTGTCGAACGTGTGGGTCAGAACCCTGCTGCCGTCGAGACCCTTCCACCAGAAGAGATCGGAGGGAATATGGTTGGTCTCGCTCCAGTTGACCTTAATCGTGAAGAAGCTGTCGATGCCGCCCTGTCTCAGGATTTGCGGCAGCGCACCTGAAAAGCCGAAGCAATCGGGCAGCCAGCAGACCGTGTGGCGGGTGCCGAAGGTCTTTTCAAAATAACGCTGGCCATAGAGGACCTGACGGGCGAGGCTTTCGCCGGTCGGCATGTTGGTGTCGGGCTCCACCCACATGCCGCCGACGGTTTCCCACTTGCCTTCCGCGACCTTCTTCTTAATGCGCTCGAGAAGCTCCGGGTCTTCTTCTTCCATCTGCGCATAATAATGAGCGGTCGATTGATTGAAACGAAAATCGTCGGAGCGCTCCATCAGCGACAGCGCCGTGTTGAAGGTGCGCCGCATTTTCCGGCGCGTCTCGCGATAAGGCCAAAGCCAGGCGAGATCGATATGGGCATGGCCCGTCAGCAGCAGTTCTCCATTCGGCGGGAAGCGCTTCTGCAGCTCCTGCAACCTCGCCGTCAGAGCCTCGAATGCGGTGGTCGCCGAGCCGCTCTGCTCGTCCGTAAGGCCTGCCGGATCAGCCTCGAGCTCCGGCAGTTGCCAGATCTTCTGCTGCATGACAGCGCTTGATGTGCGGGAGATATAAGCCGCCGTATCCGACGGCCAGTCGAGGCTGCGCAACGCATGCTCGGCGGCATCCATCAGATGCGGCACAACTTCATGCTCGCCGAGCGCATCGATTGCCTCGGCAACCTGCTTCAACAGAAGGTGCAGGCGATGGGCGGGTCCGTCGAGCCAGATAAACCGGGCCTTGTTGAGTTTGGGCGCTCGATTGGGCTCGCCGAACGGAAAGCGGGCGACGGTTTCCGTTGCAATCGAAAAGCGGCGGCCCTTCACCGGGAATTCCTGATGATAGGGATCGAGACCGAATGTTTCCGTCTCTCCATCGGGATAGCTCAGTGTGATCAAGCTCTCGCCGCCGAGATCGAGCTGCAGGCGAGTATCTGCAAGAGGCCACGACTCCGGCGCTTCAGCGGTCGCGGCAAAATGCACCACTCCCTGGCGGTGCGGCCAATCCTGGTGATGGCCGATCGGCTCGCCCTCGAAACTCCAGCCGTCGATCGCAGCACTTTGTCGATCCCGCCAATGCGCCAACTCGGCAATGCGAACTTTCAGACGATCGAGGCGCTGGGCAATGGTCAGAGGCATGGCTTATCCTGTTGAAAATCGACGGCTGACAATCTTGTCGTCATGCTTTTGAGGTCGTGGTCATGGTTTTGGGGGAGATGAAGATGGCGCGACCGACATCGCGATTGCCCGGCCCCTCCTCCAAGCGGGCTTGCAGAGTCTTAGATTAAGTAACTTTGATTTGGCGTCAAGCCCGGAAGAAGTGAACCGCTCCGGGTTTACCGGATATCACCGTCACACCATTTCTTGCGAAAGCTTGCTTGCTCGACCAGACACTCTCGCGCATGAGGTCAGATTACAAGGAGGACACCGAAAGTCGCTCCACCAAATTGCAGGACATAACTCGACTGCTCGGGCAAACTTCGCTTCCCGCCACCACGCTATTCAACAATTCAGCCCCTTGCAGACCAAGACCGTAATATGGCAAGGCGGCAGTGGTCAGCTCCGGCTTCAGCGCCAGGGAAACTGTCCGGAAATCGTCAAAACCGACAATACTGACATCCTCGGGAATCCGAAGACCCAATGCCATCGCCGCGATATAGATTTGGATTGCCATTTCGTCGTTGCCGCTCATGATTGCGGTCGGTCGATCCTTTTGTTGAAGCATCTCGGTGGCGGCAGCAAAAACGTAGTTCTTCTCTGCTCCGACGGGTCCTTCCATGCCAAGGCGGATCGTGAGGTCACTGTCCGCAAGGCCAAAGTCTCCAGCGGTCTTGCGGAAAGCATCGAGGCGCAGTTCCGCACCAAGCAAAATCGGATTGAGCCGGATGTAGCCGATCTTTCGATGACCCCGCTCAAGCAGATAGCGGGTCAGATCTCGCGCACCCTGATAGTCATCGGGTTCGATCGACGGCAACAATTCGCTCGTTTTTGGTCGGCAGTTGATCATGACTGTGGGGATAGCGACGTCGCCGATTTCGGGGTCAACGATGCGATGGTACATCGTTACATAGAGAACACCGTCAATGCGGTGCGATTGGAACATTTTCCAAATTTTAATTTCCTGTTCGGATGCGCCGCCGGTATTTGCCATCAGAATGGTCTTGCCGTTAGCATTAGCCCAATCCTGGATCCCGCGAACGATATCCACTGAATAAGGCGTCGTCGACACGTAGTCAGCGATGATACCAAATGTGTTGGAGCGACTTGAGCGTATCTGGCGCGCCGCCATATTCGGCACATATCCGAGGTCTCGAATTGCCCTTTCGACCCTCTCCCTCGTTTCCTCGGTCACATATGGTTCGCCGTTAATGACGCGAGACACAGTTTTGTTCGAAACCCCCGCCACTTTCGCGACGCTGACTATGCTCACCATGGACGCCAATCTCCTTGTCGGGATTCGTTTTAAACCACGCGCATGACAACGTCGACATATTTTTCTGACAACGTCGTCATTTCATATTGACAACGTCGTCATACGAGGACTACCTTCGCACCAAGAAGGAGGGCTCAGTGCAAGTGCAGCGAGCCAAACGGGAGGAATCAATGAAGAAATTGCTTGGTGCCAGCGCACTCGCGCTTGTTTTCATGGCCGCCACTGCCAATGCCGAAACCATCAATATCTTGGTCGAAGGTGGTGGCGAAATGTTGCAGAAGGCGGTCGCCGAGAAGTTTACTGCCGAAACAGGCATCAAGGTGAACTTCACGACCGTTCCCTATCAGGGTGTATTCGACAAGTTCTCAGCCGAAATCGCCTCAGGTTCTTCCGCGTTCGATGTCGTGACGATCGACGTCGTGTGGAATGCGAAGTTTGCAAGCCACGTCGAGGATCTTTCGGCTCTTTTCACCGATGCGGTTCGCGCGGATCTGCCGCCTTCCTTGCTTGCCGACGCGAAGGTCGGTGAAAAGTTGATCGGCATGCCTGCCTGGGCCAATGCAGAGATCGTGTTTTATCGCAAGGACCTGTTTGATAAGGCGGAGGAAAAGGAGGCTTTTCAGGCCAAGTATGGCTATCCTCTCGCGCCGCCCAAAACCTGGCAGCAGTGGCGCGACATCGCGAAATTCTTCACGCGTGACACTGACGGCGATGGAAAGACCGACTTCTGGGGCACCGACACCATCGGCACGTTTTCAGAGGAATGGATGGCACATGTGCTGCAGGCGGGTTCGCCAGGGGTGATCCTCGACAAGGACGGGCAGGTCATTATTGACAACGAGGCGCACAAAAAGGCACTTGAATTCTACATCGCGCCACACTGCATTGATCATTCCGTTCCTGAAAACGTGAATGAAATCGGCTGGGGCGAGGCGCAGAACCTGTTCTACCAGGGCAAAACAGCCATGATGAAGTTCTGGGCGCACGCCTACAAGATGACGCCTCCGGATTCAAAGGTCAGCGGCCAGGTCGGCGTGGTGCCGATGCTGGCCGGCGACGCCGGGATCGCAGCTGTTCCCGGGCCTTGGTACAACGTCGTTCCCTCGACATCCGAGCACAAGGACGCCGCAAAAAAATTCATCTCGTTTGCCATTGCCAATAATGCATTGGGCATCGAAGCTCCGCTCGGCCTTGCCGCGACGAATTCCGCCTATCGCAGCTATTCAGGCAAGGCCGGCTATGAGCACTTTCCCCCACTTCTTGAGACGCTGAGCGCGCGTGCCACCCAGGGCCGGCCGATCAATGAAAAATATCAGGAAATCGTCGACGAAGCCGTCCTGCCCGCTATCCAGAAGGCACTCACCTGCAAGGCGGATACCGGGGAGGTTCTGACGGAAGCCAAGGAAACGATCGAGGACATTCTCAACTAGCCTCGTACATTCCTCCACATCGTGGGGCAGAATATGCCCCACCCTTAGCTTTCGGAGACGGACATGTCGGGTGAAGACCGATTTGTACTTTGCATGCTCGCGCCTGCAGTTGCCATCCTCGGCGTGCTGGTCGCTTACCCGGTGGGGCTCCTGGTCTTCGATTCCTTTTTCAAGGTCGATACGATCACGCCCCATATACGCGAATGGGTCGGGCTGCAGAACTATGTCGACGCGTTGACGTCGAAACGTGTCATCGAAAGCGCTCTGCGGACCGTTCAGTATTCGCTCTTCGCGCTGTTCTTCGAGTTCACGTTCGGCTTCTGTGCGGCGCTGCTTTTTTCGGCGCTTGCCGGTCAATCGCGGTGGCATCGCACGATTTTCGCTCTGCCGTTGATGGTTCCGCCGATCGTCGCGGGTCTACTCTGGCGCTTTCTGCTCGTCGGCAATATCGGCATCCTGAACTACGGGCTCGTTCGTTTGGGTCTGATAAGCGATCCGGAAGCGATCGCATGGCTGTCCAGCGAAGATATTGTCATCTATTCCGTTTCCTTTGCCGACATCTGGTTGACGACTTCCTTTGTCGCCCTTGTGTCCTATGCCGGGCTGACGAACATCCCGAAAGACCTGCTGGAGGCAGCGCGGATCGACGGGGCGAATGCGCTCAAGCGCTTTTGGCATGTCACCCTTCCCCTTATGCGGCCGGTGATTGCCGTCGTGGTGATCGTGCGGGGCGTGGATGCTGCAAAGACATTCGACCTGATCTGGATACAGACGCAGGGTGGTCCCAGTCATGCTTCTGAAGTGTTCTCGATGAACATCTACCAGCGCATGGTTCGGTTCGGCGATCTCGGCGAGGCTTCCGCGTCCGGAACATTGTTTCTCATCGTCATGATGCTCTTGGCGGCAGTCGCCTATTGGAAGATATGGAGGCCGGTACATGCGTAGAGCTCCCCGCCTCAATCTCAGCGGAATCCTGATCAACGCGGCGGCCCTCGTGTTGGTGCTATCCTATGCGCTGCCTTACATCTATCTCCTCATGACCTCCATCAAGCCGGCGGCTGATGTCCAACAGATCCCGCCAAGCTTCTTTCCCGCCGTTGTCTCGTTCGAGAATTTCCGCGAAGTGCTGCGATCCTCCACCTTGCCGAGAGCCTTCGTCAATTCCCTCACCGTCGCGGTGCTGACGACGGCTCTCTCGCTTTCGGTGGCCGTGCCTGCCGCTTACGTTGCCACGCAGTACCGGCGCCGGATCACCACCATTTTTCTGCTCTTCGCCTTGGTGACGCGCATGGTGCCGTCGGTGGCGCTCGGAGTGCCGCTGTTCCAGCTTTTGAAGTCGCTGGGTCTGCTCGATACCATTCCAGGCCTGGTGCTCGCTCACACGTCGGCCGCGGTACCACTGGCACTGTTGCTCATGTCCGCGTTCTTCGAGGGCATACCGAAGGAGCTCGAAGAAGCGGCGCGCATGGATGGCTGCACACGATTCCAGGCGTTTCGAAAGATCGTGCTTCCGATCATGACAGGCGGGATAGCGGTCACCGCGCTCTTTACCTTCATCACAAGCTGGAACGAGTTCCTCTACGCGCTGCTGCTGACGTCGGAGGCGACCAAAACGGCGCCGATCGTCATCGCCGAATACAATTCGGTATATGGGCTTGCCTGGGGGGCGATGACCGCCGCGGCCGTCCTCTACTCGCTGCCGGTCATCATCGTAACGCTCGCATTGCAAAAACAGATCGTCGGCGGCCTGACTTTCGGTGCTGTAAAGGGATGAGGGAGGCAAAGGCATGGCCGGCATAGAGTTGCGCAATATCAACAAGGTCTACGGAAACAGGTTTCACGCTCTGCACGATCTGAGCTTCGACATCAGGGATGGCGAGTTCATGGTGTTTGTCGGTCCGTCAGGATGCGGAAAGTCGACGGCGCTCAGGATGATCGCTGGCCTGGAGAGCATTACGAGCGGTGAACTCAGGATCGGTGACAGACTAATCAACGATGTCGATCCCAAGGATCGCGACATCGCCATGGTCTTTCAGTCCTATGCGCTCTACCCACACAAGACGGTGCGGGAGAACATTGGCTTTCCCTTGCTGATGGCAGGCCTGCCGAAGGCTGAGATTGCCAGCCGCGTAGACGAAGCCGCCCGCATCCTCGAACTGACAACTTTGCTCGACCGCAGACCGGCACTCCTTTCAGGAGGTCAGCGTCAGCGTGTCGCCATGGGACGAGCGATTGTCCGCAAACCAGCAGCCTTCCTGATGGATGAACCGTTGTCGAACCTCGATGCCAAGCTGCGCGTGCAGATGCGCGCCGAGATCGCCAGTCTCCAGAGAAAACTGAATGTCACGACGATTTACGTGACCCACGACCAGGTCGAGGCGATGACGATGGGTGACCGCGTCGCAGTCATGAAAGGCGGCGTGCTGCAGCAAGTCGACACACCGCAAAACCTCTACAATCGTCCTGACAATGTCTTTGTCGCCGCCTTCATCGGATCGCCCTCGATGAATTTGTACGAGGCCGTTCTGAATGGGAGAACGCTGACCCTGGGCAGCAACAACCTGGAAATCCCCGACCGGGTATTCGAAGACCGCCCCTCGCTCAACGGTGCGTCCAACCGCCGGGTCATTGTCGGTATCCGGCCCGAGCATATGAACGACGCCGCAATCCGGCCCTCTTCGGCCGAGATCTCGGCCCCGGTTACTCTTGTCGAGGCGCTAGGTTCTGAATCCATGGTGCATCTGAATATCGACGCCAGCCGGGTGGACGCCGGCGACCCGGACGCCGTCGTCGACATCGGCAACGAAAAGGCTGCTGTAGCCCGCTTTTCTCCGAAGAGCGCAGTCCGCGCAGGTGACATCGCGCGCATCGCTATCGATGCCGACGAACTCCATTTTTTTGAACCGGACATCCGCACCAGCATACGGTGATGGTGCGCAGGATTTTGCTCCAAACTCGAACAAGAGAGCCGGTTGAACGCATTTTCCCAGGCGGCTTGGGCACGACAAGCCAATCAAGAACATCGGTCTACTCTCGCTGCAGAGTAGGAAATGACCGAGGAGACATGAACCATGGCAAGTGACAACTTTTACGACGTTACACAGTATCCCGTAGGCAACCCCTATGAGGATATTGGCGCGGTCATCAATAGCATCATTGCGGATATTAAAAGCAGGCAAGCGGTTCCCGACCATAATGACGGCGGAAAGCCTGGAGCAGTGATCTATATACCGCCAGGCGATTATCGTCTTGTGACCCAGGTGGTGATAGACGTGAGCTATCTGAAGATTGTCGGCTCGGGACATGGCTTTACGTCGTCGAGCATCCGTTTCAACACACCTGCGGACGAACTGGCACAGTGGCGCGAATTGTGGCCGGGCGGAAGTCGCATACGTGTGGGCATGTCTCCGGACGCCGCCGACGGCGGGGCTGCCGGAGCCGCGTTTTATGTCAAGCGCACCGGCAATCCTCGCATAAGCTCTGTGGAGTTTGCTGATTTTTGCATCGATGGCCTGCACTTCATGGACGACGGTTCAGGGCAGAATGATGCGGAAAATACCTACAGGAATGGCAAAACGGGAATCTATGTGGGCAGCGCCAATGACTCATTCCGAATAACGGGGATGGGCCTTATCTATCTGGAACATGGCGTGACTGTTCATGACGCGGATGCCCTGGCGATAGACAATAATTTCATTGCAGAGTGCGGCAACTGTATCGAATTGAAAGGTATGGGGCAGGCCTCGAGGATAGCGAATAATTTTGTCGGAGCCGGATATAGAGGACATTCCGTCTACGCTGAAAATTACGGAGGCATCCTGGTCTCTTCAAACAACGTCTTCCCCCGAGGCGCGAGCAGCGTCTATTTTTCCGGCGTCGTGCGTTCCTCGATCACAGGAAACAGATTCCATTCCTTCTATCCCGGAATGTTGGTTTTTTCTGCGAACTGCTGCGAAAACCTGGTGTCCTCAAATCATTTCTTGCGTGATCGCGAGCCGTGGGCGCCGATGCAGAAGTACGATAACGGCCTGGATGACCTGTTCGGACTTTTGCACATTGATGGCAGCAACAATTCTGTCATCGCCAACCACATTTCAGAGACGATCGATACTCAATATATCAAGCCTCTCGCCGCAAAGCCTGTGATCATCAATGTCGTTTCCGGCAGCGGTAACTACATCGCCAATAATCACATCGTGGCCACAACCGAAATGTCGCAAATCAACGATGCACCAAACAGCGCCTGTTTTTCCACGCAAGTGGGCGCGTTGCTTTCAACGGACAATTTGAAGGCGCTCGAGGTAACGGCAGTACGGGTGCAACGGGGTTCGGTGCGGAATACCGTTCTGGATTCAGGCAATGACGAACAGGTCGAGATGGACAGAGCGGTGAATGCTTTCAGGGGCACTCCAGTTCTTGGGCAATCGTCGGCAGGGTTTCACTAGACCGGGCATAGCCAGGTCGTCGGTCGAAAATCCAGTGATTATTCGGAGTTGTGTTCGTGGCGAACCAAATGGACCGGGAAGATGACCCGTTGATGCAGCAAAACCTGTTCCTACCCTCTGGGTACCGCTTGGAATTTTGGGCCGCGGGCGACGGCTTTTTTCGTATCGACATTAACGGGAAAACGGTTTGGCAGGTTCGGTCATTTGCCATCGATCCGGAGTTTTTCAAATATCACCACAGGGAAGCTTGCGAGGTCACCATTGTCACCAATGCCCCGGACGCTGTTCTGTGGGCCTATGGATATCAGCCTCAAACCGTGAACGAGAGCGGTATAACGGTGTTTGAATTCTCGCAAAAAGGGATCCTTCAGCACACCGGCGCGGAAATTAAAGATTGGCTTCGGTCCGATCCGGATCGTCCTGTGCTTCATTTCTCGCCAATCCGGCATTGGATGAACGACCCCGTGGGTCTCTGCAAGATCGACGAGCTATGGCACCTTTTCTATCAATTCCATCCCGGCGGCAGTGATTGGGGACCGATGCACTGGGGACATGCGACCAGCCGCGATCTGGTCAATTGGCTTCATATGCCGGTATTTCTGCATCCAGAACAGAACCTGTGGCGTCTCGGCGCTACAGGAGGCGCCTTCTCCGGCAATGCCTTTCGGGATCGAGATGGAAGTTTGATGTTCTTTTACACCGAGCGCCTGCCCGCCTATGACCTTTTCAAGGGTTATCGGGAAGTTCAGAAAATAGCGCGCCCAGATCGGCGGATGATCAAGGCGGAAGGCATTGTGACGGTGTTGGAAGAGCGTCCCGACGGGGTCGAGCACGATTTCCGCGATCCAAAGGTTTGGTGGGACGACGCAGCCAACGCCTATCGCATGATACTCGGCGCGTCGATCGAAGGCGATCCCGCGGTGTTGTTGTTCGGCTCCGGCGATGGCCTCGATTGGCAATATCTCAGGCCGCTCTACCGTGCGCCGGTTAAATTCCGCCAGGAAGGCGCGCGTGCGGTGGAATGCCCGGATTTCTTTCGGCTGGAGGAAAAGTGGGTTCTGGTGATGGGTTTTGTTGGCCATGTCGAGCCACGAACACGGCGCCACAATCTCCTTTATGCCCTGATCGGCGAGTTTATTGACGACTGCTTCGTGCCCGACATCCCGGAACTGCAATTGCTGGATTTCGGCACCGATTATTACGCGATGCAGAGTTTCGAAGCGGGAGGGCGCCAGATCGCCTTTGCCTGGCTGTTCAACTGGGAATACCGCAAGCTTGAGGGTTCGTCCTATTCAGGGGAGCTGTCCCTGCCCCGTGTTCTGAGATTGAGCGAAGATAGGAAGAGGCTGCGCATGCTGCCGGCGATCGAAGTCGACGATCACTTTGCCGCTGACCCTATCGTCGAGGAACAAAGCGGCAAATTCTCGCTACCGATGGCGCCCATTGAAATCCGCCTTTCCGGCGCCCTGGAAGGTAGCAAGGTCGTTGCGACGCAGGGCGGCGAACTTGCATTCGAGGTGGGCGTCGCCGGCGGTATCCTCTCGATCCGGCTCGCCCAGGACGACGGCTCGATCCGTTACGTGGCGGCGCTTGGCGACGGAAAGGAGCTTCGTCTGTTTCATGACCGTGGAATCGTCGAGATCTTCGCCGATGGCGGAACGGTCTGTGGAACCCGTCGCGGCTACGCGAACATCAACCCAGATTATCTGGAAATCTCATCGTCCGCTTCAACGCGGGTGGTGGAAAGATATGCGAAACGCCGCTGAGCTGCCGCGAGATGAGTTATTGAATGAAACGCTCGTCACTGGTTCATGCTCGTCGAGCGCTTCAAACTGGCGTATGGATCATAGACTGATCACTGGGTCGGCCCTATGTGACCGAGAATTGCAGTGATATCGCAAATTTCAGGCAGCGCTGGGGAGGGTGGGATGCTTCAAGTCCGCAAATTATTGACAGCCGCGACAGCCGTCATCGTG
Source organism: Rhizobium sp. WSM4643 (assembly GCF_025152745.1). Classification (NCBI taxonomy): domain Bacteria; kingdom Pseudomonadati; phylum Pseudomonadota; class Alphaproteobacteria; order Hyphomicrobiales; family Rhizobiaceae; genus Rhizobium; species Rhizobium sp. WSM4643. The sequence continues at coordinate 208,679 of NZ_CP104041.1, read as the reverse complement.
GTTGCCTTATCGTCCTGCACGACGAGCTCGAATGACTCGATGCAAACCGGCTCGGTTGGATATACCGGCACCGACTATTCGCTCAGACCTGCCTGCCGCGATGGATTTGGCAACGATCATCCTTGCAGCTATTAGTGACCGATAGAGTGAAGCTCCGATTGCCGTGTCGTTTCGACGATCTGTTGACGCATTGTGCGGCATTCGCCCGCCGCGCTTCGTCAGCGCGTGATGGCCCTGATCTCGGTTGATAGGACGTTCAGCTGAAAAAGCGGCTGCAAAGCTCGGCTTTCCCATAGCCCGTGGATGAAGTACACAGCCCGGAAACGCTCTAGGAAATACAGTCATGCGGTATCTTCGGTCAGGGCCGCGTGGGCTTCACACCCAGGAGATGGGCGGTCCGCGCGCCAAAACAGTGGGTCTGAGGTCGGGCGAGATCGCCGACCGGAATATTCGCGTCATCCTGGAGGCGATCCGCCGCCATGGCCCGCTGACGCGGATGGAGCTTGGCCGGCATTGCGGCCTGACCGGGCCTGGCATCACCAATATCCTGCGGCGGCTGGCGGAAGAAAAACTCGTCACGTCAAACCGCCGCAATGGGATTGGAGGTGGCGCAACCGCCACGGAATTCGCGCTTCGACCGGAAGGTGCTTTCTCGATCGGCGTCAAGCTTCGCCAAAGGCGTGGCGAGGCCGTGCTCATCGATCTGAGTGGCCAGGTGCACGACCGGGTCTACTTCGGCCTGGACCCCGCTGATAGAGTCGGCCGGCTGCATGCGGCCGTCAGGGATATGGTCGATCGCCACGCCGCCCTGCCGATCATTGGTCTCGGCATCGCCGCCAACGACTGGACAGAGGATCAAAGCGAGCAGATCGCCGCGATGTCGACGATCGCGCATCCCTATGTCGAGAACGAGTGCACGGCGAGCCTTCTCGCCGAACGCACGATCGGTAGCTCCGGCAGGGAAGGCGGACTTGCGATGATCATCATCGACGACGACGTTCAGGCAGGCTTTCTCATTCGCGGTATTCCCTATTCCGGCGTGCATGGCCGAGCGGGCAGCATCGGCGAAATGCTGACAGGCCCGGACAATGTCCAGCTGAACACCGTGGTCGGTTTCGAGTCGCTGCGATCACGGATCGGCGACGACGCATTCACCCGCCTACTGCAAGGGGAAGAATTCACCTCGCCGTCACTGTCACAATGGATACGGGAAGCCGCAGGCCATCTGCTCGACCCGATCATCGCCATGGCCGGCTTTCTCGCCCCGAGCGTTGTCATGATCGGCAGCGACCTGCCGCAGAGCGTGATCGAAGCGCTGATCCATCAGCTTTCGATCGAACGCCGCGACACCTCGACAAGACCATTGCTGACGCCCTGGATTTCGCCGATGAAACCCGCGAGCTTCAGCGGCGGCGGCGTTGCGCTCGGTGCAGCACTCCTGCCCTTCCTCAACACTTTGCTGCTGCCGCCGGCTTCGGCCTGATGGCCGGGTCAGGCGAGCGCTTCATCGGCGTGGCTGAGATCGGAGGCCAGCGCCTTGTCCAGGACTTTCTGGATATTGGCCGCCCGCCGGAACGAGGGTTCCTGGGTCCTGCCCGCCCGCACGGCCTGGACGAAACGCTGATAGTTCGTCTCGACCGGATCGAAGGGGACGTCGCGCCAGGTCGCCGTGTGCACGTCTTCTCCACGACAGGCGCGTAGCGTCGATTTTCCGGTATCGTAGATCATCTCGATCGAGCCGGTTTCGCCATAGACCCTGAGGCGCAGCTGATCCATCTGTCCGGCCGCCGTCCGCGTCGCCTGGATCGTCCCAATTGCGCCATTGGCGAAATCGACATTCATCGTGAAACTGTCGTTGGCGTCGAGATCATATTCGCCGATCCTATGGTCCGGTGCCTTGTCGAAGGTCTTCAGCCGGGCGAAGACATGGGCGATGTCGAGCCCTGAACCATAGGATGCGAAATCGACGATGTGGATGCCGATGTCGCCGAGCGCGCCATTCGATCCATGTTTTTTGCTCAGCCGCCAAAGCCATTTGCTCTCGCTCTTCCAGTCGCCCCAGTGGCGACCGACCAGCCAGCTTTGAAGGTGAGACGCCTCGACGTGCCTGATCTCGCCGATTTCGCCGGCGAGCACCATCTGCCGGCCCTTCTGAAGGGCGGGCGAGTTGCGGTAAGTGAAATTGACCATGCCGACCTTGCCCGATCGCTCGATGGCCTCGGTCATCTCCATGGCCTTGATGGCATCGGTGGCGAGCGGCTTTTCGCAGAAGACGTGCTTGCCGGCTGCAATCGCCTGCAGCGTCGTCGGGTGATGAATGCGGTCCGGCGTGACGTTCGCCACTGCGTCGAACTCGCCCCAGGCGAGAGCATCCTCGAGGGTCATGAAATGATTGGCGATGCCATGTTCGGTGCAAAAGGCAGCGAGCCTTTCCGGGACAACATCGACGCCGCCCACGACACTGACGCCTTCGATCGCCTTGAAGTTGGCAGCATGCTGGTTGGCCATTCCGCCCGTACCAAGAATGAGTAAACGCATCTTATCCTCCATGGAATTAACTTCCGCCGCGGCTCCGCCGGGCAAAACCACACTCACGCCATCGCATCCATCCGCGATTGCCTCGTGCTCTTCTTCAGGAAAATTGCGGTGGATGCGTCGCGCGTCCCACGGGACGCTCCATCACCTTCACGACGCAGATCCTTTTCCGAAAATCGATCTCGATTTTTCGGAACTCTGCGCTAGCTGCTGTTGATTGTCGCCAGCATCTCAACCTCCCAGGTTCTGGCTCCCACGCTGTGGCTTGACATCAAATCAAAGTAACTTAATCTAATTAATGCAGCACGGAAATGAGGAGAGGTCAACTGACCGCCAGGCTGTATCCGTTCAAATGGGGAGGAGACCCATCATGAAGAGCGCCACCGTCAGCGCATTTGCGCTGAGCACTATGTTATTTTCAGCATCCGTTTCATTTGCCCAGGAACTTGCCACGAAAGACAGGATCGGCCTTGCCGATGCGCCAAAATCCCTCGTCGTCCGTCTGACGAACGACAGTCCCAACAATCCGGATCCGGCGATCGCCGAGGGCTATCAGAAGCTCTTCGTCGATTTCATCAAGAAGCATCCGGACTGGAAATTGCAGATGCAATTCATGTCCTCGGACATCGGCACCGAACAGGCCAAGATGCTGGAGCAGGCCAAGGCCGGCAACGCGCCTGACTGCGCTGCCGTCGACTCCTTCGTCCTCTCGCAGTTCATGGTCAATCATGTGCTTGCGGACTTCACGCCGTATTTTTCGAAGGAGGAAGTGGACGACCTGTTCCCCTTCATCCGCAGCGGCATCACCGATAAGGACCAGACCGTCCGCGCCTGGTGGTGGGATACGGACCTTCGTGTGCTCTACCGCAACAAGTCGATCGTTGCCGATGCGCCGCAGACATGGGACGACCTGAAAAAGGCCGCGCTCGCCTCCACCAAGGAAGGCATGGAAGGCGTTCTCTTCAACGGCGGGCGCTGGGAAGGGACGACGTTCGACTGGCTGGCGAATTATTGGGCGCTGGGCGGCAAGCTCGTCGACGACTCGGGCAAGCCAGTCTTCGGCGAAGGCGAGAACAAGGAGAAATTCCTGAAGGCGCTGAATTATTTCAAGGATCTCGTCGATTCCGGTGCCGCGCCCAAGCGCGTCAGCACGATCGCGAACTACGACGATATGAATGCTGCGGCCGCAGCGGCGACGACGGCGCTCTTCATCGGCGGCAACTGGCAATATGCGCAGCTGAAGGCCACGCTCGACGAGGACGAGTTCAACAAATGGACCTTCTCGCCGATTCCCGGCCCCAGCGCCGATCAGCGTTCGACCGGCACCGGCGGCTGGACGATCGCCTCCTTCAGCAAGGACAAGGACAAGGTCGAGATGTGCGCCAACCTCGCACGCGAGGTCTATATGGGGCCGGCAAACGCGCTGCAGCAGCAGTTGCCGACCAGGAAATCACTGTTCGACAAATATGAGGTCTTCTCCACCGAAGCCAACAAGACCTTCGCCAAGGCTCTGGTTGACGGACAGGCGCGCCCGGGTGTGCCGATCTATCCTGAAATCTCCAACCAGATCCAGATCATGATGGGCGACGTTCTCTCCGGGACCAAAAAGCCGGAAGACGCCTTGAATGCCGCCTTTAACGCGGCGCTGGAGGCTTACAAGCGTCTCTAGTGTTTCCGACTGTGACGGCGCCTGCCCGCTAGGCGCCGTCACCTACAGCGTCGTGCGCCTTTTCACGCGCAAAAGGACGCTGGAACACGTTGAATCTACGCATCGTGCTTTCCGAAAATCGATTCCGATTTCGGGCCGATGCGCGAGCCAACCCGGACAGAGAAGCTTAATGAGCCCCATTGCCATCGAGGTTGACAGCCCGCCTCAAAGCAGATCGTTCATGCGCCGTTTCGCCGGTGCGCCGCTGCCCTGGATCATGCCCGTGATCATCGTCATCGGCATCTTCTACCTTTACCCCGTCATCGACGTTTTCAGGCTTTCATTCACCAATGCCACGCTGATCGGCGACAATCAGGATTATACGCTGGGGTCGATCACCAATGCGTTGAGCTCGCCACAGCTGCCAGACATATTATGGGCAACCTTGATCTTCGTCGGCGGCAGCGTCATCGGTCAGCAGATTTTAGGCCTTGCAGTCGCCGTCGTGGTTATCCGCGGTGAGAAGCGTGGGCTGTTCGGCACCACCATTTTGAGGACAACGGCGCTAGTTGCGTGGGTGGTCCCCGGAATCGCCGGCGGTATCATCTGGCAGATGCTCTTTTCCGAAGCGCCTTATGGTGCGTTGAACAGCATTCTAAGATTGATGCACATGCCGACGGTCGCCTGGCTCTCGGACCCTGCTATTGCGCCGTGGTCGACCCTCATCTCCAACATATGGCGCGGCACGGCATTTTCGATGGTCGTCATGTATGCGGCGCTGAAGTCGATCGATCCCTCACTCTATGAAGCCGCCGAGGTCGACGGCGCGACGGCATCGCAGCAGTTTTTCTTCGTCACGCTTCCGCAACTGCGCGCGGCAATCCTCGTCAACATGATCCTCATTACGATCCAGACGGTGAATACCTTCGATGCGATCATCACGCTGACGGGCGGCGGTCCGGGGCGCGCGACCGAGGTCATTTCGCTCTACGTCTTCAATATCGTCTTTAGAAACTACGACCTGTCCGGCGGCAGCGTGCTCTCCGTGCTCATGCTGATCATCAGCCTCGGGCTGGCCTTTATCTATGCGTCGTTCCTGCCGAAGGATGAAGAGCAATGAACGGACGGACCGGAACGCGGCTCGGCGATGCCATGAGCTATCTTTTCATGCTGGTAATATTCGTGTTCTTCGCCGGCCCCCTCACCTATCTCCTGTCGATGGCAATGCGTGACAAGCGCGAGATCTATCGCGGCGCGGCGCGATATATTCCAAACAATCCGACCATCGACAATTTCATCACCGTTTTGAACAACAGCTACTTTCCGATCTATCTCTGGAACGGCCTCAAGCTTGCCGCCCTTAGCGGACTGGGCGTCCTGATCGTCGCTCTGCCTGCCGCATACGCTTTTTCCCGCTTTCAATTCCGGGGCAAGGGCCTGTCGATGATGGGGCTGCTGCTCTTCCAGATGATCTCGCCACTTGTGATCATGGTGCCGCTTTACCGCTACATGAACCGTCTGGGGCTACTGGATACGCATTTTGCCGTCGTCATGGTGTATATCGCGCTTGGCGTTCCGCTGGCGACCTGGCTTCTGAAGAGTTCGGTCGACGGCATCCCGCGCAGCCTCGACGAAGCGGCCATGATCGACGGCTGCAACAGGTTTTCCGTCTTCTGGCGGATCATTCTGCCATTATCGGCGCCGGGCATAGCCTCCGTCTTCATCATCACTGTGATTGCCGGCTGGTCGCAATTTTTGGTGCCTTTTCTGTTGCTCACGAAAAATGATCTGATGCCGATCGGCGTCGGGATCTTTAACTTCCGCGGCATGCAAACCGACTCGTCCATCCAACTGCTTGCCGCCGCCTGCCTGATCGCAGTCGTTCCGGCAATCGTTGCCTTCCTGTCGCTCCAACGGCTGATCCTCGGTGCGATGACCAGCGGCGCGGTCAAGGGATGAGGAGCGGTTTAGTCTTTATGCACAAGGAAGGATTTCGGGCATGAACCAGACACTCGGCGCCAGGCTGTCCCCGGATCTGACCGGCGCCAATGTCGAAGATGCAGGTGAGCACAACAGGGCCGTCGTGCTGCGCTGCATCCATCGCCAGGCGCCGATTTCGCGCGCCGAAATCGCCAGGCGGACGGGTTTTACCAAACCGGCAATCGCCCGGATCGTCGATCGTCTGCTGGACGAGGGCCTGATCATGGAAGCCCGCCGGCGGCATGGGCTGAGAGGCCAGCCGGCGATCGAACTCGAAATCAATCCGGATGCCTGCTTTGCCATCGGCATCAACATCGATCGCGACCATCTGACGATCCTGGCCGTCGATGCCGTCGGCAATGTCCGTGCCCGCGTGCATCATGAGAAACGTTTCATCCTGCCGACGGAATTCCTGCAACTGACGGCCGATGCTATTTCGCATTTCCAGCGCAGCCGGCTCATCGACGACGCGCGCCTCGCCGGTATCGGTCTGGCGATGCCGGATTGGCTTGGCGAGATTTCGCTCCTCGGCAAGCCCAAGGCTTATCAGGAATGGACTGCATTCGATGTACGCACCGCACTGGAGAACCTGACACCCCATCCCGTCTTCATCGAGAATGAAGCCAATGCCGCAGCCCTGGCCGAACTCGATTACGGACTGGGTGCTGAAAGTAGCAGCTTCTTCTACGTCGCCATCAATCCATGCCCGGGCGGCGGCCTCGTGCTCGACGGCAACGGCCATCGTGGCGCCATGGGCCTCAGCGGTGAAATCGGCTGGCTGCCGATCGCCGACAGCGGTGACGGGAAGGCCCATAAGGTCCAGCTTCTCGGCGAGATATTCTCGCTGTTCTTCCTCTATGATTTCCTTGCGAAAAACGGCGTCGAAGTGAATGTTCCCCACGATCTCCTGACGCTGGATGCGCATGGCAGGCGCCTCGTTTCGCAGTGGCTGAAGGAAATGAGCGCGCATCTGGCCGTCGCCGTCAAGCATATCGGCATGGTCGTCGACCCCGACGCCGTCCTCGTCGGCGGCCGATTGCCGATCCGCATCGTCGACGAGTTGCTGCGTTATGTGCACGAGCATCTCGATGCCGAGGACCCCAACCTGCCCTCGCTTCATCGCGCCTCGCTCGGAGAGGATGCCTCTGCCATGGGGGCGGCGGTCATGCCGATGGCAGCGGCCCTCATGCTCGCATCGGCTGACCCTGCTCAACGCACACGCTCGCCACTCAAGAACATGGACCGCCTGAACAGTTGAAACGGTCGGCAAGGCCCAGGGATTTTGGTGAAGATCGGGATTTTGGTGAAGATCGGAGGATTTTGGTGAAGATCGGCTTTTACACATCGACATTCAACGATCGCCCGCTGGAGGAAGTGGTGGATTTCGCCGCATCGGCCGGGTTCGACGCCATCGAGATCGACATCGGCGGCCATATCAAGACGCCGGATCAGGTGGAGGCCGCCGTCGCGCTGGCGCGCAGCCGCGACCTCTTCGTGTCGTCGATGACCTATTTCGGCAATCAGCTCGATGCCGACCGGGGAAAACGAACGGCACTTCGCGAGACGACCGCCGAATATGCGAGCGCGATCGGGCAAGCGGGCGTCCCGATCTTCGTGATCTTCCCGGGCCGGGACGACACCGCAAGCGACGAAGCCAATTATGATGACTTCGCCGATTTCGCCAACGGGCTGATCGCGAGGACAGAACCGTATGGGCTCACCATCGCAATCGAGAACTGGCCGGGTCCGAAGGATAATTTCATCGGAACGACACCCAAAGGATGGCAGGAGCTTTTTCACCGGATCAGCGATCCTCGTTTCGGGCTGGAATTCGATCCCTCCCACCTCATTCGCATCGGCGTCGATCCCTATCAGGCGATGGAGGCGGTGAAAGACCGCATTGCCATTCTTCATGCCAAGGACACGGCAATCGATCCGGAGAGGCTGCAGGCAATCGGCTATCACGGCAAGGGCTGGTGGCAATACAAGCTGCCCGGGCTCGGCCTCATCGATTGGCCGAGGTTTCTGCGCCAGGCCCGCGGTGCTGGTTTCAACGGCACGCTGTCGATCGAACATGAGGATGCCGCCTATGGCTGGCCGGGCAAGGACTTGGCCGCGCGCAAAGACGGCGAGCGCCTCGGCCTCGATTATTTGAGAAACGTCCTGAGCGGACTTTGACAGAGATTTCGGAGGACGGTAATGGCTCATGTTTCGGTTAACAATGCTCGCAAGGACTACGGCGCGTTCAAAGCCATAAAAGGCGTCTCGGTCGATATCGGCGACGGCGAGTTCGTCGTTCTGGTCGGTCCCTCGGGTTGCGGCAAATCCACACTTTTGAGAATGATTGCGGGCCTCGAGGGCATCACCTCAGGGCAGATCCAGATCGGCAAGCATATCGTCAACGAGCTTGCCCCCAAGGACCGGGACATCGCCATGGTGTTCCAGAACTACGCGCTCTACCCGCACATGACTGTTGCCAAGAACATGGGCTTTTCGCTGCGGCTGAAACGAATGCCGAGGACGGAGATCGATCAGCGGGTCGGCAACGCCGCGAAGATCCTCGGCCTCGAGAGTCTCCTGGAGAGATACCCCAAGCAACTGTCGGGCGGCCAGAGGCAGCGTGTGGCGATGGGGCGGGCGATCGTGCGCGACCCGGCCGTCTTCCTGTTCGACGAGCCCCTGTCGAACCTCGATGCCAAGCTCAGGGTGCAGATGCGCTCCGAGATCAAGGAATTGCATCAACGGCTGCAGACGACCACCATCTATGTCACCCACGACCAGATCGAAGCCATGACCATGGCTGACAAGATCGTCGTCATGAAGGACGGCCTGATCGAGCAGTCGGGTTCTCCGCTGGAATTGTACGATCGTCCGAACAATCTTTTCGTGGCCGGCTTCATCGGCTCCCCGGCGATGAATTTCATCAGTGGGAACATGACGGAAGAGGGGTTTCGAACCGCCGACGGTCTGCTCCTGCCAAGCGAGCGTCGTGCGCCTGAAGCCGTGACTTACGGCATTCGCCCCGAACATATCCGATTGGACCGAGGCGGCATCGAGGTCACGACGGTGGTCGTCGAGCCCACGGGTTCGGAAACGCTCGTCATCGTCCGGTTGGGGACGCAGACGCTGACCTGCGTCTTCAGGGAACGGATCAGGGCAGCCCCCGGCGAGGTGCTGAGGATTGCGCCAATCCATGATGCGGTTCACCTGTTTGCCGGAAACGAGCAGCGGATCACATCAGGCGAAGCGCCGTTGAACTGACCCGGCCGATTGCCCCTCCCCTTCGGTCGGCGCCAGCCGGGGGCGCGTTTTCCGCGCCCCCGATGCGGCCAAGCTCAGAGAGCGACTACGTCGCCCTTGTGAATAACGGTCGCATGACCAAGAACCCGCAATGACGGCCAGGCGGATATGAAACGCTGATGTCACCCCGCTCTAGCTGGCCGCGTTCCTTTTGCCGAGGAGGGCTGCACGGATCTGTTCGCTTTTGCTCAACAGCGGAGCGGGAACCGGTGCTGTTTGTTCTGGCGCGTCGGCTTTGCCAGTGGTCTGCTTGAGGCTCAGGAAGCGCTTTTGCGCAACCAGCCGGTCTTCGGACGACAGTGGTTCGACGGGTTCGCCGTCAAGGCCATGGCGCATGGAATCGGGTTGGGCGCTGGCGAAATAGTAGCGCCGGCAGTGGACATAGGCCGCGGTCGCTCGCCTGAGCGTGGTGACACCGGCATCGGGCTTCAGGAGCGGGCGGAGTTCATTGAAAAGGCCGACGGCAAAAGGAAGGACCGGATCTCCCGCCTTGGCCGGAAGGACGCCCGCCGGCCGGATCAACAGCACATTGATCGCGTTTGCCTTCTCCACGTCGAGCTCGGTTGCCGCAATCGGTCCGCGGCTGATCTTCCAGGGCTTGTCCATGCGTCCTCCATATAACGTCCATAACGGCCGACTGTGATGGTTTCTTGACGGCAGGGCGAGCAACGGAAGTCGCACATCGTCGTTTCCACTGCAAGCCGGTGGGATGCGACATGAGAGCCTATAGGAATTCAACCCCCAAACGACTCCTCGCGAGGAACCGAATGCAGCAAACCAATCTCTGCTGGGATCAGTCCTTGAAAAAACGGACAATTTCACCGTGTTCGGCCATAAATCTCGGCCAGGCCGGACAAGGCTGGCGGTGGCACGATGCTCAGGACTGAACGTGTCGTGGGACACCCGAGATCTGCATCATGACAGGCCCAATTGCGTCTTCGTCATGAAGTTCGCCGATCAAAAGTTTAAACCAGCTAAACCCCACCCAAAGCGAGACCTTGTCATCGACCTCCTCGAGGCATATTTCGCCGCGGGCCGCGCCACTGGTCAATATATGCCTCACGTCGGCAGTGCGGTCCGGAAGGAACTTGTCGCGCAGTGCTCCCAACGCCTCTTCGGTGCCTTGTGCCTCCGCGATCAATCCCTTCAATGCAGCTCCGGCCGGGTGGGAGGACCAGAAACGCCACAGACTCGTCGTGTACTGCACCAGCTCTTCGACCAAGTTCCCGACGTCGGGCACCGTCACAAAAGTCGATCGTTCCATCGTATAGATCGCGATAAAGAGATCTGCCTTCGTGGGGTACCATCTGTAAATGGTGGTCTTTCCCGCTCCAGCTCTTCGCGCGACTTCTTCGACAGAAAATCCCGCGTAACCCTTCTCAGAGATGAGTTCCCTCGCGGCTGCCAGCACTGCGGCCTCCGCCTCCGGATTGCGACGCGATCCGATAGAGGTTCGTTTTCTTGCCGAGACAGCATTTGGGGTCGTGATCATTATTCAGGCGTAGCCCAAGTCGATGTCACCGATCAACAGGCAATGGGGAAGAACCTATGGCGGACGCCTCAGGAGCGTTTCGGAAATCTCGCCAAACTCCCGCTCACTGACTGCCTTGAGTTGGACCGGCCCGAGGAATGAAACCCGGGACTCCAGTTTCGACGACTCCGTTGAAGCGGATGTTCGTCTTTATGCCATCTCGGATCTGCTGCATCGCGTCTTCCGGCAATGCGGAAAGGTCAAAATTCTCCCTGGTCCGGCTGGATGTGACCGAGGTGGTGAGGAAGGCAGTGCCGCGCTGCACTGCCCAGGCCAGCGCAACCTGCGCCGGCGTCTTATTGACGCGATGAGCTATTGCCTTAATGACCGGATCTTCGAGCAGATTGGGCTCCATGCCATGCCCGAGAGCCGCAAAGGCCAGCAGGACGATCCCGTGCTCTCGACAAAAGTCAAGCAACTCCCATTCCGGCAGGTACGGATGCGACTCCACTTGCACCACGGCCGGCTTGATCCGCGCAACCGCGACAATGTCCTTCAACTTTTCCAGCGTAACATCCGACAGGCCAATGGACCTGCACCTGCCACTGTCCACAAGCGCCTCAAGTGCGCGCCAGGTGTCGATTAGACTCACTCCTGAATCGTAAATGACCTCGCCGTGTTCGTCCCTTGGATCATTCTCGTCGCCGGGTTGAAACGCGAAAGGGGTGTGGATGAGATAACAGTCGACATAATCGACCTGAAGACGTCGGAGGCTCGCCTGAAATGCAGCAAGCACCCGCTCTGGACGGTGATTGGTATTCCAGAGCTTGGTCGTGACAAATACATCTTCGCGCCGGACAGTGCCAGCGGCGAGGGCTTCGCGCATCGCCTCTCCGACTGCGTCTTCATTGCCATATCGTTCCGCGCAATCGAGATGCCGGAACCCAGCTTCAAGCGCTGCGGCAACGGCACGTTTGGTGGCGGCAGGATCGGGGATTAGCGTACCGAAACCCAATGCCGGAATCGAGGTCGCGCCGTCGGAGAGGGGAATTCTTTTGTAGCGGAGCATATGAGCGGGTTCCATGTTAAGTCCCTTGATTTAGAGTGGATGATGATTGAGCGCGAACGCTTCCTGGCGTCTGAATGCCGAACGACGGCTGCAAATGCGCCGCCTTCTTCATGAAGAAAGCAACCGACTGGTCGTCGACGACACTTCCCTAATGCACGGACAATCGCGACCCCAATACGGCGGCGCGGGATCGTTTATCGTGTCGTCAGCGGATGAGAGGGGGATGGCGCCATAAGCGAGACGACAACCAGCCCCGCAATCGCGGCCGCAAAGGTGATCCAAAAACCATCAATGTAGGCTTGGGCGCTCGCCTCCCTTTGCACCAAGCCCGCCAGCACGCCGACACCCCGCGCCGCCGAACCTGAACCGAGTTGCGTCAATGTCGTATTCCACCCGGGCGTCGCACCCGTGACATGCGAGCCGATAAAATATGAGTGCAGTTGTTCCCGCTGCCGTATCCAGGTGTTCATCGTCGTCGTGACAGTTTCCGAGCAGATTAATCGCATGACCTGTACATATGCGGTGAGCGATATCGCCCTCGCTGGATTTACATTGCTGAACAACGTCGCGACCGCGGCCAGAAATACGGTTTCTTCACCGAACGTCTGAAGGATGACGATCAGCCGGAACTCCGGCAGCGACCACAAGCTGGTCAACTGCGTGCCAAGCCACGCCGATAGAGCGAAGCAGATGAACCCGATCATCAACGTGGCACGCTGCTTGACCGTCTGGACAAGGGCGACCGCAGCGATAGTTGCGCCGGCCAGAAGGAGAATTGCATAAGGTGCGGCAAAGTCACCAATTTGTTCCGGTCGCAAATGTGCCACCGCAATCAAGAAGCTCGGCTCCAACAGAGAACTTCCGAGACTCGCCGTCATAAAGCAGCCAATAGCGGCGAAACCCAGAGCGATGTTTCTTGCGAACAGGATCGAGATGTGCGCCCAGGGATACTGTACGCGAGCCTCGTGCCACAGGAAGATGCACGCGAGAAACGCCGTGGCGAGAAGCAGCGAGATGATGAAGCCGGATTGAAACCAGTCCAATCGATTGCCTTGGTCCAAAGCAACGTAGAGGGTCGTAAGAGCCACGCCAAAAATAGCCATTCCACCCCAGTCGGCTCGATTGAGGAGCACACGGTCGACCGGCGTCGGCTTGCCGCCGTACCAGAAGAGGATGCCAATCAGGGGGCCGACAACTGCGCCCTGCCAGTACAGCCACTGCCACCCTATCGTCTGCGTATAGCTTCCGGCCGCATACAAGCCGAGATTTTGCGCGAATGGGATTCTCAAAACGTAAAATGCCAGTGCGAAAATCCAGAATTTTCGGTCGATGTTTCGAAAAGCCGTCATGAGCGTCGCGCCGACGAACAGGCCGAGCAAAACCGCTCTTAAGGCGTGCAGTGCGGCCAGCATTTCGAAGTTGCTGGAGAATGGTATGAGTAACGAAATTGCGGAATAAAAGATGGTCGGCGCGATCATTACTCTTTTAACCCCAAAGACCGCGATCAACCATCCGACGCTCGGAGCAGCCAGAATCTGTGGAGCGGTGGCGAAGGTGCCAAGCCACGCCCCCTCGTCAAAGGTCAAGCCAAAAGCGCCTCGCAGGTCCGGCAAACCAGTGCTTACTGAACGTATGTCAAAGGCAGTTAATATGGACGCCATGAGCAAAGCGACCGCGACGAATCCTTGGCGTGGCAGGTCGTTCGGATGATTCATCCTAGACATGATGGTCGGCCTTCGTGGAGATATGGGTTATAACCGACATACCAGGGCGGAGGCGGTCAAACTTCGGCTGGTTCGGGTCGAGTTCGATCCGAACCGTCAGGCGTTGAGCGACCTTCGTGAAGTTGCCGGTCGCGTTGTCGGATGGCAGCAGCGCGAATGTCGATCCGCTTGCGGGCGAAATTCTCGAAACCGTCCCATGCAGCTTTGCCTCGGGCAATAGATCGACCGATATGTCGACCGCTTGTCCTTCCCGGACCATTCTCAATTGGTTTTCCTTATAATTCGCAAGGATATACACCTGAGGGAGCGGAACGATTGAGATCAGGCTTGTGCCGGCGCTGACATAATTTCCACGTTGCGCGTTTCGTTTGGCGACCACGCCATCGACGGGTGCGCGCACATTCGCGTAGCTCAACTCAAGCTCACGCGCGGCGACATCCGCAGCAGCAGTGTCGACATTGGCCTCAAGGACCTCACGCTGCTTCGACAGCACGCCAAGCTTGACTTGTTGGGCAACGACTGTGGCTCGCGCCGTTTTCGAACTCGCCAATGCACGCCCGCGCGCCGCAATGGCCTTTTCGAGGGTCTGGATCGAGCTTGCCCTGCCGTCGGTACCAAGACGTGTCTGTCGTTCCAGTTCCTTGCTCGCCTGGATCTCATCCGCCTTCGCGGCCTCCTGCTGTGCAAGTGCGACATCGATCTGGGTAAGCTGGAACGAGCGCTGGGTGTCGTTTTCCCCAAGCTGCGCCTGAGCTGCATCCAGCTTCGCCTTCGAGGCGCGGAGAGCAACTTCGTACGGCCTGGGATCAATCGAGAACAGGAGGTCTCCAGCCTTGACATGGGAATAGTCATCGATCGAGACCAAGTCGATGGTGCCGCTGACGCGAGCGCTGATTGAGGATATGTCCGCGTAAACTGCAGCGTCCTCGGTGGACTGCACCGCACGTCTTGCAACCCACCAATCCCAATTTGCCCCGGCCGCAACGACGGCTGCAAGGGCTATGACGATTGCCGACACTGGGACAATGAGTGACCCCGCAGATGCCAAGACTGGCGGCGCAAAGGAGTGTCCAGGCGCGACGACCTCTACCTGAGGCGCGGCCACCAGGGCAGTGACATTGATTCCAGATCTTTCATCCATTTCGTTCTTCTTTCGCGACCACGACATCTTTTCATCCGTTCGCAGGACGGTCCGTTTTTTAACAACCCGGCTTTCTCCGCCGACAGCTACCAAGCCATCCTGCCGCTCGGGCTTCACGGCCCACAGGTGACTCGATCTGATGTTGACTGCCCCATCGCCATTCCTTCGTTTGGGACCGCGTGTCACTTCGAGCGAGAAACCTGACTTCATATAAACGCTACGTATCGTTTTATCAAGCCCGTGAACAGTCACCCGTTTTGGGCCGGTGTTAATGAGAAAATGAATCGTGTCACTCGACCTTGCGTCCATTTGGGACGCTAGCCCCGCGAGAGCGGAGCGGAAATTGTACTTAGGTGTCGTGCTGGAGGGCAGCCTCGTTCTATTCCGCAAAAAGGTCAGCCGCCGATGCGTCTAATCGTTTTTATCGAGAAATATGCATTGACCTGCCGCATCGATTACACTTCATATCCGCGCCCAAGATGGAGTGACCGGCCGGGGAGGATATATGCGGGTTTTCTCGAGCATTGACGAGCTGCGCCACACGCTCGACGCGCTGAGGCGGCAGGGGCGAACCGTCGGCCTTGTTCCGACCATGGGCTATCTCCATGCCGGTCATATGGAGCTGGTCGCGCGCGCTCGCGCCGAAAACGACATCGTCGTCGTGTCAATTTTCGTCAATCCGCTGCAGTTCGGTCCGACGGAGGATCTCAGCAAATATCCGCGCGACCTGGAACGCGATGCCGCCATGCTGAGACAGGCCGGCGTCAATTTCCTTTTTTCACCTGGCGTCGAGGACATGTATCCGCACCCGATGCTTGCTGTCGTCGACGTTCCCGATCTCGGGCGCGAACTCGAAGGAGCGGTCCGGCCTGGGCATTTTGGCGGCGTTACCACGGTCGTCTGCAAGCTGTTCAACATCGTGCAGCCGCAGACCGCCTATTTCGGAGAGAAGGATTACCAGCAGGTCGTCATCATCAAGCGCATGGTGGAGGATCTCGCCGTGCCTGTGCGGGTGATATCGGTGCCGACGGTCAGGGACAGCGACGGCCTCGCATTGTCGTCGCGCAACGTCTATCTCAGTAGGGCGGAGCGTCGTGCCGCGGCGATCGTCCCCCAGACCCTTGACGAGGCCGAGCGTCTGGTCGCCGGCGGCCTTGCCGATCCGGTGGAACTCGAGGCAAAGCTCACGGCGTTTCTTAGTCGCGAGCCTCTGGCAAAGCCCGAGGTAGTCGCCGTCAGGGATGCCTCAACGCTGCAGAAGGTCACGTCGATCACAGACCCGGTCGTCGTGGCGCTCTTCGTTCGGGTCGGCTCGACAAGGCTTCTCGACAACAGGGTCGTTGGTGACAACCGATGATCGGGAACAACAGGGTTGTCGGCGGGCGGGGCCTGCCGGGAAAGGGAGTGACCAGATGAGCGCGGCAGGAATTCAGAAGCGCCTTACGCCAGCGCGCATTTCAGCCATGAAGGGCGGCAAGCCGATCGTCTGCTTGACCGCCTATACGACGCCCATGGCGCGGCTGCTCGATGAGCATTGCGACCTTCTGCTGGTCGGGGATTCGCTCGGCATGGTGCTCTATGGGATGGAAAGCACCATCGGCGTCACGCTCGAGATGATGGTCGCGCACGGCAAGGCGGTGATGCGCGGCGTCGGCAAGGCCTGCGTCGTGGTCGACATGCCGTTCGGCAGTTATCAGGAATCCAAGGAGATTGCCTTCCGCAACGCTGTCCGCGTCCTGCAGGAAACCGGCTGCGATGCCGTCAAGCTGGAGGGCGGCGAGGAGATGGCCGAGACCATCGCCTTTCTGACGAAGCGGGGGATACCGGTTATGGGCCATATCGGCCTGATGCCGCAGCAGGTCCAAACCGCAGGTGGTTATCGTTCCGTCGGCCATTCCGAACACGAGACGTCGAAGATCCGCCGCGATGCGCACGCCGTTGGCGGCTCGGGCGCCTTTGCCGTCGTCATAGAGGGCACGGTGGAGCCGCTCGCCCGGGAGGTGACGGGCGCCATGCACGTCCCGACCATCGGTATCGGCGCTTCTTCCGCCTGCGACGGTCAGATTCTGGTTTCCGACGACATTCTGGGTCTTTTCAATGATTTCACCCCGCGTTTCGTCAAGCGCTACGACGAACTCGGCAAGAGGATTTCGGCCGCCGCTGCCGCTTATGCCGAAGAGGTCCGATCGCGACAGTTTCCGGCAGCGGAGCACACCTTCAAGCGGCGATCCTGACGCGAGACGATGAAAGCTCCATCATCGCGCGATATACTGCTCGCGCATGGTTTCGGCGGAGCGGCGGACCGCCTCGGAAACCTGCTGGAGCTGTTTGGCCATTGGCGTCGAATTGCGCCAGATCATGCCGATCGTTCGCGACGGCTGCGGAGACTGAAAACGGGAGATCGAGACATGCGCCGAGCGCGTTTCGAGGGGAACGGCCATCTCGGGAATTAAGGTGATGCCGATACCGGCGCTGACCATCTGGACCAGGGTGGATAAAGAGCTGCCTTCCATGACTTCCCGGGGACGGGCCTGCCCTATCTTGCAGAACGACAAGGCCTGATCGCGAAAGCAGTGGCCTTCCTCGAGCAGCAGCAACCGCATTTCGCGAAGCGCCTCGCGTTCGGGCACCGGCTTACCCTCGTCTTCGGGCCGCCGGACCAGCACGAACTCTTCCTTGAAGAGCTCGAGTTCTGCCAGGGAGGGTTCCGACACGGGCAAAGCAACGATTGCCGTGTCCAACTGGCCTTGCGCCAGCTCCTGAACCAGCTTCGACGTCTGCGTTTCGCGCACTTCGATCTGGATTCCCGCAAAGCTCTTGTTCAGGTCATTGATGATGGCCGGCAACAGATAGGGCGCAATCGTCGGTATGATGCCGATGCGCAGCCGCGTCAGGAAGAGATCACGCGCCGCCCGCGCCAGCTCCGCAAGCTCGTCCACGCCACGCAGGATATCGCGGATCCTGAGAGCCACGGTCTGACCGAAGGCGGTCAGCTTCACCTCACGCGCGTTGCGCTCAAAAAGCTCACCGCCCAATTCTTGCTCAAGTTCTTTGATCTGCATTGACAATGCCGGCTGGGAGATCGCACAGGCGTCGGCAGCGCGCCGGAAGCGGCCATCTCTTGCCAGTGCTTCAAAATAACGTAGCTGTTTCAGGGTAAGGTTCTTCATAACTTCATCTTATCGCGACGATCAGTAAATCCAACTTAAATTTATGAAGCGCTTCCGATATGAAGACTTCAGGGAGAGAGTGGGGCGCCAGCTCGGCTCATCTTTTTGGACCGAAGACAGATCAAGCAATCAAGGAGACGATCATGGACAACCCCACTGACAGCGCAGGCAAATGTCCTGTTGCACATGGCAATACGCCTCGCGGTAGATCCAACCGCGACTGGTGGCCCAATCAGCTGAACGTGCAGATTCTTCACCACAATTCCGGCCGCGCCGATCCCATGGGTGAGGCGTTCGACTATGCCGAGGAGTTCAAGAAGCTCGATCTCGACGGCCTGAAGAAGGATCTTCACGCGCTGATGACGGATTCGCAGGATTGGTGGCCGGCCGATTTCGGCCATTACGGCGGCCTGTTCATCCGCATGGCCTGGCATAGCGCCGGCACCTACCGCATCACCGACGGCCGCGGCGGCGCCGGTCAGGGCCAGCAGCGTTTTGCGCCGCTGAACAGCTGGCCCGACAACGTGAACCTCGACAAGGCCCGCCGCCTGCTGTGGCCAATCAAGCAGAAATACGGCAACAGGATCTCTTGGGCAGACCTTCTGATCCTTACCGGCAATGTCGCGCTCGAATCCATGGGCTTCAAGACCTTCGGCTTTGCCGGCGGCCGCGCCGACGTCTGGGAGCCGGAAGAACTCTACTGGGGTCCTGAGGGTACCTGGCTGGGTGACGAGCGCTACAGCGGCGAACGCGAACTGGCAGAGCCGCTTGGCGCCGTGCAGATGGGCCTCATCTATGTCAACCCGGAAGGCCCTAACGGCACTCCGGATCCGCTGGCGTCTGCCCGCGACATCCGTGAAACCTTCGCTCGTATGGCGATGAACGACGAAGAAACCGTGGCACTGATCGCCGGCGGGCATACCTTCGGCAAGACCCATGGCGCTGGCGATCCCTCGTTTGTCGGTGTCGACCCGGAAGGCGGCGAGCTCGAAGCTCAGGGCCTGGGCTGGATCAGCAAGTTCAATACCGGCGTCGGTCGCGATGCCATCGGTAGCGGCCTCGAAGTGACCTGGACCCAGACGCCGACCCAGTGGAGCAACTACTTCTTCGAAAACCTGTTCGCTTTCGAATGGGAGCTGACCAAGAGCCCGGGCGGCGCGCATCAGTGGCAGGCCAAGAACGCCGACGCCTCCATTCCGGATGCCTATGATGCATCGAAGAAGCATCTGCCGACCATGCTGACCAGCGACCTGGCGCTGCGTTTCGATCCCGTCTACGAAAAGATCTCGCGCCGCTTCCTGGAAAATCCTGCCGAGTTCGCCGACGCCTTTGCCCGCGCCTGGTTCAAGCTGACCCACCGCGACATGGGACCGAAGGTGCGTTATCTCGGCCCGGAGGTTCCGGCCGAAGACCTGATCTGGCAGGACGTGATCCCGGCCGTCGATCATCCGCTTGTCGACGATAAGGATATCGCCGACCTCAAGGCAAAGGTGCTAGCAACCGGCCTCACCGTGCAGGAACTGGTCTCGACCGCCTGGGCGTCCGCCTCGACCTTCCGCGGCTCCGACAAGCGCGGCGGCGCCAATGGCGCGCGCATCCGTCTTGCCCCGCAGAAGGATTGGGAGGTCAACCAGCCGGCGCAGCTAGCCAAGGTCCTCCGCGTTCTCGAAGGCGTCCAAAGGGACTTCAACGCCGCCCAGGCCGGGGCCAAGAAGATCTCGCTCGCCGACCTGATCGTCCTGGCCGGCGCAGCCGGCGTCGAGAAAGCGGCAGCGGCCGGCGGTCATGCCGTCAGCGTGCCGTTCACGCCAGGCCGTATGGACGCCTCCGAGGCACAGACCGACGCGCATTCCTTCGCGGCGCTCAAGCCCCGCGCCGATGGTTTTCGCAACTATATCGGTGGCCGGCAGTTCATGAAGCCGGAAGAGGCCCTGGTGGACCGTGCGCAGCTGCTGACGCTGACCGGACCTGAAATGACCGTTCTCGTCGGCGGCCTGCGTGTGCTGAAGGCCGGCGCACCCGAACATGGCGTCTTCACCTCCCGTCCGGAAACGCTGACCAACGACTTCTTCGTCAACCTGCTCGACGTGGGCACGCAGTGGTCCCCCGCTGCCGGCAAGGAAGGCGTTTACGAAGGGCGTGATCGCAAGACTAACGACGTCAAGTGGACCGGCACCCGCGTCGACCTGATCTTCGGCTCGCACGCGCAACTGCGCGCCTTTGCCGAAGTCTACGCCCAGTCCGACGCCAAGCAGAAGTTCGTCAAGGACTTCGTCGCGGCCTGGACCAAGGTCATGAACGCCGATCGTTTCGATATCGTCTGATCGGCAGCATTTTGCCCGGGCGCCGTTTCGGCTGCGCCCGGGCATTTTTTTTGGAGACCGGACCTACCGCCCGACCGTCCAGTCCTCGACACGCAGACCATCGACGCGGCGGAATTCCCCGACATTGTTGGTGGCGAGAACCAGATCCCGGGTCCTGGCCTGAGCGGCGATCAGAACATCAAAGGGACCGATCGTCGTTCCCTTTGCCGCCAATGCGGCACGGATCTCCCCAGCGGCCAACGCATCCTCATGCTCGAAACCGACAACTGAGAAATCCGCCACGAACAGGCGCAGGGTTTCGAGATTGTAGGAAATTTTTGCGCTTTTATAGGCGCCATAATAGAGTTCGTGCATCACCACGGTCGACAGCCCAATCGATCCCTCGTCGCTGTCGATCACGCTCTTCAGCAGTGTTTCGGATTTCCTGCCGATCAGGGCGATCACCGCATTGGTGTCGATAAGATGCGTGATCACTTGAACAGGTCCTGAAGACCCGGTCTCTCCTGCTCCCTTGGCTGCTCTCGCCCTTCCGCCATGAAATCGTCGCTGAGGCCGCGCTCCAAGGCGCCATGCAACGATGCCCACCGCATGCCGCGATCGGCCAGCCTCAAAACGTTGTCGCGGCCTGCTCATGTTCGTTAGGCCAGCAGCACTTTGCCGCCCGTCCGGAACGGAACGGCGGATCCCAGTGCTTCACTGACCTTTTCCAGAGGAAACACCTCCCGCACCTCGGTGGCGATGACCTTCGAGGCGATCTGCGCGGCGAGCTCGGAATAGGCCCGCTGGACGTCGCTCATCGCTTCGGAATGAACCCATTCCCGGAGGTGACAATAGGAAAAGGCAATATCGGGATGTGACATCCAGAAAGAAGCCGGTATGCCCTGCCCCGAAAGCAGACCGTAATGCACGAAGTGTCCGCCGGGTTTAAGCGCATCCGCGAGGATTGAGGCGTGCGCGCCTCCGACGCAATCAAGCACCGCGTCGAGCCCATGCCGGCCGGCGAGCCCGGCGACCAGATCGCTTTCGCTTTCCTCCCTGTCGACGATGACAGCCTCGACCCGGCCGCGCAGGCGCTCAAGCGATCCTTCGTTGCGGATGATGGCGATCGGCTCCACGCCCGCGCTATTGGCGAGACCGATCAATATCGCTCCGATCGAAGAGGCGGCGGCATTGATGGCGATGCGCATTCCCGGCCTCAGCCCGATCTTGGCATGCAGCATCAACCAGGCCGTCATCGGATTGACGTAACTCGTCGCAGCCTCGAAATCGGTGAGCTCGTCTGGAACACGCAGGCACCAGCCTGGATCAGTGTCCTTAAATTGCTGCCCAGCCCCGGCGCTGCGCACGGGCAGCACGCGTGTTCCGAGGGGAAGCCCATGAACCTCCTCGCCGCACTGTTCGACCACGCCGAAAGCTTCGAAGCCGGGAATGAAGGGCAATGTCGTGCGTCCGCTATAGGCTCCCGATATGGTGATGATATCGGACGGATTGATCGCCCGCGCCAGCAGGCGCACCCTCACCTGGTCGCGCCGCAGCGGCGGCAGCGCCGCCTCCTCGAGTTCGACAACATCCTGAGCCCGGCCGAATTTGCGCACGACTGCCTGATATTGCATTGCATCCCCCACACACTGCGATTAGATCACTCCGTCGAATTGGTGATCGAATGAGCGTTGACGACAGGCCTTTAGCATTGTTCCGGGTCTCGATGCGAGACATCGACATCTATGGTCACGTCCACAATTCCCGTTATCTCGATTATTGCGAGGATGCGGTCGTCGAATTCCTGCGGCAAGGGCAAATTCTCAGCCATTTCCGTCACACCTCCTCCGGCGTTGCCTATCACGTGAAGAAGGCGGAGATCATCTTTCACAGCCCGATCGACCTCGATGATGTCGTCGAGGCAAAGGTGGACGTAGAAAAAATCGGGCGCACGAGCCTGTCCTTTGCCATAGGACTCTTTCGCCAGCGCGATGGCGCCCATTGCGCATCGGCACATTTCGTCTGGGTCTGCGTCGGCCTCTCCGACAGCCGCCCGACGCCGATCCCCGAAGCGACCAGAGCGGCTCTGTCTCCCGGCTGATTGCCGATCATTCAAACCAGCGGGTGTCCATGCCGATCCATGCGCAGCTTCTTCGACATGCAAGGGAGACACCGGACAAACCGGCGCTGGTGATCGACGGGCACTCGCTCAGCTACAGCGAGCTCTATTTGCGCGCCAAGGCAATCTATCGGTTTCTCCAAGATCTCCCGCGCTCGAACCGCCGCATGCTCCATCTGCCCGGTGTGGAGAAGCTTGCCGCTCTCAGCCTTGGCAATCACATCGGCTTTGCCCAGTATTTTGCGGCGGCCACCGCGTTGCCGAATGCCTGTGCGGTCATCGACCCGATGATGCCGGTGGAAAGGATCGAACGCATCATCGAGCGCCTGGCGCCTGACGTTCTGATCGTCGACGACAATGCTGGGCCGAGCGCCGAAATTGCCCGAAGACTCGGCATTCCCGTTGTCGCTGCCGGAGCGGAGGCCTTCGACCTTGCGTCGACGGAAGGTAAAGCCGAGTTGCCGGTCGATGCCGACAAGACCTTTCTGATCGGCTTCACGTCAGGGACCACCGCCGAGCCGAAGGCCTATTATCGCTCGCGCGAACAGTGGCGCCGGAGCCTCGATCGGGGACGCGGCGTTTTCGAACTCGAAGACGCGCCGTCGACAATGTGCCCGGGAGCCCTCGCGCATGGCCTGGCGCTTTATGCACTGGTCGAAGCTCTTGATGCCGGGGCAACCTTCCATTCAGTCCGGAAATGGGACCCCCTCGCGGTCGCAAGCACGCTCTCCTCCTGGCACATCGAGCGGCTGGTCGCCGTGCCGACACATATAGCCGGCATTGCAAGGGCGTGGGCAGGCGAACCCGCTCTGACGTCCTTGCGCGACGTTCTGACCGCCGGCGCAAAGCTTGACAGGAACGGGCTCGAATCCATGCGTCGCCTGTTTCCGAAGGCCCGTATCCGGGAATATTACGGCGCATCCGAGCTCGGTTTCATGACCGTCTCGACCCTTGTCGGCGGCGAGATCGATTTTCCGATCGAGCGGGTGGGGCAAGCCTATCCCGGCGTCAAAATTTCCATTCGTGACCCCGATGAAAACGACGTCGGGACCGATGTGGCCGGAACCATATTCGTCGACAGCGACCTGATCGCGGATGGATATCTTTGGGGCGACGACGGTCAGGCGTTCCGGGTCACGGAAGCGGGAGCGACGGTCGGAGATCTCGGCGAACTTGATGCCAATGGCATACTGCGGGTGATCGGCAGGGCGGGCGGCATGATGATATCAGGCGGCAACAACGTTTATCCCGCCGAAGTCGAGAGCGCGCTCAAAGCCTGCCCCGGCGTAGAAGATGCCGTTGTCTTCGGGCTGCCGGACGCCTATTTCGGTCAACGGATCGTCGCTGTCGTCTCGGGAGAGATGACGGACCCGAAAATCCTGGCCGATCATTGCGCGCGGATGCTCGCCAGGTACAAGATCCCCAAGCGATTTTACCATATAAGGTCCTGGCCGATGACAAGCAGCGGCAAGATCTCGAGGGGACAAGTGGAGCGGGCCGTGGTTTCGGGAGGCGATTTTGTCGTACGCCTATCAGCCTGACGGGGATTGGCAGCCGTTCGTGGTTGCCGCCTATCGGTCGCCGATCGGCCGGGCGTTCGGATCGCTGTCGACCGTCGCAGCAGAAGACCTGCTCGCGCCGATCATCCGCCGGATCGTGTCCGAAACGGGAGTTGCACCCAACACCATAGACGACGTTTTGGTGGGCAATGCGGCGGGCGGCGGCGGAAACATCGCGCGGCTGGCAGCGCTCACCGCAGGTCTGCCCATGACGGTTCCGGGAGTGACCATCGATCGGCAATGCGGCTCGGGCCTGGAAGCGATCATCATGGCAGCCCGACTGATCCAGGCGAAAGCCGGCGCATGTTTTCTCGCCGGCGGCGTCGAGAGTGTCAGCACCGCGCCATGGCGCGTCGAAAGACCAAAGCCGAATGGGGCGCTGCCCCGCTTTTACGGGCGCGCCCGGTTTTCGCCTGACGCGATCGGTGACCCGGAAATGGGAATTGCCGCCGAAAACGTCGCCAGGCAGTTCGGCATATCGCGCCAGAGACAGGATGAATTCGCCTTTCGCAGCCACCGGCTCGCCGTAACGGCGGCCGAGGCGGGCATCTTTCGCCCCGAGATCGTCGACATTTCCGCCAGCCACGGTTTGATCGAACGGGACGAGTGCCCACGTGCGGCTACATCCCTCCAGGCGCTCGCACACCTCCGGCCGGTCTTCCTGGCCGATGGTTCGGTAACAGCCGGCAATGCCTGCCCGCTGAACGACGGCGCCTGCCTGGTGCTCATTATGAGCCGCGGCATGGCGAGAAGCATGGGCATCGAAAAGGGCCTTGCCTTCATCGACAGCGCCGCTGCCGGCGTTGACCCCAACCTGCTCGGCATCGGCCCGGTCGCCTCGACCAGGAAGCTGCTGCAGCGTCAGCCCGGGCTCTCGCTCTCCGCCATCGATGCCATCGAATTCAACGAGGCCTTCGCGGCCCAGGTTCTGGCATCGCTGGATCAGCTCGATATTCCTGCCGACACGATCAACAGGAACGGCGGAGCCATTGCCTTGGGCCATCCGTTCGGGGCCTCCGGCGCAATCCTCGTTACCCGCCTGTACAGCCAGCTGATCCGCAACACCGGGGATGGCTGGGCGCCCGGTGCGACTGCCCTGGCGATGATCGGCATCGGCGGAGGCATCGGGCTGACAGCCATGTTCGAGGCTACCCAGCTTTCCTGATCCGCCGAAGGCGCAGACCGTCAGGCGGCGGCGCGCTTGTGATCGGCTGGATGCTGTAGCCGAAAGCCAATCGCCAGCCTGTTCCAGGCGTTGATCATCGCGATGCCGATCGAAAGCGCCACCAACTCGTCATCCGAGAAGTTGGCGTGCGCTTCTTCATAGACATCATCCGGCGCATGGCCTTTCGCAATCTCAGTGAGAGCCTCGGCCCAGGCGAGTGCGGCCCGCTCCCGGGCGGTGAAGAGCTGCGACTCCCGCCACGCGTTCAGAAGCAGCAGCCGGTCATCCGTTTCGCCGAGCTTCAGTGCGTCCTGGCGGTGCATGTGCAGGCAATGCGCACATCCATTCATCTGGGAAACGCGGACTTTGACGAGTTCGAGCAACTTCGGATCGAAGCTTTTGGCAATCCAGCCTTCAACGGCCACGAGGCCGTCGATGCCGCTGTTCTTATGGGCCATGAAGTTCAGACGCTTGATCATTCTTATCTCCATCGTGAGAGGATTGATGACGCAAGCCTCGGCTTGCAGGCCAGTGAATACGCCTTGCCTTCCGGGGCGGCCATCTGCCCCGACGGTACATCTGGCCAATACCTGTCGATGTGATGTTCCGCCAATTCGGCCGACTGCCTCGACCGCAGAGCCAGCTGGCCTACGACGTTCGCATAGGCTGACAGCGACCGAGGAAGAATAGTTTGGGGCAACGATCCGGCGCATCCTCCTGCCCATCGGTTTACATCGGTCGCACCGGCGACGGTCCCGATGAAGTCGCTTGGCTCTCCAGGAGGCGGGGGCATGCCGAGCAGTTGCCTCCTCGCTTTCAAGTCAACAAAGGCAAGTCAACAGAGGAAACACCTCGTAAAGGACAAAGGAGACTACCCGTGAAAATCGTCGTTATCGGTGGCACTGGCCTCATCGGCTCAAAGACCGTGGAAAGATTGCGCAAAAAGGGGCACGAGGTATTGGCGGCTTCGCCGAACTCGGGTGTGGACACGATCACTGGCAAGGGCGTGGCGGATGCGCTCGCCGGGGCGCAGGTGGTCCTCGATCTCGCGAACTCGCCCTCGTTCGAGGACAAGGCCGTTCTGGAATTCTTCCAGACGTCGGGCCGCAATCTGCTCAAGGCGGGGGCTGCCGCCGGCGTCAAGCATCACATCGCGCTGTCGATCGTCGGCATGGAGCGGCTGCAGGGCAGCGGCTACATGCGCGCCAAGATGGCCCAGGAGGAACTGATCAAGAGCTCCGGGATACCCTATACCATCGTGCACTCCACCCAGTTCCATGAATTCATGGCTGGCATCGCCCAGTCGGGTACCGTTGGCCAGACCGTACATCTGTCGCCGGCCTATGTGCAGCCGATCGCCTCGGACGACGTCGCCGACGTCATGGCCGAGGTGGCGCTCGGCACGCCTGTGAACGGCACGATCGAGATCGGCGGGCCGGAGAAAGTCCGCCTCACCGAAATCGTGACGCGTCTCTTCAAGGCGACGAACGATCCGCGGCAGGTGATGGCGGATCCGCACGCCCGCTACTTCGGCGTGGAGCTCGAGGATAATTCGCTCGTGACCGGCGCTAAGGCGCGGCTCGGCAAGATCCGCTTCGACGATTGGCTGAGCCGGCAGCCGCCTCAGCAAAAGAGCGCCTGATATCGGGCGCCCGACCCATTCCCATCAACGCAGGAGACCAGACATGCTC
Organism: Rhizobium sp. WSM4643; assembly: GCF_025152745.1. NCBI lineage: Bacteria > Pseudomonadati > Pseudomonadota > Alphaproteobacteria > Hyphomicrobiales > Rhizobiaceae > Rhizobium > Rhizobium sp. WSM4643. The sequence continues at coordinate 181,804 of NZ_CP104041.1, read as the reverse complement.
AGAAAAATGATCTCGGCGGCGGCGCTCGCCATTGTCCTTGCCGCCGGCACTCAGGCTCACGCCGCAGGCGGCGACGCGAAGGTAAGCGTCGTTTTCGACCAGAAGCTTCCGAATGTTCCCGGCAAGAGCATGCGGGGGGTGCTCGTCGAATACGCGCCGGGCGGTTCCTCGCCCGGCCATACGCACCCGGCTTCGGCCTTCATCTATGCCACCGTTCTCGAAGGTGCGATCACCAGCAAGGTGAATGACGGGCCAGAGAAGGTTTACAAGGCCGGCGAAAGCTTTCCCGAATTTCCCGGCGATCATCACAGCGTCAGCAAAAACGCCAGCAAGACAAAGCCGGCGCGCCTTCTTGCGGTCTTCGTACTGAATACTGACGAGACGGAACTGACGACCGACGACAAATGAGGTCATGAACGCACCGATGCCCGGGTCGCCGGGCATCGATATCAATGACAGCGCTGCGATCGGCGTCAGGCCGCCTGCAGCGCCAGCTCCAGGTCGGCGATCAGATCGTCCGGATGCTCGATGCCGATCGAAAGACGGATCGTCGATTCCAGAACGCCGATGCGCTGGCGGACGTCGGCGGGCACGCCGGAATGCGTCATGGTGGCCGGATGGCTCGCAAGCGATTCCGTGCCGCCGAGACTGACCGCGAGCTTGAAGATCTGCAGCGCGTTCAGGAATTTGAACGAGGCTGGCTGACCACCGCGGATGTCGAAAGAGAAGGTCGAACCGGCGCCGGTGCATTGAGCGATGAAGGTCCGCCCGGCCGGCGATTCCGGATCGTGGTAGGACAGGTAGTGAACCTTCTCGACCTTCGGGTGATCACGCAGAAAATCTGCGACGGCCCGCGCGTTGCTGTTTGCCCGTTCCATGCGCAGCTGCAGCGTTTCCAGCGAACGGCCGAGCATCCAGCAGGAATGCGGATCAAGCTGGGTGCCGATCGCGCCGCGCAGGGCCTTGATCTGCTTGATGACCGCCTTGCGACCAAGGACGGCGCCGGCGATCAGGTCGGAATGACCGCCGACATATTTCGTCAGCGAATAGAGCGATATATCGGCGCCGTGCTCGATCGGCCGCTGGAAGACCGGTCCGAGTAGGGTATTGTCGCAGACGATGATCGGCATATGGCCCTGTCTTGCACCGATCATGTCGGCCACGCGCCGGATCATCGCGACATCGACCAAACTGTTGGTCGGATTGGCAGGCGTCTCGATCAGGATGACGGAGACGCGGCCCTTGGCCATCGCCTCTTCTGCCGCCTTTTGCACCGATCCTTCGCTGACGCCGTCGGCAAACCCGACCGCGGCGGCGCCGAGGTTCAGGAAGGTCTTCGCCAGCAAAGTTTCCGTTCCCCCGTAGAGCGGCTGAGAATGCAGGATCGCATCGCCGGGCCGGACGAAGGCGAGCAGAGTGGTGGTGATCGCCGCCATGCCGGATGAAAACAGCACGCCGCTTTCCGTCCGCTCGTAGACGGCGAGCCTGTCTTCGACGATCTCGCTGTTTGGATGGTTGAAGCGCGAATAGACGAGGCCGGCCCCCTTCCCCTCGGGAGGCTCGCGACGGCCCGACACATAATCGAAGAAATCGCGGCCATCCTCGGCCGTCTTGAACACGAAGGTGGAGGTGAGGAACACCGGCGGCTTGACCGCTCCTTCCGAGAGTTCCGGATCGTAGCCATAATTCAGCATCTGTGTTTCGGGATGCAGGGCATGATTGCCGATATGGGTTTTGGAAGGATGCGGGGCGGTCATCATCATCTCCTGTGTCGGACTGGCGAAATGTCAGAATACATCAAAACTGTAGGAGAGGAGCAATCTTCGCGGTCAGTTCCTGGTCTCGCCCAAAGTGTCCGCGACATAGGCGCCTCGCGCTCCCATTGGCAGCGGTGTCCCCGTCGTCGTGTCCCTGGCGGTCTGATGTTCGAGTTCGCCGTTCAGCTCTGCCCCAATGATGAGAATGACAACGGACAACCAAATCCACATGAGGAAGCCGATCAGCGCTCCAAGGGTGCCGTATGTCGCGTTGTAATTGGCGAAATGATTCAGATAGAAGGAAAAGCCGAGCGACATGAGGGCCCAGCCAACAGTAGTCAAAGCCGCGCCCCACGTCATCCACCGGGCTTTTGCAGGCTCCCGGCTTGGGCCAAAGCGGTAGACCAGTGTGACGGCCACCGCAACCACGAGCAGGAGCAGCGGCCACCTAAGAAGAAGAGCCAGGTGCTCCTTGAATTGATCGAGCCAAAGATAGGAGAGCACGACTGGCATTACGCCAACGAGGGCCACCATGACGACCGCAAAAGCCATTGAACATAGGGTGAAGCAGAGACCCGTCAGATTCAGTCGCACGAGGCTTCGTTTCTCCTTTTCCTCATAGGCCACGTTCATGGCGTCGAATATCGCCAGCGTTCCATTATGCGTGCTCCATAGCGCGATCGCGAGGCCTACGAAAAAGGCGATTCCGAGTGTGCTGTCGCGCCGTTCGACGAGCGCCTTGATCTGATCTGCAAGAAGGTCGAACGCGCCAGGTGGCATGAGGACGGCCAGTTCGCGAAGGTGTTCTGATATGGTAGCGGGATCGGCAACCAGCCCGTAAAGAGAGACCAGGGCCGCGAGGGCAGGAAATATCGCCAGCAAGAGATAGAAGGTCACGCCTGCCGCGATGAGAGTGACCCTGTCATCTAGAATTTCATGGAAAACGCGCCAGAATACGTCGCGAAGGCCGCTGAAAGGGATAGCCTCGGGCGTCCTGGCGCTGCGGCCATGATCGTCAACTGCGTGGCCAGGTTCCGCAGACGGGGCGGCCGACCTGCGCTCGATTGCCTGCATGTAGACAAGTGCGCCGACCGCCGCGGCCATCATTGCAGCCGCGGTAGAGAACCTCTTACGTTGAAGCACATCAGGCATATGGATGGTCTCCGATCTAGTGCGGAGATAACGCGGCGTGCCGCTAAAGGATGCAAGCCATTACTTGGCTGCGGGCACTTGATGCGGGACTGAGATCGTCCGTTTGACGAATCGTGTGAGGATCGAACCGATTAAGCCGCGTCGCCACCGCGCTCAGTATCTCCTAAAGCAAGGCCAATGGAGTAGTTTCAGAAATCATAATCCATTGATATTACTGCAAATTGCTCGCTGTGCGGAAGCAAGCGCGGGCGTTAGTTCCCTTACTCCATGGTGGTGCTTTGGTGCCGCTACAGGCAGATCGGTGCGCAGCCAAAATAGGAAGCGGCGCTTGGATCGGAATCCCTTGCTTTCACCCGATCCGCGCGCCGGCGTCCGGCATCTGCAGCAATGGCCTCTGTCTCGGTGCCTATAAGAATAACGCCGTTGACACCGACGTGCAATAGCCGCTTACGGCTCTGGCTGCGAGCCGATTGTTTCCCTCCGTGTGTCCCCTGGCAAGCGTCGGCGACACCGGGAGAATGCCCGCCTGAAGACGCGATCGCGATGGCCTCGGTGATTGCTCGATAGTGTCTCGGCGGTACGAGCTGAAATCGATCAAGTGGCCGCGCGTGGGCTGAGCCGAGCGCGAGGTGGCGGAGGTGCGGTGCACGCCGCTTCGGCCGCAGGCTAGTAGCGTGGCGCTACTTTGCGGCACCCGCCCCTCTCGACCTGCGCTGAAGGTGCTGCTCCCCCCGGCGTACCGTTTATAGGTGCAGGAACATCTTCCGGCATGTCGGTCGGGGATGAACGCAGCTCTTCTACAGTGGCTGGCAGCGGGGCTGCACGCTATCAGTAGCTGTATCGGAGACGGGCGCCGCGCATCGAGCATGATGGGACGGTCTGGGCTCTGAGGTCGGCTATCTCAGGACAAGGTGGACCCATGACTGCCGTCCCCACATATGCTCGGCTCACTGTCGCAGGCATGTCGACGATAGTCGCCGCTGCGGCAGTGCGCTCACGGACGTGGTCTACGTCAGCGACTGCCTGTTGCAATGGGCTGATGCGCCCGACGGGCTCGGCCGTGAGCTCCCGATCTTGCGGAACGAAAGGATGCCCTCCCCTACCGCTCGGCCATACGATGAAACGGATGACAGCGAGGCGGTCGGACTGCTGGCCGACTACTGAGGAGCCGACGCCGTGACCAAGGCAGAACGTTGGCTGATCACGCCGTTGTCCGCGGACAACCGCATGTTCCGCAAGATCGTTTGCTCCTGAAGCGGGTTCCGCAGCAACTGGTTTGCAAGGATATTGCGGCGGGATCAACAGCTCTGCCTGACGTCGTGCAAAAAGCCGGTTCATAAGCCTCAAAGGCGTCACATGTGCGGCTTCAAGATCTCTGTCCGCAATGCCGAGGCATGCACCATGTTTGGCGACGAGAAGAGCGCCGTCCAATCGACAAATCGCGGCACTGTGCGCGCTGCGGCTTCATTCATCGAATGGCAAAGGTTGTGGGCCGCCGCAGCGCCATCATCCTTGCGGCTCTTGCGTCGCATGGGGCAGCAATCGAGACTCCCATCGTTTGACAAAGGCAGGCTGGCTAACGGCAACGCGGCGTTTGGGCAGAGCGGGTGCCCCAACTGAGCTAATCGGGAAGAAGGCGGCGAGCCAGTCCTTCGAGGCCCCACCGGCCGCCCCAGTTGGGTAGAGAGGGCGGCACGCAACGGCAGCGAACCGATCAGTCTGTTGGTTCAGGGGGGGGTCGATCAATTGGTCCGGTTCAAGCTATGTCGACTGGCCGTCTTGCTCAGACTGCAGGCCGAAGGTTGATGGATGATGGAGTGGACGGCTGAGCGCCGGCCGCAGCATTCGCAAATGTGGCTGGATAGTGGGTGTTGTCGCCGTCGTTTGTAATCGGCGCGCGATCTGTCAGGTTGGCGATCGCCTTCTTCGATGCCTCGATCAATTCGGCCGTCAATCGGGTGGAAATGAGTGAAGCCAGAACATCTATTGGGCGAAGGATGGGGCACTGTGCGACCAAGACGGATCGCCGTCGATCATTGAGATGATCTCCTCGCGTCATGCTGTTGGCACAGCCGCGGTGCGATCCTGGTGCGCTCATCAAGCGCCAGGACGTCGGAGAGAATCCCTCCGCCAAGATCCCCGCTCGGCAAGTTGTCCGCGGACAACCCGCGCCCGGGCCGATAGCGTGCCAGAGAAGGCTGCATTTGCCTTGAGGCTCGTCTGCGATATCAGTGCGGCCGCTAGGCTTGAATTTGCCGCATTGCGGCACTACCTCGTGACCGACCGAAGCGCTAAACCCCTCCGAGCCGCTTCGGCCCGACGGACAGCACTCCTCCTCCCAGGCTGTCGGTCACTATCGAAGCCCGGCGCATTCTCCCGCGCCGGGCTTTTGCCGCCTCCGCGACCCACCGTCCTCGCCGGTCAGCGAGCGTCTCCTTGTCCTCCATTCTTGTCGCTCCGGTCCCCGAACCGGTTTCGGCGGCGATTTGGAACGCCGAGCGGCGGCGATCAATTGCGTGCGTCGGCAATCTGTGTCGCTGCTGCCGTGCTGCAGCCAGCAGAGGAGCCGTGATCGTCCGGGGTGGGGCACGCCGCCGACACGCCGCCGATCGAGGGCCGTCGCCTACTGGCCTTCATCGCCAGTCTGAGTGCCGTCCTCCCAGAGGGGCGTCGAGAGCCGTAGTGGGATCGCGCCGGTAAGTTCGGACCGGCCAGAGGTCGCCAGACGGCGCGGACTGTCCGGCTCCTGCTGCTCACAGATTTCGATAAGCGCGACGGGTCGCCGGCTGGGAGCCTGCAATGAGCTTTGAGATAGCTGCATCCGAGGTCGGCACCCAGGGGCGTGTTCTCGCCCTCGCCTTGCTCCGGATGTTTGAGCGTGGCGACGCCATCGTCGGTCGGAAGGCGAGCTAGCGGTCGAAAGGAGGATGGTGTCGAGGACGTCAAGCTCTTCGGTGCCGCGGCGCGCTATATTGCTCGGCTGAGGTGAGGCGGCCGACTTTCGCGAAGTCGGCGCGGATATTTTAGGCGCCATCATAGCAAAGCGCCCATTGGTCGCCGATATGCCATCAGCGTCCGATCCGCGGCTCCGTCTTCCAGAGCAGCTCTTTGACGAACTCGATGCCGCCGCGGCTGAAGGCGGCGGTGAGCGCCTCGATCTCGTTATCTTCGATTGTTAATCCACCATTGGCGCAGACGAAATAAGCTGTGCCGATCCAGCGTGCTGCAAATCCACCCTCGCCGCGCTCAATACGAAGTGCAGCACCATGGGGTAGGTGACGGCCGCCTTTCGGCGGAGTGGCAGCACGAGACGCCCTCCAGGCCGAAGCCTTTCGATCCAGAGTTCCGCGGGCCGCGCGACGGTGAAATTCACATCGATCGCATTCATCTCTTCCAGCGGCCATTGGCTGCCGTCGGCGTTAATGACGCTGACATTGGCCCGATCGGCAAGCGCTGTTTGAGCGTGGGCAGCGAGATTGGGATCCATCTCGACGACATAGACATGACCGGAAGCGGGACAAGCTCCGAAAGAATAGCGCTGTAACAGCCGGTGCCGGCACCGATATGGGCGATGCGATCGCCGACTTCTATGTCCAGCTCTGCCAGAGTCGGGCGTGCAGTGAGAGGCTGCCATTGTTGACACCCTTGTCGGGCTTCCTGATAGGTCAGAAACAAGTCGGAGGAGGGGAGGGGCGATATCCATGGCCTAGAGCGGTTCATGTTTTGACTGAAGCGTATCCTGCATTGCGGAAGTAGTTTTCGCATTCGTCTGGTTTGATGGTTTCGACGAGGTGCCCGAGATGGCGCCATGTATCCTCGCTGGTTCGCTTTTGAGCTTCGCGCATCCAATGCTTGATTTTGGCGAATGTCTGTTCGATCGGATTGAGGTCGGGCGAGTATTTCGGCAGGAACCACAGCCTTGCCCCGACCGCCTTGATGGCATCCCGGATTGCTTTGGATTTGTGAGAACCGAGATTGTCGGCGATGACAATGTCGCCGGATTTGAGGGTCGGAATCAGTTGCTGGCTCACATAGGCGCGGAAGCACTCGCCGTTGATCGGGCCGTCGAAGACGCAGGGCGCGGTTAGCCGATCGCAGCGGAGCGCGCCGAGGAAGGTCAGCGTTCGCCAGCGGCCATGCGGGGCAAAGCCGTGCAGCCTTTTGCCCTTTGGCCCCCAGCCCCGCAACGGCGTCATGTTGGTTCTGATCCAAGTTTCGTCGATAAAGACCAAACGACTCGGGTCGAAACGGCTTTGCCAGGCTTTCCAGCGCCTGCGGTGCCGGGCATATCGGCACGGCCTTGCTCAAGGGCGAATAGTGTTTTTTTAAAGCTGAAGCCTTCGCGACGCATGAACTGCCAGATGGCGTTGTGGGAGACTGTCACGCCGTGCGCCGCCAGTTCGTCCTTCAGACGATGCAGGGTCAGATGCGAGGTCTTCTCAATCCGCTCGATGATGAAGGCACGATGCGGCTCCAGCACCCGCCGGCGATGGCCGCCCATCTTCCCAGGCATAACGCTGCCCGTCGTTCGATAACGCTGCGACCACTTCACCACAGAGGAAACAGCTATATCGAACCGATCCGCCACCACCCGGCAGCTCTGACCGGCCGCAACTGCAGCGACAACTCTTTCACGAAGATCATTGGAATATGGTCGTGTCATGGATACTGGCCTCCTTTCCAGTACCCATCAGGAATCACATATTTGCTGATTCGAGAATCTAGCGATTCCGAGACGCGATGAACCGCTCTAGGTCGCAATCTGCCATGGCGGCGCACCGAGGAATTTTTCGCGCGGGACGGTGGCGAAGGCAGCTTCGATCCGCGGGCTCGTGGTTACGGCGGTTGCCACCATCTGATGGGCGTAAGCGCGGCGGACCACTGCGTTCGTCGGCTGTGAACAACGCAGTCGGCACAGCCAAATCTCCGGGCTCGGCTATGATCAATCCCTTTTTTACGTCCCGGCGGCTTCCAAATCGCTCTCCCATCTCGAACGCCTGATTCAGCGGAATGGAACGTGTGACGGAAGTTAAATGTCATATCTCTTCCATTACGGAAAACTACGTTGCTGCATCATAAGGTTAGGGTCCCAAGGCCGGCGCGGTCTGGTCTTCGGATAGCAGGCACTCCCACAAACACGTGTAGGTGCCCGGCATCGTGTGGTGCCCACCGCCCACTGTGAAACGCTTCTTGATCCTGTCGACGGGCGTCCCGTCCTGAAGCGGAACCTGGATTAGCCGATCATAGGTCTCGAAGCCCATCTTTGTGTAATAGCCAAGGCCACTGACATTGTCGGCGCGAATGGTGGCATTGATGAATTCGAGCCCGAATTCTTCCGCTGCCGCTCGGGTTGCGGGGAAGAGAGCGCTGCCGACGCCTGCGGTCCTTGGGTGCATACGGGCAAAAGTCGCGATGTCGGCGAAGCCTTTCGGCGGATCGCCGTATAAGCTCAGGGACTGAAAACCGACGAGCGACTGATCGTGCTCTGCAACATGGCAGGTCAGAGGAAACTCTCCATCGATGAACCAGTCCGCAAACTCGGCAGCCGAAAGCGGCGTCTCGAGTGCGGTTGTTCCGCCGGCAAGGATGATCTCGTTTAAAAGACTGCTCAGTTCCTCCGCGTCAGCAGAGACGGCCCTTCGAATATGCATGTCTTGACATCCTTGTTTCGGCTCGAGAGGCCCTGCTTCACTATCGTTTAGACGTGCCCTTCTATTAATCGACGGAACGAGTAAATTTTGTCATTGCCGCGATGATGATAGCGGCAGACGCAGCCCCTGGATCGATGTGTCCGATCACGCGGTCCCCCAATCGCGAAGCCCGTCCCTTGGCCGCCATCATGTTGCTGGTCGCGTCACAGCCTGACCGCGCCGCGCTCTCCGCTGCCTCCAAGCATTGGGCGAGGGGCTTTCCCGACTGCCACGCTTCGAGTGCCGCGTCGGCAGCGGGCCTCCACGCGTCGACCATCGTCTTTTCACCGGGTTCGGCCTTTCCGCGTTCCTGGATTCCCTTTGCCATTGCCGCAAAGACGCGCAGGAAGTCATCATCGCTCAATGTCTGCTTGTCTTTGGCGGCGGCTCCGGCGCGCATGAAGGCCGTGGCATATAGCGGGCCTGACGAAGCGCCGACTGCATTCAGGAAAGCCTTTGCCGCGGCGTTGAACGCGGCTGTCGGGGCGATCCTGGCGTCAAGCTCGCCGACCGCTTTCGCCGCTGCCCGGCAGCCCGCATCCATGGCAAGGCCGTGATCCCCATCGCCAATGGCACCGTCCAATTCGCAAAGATGATCTCGTTCCGCCGCGATATCCTCGGCAATCCCGGCAAACAAACGCTGCAGATCTTCGGTCGTAAACATCATCGATCACCTCGCAAACATCGCGCAATCGCAGGGGTGGTCGATCAATCGCTGAAGCTCGTCGTCGAGGTGCATGATCGTGATCGACGCGCCGGCCATTTCGAGCGAGGTGCAGTAATTCCCAACGAGCGACGTATGGAGGATAAGGCCCGCGTCGTCCAGCCGGGACTTCACGCGCCGCATCATGATGTACAGTTCCATCATCGGGGTCGAGCCCAGCGAATTGACGAGTACCGCGACACGATCACCGCGGTCTGCCTTCATCTCCCGAAGAATACCGTCCATGAGTCCGTCGGTCACCGCGTCGGCCGATTTCAGCGGCTCACGCGCCACGCCGGGCTCGCCATGAATGCCCATGCCGATCTCCATCTCGTCGTCGCCGATCAGGAAGTTCGGTTTCAAAGTCTGAGGCAGCGAACAGGGCGAGAGCGCCACACCCATCGTATAGGTCCGCGCGTTGGCATGGCGGGCAGCGCGCTCGACTTCATCGAAAGAGTAGAGAAGATCGCATGCCGCGCCGGCAGCCTTGAAGATGAAGACGTTTCCCGCCACGCCGCGTCGCTTGTCCCGCTGATCGGCAGGGGCGGACGCTACATCATCCGTGGTGAGGACGGTGCGCACTTCGATCTCGTCAAGCGCAAGCATCTCGGCAGCCATGTCGAAGTTCATCACGTCGCCGGCATAATTGCCATACATGAAGAGGACACCGGCGCCGCCGTCGACCGCCATGGCGCAGGCGACGATCGGATCGGGCGGCGGCGAGGCGAAGACGTTGCCGATTGCGGCCGCGTCCGCCAGCCCCTTGCCGACAAACCCCAGAAACGTCGGTTCGTGCCCCGATCCGCCGCCGATGACCAAGCCGACCTTGCCCCTGCGGGGCCCGTTTCTGGCAATGATCGCGCGGGGCATGTTCTCCACGGCGTAAAGGTGGCGCGGATGCGCCGCCAGAACGCCTTGCAGCATCTCATCGACGGCATCTGCGCCGGCATTGATAAGCTTCTTCGTCTTCATGCCGATCCTCCAAGTGCGAGCTCCGCCTGCATAAATGCGGTTGCAGCGCCGAAGGTCAATCCGCCAGCGGGAGGGCTGCGGTCGCAAACGGCGCGAGCAGCAACGCTTTGCCCGAATCCGCCGGCCGGCACGCGCCGCAATCGACCTTTCGTTCTTCGCCCGTCAGATTGACGACGTGAAGCCTGGCGCCCGCGGCATCCCGTGCAACGAAAGACAGGACCTCGGAGGGCGAGGAAGAGACGCATGCCTGCCAGGATGCGCCAGCCAATCGGGATAATCTGTGCACGGCGTTGAATAGCGGCCGCCGACCGCCTTGCTCCACCGGTTCATCAGGACCGGCGATCAAACCGAACGGGCCTGACACGGCCGAGAGCGTCAGGCATTCCAGATCGGCATCGAGCACCCGTATCGCGTAACCGAACGCGAAGGCCTCCGCGAAACGCCCATTGTGGCGTGGGTCGCGATTGGCCATAGGGATACGCGCGCCCGCCGAATTGTCCATCGTGCGGCTGCCATAGGGGTTCTGCCGCATCGGGATCGTCGATGGACCAATCCGGTAGGGCTTGTCGCCATAGATCGCTCGCACCGACCGCGTGATGAAGGGCAGCGCTTCCAATGTCTGCATGATGCTGAGGTCGTCGGCCGCGTGCACGATCGGATTGGTACAGTGGCTGACGAAGTCGAGCTGTCCGTCGGGTACGCGCTTCCGGTTGAGTTCAGTGAAATAGCTCAGCATGCCGCCGCCGATGCGAATGCCGGGAAAGGCGGCGCGGGCAGCTGTATAGACCTCATCCAGGGGCGGGCAATCCGGCCATTTGCTGCCGGGCGGCGTCGACTGCCGGTCGACGGAAGGCGAGACCATGATCGCATCCGGCCGGAATTTCGCCAGCTGCATCTGGCGGGCAATCTCAGCCGCCTCGCTTGAGGGGGACGACCTGCAGGGAAGGGCGATCTCCAGCGTCGAGCGGCCGCGATGGGCCGCGGCGAGTACGGCGAACTGCGCGAGCGCGTCGACGCCGTGCCCGGCACTGGGGTCGAAATGGAAGAGGAGTTCCTGGGGAGCGATCTCCGACAGCAAGGACTTTGCCGAGAGAGTTGCATCTGCCTCTTCGGGTGTGATGATCACTCCGATATCAGGCATGGTGCCGGTGCGGGCCCCGAGCTCGAGTTTTATGGCGCCGCCTGACGCCGCAGTTGGAGGATGCCGCGTGGCATCGCCCGCATCTTTGATGATCAGCGACGTCTTTTGCCGAACGGGTTGATTAGCGGCAATTCGGTAGGGCCAAGGGAGGGCGAGCGGCCTGACATATGTCTTGTAGGATGCGTCCGACCAGTTCCGTTGATCCTCCATCTCAAAGGTGTCGCCCTCCATCCGACATTCCGCCTGAACATCAGGCATAACCTCGTGGGTGATGGCCCGCATGTCCTTGAACGGCTGCCAGGGCTCGATGAGATCGGGAAATCGTGTTGCCACGGTCCGTCCGTCGACATGCTCGACCGTCGCCGGTGAACCCGCCAAGCCGACGATCGGATGCAGGATGCAGAAACCGCAGCGGTTGGTCACGAAGCCGGTTGGGGCGACGGCTTCGGCCTCGAAGTCAAGCCGATCCGGACTTCCGACGATGCGAACATCGATGATGAGCTTTGTATCATCCGGTCCCTCGCAGCGGGCGAGATAGGCGACCTCGAAACGATCGTCACGTTGCTCGATCCTGAAATCGGCGATCTCGGGACTGTAGGTCCCCCAGTCCCGGTCGCGAACGAGATAGGAAATCGCCCGCAGCACCTCGGTTCCATCGTAGCGGATGGTGCGGAGGTTACCGTTGGCGAGATCGGCTTCCAATTTTCCGGCTCTCAGGCGAACCGGCGACGGATCGACGAGATGGGTGCCGTAGAGCTGGAACGCATCGATCGTCATCGCAGCATCGCTCCGACATCGATCGTCTGTCCCCTGGCCGCACTGTCATAGGCGGCCTCGACGAGCGCAAAAGTTTTCAGATTGTCGGCCCCCGACGTCGAGTGTTCCGCGCCGCGCTCCAGCTGATCGACCCAATGCTGCTGGATCGCGTAGACGCTCTCCTGGATGTTGTGCCAGGGGCGCGAGGCCCATGACAGCAGCTTCGGCGATACGTCCGTGGTGGTGGTGCCCTTGGCGTTGGTGATTGCGAGGCCGTAACCCTGGGTCAGGCGGATCGTGCCCTCAGAGCCGTCGAGCTCGATCAAGGTCTCGGGAAACGGCTCTCTGGAAAGCCTGGTGGCGTAGCTGACGTCGACCACCGACGTGGCGCCGTTTTCATGATCGAGCAGAATGGTCGCGACATCCTCGCCCTTGATCGTGGGATTGACCCGTTTGGTGCGGGCCGTGAGCCCTCGAACGTCGCCAAGGATATAGCGGGCGATATCGAGCGTATGGATGCCGAGGTCTTCGATGATGAACCGTTCGCCTTCGGCGAGATAGGGCTGGCCGGAAAAGACGTCGTAGGCAGAACGGAAGGAGAAGCGGCCCCAGAAGGGCTTGCCGATGACATCGGTCGCCAGCGCCTTGCGCACCGCCTGGATCGGCGTCTGCCAGCGAAAGTTCTCGTGCACCATCAGCGGTATGCCGGCATTGCGACACGCCTCGACCATCGCCTTCGCGTCCGACAAGGTCTTGGCGAATGGCTTCTGGCAGATGGCCGGCACCTTGTTCCGAGCCGCCATTTCGACGAGAAAGCGATGGCTTTGGACTGTTGTGGCAATGTCGACGAAATCAAACTCGCCATCGGCAAACATAGCCTCGGCATCGCCGTAGCGGCGATTAATGCCGAACTGATCGCCGACGATTTTCAGCCGCTCGGGATCGCGATCGCAAATCGCGACGATGCCGGCGCCCCGAACGTCGTTCCAGGCATGCATCTGGTTGATCGCAAAGAAACCGCAACCGATCAAAGCCCCTTTCAATTCCGTCATATCAACCTGCCTTTGCCATCTGCATCAGGGTGACGCGCTGCTGCAGGCGGCGCTGCGCCTGGTCGACGACGACAGCAATGATGATGACGAGGCCCTTGATGACCATCTGCCAGAAGGAGGAGACGCCCATCATCACCAATCCGTCGGAGAGGATGCCGATGACGAAGGCGCCGATGATCGTGCCGCCGATTGTGCCGCGGCCGCCCGACATCGAGGTGCCGCCGAGCACGGCTGCGGCAATTGCATTGAGTTCGAAGCTTTCGCCGGTCGCCGGATGGGCTGCCATCAGTTCGGAGGAGATGACGACGCCGACGATGGCCGCGCAAAGCCCGGAAAACATGTAGACGAAGATCTTAACGACATCGACCCGGATACCGGACATGCGCGCGGCTCGCTCATTGCCGCCGACGGCGAAGATATGACGGCCGATCGGTGTCGAACGGGCGACATAAGCGGCCAGCAGCGCAAGCACGATCAGAATCCAGATCGACACCGGCAGGCCGAGAATGCGTCCCGCGCCGAAGAAATCGAAGCCGGTCGTGGCATATTCCGGCCGGCCGACAAGGTTCGGAAAGGTCTGCCCGTCCGACGACAGCAAAGCGAGACCGCGGGCGATGTAGAGTGTGCCGAGCGTGGCGATGAAGGGCGCGACGTTGAGCTTGGTGATCAAGAGACCGTTGATCAACCCGATCAGCAGGCCGATCGACAAGGTGATCAGCACGATCTCGAAGAGGTTGAAAAAGATCGTGTAACCGATCGGCAGTTCGATGCCGTAAAGGATCAGACCGCCGGCGACCATGCCGCAAAGCCCGACGATCGATCCGACCGAGAGATCGATCCCGCCTGTAATGATGACGAAGGTCATGCCCATCGCCAGGAAGGCGTTTAGCGCCACATGCTTCGACATCAGGATCATGTTCGCCGTCGAGGTGAAGTTCGGGGCGAAGATCGCAAAAAAGATGATCACGGCAAATAACGCGATGAACGTCCTCAGCTTCATCAGTGTCAGAAGCGCCGAGCCGTTGGCGCCCTTCGGCGCAAGAGTGGTTGATGTAGCCGCCATCATGACGCGATTTTCCCTTGATGTCCGTGTCCCTTGGCCGAAGCCGCGATGATGGCTTCTTCCGTCGCCTCGTTGCGGTCGAAGACGGCCACCAGCTGGCCGTTGCTCAAGACCGCGATGCGATCGGAAAGCGCCATGACCTCTTCGAGGTCGGAAGTCGAAAATAGAATGGCGAGCCCGTTTGCCGCCAGCCGCCGCATGGTTCGGAACACATCGGCCTTGGCGCCGACATCGATGCCGCGGCTCGGCTCGTCCATCAGCAGCACCTTTGGATTGGTCATCAACGCCTTACCGATGACGACCTTCTGCTGATTGCCGCCGGACATTGAGGTCACCTCGAAATCCGGGTTCGGCGCCTTGATCGAAAGATCGCGGATTGCATCGCGAATGGCACTCTTCTCCGCACCCCTGTCGATATGAAAGAGCCGGGTGAAGCGGCCAAGGCTCGCCAGCGTCAGGTTGGAGGCGATCGAGAGCACCTGGACCAGACCTTCGCGTTGCCGGTCTTCCGGAATGAGCGCAAGGCCGCGGCGGATGCGCCGCGTGGTGTCGCGGGCACGAACCTGCTTGCCGTCGATGAAGATCTTGCCGGTCGAGTGTGTGTGGCGACCGATCACGCATTCGAAGAATTCGCTGCGGCCTGCACCCATCAGACCGTAGATGCCGAGGATTTCGCCTGCCTTGACGGACAGCGAGACATCGTTGACCGAAAGACCGCCTGTCGGCCGCGGCAGGCTGATATTTTCGGCGCGAAACATCTCGGCTCCGACGACGTGGTCCACGGATTTTGCAAAATCCTTGGCATCCGAGCCGATCATCGAGCGCACGATCCAGCGCGTGTCGATGTCGCGGACCATTGCTTCACCGGTGACCTGACCGTCACGCAGCACGGTGATGTAGTCGCCGATGCGCATCAGCTCTTCGAGCCGGTGGGAGATATAGACGATTGCGACACCCTGTGCCTTCAGTTCGGCGATCACCTTGAACAGGATCTCGACTTCGGCTGCCGAAAGCGCCGACGTCGGCTCGTCCATGATCAGGATCCGGGCATTCAATGACATCGCCTTGGCGATCTCGACGAGTTGCTGCTGGCCGATTGGCAGGTCCTCGACCATCGTATCCGCCTCGATCCCGGCATCCAGACGGTTCAAGAACGCATTGGCCTTTTGAACCTGTGCCTTGTGATCGATCCCGAGGATGCCGCGGGTGATCTCACGCCTGGCGAAAATGTTCTCGGCGACCGACATGTTGGCGAACAGATTGAGCTCCTGGAAGATCATTCCGATGCCGTGCGCCTGCGCATCGGCCGGGCTGTCGAAGGAGACAGGCTTGCCATCCAGAATGATGCGGCCGAGCGTCGGACGCTCGACACCGGCGATGATCTTCATCAGCGTCGACTTGCCGGCGCCGTTTTCGCCGACGAGGACGTTCACCGCGCCACGCCGCAGTTCGAGATTGGCGCGCTTGACGGCGACGATACCCGAATAGACCTTCGACACCTCGTCGAGGCGCAGGATGATGTCGTCTTTTTGTGCTTCTCCTGTGGTCATGAGCCGACCTTCAGTTCCGAAGGCGTTATGAGCGGAAGCTCGCCGCTTTTCGGCAGCGGAAAGGCGCCGACTGCGGTCACCGTCTTGCCGACCAGACCTTCGCGCGGGACGGCAGAGAGAAAAGCCGTATTGGCCTTCTCGTTGAAGGCTTTGCCGAACTGCGCCCACTCGATCTGGTTCTTGAATTCGTTGAAATTGACGAACTCCAGCGTGTCGCGCAGCGCCGTGCCGCGCAGCGCCGGCCCGATCTGGACCTTGGCGTCGGCCTTGCCGTCGCTATCGGCGTCGACATCGAGTGTTGCTGCGCGCGAGGCCGTATCAGCTGCGACAACCTTGCCGGTGATCTTCACCGCATAGGTCCATGGCGAGCTGCTCTGCTTGCGGGGATTGCCGTATTTCTCGCCGGCGGCGTCGGGACTGGAAGCGGAAAGCTGCATGACGTCTTTCAGGTCGCCGGCACGCTTCTCGAAATAGGGCACTGCCTCGGACTGCCAGATCGCCTCGACCTTTGCATTCGGATCGAAGGCGGTCTTGGCCGCTGCTGCCGCCTTTTCCTCAGCCGTCGGCGTCTTGATGATCTTGCAACCGGGCAAGGCCGCCGCCACGATGGCAGCAAGCAGGGCGCCCTTCACTTTCAACATGCTTAAACCTCGACGTCTTGCAAAATGCATTGCGGAGGGCGCAGAGCTGCGCCCTCCGCAATTCGCGGCTGATCAGTTCGTCAGGGCGAAGGTTTCGAGCTTGCCGGCATTGTCGGCGTTGATGAGAACGCAATCCATCAGCTGCTTCTCTTCCTTTGGCGTCGTCTTGTTCTTGATGTAGGCATCGGCCTGTTCCACTGCCAACTGAGCCTGCGCATAGGCGGGTTGCAGGACTGTTGCCTTGATGCCGCCCGACTTGATGGAGTCGCGCACGTCGTTGGAACCGTCGAAGCCGACGACGATCACGTCCTTGCGGCCGGCCGCCTGCAGCGCTGCGATCGCGCCCATGGCCATCGTGTCATTCCCTGAAATGACGCCCTTGATGTCGGGATTTGCCTGGAGGATGGTTTCCATCTTCGAATAGGCTTCCGTCTGGCTCCAGTTGGCCGACTGCTTGGCGACGGACTTCAGGTCCGGATAGTCGTCGATGACGTCGTGATAGCCTTGCGAGCGGATGCCGGCATTGGTGTCGGACTCCTTACCGACCAGCTCGACGTAATTGCCCTTCTCGCCCATCAGCTTGACGAATTCCTGCGCTCCGAGCTGGGCGCCCTGATAGTTGTTCGAGACGATCTGGGCGACGGCAACGCCCGTCGCGTTAATTTCGCGGTCGATCAGGAAGGAGGGGATGCCTGCATCCTTTGCCTTTTTGACGGCCGCGACGGAGGCGTCGGCTCCGGCATTGTCGAGAATGATCGCCTTGGCGCCGCGCCCGATCGCCGTATCGATCATTTCGGACTGCTTGTTGGCGTCGTCGTCATGCGTCATGAGCAGCGTCTCGTAGCCGAGCTCCTTAGCCTTGGCTTCGGCGCCGACGGCTTCGGCCTTGAAGAAAGGATTGTCGTGCGCCGGCGTAATGATGGCGATGAGATCGGCCGAAAAGGCCGGAAGAGCCGTCCCAAGCGCCAGGGCGCCGGCAAAAGCTGCAAGTGTCAGTCTGCGCGTCAGTTTCATTATTTCCTCCCTGTTGTGAATGAAGCCCCTTCTCCCTGGGGCGGTTGAGGGGAGGGCTTGCCTCCCCAAGCCGGTTCAGGTGATGCGCCGGATGCTTTCGGCGATCTCCTGCGGTTCGAATACCTTTTTCCAATCGTCGCGCATCAGCGCCGGGATCCCGAACTCGATCGCCTTGTTGCAGGCATCTGAAAACACGCCGTCGATTTCCTTGAAAATGACCGCGCCGAGCACGTTCATATGGCCGAGCAGGAAGTCGCGGGCGGCCTGTTCAGGGACGCCGCGTGCCACGCATTCGTCCATGGCCTGCCGCATGACGACGAGCAGTGAGGCACAAACGGTTTCCGACAAGCCCGGTTCGAGCATGGCAAGCTGGTCGACCGTGACCCGGTGCGAGCGCATGACCGGGGCCCAGATCAGCTTGGCGATTTCCTCCCCAAGCGCATAGGCGCTTTCGGGACCCTGCATCAGTGCTGAGACGATATGCTGCTTGGCGAAGAGGCCTCCGAAGTGGTCCTTTTTCGCCTTCATGTCCGTCTCGTCGTTGAAGATCGGCGGATGGCAGGGATGGGTGACGAAGTAGGTAAGATCATCGCGCTTCGGCAGGTGGCCGGCAAAGGGAGCCGCAGCGTCAAGCGCGATCACCATGGTGCCTGATGTGAGCTTGTCGACGATGCCTGCCGCGACTTTTCCGATCACCGTGTCCGGCACGGCAAGGATCACCACCTCGGCGCCGTCGAGCCCGACATCGACGGATACGCAATCGACACCGAGATCATTCTTCAAACGAGCCTTGCCTGCGTCGCTTACCTCGACATGGCGGACCTCGAAACGCGAGCCTTTGAGATTTTTGGCGAGCCGGTATCCCATTTTCCCGCCTGCGCCGAAGAGGGCAATCTTAGTCATGTTTCCTCACCTTTTCCGTTTCTCGATAGGATCACACACTGGTATGATGAGTCAATCACCATATCACCTGATCCGAGCTTTTTTCTGCGCCAAGCCGGATCGGGAAACCATCAGGGTTTCCTTCCATCGCGGATCTGCGTGAAATAGCCGTCAGTCCCGACCTGACCGCCTTTGAGGGCGATCTGCAGGCCGTTGGTCGGCTGGTAGTCGCCATGCGCAAGACAAAGCGGAGAACCAGGCGTCTGGGGCAGCGGCAGAAGCGTCGTCAGCGCGTCGATCTTCAACTGCCTGAGTGCGTGACTTGATGTGTCGCCGCCGGCGACGACGGCGCGTGAAAGCCCTTCGCTCTCGATCAGGCGGCGCAAGATCGTGCCGAGCGCGCTCCCGAGCCGGTGACGAGCCCCCGGAAGCCTGTCGATGTCGGCGCCGCGGTCTGCGGACGGTCCAAGCGCGGTATACAGGATGACGCTCTTGCCTTGTCTGAGCTTCTGGATGCCGGCCTCTACCGCTGCATCCAACGCGCCTTGACCATGCTCCGAGACCAGCGCAAGCGGATCGAGCGCGATGCTCTCGAAGCCGTTCTCGACGGCCGTCCGGATCTGGCGCTCGGTCGTTGGCGATACGCTGCCCGACACGACGGCCAGGCGGTCGACAGGGCCGATATCAGGAAACTCGGTGCTGCTCGCGCCGATGAAGCCGCTCCGCCGCCATGCGCTGAACAGGGCATATTCGACACCCGAGGAGCCGGCGACAAACCTTCCGGAACGGCCGGTGACACGAAGCAGTTGTCGGCCCGCGGCCTCCTGAGTCGCCTCGGAATCGACATCGATGAGCAGGATCCCCTCCGAACCCGACGCCAGTTCGTCGACACGCGCATCGGCGTCCGTCGCGGTGATGGCGACGAGATCGGCGACCAGGACGGGAAGGCGGGTCTGCTTCGACAGGTGCACCGCAAGGTCCGCCTCGTCCATCGGTGTGACTGGATGGCGGCTCATGACGGGATGGCGGTCGATGCGAAAGATCCGGCCCTGGTAAGCGGCAAAGAGATTGCCGAATGCCGTGTAGCGTTTCAATTGCGGCGCGCCGACGATGACCGGCACGACGGATTGGCCGAAGACCGATCGGCCGATTTCGATCGCCTTGCCGATATTGCCGATTTCGGGGCTGGAATCGAAGGTCGAGCAGACCTTGTAGTGGCAGATGTCAGCGCCGAGCGAATTCAGCCACTCGAAAGCGCGCGCAAGGTGCTCTTGCATCCATAAGGGGGTCTCACTGCGGCTTGTCCCGGCAATGCCGATTGCACGGCAATCTCCAAAACGCGCGAGCAGTTCCGGCGTCGGAATGTCGAGGAAGAGCACGGTCGACACGCCGTTCGAGGCCAGGGCCTCCATCACGTCGGTGGAGCCGGTAAAGTCGTCCCCGTAATAGCTGACGAGAGGTCCATGCATCGCGGTCACGCGCCCTTGCCGTCGCTGAATTTTGCAATCGAGGCAGCGAGTTCCGGATGATCTTTTGCATAGACCTCCAACGGGATATCTGCGACTGCTGCCTGCCAGGCCTGTTGCACGGCCCGAACGCCGGCGGCCGGTCCGTCGGGGTGGCTGACGATGCCGCCGCCGCAGAGATAGAGAAGATCGACGGTGCGGCCGGTCCGCTGATAGGTCTCCGGCGCCTGTCCACCCCACTGGCCTGAACCGGCAACCGGAAGCGGGCAATCGGAGGCATCAAACAGCGGCGTGCTAACGGCCTTGAAGGACGAGACGAAACTGTCGTCCGGTTCCCAATACTTGACCCTGATGCCGTTGATCTGGAACTGGTCGACGCCCAGCAGCCGCCAGAATTGCTGGTAGACCTTGAAATCCATGCCGGCGCCCGGATCGCGCGTCAGCACATCCCAACCGTTTCGATGCGCGTGAAGCACTAGGTTGGAGCGCTTGCGCAGAAAGCTCATGCCGCCGAAGCCGATCGAGTTGATGTTGACGACGGCGCAATTGCCGCCGGCCCTGGCGACGATGTCGTGGTTGCGCATCATCTGGTCAGGGTCTGTATGCGAGATGCCGAAGGCATACATCACCTTCCTGCCGGTCTTCTGTTCGTGATCGAGAATGCGCGGCATGATAGCCTGAACGCGGTCCTTGAGCGGCGAATAGGCCGGGCTCATCAGTTTTTCGTCATCCTTGATGAAGTCGACGCCGGATGAGATCAGCTCGCCGACGAGTTCCGCCGTCTCGTGCGGTCTAAGACCAAGCGCCGGCTTGACGATCGTTCCGATGATGGGGCGACCTTCGACGCCGGTGAGCCGGCGGCTTCCATGAATGCCGAACTGCGGTCCGAGATGCGCACTTTTGAAGGCGTCGGGCAGCGTCATGTCGACGATGCGGATGCCGGTCATGCCCTTGATAGAATAGACGCCGCCGATCGCAATGGTCATCAATGCGGAGAGGTCGGTGCCGATCGCGTCCAGCGGAAAGGCGATGTCGACATCGGCACGACGAAGCAGCGTGCCGGGAGCGACCTCGGGCCAGGTCGGATGAAACGTATCTTCGCGCGGGCGGATCGCCAGCACGCGGGCGGCGACACGCGACTTCAACTCTTCCGTTTCACCGGGAACGGGCACGAAGGTGCCGGTCGACTGGTCGCTCGCGATCTTTTCCGCCATCGCCTCGACGCTGCCGGGCGTTTCGATACGGTATGTCAGGGTAATCATCATGAAACGGACGGTTGCTCCTCTCGCAGGCAAATTGCCATGGCGCCAACTCATGATCTGGTATAATGAGTATTCCAAGTGA
Organism: Rhizobium sp. WSM4643; assembly: GCF_025152745.1. Classification (NCBI taxonomy): domain Bacteria; kingdom Pseudomonadati; phylum Pseudomonadota; class Alphaproteobacteria; order Hyphomicrobiales; family Rhizobiaceae; genus Rhizobium; species Rhizobium sp. WSM4643. The sequence continues at coordinate 160,621 of NZ_CP104041.1, read as the reverse complement.
TGAAAAGTAGAATCTTCGGATCCGCAATTTTCGCCGACAGCTTTGTTCTCGACCCGGAAAACTGTTAGGAGGAGACATTTTGAACCAGCGAGATGTGATGACCCAGCCCCTCGAACAAATCGTCCGCCGGAAACTCTCTGACGAAGTGTTTGATCGACTTGAGCGAATGATTACCTCGGGCGAGCTTCAGCCTGGCGACGAAATGCCCTCCGAGCGTGTGCTGATGGAACGCTTCGGTGTCGGTCGGCCGGCAATCAGGGAGGCCATGCAGTCCCTTGCCAACAAAGGTCTTGTCAGCATTTCGCATGGCGAGCGTGCGAAGGTCCTCAGGCTGACGGCAAGATCGATATTCCGCCAGGTCGATCTCACCGCCAAGATCATGCTGTCGCAATCGGCGGACTCGCTGGAATACCTCAAGAGCGCCCGCATCTTCTTTGAGCGGGGCATGGCGCGCGAGGCCGCGCAGCGCGCCTCGGCAAATGATATCGCCGATCTCAGGAACATCATCGAACGCCAGCGAATGTCGCTTGGGCGGGCCGAAGAGTTCATCGACGCGGACATGGAATTCCACACCCGCATAGCGCAGATATCCGGCAATCCGATCTACGTCGCCGTCAGTGAAGCGATGCTTGCCTGGCTGAAGGAATATCATACCGAGATGCTGATCTGGACCGGCAAGGAAAAATTCACGCTCGCCGAACACGACGAAATCGTCGATCGCCTTGAAGCGAACGACGTGGATGGCTCGGAAACGGCACTCCTCAAGCATCTCGAGCGGTCGCGGGCGCTTTACGCGAAATAGTCGCCTATCCCCTTACGCGCAATAGCTTCCATTTTGCTGCTGAAACGTCAACTTTTGACTGCGCGCTTGCCATGGGCGCGGTAGTGGATTTTGTCGGCTGCAGCGGAACAATGATCTAAGAACGAGGTTCTGACTGGGTCAAGCATGGAAGGATCCCAAGGAGGACATCACAATGCGTATGAAACTCGTAGCAGCGTCACTATTGGCTATCGGCATGGCCACATCCGCCTTCGCCCAATCGAATCCGGCCCCCGCAGGTGCCACCATCGATAAGAACCAAGCCGACCAGGGTGGCGGCGCAGCCAGCGACACGAAGACCAAGAAGCCAATGGCAACGGATACCACCACAACGGGTTCCACGACCAGCGGCACAATGAAGATGGACAAGACCAAGTGCCCGAATCCGGTCAACAACTCTGCCAAGCTTCAAACACAGGGCGGTACGAGCAACGCCACCCCGATGGATGAAGCCTGCGCAGCTCACAACAATTGATCGGCTCCTTCACGAAAACTCCGCCTCGTGAACCTGACCCCCGAAAGTTGGCAACCCAACCTCGGGGGTTTTGCATGGGCAAACTTCAGTAAGCGGTCCAATCGGGCAGGACCGCTGGCGGCACGACGGCTTGAGGCCGCTTGCTCTCCTTTTGCGATGACGTGATTCACCAACGCGAAACGGGGCGACCGGGTCAAATGACGTGTTTGTCTGATATCGTACGGCAACGATTAGGACGTCCAGAACTTTTCCCTCTCATCCGGAGAGAGAGAAAAATGGCGTCAGTATCTTCCATACATTCTGCATCGGATGACAAAAATAAGTCCGCAATCGAGCTAGAAATCGTTGCACTGACGCCGGCATTGCGCGTCTTTGCCCGAAGGTTCCTGCGCAGCAACGACGATATCGACGATCTTGTGCAGGAAACCTTGTTGAAGGCATTGAACTCGCTTCATCTCTACCGCCCCGGCACCTCCTTGAAATCCTGGCTTTTCACCATCCTTCGAAACACGTTCTGCACCAATTATCGCAAACAGAAACGCGAACCGACGGGAATTGACGTGATGGTAGAACGGATTGCGAGCGCGCCGACCCAGGAATGGGCGCTGCGGGAACACGAACTGCAGCAGGCACTCACACTTCTTTCCGACGACAGGCGCCGCGCCCTGACACTGGTGGCTGCCGGTAACAGCTACGAGGAAGCCGCGAGAATGTGTGGGTGCCGGATCGGCACGCTGAAAAGCCGCGTCAGCCGCGCCCGCGAGTCCCTGCAGTTGATGCTCGGAAACCATCTTCGCGACTGATCATCGGCCTGTTCTTTTGATCGTGCTGTTCTTGGAGACGATCAGAAGCTCCGGCTATAACAGGATGATTTTAGGGCGGTTCGGCTTAGTCTGAATCCTCTTCGACATTGTGTAGTTCGAGCATGATGTCGTCCGAAAAACGCTCACACTTTTCGGGATCATGCTCTAGTGGAACGCCGGATCGCCAGTCCGATCAAACGCCCCCGGGTTCCCGTTCCGGAATGACGTAGCTCCCAGTAGCGATCTCCTCCAGCCTTTCTCGGTCGAGAATCCTGACGTTGGCGCGGGTCGACCTAATCGCTCTCATTCCTTCGATGACATGCAGTCCTGCCATCCCCGGTATCCGGCATGTCCGACCTCGCTTCGTCTTCGACGTTCGTCGCCACCATCGATACCAGACCGCTTTCGACCAATCAGGCATGCTCGTTCGGCTGGTCGGACTCGACCAGCACATGTCTCAATGGCAGCTCGACGGTCTGGCATCGGCGGCCGGCAGTTCAAAGGCCTCGGTGGGCAAACCTGCAATAGCAAGTTATGAACAATACCCTGATCCGGTGCGGCAAGGCCACTTTCCAGCGGGAGGGAGCCTGCGCTCATACCGGCATCTTTGTGATCTCGGTAATAACAGCTTGCGCCGTGATAGCAGCCATATCCATATTTGGCCTTTGAGCAGTTTTGGCAAAGCTTTCGGGCTGCCGGCAACTCTGTCACGGATTTCGGGGTACACGGATCACAAAACTCGCGCCGGGCCGCCGATTCTCGATGTGAAGCTCGGCCCTCAGCTGCTGCGCCAGAACGCGCACGAGTTTCATGCCCAAGCTCTTGCCACCATTTTCGCAGACGGAAAATCCCTCCGGGAATCCTTTTCCATCATCGGCGATTTCAAGGCGGATTTCGTCGGTGGTGGCGCGCGCACGGACGGTGACGGTGCCTGAAATATCGGCATAAGCGTGCTTAAAGGCATTCGTCACCAGTTCGTTGACGAGAAGGGCAAGCTGGATTGCCCGGTCTGCATCGATAACGCACGCATCCGCGTCGACCGAAACAGTGTGCTTTGACGCCGCCTGCTGCAGGCGCTGACATAGGCTCGACAGAAAATCCGCCAGTTCCACCGTTTCGATGTTCGGTTGGCGCCACAATTGGTCGTGAACCTGGGCAATGGTGCCGACACGCGCTTCAGCATCGCGCAAGGCCGCTGCCACTTCCTGATGTTCGGCCGAGCGGGCCTGCATCGCGAGCATCGCAGCGACAAGTGCGAGGCTGTTTTTGACGCGATGACTCATCTCGCGCATCATGATTTGCTGGTGCTCATCTGCAAAGTGACGCTCGGTGTCATCTCGCAGTACCTTGAGATAGCCGGCTTTTTGATGATGGGCGCGCAGCGGCATGGTCAATCCGCTGCCCCAGAAGGTCGATCCGTCCTTACGCAAGTGAAATCGTTCGTTTTCAGCACGACCGCGCTCACGCGCCGTCTCCATCTCGCGATCAAGCGCCCCGTCGCCCTCGGTACGGTCTTCCGGTACGAAGAGAATGCGTGCATCGTGACCGAGAATCTCATCTTCCTGATAGCCAAAAATACGGCAAGCCCCGGTGTTCCAGCTGATGATCCGCCCATCTTGATCAAAGGCGAAGATCGCATAATCGATTGCACTTTTGAGAATAAGCTGGAGGCGTTCCTCGCTGGCGCGCAACGCTTCGTCCTGCTGAAGCGTCAGGGTCCGGTCCCGGACGATTTTGATCAAGCCGTAAATCCCGCCCACGTCGTTGCGAAGCGGCATCATCAACCCTGACGCCCAGAACATGCTGCCGTCTTTTCTGACGTGCCACCGATTGTCGTCGGCGCGACCGTTAGCTAGCGCAAGCCGCCTCTCTTTGAGCGGTGCTCCGGCGAGCTGATCCTCGAACGAAAAGACGATGATCCCATTTTGCCCGATCATCTCGGATGCCGAATAGCCGAAGAGTTGTTCCGCACCAGCACTCCAGGTCGCCACAGTGCCATCGAGATCCATGGCAAAGATTGCGTAGTCCAGCGCGCTCTCGACAATGTGGCGATAGATTTCAGCTTCGTCGCTCGGGAAGGAATATTGATCCATACCAGTGCCCCCCAGCCGGATTACCTTAGGTGAAACTTTAGCACCTGCTAAAGGAATTTCTCGACGCGTCCGATTGCGTACCAAACCCGGTCGGCGACCCGCGTGCTGAAGAGGCGCCGTAGGTCAAATGGATAGCAATTGGCCATCCTTCGGGGTTCGTCATCGCCCAGCAGACTTCATGGCGCTCGCGGCTGGGAGACCGCGTGCTCTTGCCAAACAAGGCGGGCAGCGCGATGCAACCTTTCACAAGCGAAAATCTCATCCTATTGCGGTTGGCGGATCCGGAACTTCCGGTTCTAGAGAGCATTCTCGAGTCAGTCTCTCTCCCGCGCGATTTTGGCCTTGTCGGTTTCAGGAAGCCGGTAAGCCACTATTTCCTGGGCAGCGGTATCTGTTCCATGGTCGCGACGAGCCATGAGGGCAGAAAGGGATCGAGGTCGTTCTCGGCCCGCGAGTAAACTCTCCTTTTTCAGTTTGTGCGGCGGATTGACCTACAACCAAGCGATGTTACCTGTGTTGGTCAGGCAGTTGACGAGCTTGCGGCTTGAGAGAAGCTGGCTAGCGAGGCCACGATGTTTTCGCGCCGATTTCCTCGTCGGGGCAAGGTCGGTCTCGGACAGGGGAAGTTGATTGGTCATGCCGAACCTAGACCTTCGCCGTCTCGCCCACCTGTCGCAGCGAGAGAAACTTTTCCGTGACAGCGACCAGATTGTCATTGAGCCATTCAGCCATTGCCAACTCCTCGTTCAGATTTGCCCGAAGCCCAGTCATGGCGGCGCCATATCCACCTGACTCGGCAACCACCAGCAGCGACTTGTAAGCTGCCGCTTCGTAATTTTCGAAGGCGAAATTGGCGAACGAATTCTTCAGGATTTCGTCGCCTGCAACCGTATGGCCGAGGGCTGCCATGGACCCTGTGAAGGATAGCGCCATATCTTTTAGCGTCGACTTGTCCTCGTTCAGACTGTCAAGGATCTCCTCCAGACGGACGATCTGCCCGTCGGTTTCCCGGATATGCGCGTCGAGCCGTTGGGCAACCTCCGGGTAATTCTCTATGCGTTTGAGCTGCGGTTTCATGATGCTGAGCGCCTGGTTTTCCATGGCGTGGGCATTTTTCAAACCGGCGATGAAGACTTCCCTAATCTCGGTTCCTGGCATTTTAGTCCTCCTTGTTGGTTGACGCCTAACCACGATTAACCGCCCTGGTTCCGCACCTCGGCCCGAAACACGGTATCCAATTCCCAGATATTTCCGAACGGCGGGAACTGCCTCTCAGATTTGTTGTTGGGGCAGCTTCTGAATGTCAGGTCCACTCGTCGGATGTGGCGAGCGCCCCTCAAGAAGGAGAGTTGAATGTTTTACACTGATGGAAAGCTGCAGTTCCCGGTGCGGGTCGAGACGCCCGATCCCCATTTCGCCCGCGCGCTGCAACAGGCGATCGGCGGGGTCGAGGGCGAGATCAGGGTTGCCATGCAATATTTCTTTCAAGCGTGCGGCGCCCGCGGCAACCCGAAGTTTCGGGACCTGTTGATGAACACGGCGGCGGAAGAACTCGGGCATATCGAGATGCTGGCGACCGCGGTGGCGCTGAACCTCGAAGGCGCGCCTGTCTCGGTTAAGGATGAAGTGGCGCGCGACCCCGTGGCAAGCGCGGTTCTCGGTGGACTGAACATGAAAAGCCTTCTTTCGGCCGGTCTTTCGGCCATGCCCGTCGATTCGGACGGCGTCCCGTTCGACATGTCGCACATCTATGCCAGCGGCAATATCGCAGCCGATATGACCGCGAATGTCGCTGCGGAATCCACCGGTCGTGTGTTGGCGACGCGACTGTTCAACCTCACCAATGATCCCGGGATGAAGGAGATGCTCTCCTACCTCATCGCCCGCGATACCATGCACCAAAACCAATGGATGGCGGCACTCGAGGAGCTGGGCGGGCCATCGAAGGTCTTCCCGATCCCCAACAGCTTCCCTCAGGAGAAAGAGCTGCAGGAGTTCAGCTACGCCTATCTTGGATTTCAGCAGGATGGCAGCGAGCCGGTACCGGGACGATGGTCCAACGGCAAGTCGATCGACGGCAAGGGAAGCTTCAAGACAATGGTGCCGCAGCCCATGGGACAGAAGCCCGTTCTTGGGCCCGCAAAGCCTGATAGCGGCGCACAAGCCGAGCAGAATTGAGCCGGAAAGGGGGCGGGCGATTGGTCCTTCGCCCGCCTTCGCCCTGCGCACTTGGAGAATAACGATGAAGCTCAAATTCAATCTTTGCTTTCTTTTGCTGATCGCAACGCCCGCCTTGGCTGCCGATGACGCTGCCCGTCAAAAGGCAGTGGATTTCGCCACCCGCGCCGCGATGTCAAACATGTTCGAACTCAAAACCGCCGAGATTGAAGTCGCCAGGGGCGCGGCTGAAGATGCAAAGCAGTTCGCCGGCGATATGTTGAAAGATCATGGGCGAGCCGGCCCTATTCTGGCGGACGCCGCCAACGAAGATGGAGTCCAACTGCCAGCTGCCCTCGACGATGAGCACAAGAAGAAGCTCGAAGCGCTGCAGCAAAGCGACCGGGAAAACCTGGACCAAGCCTATCTTTCGACGCAGGTGACTGCGCATCAGGAGGCCGTGGGGCTCTTTTCAGATTATTCGAAAAATGGCCCGGATGGGGCATTGAAGCGGGCCTCGCAGAAGATTCTGCCCGATCTGAGAATGCACCTGACGAGAATAGAAGGGCTGACCTCGAAGTGAGAGGAGCGACGATCGGGGACGAAGCAGGTGAGGGGACACTGTCCTTCACCACGCAAGAACTTAGCCGCGCCCGAATGTTTAATGCCGTCCTCGGAATTCTTCCCCGTTATCACGTTGATCGCCGCTGGAACGCTAAATGCGTTCAAGCGATGACCAAAGCGGTGCAGTCGCTGGTGCCCGATCGAGCGATCCGCCACGGCGAAGCGGTCAGCCGCTTCGCTGCCGCCAACGGCAGGAAAATCGGCTTAAGGCTGATCGTGCCGAAGGGGGCCCCTCATGGCCTCTATGTCCATTTCCATGGTGGTGCCTGGGTGATGGGTAATGCCCGTCTCGACGACGGCATTACCCGCCCGATCGCAGGGCGCTGCCAGACTCTGGTGGCCGCCGTCGATTTTCATAACGCCGTCGATGATCGGCTCGACGACACTGTGCACGACTGCAGGACGGCAGTCGATTGGCTCGTCGAGCATCTCGCCGAGCTTCAGGTCGAGCGCATCATCCTCGGTGGAGAGTCGTCCGGCGCGCATCTTGCGGCCGAAGCGCTGCTTCATCTGCGCCAACGCGGCAAGGCGGAAGCCGTTGCTGGATTCATTTCCATGTGCGGCGGCTTTGATCTGACGGGCTCGGAAAGTCTGCGACGGTCAACGGGAAGAAGCCTTGTCATCGACGGGCCATCGGCGCTTCGAAACCTTCAGCGTTTGACGCCGAGCCTTTCCGGACGTGAGGCTCGCGGCCCCCGGTTCGCCGATCTGTCCAAGCTTCCACCCGCATTGTTCATCGCTGGGGCACTTGATCCGATCATTGATGACAGCCTGTCAATGAGCCACCAGTGGCAACAGCAAAACGGTAACGCCCACTGCGTCGTTTTCCCGGAGGCGCCGCATGGTTTTAATCGATTTCCCACAAACTTGGCGGCAAAGGCAAATGGCCTTGTCAGGGAGTGGATATCGCGCCGCCTTGACAATGGTCAGGCTAAATCTCCCCGAGCGGGTTAGGCATCATTCCCGGTGGCGCCGGTCTTTCGAGGTCGGGCTCCTGCATCAAACCGTATTCGTCCGCGGGGAAGAGTTAGCCGCCGCTTCGTCTCTGCCGCCTTCAGCGGCATGGTTTCTCCGCCGAGCGCACCGGACGTGGCCATGACTCGTCCCAAGGAGCCTTTTTGCGCGGCGCATTGACGCACCCCTCGGTGAATGATACCGGTAGATCAATTGGTCAGGCCAGTTGACCAGCTGCGGGATTTGAGGAGAAGTCCGCCGGGGAGGCTATCATGTTTTCGCCTGTTGAATCACGCCGCCTTTACCGGCAGGTCGCAGATCAGATCCGGTTGATGATCGCGAGCGGCGAACTTGCTGTCGGTCAACGGCTGCCGGCCGAGCGCGACCTGGCCGAGCAACTCTCGGTTTCACGTCCCACCGTCCGCGAGGCATTGATCGTCCTGGAGGTCGAAGGTCTTGTCAACATCCGCATGGGATCCGGGATCTATGTGATACGCCAGAATGCCGCAATCGTCGCAGGCGCCGAACGTGAGCCTGTAGAGGGACCTTTCGAGCTGCTGCAGGCGCGCGCCCTCATCGAATGCGCCATCGCCGAAGAAGCTGCAGGCCGCGCCAAACCGGATGACATCGCTCTGCTCGACGAAGCTCTGACGCGTATGAGTGGCGTGGTCAACGATGCAATCGCGGTGCTCGATGCCGATCGCGCTTTCCACACCGGAATTGCTGCCATCATTGGGAATGCGACATTGATCCGCGTCACGGGCGAGATGTTCGACATGCGCATGACCCCCTATTTCGCAAGGCTTGCCAGCCACTTCGAGGGGCCGACGACCTGGCGCAGGGCATTGGACGAGCATCGGGCCATTCGCGACGCGATCGCTGCCGGCGATGCCGCTGGCGCCAAGGCGGCCATGCGCGCCCATCTCACCATGTCGCAGAAGAGGTTTTCCGAGAGCTTCGGGGAGGAGTTCTCGGAGGAAGAGGAGCGCGGACGCAACAAGCGGCCGCCGAAAGGAACTGCCAAGACTTAACCCAAGCTCGGGAGGAGAGAGCAATGAAAAGCAGACTCGCAACGATACTTTGCACTGCAGCCGCGATCATGGCGAGCAGCGCGATCGCCCATGCCCAGACAGTGCTGAAATGGGCGCATGTCTATGAAACGTCAGAGCCCTTCCACACGGATTCCGTCTGGGCCGCGGAAGAGATCAACAAGCGCACCGACGGGCGCTACAAGATCGAGGTCTATCCGGCCTCGCAGCTCGGCAAGGAAGCCGACATCAACCAAGGCCTCAAGCTCGGGACGGTCGACATCATCATCTCGGGATCGAGCTTTGCGGCACGCGACTACAAGCCGATCGGCGTAACTTACTTCCCTTATATCTTCCGCGGTCCCGATCACCTGATCGCCTACACAAAGAGCGATGTCTTCAAGCGTCTTGCCAAAGGCTATGAAGACAAGACCGGCAACCACATCGCTGCCGTCAGCTATTACGGCACGCGCCATACGACATCGAACAAGCCGATTGCCAAGTGCGCCGACATGCAGGGCCTGAAGATCCGGGTGCCTGACGTTCCGGCCTATCTCGCCATGCCGCGCGCCTGCGGTGCCAACACAACGCCGATCGCCTTTGCCGAAGTCTATCTCGCTTTGCAGAACGGTACGGTCGAGGCGCAGGAAAACCCGCTGACGACAATCGAGGCGAAGAAGTTCTACGAAGTCCAGAAGAACATCATCCTCACCGGCCACATCGTCGACCACCTCAATACCGTGATCTCGAAGACGCGGTGGGCGAGCCTTTCCGACGAGGACAAGAAGATATTCGGCGAGGTCATGCAGGAGGCCGCCGAGCGCACGAGCAAGACGATCGCCGGCAAGGAAAACAGCCTGATTGCGACCTTCAAGGAAAAGGGCCTGAATGTCACTGAAGTCGACAAAGCCGATTTCGAAAAGACCGTGATGGAAAAGGTCAAATTCGAGGATTTCGGTTACGAGAAGGCCGATTGGGAAGCAATTCGCGCGATCCAGTAAAGCCCGTAAGCCACCTTTTCGTGATGCCCTCACCCTAACCCTCTCGCCGTTTAGACGGGGAGAGGGGACGTGCCAAATGTCAGCGCTGAGGCTTGAAGACCGGCGCGGCATGTCCCTTCTCCCCGCTGGCGGGGAGAAGGTTGCGGCAGCCGGATGAGGGCAGGAATGGCGCTCACCGAGCCGAGGTCACGCCGAGCAAAGGACGATGTTTGTCGACAACTGAAGGGCGCGGCCACGCGCGCTCCTTCTTCCCCAACCGGAACAGGCCGATCATGTCGCAAGAAATTCATACGCAAATCACGGCCGAAGAAATCGGTCACGAGTTCGAAGGGCAGGCGCCGACCGCAAACGTCTCGGATTACGCCATCGAGGACTGGATCACGCTGCTGGTCTTCTGGCTGATGGCCGGCTGCGTCTTCCTGCAGTTCTTTACGCGCTATGTCCTGAACGACAGCTACGCATGGACCGAGGAGATCGCGATCAACTGCCTGATCGGTGTCGTCTTTCTCGGTTCCGTTATGTGCGTACGCACGTCGCGGCATATCCAGGTGGATGTATTCTATCACTATATGCCGGCAGGTCTGGCGCGCGTGCTCGCCACTTTCGTCGATATCGTCCGCATCGGCTTCTTCGCCTATGGCTGCCACCTGATGTGGCGTTACGTCGACATCGTCGCGGACGAGCAGATGGTCACCGTCGACCTGCCGCGCAACATCGTTTTCTACAGCGTTCTCGTCGCTTTCGTGTTGATGCTGATCCGTGCGGTCATCGTCTTCATCGCCAACATGCGCCGCGGCTACTCCGTTCTGGAGCGCCCCGAAGAATTCCAGACGATCGAGGGTTGAACCGATGCTGCTGCTTCTTGGCTCGTTTCTAGTTCTGATGCTGATCGGGGTGCCCGTCGCCATTTCGATGGCTGTCGCATCGGTGCTCTACATCGTCCTTTACGGCGTTGCCCCCGACATCATCGTTGCCCAGCGGATGATTGCCGGCGTCGAAAGCTTCCCGCTGCTCGCTGTGCCGTTCTTTATCCTCGCGGGCAATCTGATGAACTCGGCCGGTGTCACCGGCCGCATCTATTCCTTTGCGGTGGCTCTCGTAGGCTGGATGAAGGGTGGTCTCGCGCAAGTCAACATCATCGGTTCGGTCATCTTCTCCGGCATGTCAGGCACTGCGCTCGCCGATGCGGCCGGTATCGGCACGATCGAGATCAAGGCGATGAAGGACCACGGCTATCCGGTTGAGGCGGCGGTCGGCGTAACGGCGGCGTCTGCCACGCTCGGCCCGATCTTCCCGCCGTCGCTGCCTTTCGTGATCTACGGCATGATGGCGAACGTCTCGATCGGCGCTCTCTTCATGGCGGGCATCTTGCCCGGCATCGTTATGACGCTGCTAATGATGATCACCGTCGCCGCCTTTGCTTATAAGAAGCGCTGGGGCTCGGACGCGCCGTTTAATGTTAGAGAACTCCTGTCGGCGGGAATGGAAATCGTCGTCGTCCTGGCGGTGCCGCTTGCCATCTATCTGCTGATGCAGGCGGGCGTATCGATGAATGTTGCGGCGGGCATTGCCCTTGTCCTGCTTCTTGCCCTCGACTGGTATTTCCGCTTTTCCGCGGTCATGGCGCTGATGACGCCCGTCATCCTGATCGGCGGCATGACGATGGGCTGGTTCACGCCGACGGAGGCCGCCGTCGCTGCCGTCCTCTGGTCCCTGTTCCTCGGTCTGGTGCGTTACCGTACGATGACGCCCTCGACGCTCGCCAAGGCAAGCTTCGATACGATCGAGACGACGGCATCCGTTCTCTTCATCGTCACTGCGGCTTCGGTCTTCGCATGGTTGCTCACGGTGAGCCAGGCGGCACAGTTGCTGTCCGATGCGATCCTGTCGATCACCGACAACAAATGGGTTTTCCTGATCCTCGTGAACCTCTTGATGCTCTTCGTCGGCTGCTTCCTGGATACGATCGCGGCCATCACCATCCTCGTGCCGATCCTTCTGCCGATCGTCCTGAAATTCGGGATCGATCCCGTCCAGTTCGGTCTCATCATGACGTTGAACCTGATGATCGGCCTGTTGCACCCGCCGCTCGGCATGGTGCTTTTCGTGTTGTCGAGGGTTGCGAAACTCTCCGTCGAACGCACCACGATGGCGATCTTGCCCTGGCTGGTGCCGCTCTTCCTGGCGCTGATCCTGATCACCTTCGTGCCCGCAGTATCGCTTTGGCTGCCGCAGCAGCTTGGACTGTTGAGATAGGATGGACACGATGCGGACACGTCTGGCACGGCTTTACCAAAAGGGCGATCTCAGGATCGAGACCGAAACGGTTGCGGCCCCTGGTCCCGGCGAGGTGCTTCTCAAAATGGCCGCGGCAGGAATTTGCGGCTCCGACCTGCATTATTATCAGGATGGCGGCTTCGGGCCGGTCAGGGTTCGCGAGCCGATCATACCCGGCCACGAGGCATCGGGAACCGTGAGCCAGACGGGCGAGCGGGTCGACCTGAAGGCCGGGACGCTGGTGGCGGTCAATCCGAGCCAACCCTGCGGACATTGCGAATATTGTGAGAAAAACATGCCGATCCACTGCCTGGAAATGCGCTTCATGGGCAGCGCGATGCGCCTGCCGCATGAGCAGGGCATGTTCCGGGAATGGCTGGTGGTGCCGGCCAAACAGTGCTTTGCGGTCGGAGTTGCGACAACTGCTGCGGAAGCGGCTTGCGGCGAGCCGCTATCCGTCTGCCTGCACGCGGCATCGCGCGCTGGAGATATCACAGGCAAACGGGTGCTGGTCACCGGCGCCGGCCCGATCGGCGCCCTAATGGTTGCCGCCGCCTCCTATCATGGCGCCAGCGAGATCGTGGTGACCGATCTCGCTGATGCGGCGCTGGACCGGGCAAAAGCGATGGGCGCCACCCGCACGATCAATGTTTCCAAGGATGCCCCCGCGCTTGGGGAATTCGAGGCGGGAAAGGGCTATTTCGATCTCGTCTTCGAATGCTCGGCCGCCGCCCCGGCCATCCGTGGCGCGATTGCCGCCATCAGGCCGCGCGGAACCATCGTGCAGGTCGGCGTCACAGGAGACGTGCCGATCCCTCTCAACGCGATCGTCGGCAAGGAGCTTCAACTCCACGGAACGCAGCGCTTCCACGAGGAGTTCGGCACTGCCGTCGCGCTGATCTCCAGCCGCAAAATCGATGTGCGGCCGATCATCAGCCACAGCCTGCCGCTCGAAGAAGCCACCGCAGCCTTCGCTCTCGCGGGGGACCGTACGGCCGCCTGCAAGGTGCAACTCACCTTTTAAAGCGCGTCGCGGAACTCACACCTGTGCTCGGCGGGCCGCGCACGCCACGGCCTGCGCTGACCAGACCGGTCATTGCCGACGTCGCGATCATCGGCGGTGGTTTCGCCGGCCTCTCCGCGGCCCGGCACACCTCGCGCCTGGACCGGACCGCGCGGGTCGCCGTCCTTGAAGCGGGCAGCGTCGGCGAGGGGCCAGCGGGCGCAAATTCGGGCTTCATCATCGACCTGCCGCACGAAGTCTCGTCCGACGATTTCAGCGGAGAGTCGGAGGCCAAGTTCAGGCAATCCGTGCTCAGAGAGCGCTAATGCTTGGATACCGAACTGCGGTGTTGGGTAGCGCTCCAGCAAAGACTGAAGCCCCAGAATTTCTGAGGCATCGGCCATTCTAGTTTGCTTTCCAGTTCGCATTATCGGGGATCGACCGCTGAGGCACGACGACCTGGATGATGGACGGACTGTTCAGGTTTTCCTTGGCGCCATTTATGGCTTCCTCCAGTTCGCCATAGGTGTCCACTCTCCACCCTTGGCAGCCAAAGACCTCTGCCAACTTGCTGTAATTCCATCGGTGCAGGATGCATGAATTGTAGAACGGCTTGTTACCATGGAAAACCGATGCATCGGCAAGCCATTGCTCCACGCCATAGATGCCGTTGTCCATCACGAAGATGATCGGGTTGAGATTGAAGCGGGTTTGTGTCGAGAGGCATTGAGCGGTCATCTGAAACCCGCCATCTCCCGCAAAGACCAGTAGCCTTTGTCTATCTTGCTTCGCCAGCGAAACCCCGGTCGCGGCCGGGCCGATATAACCGATCGCCGAATAGGATGATTGTACGATAAAGCCGCGGCGAGCGCCCACTTCAAGAAGCAGGCTCCCGAAATAATTCAAACTCGCATCAGCACCAACGATAGTATTTCCGTCGATCTGCTGCTGAATGAAATCGTAGAAGCCCTGATAGGTAATTTCGCCTGCCGGATTCACGGCCGGCGCTTGCCGGGCCGTTTTCGCCGGAAGACTTTGGGCTTTGCACGTTAGCCTTTTGGCAATCAAGCCGCTGACGATATCCGCCAGCGAAACCTGTCCGTTGAAGATCGTGCCGTATTTCACTGTATCCCAGGAGGCGAATGCGGTTTTATCGAGATCGATAGGCCAACCCAAATCATTGATATCAGTCAACCAGACGCCCAGCGCCAATACGAAGTCGGAGTCTTTGACCAACGACTGGACATAGGGTGACGACGATTCGCCATCAAACACCCCGGCAAATTGTACATCGTCTTCCGATAGGATGGCCTTGCTCAAAAGCTCGGTCACGTAGGGAATCTTGAGGTCCCGAATGAGCCGCTCCGCCTGGTCGTGAAGGCCAAACCGGTCGATCTCGACACCGATCCAGATCAGGGGTTTGGTGGCATTTTGCAATCTTTCGCTGATTTGCGCGATCGACTGATTGAGACTGTCCTCGTCGGATATGTCCGGCGCCGCTTTTAATGCATTCGACGGGCGCGTGCATTCCAAGTCCACCATATCTTCCAGCAACTCGATATAGACCGGGCGTCTTTCCGTGATGCACTGCGTCAGCGCATAATCTATGAGCATTGGCGCGAGATGAGGGCTATCGATGCGGACGGCAGCGGCCGTTATGTATTCGAACACCTGAAGATCCGTTTCCCGCCCGCTGATGAAGTGATGCGAACTGTAGCCGGTTTGTTCGAACGTGAGCGTTTTCTTGATGTTTGGCGCACCGTTGATCAGAACGACCGGCACTTTCTCGACGTAAGATCCGGCGATCGCATTTGTTGCGCAAAGCGAGCCTGCGGAATAGGTAACGCAAAGCGCACCAATTCCTTTCAGTCTCGCATAGCCGTCAGCCGCATAACCGGCATTCAGCTCATTCACCTCTTCGATGACCTGAATATCGCTTTTCTCGACATAACTGTTCACCCATTCGATCGAATAATCCCCCGCTACGGAAAACAGGTGTCCCAGGCCCAGTTCGCGAAGTCTGTCGACCAGATATTGTCCAACCGTGTATGTATCGCCCATGTTCCAACGGCTCTCCTGTTGACCACAAATGACGTATTAAAACTCGCTCGCGTTATCGAATAAGCGCGGTATGTATATGTCGAATATTCCGGGGCATTTTCGTTCGGGAAATCTTTCCAGCAGGAAGCGCTTGAAAGCATCATTGGTGAGTCCGTTGCCGGCGGCGTCCATGGCAACGGACAAGTACTCTATATTTTTGGCAACCTCGTTCTTGTCAGCCGGAAAGCCGTGGCCGGGAAGGAACAGGTCATAGTCGGACAGCAGCATGCCCTGCAAAATCCCAATCCAATGCTCCATGTATTTCGTCAGGTAAAGGTGCGTTCCGCTGTAGATCAGGTCTTGCGCAATAAAAACGCCCGCGTCCGGAAGACCTATGGTGAGGAGAAAATCGATCTCCGTATCAACGACTTCATCAAAAACGTATTTGACTCCGTCGATGATCTCGTGGCCGGCGCGGACGGTTTCTTCAGGAATTACCAAGCTCTTCGGAGCGAGGTTGCCCAGTTTCCAATGGTCATTCAGGGAATCTTGTCCGTGCTGCTTCAAGAACTCTTTCGTTTCCGGCAATGCATAAATCGGAATGTCGCTGAATGCGGCTCCTAGGCCGAACCAATGGTCGGGGTGCCTGTGCGACAGGTAAATCCGGTCGATTTCCTTGCCGATACTGTCGGCATACGCCCTGAATTGCAGCGCATAGGGGACGAGGAATTGCCCATCGACAAGAACAAGCTTGTTCCTGCTTTCGATGATGTGCGTTGCATTGGCGATATTGTCATCCGTGAAAGCTGAAATGAAAGTATGAATACGGACATCGCCTGCTCGCCTGACGATTTTAATGGGATCCGGCAATTGCGTGACCATAGGTATCTCCCTGATTGAAGGTCGTTTGCTGAGGTTTGACGTTCACCCGGGCACGGCGAAGATGTGACTCCCCAGCATTCCTGGCCAACATTCCCGGGTTGTTTCCAACATGTGCGCCCGAGCGCCATCACGGATGAGATCAACGACGGTGCGACGCGATCTGTTCCTCCAATGTCCTCAGGGCAGCGCGCGCAACGTCGTAGGCGCTGTCGACGTCCGCCTCCGGCGCGTCCTCGCCGGGCCGCCAAAAGCGTCTGCGCGTCATTCGCATCGAGCTCTCGAAGGGGGCAATCGCGTTGAAGACTTCGACGAGATAAGGGCCGGAATAGACCGGCTCGATTTCGTCCAGCATGATCTCCCAGGGAATCCAGCTATCTCTGACAGCGCCCCGGTCCGGCGCTGAGATATGAACGTAATTCAGCCGGCTTTGCTTTGCTGCACGGGCGACATTTTTCCTGAAGATTGCCGGCCCCTGGCTTTCCATCACGACCTGAGCGGTATCGATCGTGACGCCACAGACCGGTATGTCGGCGCTTTCGAGAAAATCCAGCGCTTCCGAGACCATGGTCGGTCCGGGCGTTTCCCAATTCTTGACGGGTTCGATGGCTAGCTTCACCCTCTTCTCCGCAGAATATTGCGCCAATTCCCGGAAGATGGAGGCGGCCGCCGCATATCGTGGCTTCATCCAATCCTGAAGCGCGTCGCTCCAGATCCCTTCACCGTCATCCGTCAGCGGAAAGATACCATAGGGGTACAGGAACGGCCCCGACATGATCGTATTCTCCCCGCCCAGCACCGAAGTAATGTCGACGCGGGATTTGAGATAGGACAAAGCCTGCTTGCGCTGTTCCTCGTAGGACGAAGTCGGATCGAAGGTTCGCGTGGTCCCCACGTTGGTTGTGAACTTCACGTCCCGGAAGCCTGCCCCATCGAACGCCCTCTTGAGACTGATATAGCTTTCGACCTCAGCATGATGACCGACATGGGCCGGTCCTGGGGCGATATGTACATCGAAGCCGGTGTAGCCGATCTCGGTAAGAGCTGTCAGATGTTTGACCAGAACCTGGGTATAGCCCGCGTCATTCGGCCTCAAATCGGCTGTAAACATAAAGAAGCTGAAATATATATCTCGCCTGCGTGCCTCTTCCATCTTCATCGCTCCAGCTGTCGCTATCCAGTAATGCGTGGTTCAGGATGATGTCTCGCCCGGCATTGTGATGAGGCGATATCCGTCTCGCCTCCTTCACATTGCCATCGGGCTGAAACAAACGGTCCGCGCCGGGCTACCATCCAAGCAGCTTGCGCAGGTATTCGCGGCCCATTTTCGCGTATTGCAGCGGATTGGCCTTGGCCGGGTCCTGCTCTGCCTCGACGCAGATCCACCCGGCGAAATCCGCCTCGGCCAACGCATCCAGAATTTCCGGAAAGGTCTCTATGGAGCCGTCGCCCGGCACAGTGAAGATCCCCGCCTCGATCCCTTGCTGGAATGACAATTCCTCATTGTGAATCCTCGTAACCACCTCGGCGCGGATGTCTTTCAGGTGAACATGCTTGATGCGGTGGGCGTATTTTCTGGCCAGCGCCAGCGGATCGACACCGGCAGCCGCCTGGTGCGCGGTGTCGAGAAGCATGCTGACCAGGCGAGGATCCGTCTCATCCATGAGCCGGTGGATCGCTTCCGTCTTCATCACCCCCGTTCCGAGATGCGGGTGATAGCAGAGCCGGCGGTTACGGGCCCTGGCTCTCTCTCCCGCTGCGTGCAGGCCTTCGATCAGATGTTTCCACTGATCCTCGGAGAATTCGGGGCAATTCGGAAACAGGGCGACCGGAAGCGGATTGACCGCTCCCCCAAACTCGGCGACGACGAGATCGGCCCTGCGCGGATCGTCGCTGCCGCCTTCCATTGCTTCGAGGAAGTCGAGCTGAGCATCGACGCTTTCAAGCGTATGACGATTCATTGCCTTGATGGTGAAGTAAGTGCTCACCCAAGGTTCGGAAATCCGTAATCCCCTTAGCTCGAGGGCAGGCCGCAAGATTTTCGGATCCGTCGGATATTTATGGCTGACGCCGCATCCGACATAGCCGGCGAGTGCCATTTCACTCAGTGCCTGCTCGTAGGGGATGCCGATGTCAATGTTGATAAAATCGTCATTCCACCAGAGCGTGGGGATGACACCGAGCCAGACCTTGGCGGGCGTCAGTCGATGCAGATATGTCGTCATGGCAATGATCCAGTTCTTTTAAGACAAAGCGGGCGTGACGTCAGGTCAGGTTTGGAAATCGAGAGCCGGAGAAAAAGCCGGAATCTTCGGCGGAAAGGCCCAGGAGCCGAAGCCTTGCCCCTTGGCGCCTGCAGGGTGGGCTCCGATCGCCTTCCAGAGCAGACCCTCGACATAGGCATCGGGAGAAACGACGAAGGTGATATTCGCAGGCCTGGGGCCGAAGCGCTCGGTCCAGGCAGAGGACAACTCGAACCAGGTGCCCGAATACCAGAGCTTGATCAGCGCGCGGGCCACGTCTCCCAGCAATTCATTGCCCAAAATGGTTGTGCGCACTGCCTGGATACGGGCCTCACTTTCTGGCGGTGGCAGGGCGGTGAAAGCGGCCAGCAGCGCGTCGGTGATCTCGCCGCCGACCACCTTGTCGAGCGTGGCGAGATAGCGTTCCGCCAGGCCAGTTCCCAGAAGATCGAAGTGGGAGAAGGCGGTCAATTCCGCGGAAAGACCCAGAAATGGCTCGAAACGGCTGGTCATGCGTTCACCTCCGCCTGCCAGGTGACGGCTGGCTGTTTGATACCGCCTTGGATCTCATAGGTGGGGCTGCCGTTCTTGCCGGGATGTTTCGGCAGCGGATTGCGGATGAGTTCGAGGATCATGTTGCGGAATTCGAACATCATCGGAACGGCCTCCAGCAGCAGGCTGGGCTGGCCGTTATAGGCACGCGTCAAAAGCCGGAGAAATTCGCCATAGCGCGTGTTGAAGGCGATCGCCGCCTCACGCAGTTCCGAGCCTTCGCGTATGTCCCCCACTTTCAGGTTCTCTTTTATGGGATACGCGCCTTCCCAATCGACCTGCAACTGCGGACCTGTGGGGTGGCCGGGCTGGTCGCCCTTCTGGTAATAGCGGCCTTTAACCAATTCCTCGAAACGATAGTAATGCGCCAGTTCGTGGTCGTTATCGTCGTAGATACCGCCACCGTCGCCCTCGCCCTGTTCGATGATGAGCTCGATGGCTTCCAAGGCGCTTTTCAGATCGGTCACGGGAAACAGCTCGCCGCCGCCGGAGTAATAATATTCCGAGGTGATCTGGCGCGACCTGTCGCCGGTAAAGATGGTTGTGCCCGCCCCATGCGCTTCGGCTTCCAGGTATTTGATGCCTTCCGCGATAGTCGAGTAGAACTCGCCGATACTGTAGAAATGGAGGTCCTCATGCATCGGATGGCTGGCAAGCGCGGTGATATCAGGCGGAGTTTTGCGGTATATCAGGCCCTTGCCGACGAGATGTTCAGGACGCTGGGCCGGCCGCTCGATTTTCAGGAAGGTCGCTAGCGCCTCACGGCCGAAAGCCAGGATGCCGACCTTGAAATCGGTCTCACCGTCCGGCAAGGAGGCGGGATAGCTGGTTACGAAGTCCGGCCTGACAAGATCGGGCTTGCCGCCGATGGCATTGAGAATATTGGCCGCGATGGTCAGATGCAGCATTTCTTCCACGACGATCACGCGCAGAACCTGGGTCGCGTCCTGGTTGACGCCGGGCTTGATCGAGTAAAGCGCCGTCAGGTACGGCGGAATCGTCGCATGTTCGAGCTGCATCGCCCGGTAGAGAAACTCTTTCAGCTCATCGAGTGTCTTAATACTGGAGGAATCCATGCTCAGGCTCCATGAAAGATAAGTTGGGTGCACAGGGCGGCTTCGTGTCGCCTGCGTCGAGCTCATCGGTCCGTTCCGCGCAGCGGATGCCGGTCTTCGTTCAATGCAGAGACTTCAGAATGTCGCGACCGCTTCGGAAGCACATGGCGGCCAGCGTCAACGTGACGTTGGCCGTGCCGATCGTCGGCATGCTGCCACCGCCCACGAGATAGAGGTTTTCGTGGTCCCAGCTGCGCTGGTTCTTGTCCACGACGGAATTGGTCTTCGTTGTTCCCATGATATGGGTGCCGGCCAGATGATTGCCGCCGCGGATCGCATAGCCTTGCCCCTCATAGGCCACATAGCCGAAATCACTGGGGTTGTATTGGGTATGATCCTGCGCGCCCAGACGCGCAAAGACGGTGCGCGCAAACTGGCGGCCATAGGCGGCACCCTTCATGGTATATTCCGGAACCGTGAAGGACAGGATGGGCCGCATGTTGCCCAGAGCATCGGTATATTGCGGATCCACCGCGATGCGGTTGCTTTCGAGGGGCATGACCTCGATCATGAATGCGAGCAGCAACTGCCGCGAAACCTGGTCGATCATGCCGTGCCGAAGATCCGCCCCGTAGAGGTTGCGATCATCCACCAGTTCGAGAAGGTCGGAGGTCGGCGCACCCGTGGCCCAACCCCAGCCGTCGTTATGGATATCGATGGCGAAGGCGGCCTGCCTTTCCCGGAAAGGGCCGTCCCGCAGGTCCACGATACCGCCCGTCGAACTGGTGCCGCGCATCGTGCCGCAGATTTCCGGCATCAGCGCCCAGTTCAGCAGATAGGCGTGGTCCATCAGATTGCGTCCGACAAGACCGCTGGTGCTACGCAGGCCGGAGGCCAGCATCAGACGCGCCGTTTCGATGGCGCCTGCCGCAAGCACGAAAACCTTGCCCTTCACGGTGATGGTCTCGTGGGCCGGTGAGGCCGGGTCTTTGTAAATCTTGACCTCGAGAGAGCGGACTTTCCCGCTATCCGGATCGATGTTGACCTTCGATGCGACCGCCTGCGGCAACAGTTCGACGAGCTGCTCGCCCCTTTTCCCGTTTACCGCGAACGCTTTGGCAAGCGTTTTGCCGGAGTGGTAGCGCGCTTGCACGGGACAGAGCGGTACGCAGTTGGTGTTGCCCTGGCAGCGACCGCCCTCTTCGACCTGATGCGTATCGACCGCGCCGATTGGACGGTAGCCCTTCCCACCGTCATAGGCCGGGTTTGGTATGCTGTTGCGCCCCTGCGGATAGGGCCTGACCTTCAGGGGATAGGTCTTGTCGTAAAGTTCGACACTGGTGCCTTCGATGCCTTTGTTGACCTGCTGATCCAGATAGGAAAGCGGCAGGCCGCGCATGGGATAGACATAGTCGCCCGGGAAGGTCTGCCCCAGATATTGCTGATCTTCGACATTGGCCGATACGCCGATTTCCCGCTCGGCCAAGCGGTAATCATCCTCGATTTCCTCAAAGCTCAGCGGCCAGTCCAGCCCTTGGCCGAAAATGGTGCGCGTCTTGAAATCCGAGCGAAGCAGGCGGGGCGTTTTCGCCTCCCAGTGCATGGTCGTTCCGCCGAAAATACGGGTATATGTCGTATCGCTGACATAAGGGCCGGATTGAACGATATAGCTCGAGCTATCGGTTTCCCCCGCCTGCAGCTTGCGAAGCTGCGGGCTGCGGGGTATGGCCGCGTTCGCATTCAGCGGAAAGGGCGACTGGTTGTCCTTGGAGGCTGCCGAATAGAAAGTCGTCAGCAGATTGTCATAGCCTGCCAGAGTGCTGTTGGCTCCGGTTCCGGCTTCAAGGATAAGGACGCGCTTGCCCGCTTCCGCAGCCTGCTTGGCAATGATTGCTCCGGAAATGCCGCTGCCGACGATCACGATATCGTATTCGTCAGACGCTGCGACGGTTTCGGCATCGGCTTTTATCGCGGATTCGAGGGGAAAAAGCACTTTGGTCCTCCATTATTCCCGGAAAGCCGCATCAGGCTTTACGGATCATGCGGTTCTGGACTCAATCGAGATTTCAAGCCGTCCGGCCTGAATCGTCATGATTTCGCGACGCGGGCGTTTCGGGGTTTGAACTTGGCGGCCGGGGCGGCGGCGGAGCGGGCTCTGACTGCCGAGAGAAAAGAGGCGTAACTCCAGGTCAGATTCCGGACGCTTTTCTCATAGCCAACGGTTCCGTCGAACTGTTCGCTCAGTTCATAGTGATCGCTGTGATAGACGATGGCGCGCAGCATGGCGTCAGACGAAGCCCGCAAGGCAGTTGACGCGTCGGCGGCGCTGCTGGATGCGCCAAGTCCCAGTTCCACGAAGAAGGGTTCGGAGAACTGATCGAGGGGGATGGCGCCGCTGGCCTCGATGGCATTGGCAAGCCGATATTGAAACTCGGCGAAGTTGGCGGTGCACAGAGCCCAGGGATGCCCGCCGACCACCGGAGCCGCCACATCGCCATCGTAATGGTCGCCTGGATAGCGCCCGAAGAGTGGTCCGAGCCCTTTGGCCGCGTCGGCGCCATTGATCGGGTAATAGTTCGAAGACGAAGGATCGGCCCACTGGCGCCGCAGGATGGCCGCTGTTGCCAGAAGCTTGGTATCGGTCGGCTCGATCCCGCCATAGCAGACCGAAGAAACGATATCGATGTTCGCGTCGTAACCGGCTTGCCCGGCGGCATCCAGAATGCTCACATAGAGCTGCCCGTTCCAGTGGGTGGCCAGCTCGCTTTCCAGCCAGGAGATGGCATAGGCCACTCCGGCAGGCACGGCAATACCGATCGTGTTTGCGGAAATTTCCCGGAAAAAGCGCAGCTGTACGCCTCTTGCGAAAAAGGAATAGCCCTCATATTCCTCCCAGAGATTTGTGGTCTTGTTCTGGTAAACTTCGAGAAGATAAGAGAGGTTGGTCTCGACCAATTGTTTGGCGATCGTCTGCGTGGCGCCATCCAGCTGATCGAACAAGGTCAGGATCGCAATCGACTGGATGGCCGGCCCGTCATTCTGCTCCGACCACGGACGAACATCGCCGGTGATGGTGAAGCAGGCGTGGCCAAGTGTGACGGTCGCGGAATTCTTCGCATTCGCCTGGCAGAGCGCGGCGAAGTTCACGTAGTCGACCAGGCTCGGCAAAACCCCGCCAGGAATGGGCAGCAAGCCGGCAAGTGCGATCTCGATGGCCGTAATGGCCCCGTCGCGGACCCAGTTGAAAACATAGTCCTGGTCGACACCCGGCGTGTTCGCTGGATAGGAGGGTGCGGCAATGACGCAACCCGGGGCCGAAAAGACACCGGGCGATGCCGGATCCTCGATGACATAGCCATCGCTTGTGATGTTGCGCATCATCAGAAGAGAAAAATAGCGCGACAACGCGACCAGGTCGGTCTGCGCGAAGGCAGGCCGCGGTTTGACGGTGGGCGCGTTGGCACCGATATGGGCCGGGTTCGCACCTGTCATTGACTGACTCCAAAGCGCAACTGTCATTGACTGACTCCAAAATCGGTTGAGACTTGCTGGGACCAGATCGAGAAAATATTCCAGGCCCGGATGGGAAAAATATGCGGCCGAATGGGTGGCGATGCGTTTTTCGATAATTTCCGTGCAGCGTATTTCACGTCAAAAGCCGGCGCCAACGACCCTTCTGCGTTGAGAGTGAAAACAACGTCTCTGCGGCGGCGAGGGCAGGGCGGGCTGCCGCCCTGTTGTTCAGCCGTTGAAGCTTCAACTAGAAAGATCGTCGAAGATCCGTATTTTATCAACCTAAAGGTGTTGATCTCAGGGCAAAAAATCTCGCAGAATTGCGCCTGGCGTTACGGGTGCTCCGGAGGTATGGATTCAACCAGCCCAGCGAGATTGGACCGTGTTGCCGCAGACCGGTTGCGCAACGCCAGAACCATTTGCAATTCCGTGGCGGAGATCGCGCTGTTCCTATGCCAGTCCATGGTGCCTCGCCCGAGCAGCAGCCAGTCGAGGGAGACATCCAGCAGGTCGGCGAGCGCGCAGGCGCTTTCCAGCGAGGTAT
Source organism: Rhizobium sp. WSM4643 (assembly GCF_025152745.1). Taxonomy (NCBI): domain Bacteria; kingdom Pseudomonadati; phylum Pseudomonadota; class Alphaproteobacteria; order Hyphomicrobiales; family Rhizobiaceae; genus Rhizobium; species Rhizobium sp. WSM4643. The sequence continues at coordinate 136,560 of NZ_CP104041.1, read as the reverse complement.
GACCGCCGTTCTGCCAGCGTGAGACGGCGGCGACCGACACGTCTAGTTCGGCCGCGAGGGCGTGAACTTTCCGGAACTTGCCCCGGGATATCGCCTCTCGAATACGTTTGCCGCGTGCCATGTCGTGGGTCATCAAGAATCCTCCCATTGGTTGCGCAAAATTGGCAATTGCCAAGAGCCTTCGTTCAACGAACTTCAGAAATTTCTTATGAAAGGTGTAGGCGAAGCGAAGCACTGGTCAACCTGGTGAAATATCCAGATTGCTCCCGGTCGGCTTCTTGTTGTGAAACGTCAGCACATCAGGAGGGACGGATATGTTGCGGATACTCACCAAAGACATGCTCGAGACCGATCGACGTGCTTTCGATGAAATGTTTCGGGCTCGCGCCGCCGTTTTTCGCGATCGGCTGGGATGGCAGGTCGATGTCCGGGACCAGTGGGAGAGGGACCGATACGATGAGGCCGAAGATCCCGTTTATCTCGTCACGCAACGACCTTCTGGCGCACTGACAGGTTCGCTGCGCCTGCTGCCGACCACGGGAGCGACGATGCTCAAAAGCGAGTTCAGGCATTTCTTCGATCAGCCTATCGACGTCGACAGCCCGACGACCTGGGAATGTACCCGCTTTTGCGTTCACCCGTTTGCCGGACACATGGAGCAATCGCGCACAGTCGCCACGGAGCTTCTCTCAGGGCTTTGCGATCTTGCGCTCGACACCGGTATCGAAAGCATCGTCGGCGTCTATGATGGCGCGATGGTCGGGGTGTATCGCAGGATCGGCTGGCGGCCGACGCCGCTTGCCCGATCACTGCCCGAGATCGGCAAACTGTATGTCGGCCTGTGGGACGTGACTGCAGACAATTGTCGGACACTTCGGACCAACCTGTCCCGACTTCTGGAGCAAGCCTCTTCCTGTCCTGGCAGAGCCCATGTCGATGGCGGCATGCGGTAAACGCAGTCGCTGTCTCTCCGCCGAACAGTGAGGTCGGCCCCGCCAGCTCTTTAACCTGTTCTTCATATCGCGCCATGGTTGATATAAATTATGCTGTTCTCGGCAGCCGTGAAATGTTACCACTGCGAGCAGCCAGGACATCACACAACCACGAGTCCATCTCATGCTGAGCAGTTCTCGTTTTTTCTACAGTCTGGACCGGATCTCCGCATCGCCGACATTGGGGGACCTGGAAACGACTCTGGACGAAGTCCGCCACATCTATGCGATATCGCACATGGTTCTGCATGTGACCCGCTCCTCGGGCACGGCGACCAACAATCCATTGCTGATGCTGACCTACCCGCCCGAGTGGGTGAAGCAGTATCTTGCCCGGGATTACTTCAGTATCGATCCCGTCGTACGCCTCGGCCGGCGCGGCTTCCTGCCCGTGGAATGGTCCGCATCAAAATGGGATTCAGGCCAGGCATATGGCTTCTTCAAGGAGGCGATGGCCTTCGGTATCGGCCGGCAAGGCGTTACCCTGCCGGTGCGGGGACCTCACGGGGAGCGATCGTTGTTTACGGTGACCTCCAACCATCCCGACGCCTACTGGCGACAGTTCCGCATGGACAGCATGCGCGACCTCCAGTTTCTCGCCCACCATCTCCATGACAGGGCGATGGTCCTGTCGGGTATGAGAAAAATTGTTGATTTTCCGCAATTGTCGCGCCGCGAGCTGCAATGTCTTGAAATGACGGCCAATGGCTTGCTGGCGAAGCAGATTTGCGCGCGGTTGTCCATTTCGACAAGCGCGGTGCAGCTCTATCTCGCGTCGGCGCGGCGGAAGTTGACCGTCGCCACGACGAGTGAAGCGGTCGCCAAGGCCACGGCACTCGAATTGATATAGGTTTGATAATCGCGTTTCAGCGCCTGCCCCTCGTGCGCGTCGCCAGAACATTGCGGATCGAGAAGCTGGAATGAATCCTGAGAACGCCGGGTAACGTCGACAGTATCTCTTTGTGGATCCGCTCGAACTCGCCGGCATTGGCGACCTCCACGCGCAGCAGGTAGTCCGAACCGCCCGTCATCAGAAAACATTCCCGGATCTCGGGATGCCGGCGAACCGCCGCCTCGAGCCGGTCGAGATAGTCCTCCGTTTGTCGTTCGAGGGTGATGTTGATGATCACAGCGATCATCTCATCCGCATTGCCGGTGTCTACCAGCACCGTATAGCCGCGGATCACGCCTGATTTTTCCATGATCTTGATGCGCCTGAGACAGGCCGATGGCGAGAGACCGATCTCGGCGGCGAGCTTGGCGTTGCTCATGCGGGCATCGAGGCGCAGCAGTCTCAGGATATGGCGATCGATCGCGTCGAGAGCAGGCATGATGAATCATTCCAATCTTTTATCGATTATGCGGATATGCGGCGCATTGCGCAATAATCGACTACTAAATGATCGGCAATTTCGCTCGTTATTTCATAAACTGCCTGAGGTCGAAAAGGGGTGAACATGGATAGCGATATTTTGGTTTCCCGCACACGCACTGCCACGACGATGCAGGGAGCCACGGGCTATCTGACGATCGATCTTGCTGCGCTTGGACGTAACTATCGCAAGCTCGTATCGATGCTGGCACCGGTCCGCGCGGCGGCCGTCGTCAAGGCCGATGCCTATGGTCTCGGCGCCGAGCGGGTCGGAAGAACGCTTTACAGTGAAGGTTGCAGGCATTTCTTCGTCGCCCAGTTTGTCGAGGCCGTGAGGCTCCGGCCGACCCTTGCACACGACGCCCAGATTTTCGTGCTGAACGGATTGCAGCCGGGCAATGAGATCGCCTGCGCCGAGATGGGCATCGTCCCGGTTCTCAATTCGCTGGCGCAGTGGCGGCAGTGGTCAGCGGCTGCGCGCATTCTGAAGCGCTGCCTGCCGGCGGTCCTGCAATTCGACACCGGCATGTCGCGGCTCGGTTTTCCCGAGGAGGAAAGGGCGGAACTGGCGGCAGCGCTTGGCGACAGCACCAATGTCGAAATCCTGTTTATCATGAGCCATCTGGCTTCGGCCGATGACATGGACAGCGAGCAGAACGGCGAGCAGTTTGTCGAGATGTCGCGCATCGCCGACGAGTTTCCGGGCCTTGATATATCCTTCGCCAATTCCGGCGGCGTTTTCCTGGGTGACGCCTACCACGGCGTGCTCGCTCGTCCCGGCATCGCGCTTTATGGCGGCGCTCCGAACGCCGGCGAGAAGAACCCGATGGAGCCGGTCGTCAGCCTTGATGTCGCCGTCGTGCAGACGCGCACCGTGCCGGCGGGGACGAAAGTCGGTTATGGCGGCGCGCATGTCACACAACGGGAAACACGTCTCGCCACCATTGCCGCCGGCTATGCCGATGGCCTGCCGCGGAGCCTCAGCGACCGCGGCGCCGTCTATTTCAAGGGCATTCGCCTGCCGATCGTCGGCCGCGTGTCGATGGACAGCGCGACCGTCGACATATCAGCACTGCCCGAAGGGGCGCTGACCTTCGGCAGTCTCGTCGAAGTGCTTGGCCGCCATCAGACGCTCGAAGACATTGCGCGCGACGCCGGCACCATTTCATACGAAATCCTAACCGGCCTGGGCGATCGTTATGACAGGCAATATCGCTAAGAGCCGGCGGCTCCATCATTGGGAACATCATGAAGGTCATCGTTCTAGGAGCCGGCATCGTCGGCGTCACATCCGCTTATCAGCTGGCCAAATCAGGCCATGAGGTCACGGTCGTCGACCGGCAGCCGGGTCCGGCGCTGGAGACGAGCTTTGCCAATGCCGGCGAAGTCTCCTTCGGCTATTGCTCGCCATGGGCCGCGCCCGGCATTCCCATGAAGGCCATGAAATGGCTGTTCATGAAGCACGCGCCGCTCATCCTGCGCCCGAAACTCGACATGGCCATGCTCTCCTGGATGGCCAGGATGCTGTCGAACTGCACGTCCGAGCGCTACGCGATTAACAAGAGCCGCATGCTGCGCCTTGCAGATTACAGCCGCATCGCACTGGCCGATCTTCGCGCCGAGACCGGCATTGCCTATGACGAACGCATGCAGGGCACCCTGCAGCTGTTCCGCACTGAGCAGCAGCTCGATGCCTCGCCAAAGGATGTCAAGGCGCTGGCTGCCGACGGCATTCCCTATGAGGTGCTGGACCGGGACGGCTGCATCCGCTTCGAACCAGCACTGAAGCATGTGCGCGACAAGATTGTCGGCGGTCTGTTGACGCCGAAGGACGAAACCGGCGATTGCTTCAAGTTCACCAATGCGCTGGCAGCCAAAGCCGAGGCGCTCGGCGTCCGTTTCGCTTACGGGACGACGATCAAGGCGCTGGATGTCGAGGCCGGCCGCGTGCGTGGGATCATCACCGATCGTGAGCGAATGAGCGCGGAGGCGGTGGTGGTCGCGCTCGGCAGCTATTCGCCGCTGCTGCTCAAGCCGCTCGGCATCCGGCTGCCGGTCTATCCTGTCAAGGGCTATTCGCTCACCATCCCGATCACCGATGCGTCACGCGCGCCGGAATCGACCGTCATGGACGAGACCTACAAGATCGCGATCACCCGGCTCGGCGACCGAATCCGGGTCGGCGGCATGGCTGAAATATCAGGCTATACCAATGATCTCGGCCTGGCCCGCCGCAGCACGCTGGAACATTCGGTCACCGATCTCTTCCCCGGCGGCGATATTTCCAGGGCCTCCTTCTGGTCGGGCCTGCGGCCGATGACGCCCGATGGCACGCCGGTCATCGGTGCGACCAAGGTCGCCGGTCTCTTTCTCAATACCGGTCACGGCACGCTCGGCTGGACCATGAGCACCGGTTCGGCCAGGCTCATCAGCGATCTCGTCAGCGGCGGACAGCCGGAAATCGATGTTACGGATCTCGCAATCAGCCGCTACGGCTGAAACTACCCTCGCAACGCAAGAGATGAACATGATTGCGCAAATCCATTATCATACATCGTCTTTCGAGGTCACGAATGTCCGTTAGTTCTCATATACATAACGATGGCAGCCTCGCCCGACAGCTGGCGGTGCAGAGCATGTTGTTTCGCGAAACGGCGCATAGCGGAACGGACCCAGATGAGCTGTCGGAAATATTGTCGACGCCAAACTCCCCGATCAAGGTTGCGGCGGAAGGCAATATGCCGATTGCATACGACTGCAATTTCGTCTCCGTGGGAGAAGAGGTAACGGTAGCCGACTGCACCTACGAAGGCACAATCCTGATCAGGCGGGAGGCGCCCAGCGACAGGATGATCGTTTTCCTGCCGGTGGAAGGAACCGCGTCTTTCGAGGGCATGCGGGAGCAAATCTATTCGGTTCCAGCCCGTGGTACCATTCTGGAGGCAGGTCGCGCCGCCGGTGCCCGCCTGTTTGGGCCGCGCCGTCATTTCGGCCTGTTCGTCGATCAGGCGAAGATCGTCAGTCACCTCACGCATATGTTTGAGAGAACGATCAGCGGCGACATCGATTTTCATCCGCACATCGATCTGGCGAGCGGCCCGGGGCTTGTATTGCAGCAAATTGTTTCGAGCCTGCATCGCGGTCTCAGCGGCAACGGACCGCTGCAACGGGCCCCGTTGGCCGCCAGCCTACTCTGTGACGCGGCGATCTATCTGCTTCTGGAATCCTGCCCCAATCGTTATTCCAACGAGCTTGCGCTTCCTGCTCCTGGGCCGGCTCCGCGCCATGTGAAATGGGCCATCGACTTCATGCAGGAACACATCGCCGAGCCGATTTCGCTCAACGACATTGCGATGGCAGCCAAGGTCAGCGTTCGGACCTTGCAACAGGGCTTCCGGCAGTTCAGGGAGACGACCCCGATGTCCTACCTGCAGGACCTTCGGATGGCTGCCGCCCATCGCGATTTGCTCGAATCCGACGCGAGACAGGCCATCGCCGAAGTCGCGCTGAGATGGGGCTTTACGCATCCGGGGCGATTTGCGGCCGAATACAGGAAGCGTTTCGGCCTACTGCCGTCACAGACCTCGAAGCGCTGAGCTCCATCTCGCTGCGCCGGGTGGTTCCGTCGGGCGATGGACCAGACATCCGATCGCCGACGGAAGCTGCACTCGCTATACCGCGCGCTTCAGAGCATCGCCGAGGATCGAAACGATCGTGTCGATCTGGGTTTTCTCGATAATGAGCGGCGGGGAGAGGGCGATAATGTCGCCGGTCACCCGGATCAGCAGGCCCTTGTTGAAGCAGTCAACGAAGATTTCGTAGGCGCGGGTCCCCGGCGCGCCGTCACGAGGAGCCAGTTCGACAGCGCCGACCAGTCCGAGATTGCGGATGTCGACGACATGAGGCAGGCCTTTCAGCGAATGGAGCGCCTCCTGCCAATCCTCGGCCAAATCGGCCGCGCGGGTCAACAGGCCTTCTTCCTCGTAGATCTCCAGCGTAGCGAGCCCGGCGGCGCAGGCGACCGGATGGCCGGAATAGGTGTAGCCATGGAAGAGTTCAATCGCGTTTTCCGGTCCGACCATCAGGCCGTCATAGACCTTCCGGCTGGCAAAGACCGCGCCCATCGGGATCGCGCCGTTGGTGATGCCTTTTGCCGTAGTGATCAGGTCGGGGACGACGCCGAAATAATCGGTCGCAAAAGGAGTACCGAGACGCCCGAAGCCGGTGATGACCTCGTCGAAGATCAGCAGAATGCCGTGCTTGTCGGCGGTTGCCCGCAGTTTCTCCAAATAGCCTTTCGGCGGCAGGACCACGCCGGCCGATCCCGACATCGGCTCGACGATAACCGCGGCGATTGTTTCGGCGCCGTGCAGTTGCACCAGGCGCTCGAGGTCGCCAGCCAGTTCGACGCCGTGTTGGGGAAGGCCCTTTGAAAACGCATTGCGCTCGACGTCGAGCGTGTGGCGCATGTGGTCGGCTGGTATTTGCGGGAAGACCCGCCTGTTGTTGACGAGACCGCCGACGGAAATGCCGCCGAACCCGACGCCATGATATCCCTTCTCGCGCCCGATGATCCGCGTGCGGGTGCCTTGGCCGATCGCCCGCTGATAGGCGATGGCGATCTTGAGCGCCGTATCGACCGATTCCGAGCCCGAGCCGGTGAAGAAGATCCTGTCGAGCTTGGCGTCAGGACCGCCCGGCGCGATCGCAGCCAATTTCGCAGCGAAGTCGAAGGCGATCGGATGCCCCATCTGGAAGGTCGGCGCAAAGTCCAGGGTTGCAAGCTGTCGCTCGACGGCATGGGCGATCTTCCTGCGGCCGTGGCCGGCATTGCAGCACCAGAGGCCGGCCGTGCCATCAAGCACCTGATGTCCATCGACGTCGGTGTAGTACATTCCCTCCGCGGCTGCCAGAAGGCGCGGCGTCGCCTTGAACTGCCGGTTCGCGGTGAACGGCATCCAGAAATTTTCGAGTACGGGCGCGTTCGTCTTGCTGAGCTGGTCCATCCTGGCCTCCTTTGGGGTGGCGCCGAGAATGGCAATTTCTCCCTTTCAAACAAGTCCTTTTCTTTGTCGGTACAAGCTATTGAAATTAAACAGATGCAAAGGTATATTTTTGGCTATTCTGGACAACGCAAACGAACCGTATCATGTCAGTCGACATCGGCAGCCGCCTTCGCCATCTCCGCATCGCCCATAAGCTTTCCCAGCGTGAGCTCGCCAAGCGCACCGGCGTGCCCAATTCGACGATCTCGCTAATTGAATCGAACGCCTCCAACCCGTCGGTCGGGGCCTTGAAGCGAATCCTGGACGGCATCCCCATCGGTCTGGCGGAGTTCTTCGCCTTCGAGCCCGAGCGTCCCAGGAAGGCCTTCTATGCGGCCGAGGAGCTGGTGGAGATCGGCAAGGGCGCCATCTCCTACAGGCAGGTCGGGGAAAACCTGTTCGGGCGCAGCCTGCAAATTCTCAAGGAATGCTACCAGCCGGGCGCCGACACCGGAAAGGTTCCCCTTGTTCACGAGGGGGAGGAGGGCGGGATCGTGCTCTCGGGAAGGCTCGAGGTGACGGTCGATGACGAGCGGCGTATCCTTGGCGCGGGCGATGCCTACTATTTCGAAAGCCGACGCCCGCACCGCTTCCGCTGCGTCGGACCGGTGCCCTGCGAGGTCATCAGCGCCTGTACGCCGCCGACTTTCTAAAGCGCGTCGCGATCTTTCAGATTCGCTCCTCGCGCTTTAGGTCTTTGTTTACGCATGTCGTTATCGCAAAACCGCTGCACACTTTTGCGCGACATGCTTTAGTTCCTGCCCTCGATCCGGGCAAGCACGCCATCGAGTGCAGCGGCCAGCGCGGCAACGCCGCCTTTCTTCTCGAAATCTGAAAGAACCTGCTCGTTCAGTCCGCCTTTGGTCGCGAATTCGCGGCTCAGCACGCTGAACGGTTCGTTGCCGGGGCGGTTCGCTTTCTGCGCGAGGCTTGCAAAGAGCGGGGCAATGTAGGCCTGTGCCTTCGCCTTTTCGAGGCCGCTTCTTTCCAGCCAGACGGCAACCTGCTCCATGATGCCGAAATAGGTCGACATCATGGAGCTCGCTGCCGCGAGAAGATCATATTCCTTCCTCGACTGGCATTGGACAGCCGTTCCGAGCGTATCGAAAAGCGCTGCGACAGTGGTATCAGGCGGATAGACGGCGGTGACGCCTTGCCGGCCTGCGACGAAGGGCAGGGGGATCGCCTGCACCAGATGCACGTCGGCGCCGATCCATTCGGAGAGTGCTTGGCGCTCCGTCGCCGCAATCAGGCTGATGACCATTTGGCCGTTCTTGAACGATAGCGCGCGCACGACCTCCTCAGCGACCTGCGGCCTTATTGCCAGGAACACCATGTTGCTGCGCTCGACGACGTCCTGGTTGTCCTTGGCAATCCTGGCAGCGGCAAATTCGTCGGCCAGTGTCGCGGCGATGTGAGCGCTTCGTGGAGATAGGTGAATCTCGGAGACATAGGCCGGTTCGGCCAGAAGGCCGCGAACCATGGCCTCGGTAATTGCGCCGGTTCCGACGAAGCCGATACTGTCTATTTTCATTTGATTACTCCGCAGCCCGCAGCGGGCCTAACGCGACATCCGTCGTATAGTTCTCGCGCATGAAGTTGATGAAATTGTCCTGGAACTGGCGCGTATGGGCGTGGGCGAGTTCGTCGGCGAGTTCCACGTTCTTGTCCCTGACCGCATTGAGCATGAGCGTGTGCTCGTCGGTCAGCAGATAGCCCTCGTGCGTTCGCTCCAGATATTCGAAATGCAGATGGAGCATGCGCTGCCCCTGCGACAGCAGCTTCTCGTAGAACGAGGCCAGGTACTGGTTTTTTCCGGCATGGGCGATTGCCATGTGGAATTCCTTGTTGGCTTCCGACATCGCCAGGTGATTGCCTGTTTTGACCGCCGCCTCGAACGACTTCAGCCGCTTGGCGATGATCTTCAGGTCAGCCTCGGTTCTGAGCGCGGCGGCAAGCCGCGTATTCATCCGCTGCGCGATGTCGAGCGCCTCCACATATTTGGGAAACGTCGCCACTTCGATCGGCGCTACGATCGTGCTCCGGTTCGAGAGCGTGACGACCAACTCGTCGGCGCCGAGCCGGATCAGGGCTTCGCGCACCGGCGAGCGCGACATGTCGAAGCGTTCGGCAAGCGTCATCTCATCGAGAAGCTGACCGGGCGGTAGAGCGAGCGACAGGATCTCGTTGCGGAGCGTCTCGTAGACGCTTTTCCAGCCGGTCCCGCGGATTCGTTTCACTTCCGATTCATCAGACACTTAGGTCCCTTTCTCTCGACGCGGGTCCCATTGGGCCAGAAAAGCCGCGTGTCGGCAATGTAATTTTTCCGCTTGACTTTGTCGACACGCTGTTGACATATCTTTCTCAGTCGACACGAAGCCGACAAGAAAATAACAGAAACGGCGACAGCCGACGAGTGGAACCGCGCGCTTCGCGCACAGCAAAAGAGGAATGCCGATGCTTTCGAAGTTGATAACGTCCGCCTTGCGGGCGCTGCCCGTGCTCGCCCTGATCGGAGGTCTTTCCGCCACCGCCGCACAGGCTGAGACCGCTGAGGGATATTGGCAGGGTGTGCAGAAGGCGGGCGTATTGCGCTGCGGCGCAGCCGTTGCCCCACCCTATGTCATGCGCGATCCGGCGACCGGAGAATATTCCGGCTTCTTCGCTGATCTCTGCAAGGAATTTGCCGATGTTCTGAAGGTGAAGCCAGAATTCGTCGATACGACCTGGGACAACATCGTTGCCGGTCTGCAGGCCGGAAAATGGGATCTGTCGCTGGCGCTGAACCGGACGCCGGCCCGCGCCATGGCCGTGCAGTTCTCGATCCCGGCGATGGAGTACCAGATCTCGCTCGCCTATAACAAAAACAATCCGAAAATTGCAGCCGGCGCCGCTTCGGTCGCCGATATCGACAAGGCGGGCGTGACGCTCGCTGTCATGTCTGGCACGGCGCAGGACAAGGCAATTTCCGCGGCGGTGAAGAACGCCACGGTCATGCGCCTTCCCGGTAACGACGAGACCCGCCTGGCGGTCACCTCGAAGCGCGCCGACATCCTGGTCGACGCCTCCGACACCAACCAGCTCTTCACCCAGTCGAACCCGGAATGGGCAGTGGCGCTCAACCCGACGCCGGCCCTCGCCAAGCAGGGGGTCGCTTTCGGTCTGCCGCACAATCTTTCGGCTGCTGACGTCGAGGTGGTCGATATCTTCCTCGAAGAGAAGGTCGCGACCGGCCACGTCGACGAGCTGATCAAGAAGGCGGTCGACGACGTGCTCAAGGGCGCAAAGTAATCTCACCGGCCGGTGCGAGGTTCGCGCCGGCCCTTCCAGCTTCGATCATCGGAGATTGGCATGACCACGTCCTTCAGCCTTCCCCTCGTGAAAATGCAGGCGCTTCACAAAAGCTACGGCAACGGCGCCGTACAGGTGCTGAAAGGCATCGATATCGAAATGAAGCCCGGCGAACGCGTCGTCGTCATTGGTCCGAGCGGCGGCGGCAAGAGCACGTTGCTGAGGGTGATGATGGGGCTGGAGCAGATCGACAGCGGGTCGGTCAGTTTCGATGGGAAACCCTATATTTCTTCCGAAAGCGCGGGCAGGAAGACCCAGATCGACACCAATGTCCGCCGTTCGATCGGCATGGTCTTTCAGCACTACACGCTGTTTCCGCACCTGAACGTCATACAGAATCTGGTTCTCGCTCCCTGCAAGGTGCGTGGAGAAGCCAAGGCAAAGGCTACGGCCCGAGCCCGGGCGCTGCTCGAGCGGTTCGGCCTCGGCGCCAAATCCAATGCCTATCCGGCCCAGCTTTCCGGCGGCCAGAAGCAGCGTGTCGCCATCGCCCGCGCGCTGATGCTCGACCCGAAGCTGATGCTGTTCGACGAGGTCACCTCGGCGCTGGACCCGGAACTCGTCAGCGAGGTGGAGCATGTCATCCTGCAGCTCGCCGCCCAGGACATGCCGATGATGATCGTGACGCATGACATGTGGTTCGCCAAGAACATCGCCTCGCGCGTCATCTTCTGCGCTGGCGGCGTGGTCGTCGAGGACGGCCCTCCCGAGCAGGTGCTCGGCGCCCCCCGCGAGGAGCGGACGAAGGAATTCATCGACCGCGTCTTTCATATCAAGCAGTAGGCCATATCAAGCGGCAAGGAGGGCATGGTGAACTACACGTTCGACTTCAACGCAGTATCCATCGCTCCGCTTCTGCAGGGGCTGTGGGTTTCGCTCGAACTGACGGCTGCGGCAAACGTCATCGGCATCGTCTTCGGCTTCGCGCTCGCCCTTCTGATCATGAGCCCCTACCGCGCCGTGCGGCTGCCGTTCATGCTGTTCGTCGAATTCTTCCGCTGCACGCCGGCCATCGTTCAGATCGTCTGGATATTCTACTGCGTGCCGATGCTGTTCGACGTCTTCCTCGATCCGGTGACGATGGGCATCCTGGCACTTGGGCTCAATCTGATGGCGTTCAACGCCGAGGCCTACCGGGCGTCCATCCAGGCGGTTCCGCGCGAACAGCTCGACGCCGGTATCGCGCTCGGTCTCAATCCGCTGCAGCGGGTGCTCTACATCGTCTTCCCGACGGCATTCCGCGCGTCGATCCCGGTGCTTCTGACCAACGGTATCGTCATCTTCCAGCAGAGCGCGCTGGTCGCGATCGTGGCGATCCAGGACCTGATGTACCAAGGCAAAACGCTGGCCACCGAGACCTACCGCCCGATCGAAACCTTTACGGTCGTCGCTCTCATCTATTTCGCCGTGTCCTTCCCGATAACCCAGATCGTCGGCCTGCTCGAACGCCGCCGCCAGATCCTTGTCAGCTAGGAGGCCAGAATGACGCTCGACTTCTCCATCCTGCTGCGTTTCGAACACGCACTTCTGCTCGGCTTGTGGATGACGCTCAAGCTGACGGTCATCTGCATCGCGCTCGGATGCACCCTCGGCTTTCTCGTCGGTCTCCTCAGGACGTCGCGCAACCTCGCACTTCGTGCGATCTCCAGCATATATGTCGAATTCTTCCGCGGCACGCCGGTGCTTATCCAGCTCTTCTGGATCTTCTTCTGCCTGCCGCTGCTGCTCGGCGTCGAGCTCTCGAACCTGGCGTCGGGTGTCATCGCGCTGACGCTCTATATGGGGGCGATCACCAGCGAAACCTTCCGGGCAAGCCTCAAGTCCATCGGCCGGGAACAGCTGGACGCCTGCGTCGCTCTCGGTCTGCCGCGCAGGAGCCAGGTGATGAACGTCGTGCTGCCGCAGGCCGTGCTGCGCGCAATCCCGACGCTGCTGTCCAACTGCGTCAGCCTCTTCAAGGAGAGCGCCCTGGTCTCCGCCGTCGGCATGGCGGACCTGATGTTCGTCGGCCAGAACATCTCCAACAACACGGCTCGTCCCGTCGAAGTGCTGACGGTCGTCGCCCTCATTTACTTCGCGATCGCCTTTCCTCTGACGCGGGCCGTCTCGCTCGTGGAAGGCCGGATCCTGAAGAAGCTCGCAATCTGAAGATAGTCGTTCCCAGACAGGAGAATTCCCCATGAAACTTTCCGGCGTCATGCCCGCGCTCATCACTCCCTTCGACACGAACAACAAGATCGACTTCAAGGCGTTCGAAAAGCACCTGACGGCACTGCGTGCGGCCGGCGTCACGGGCTGGGTGCCGATGGGTTCGACCGGCGAATACTTCTCCCTCTCGAACGAGGAGCGCGACGAGGTGCTGAAGTTCGTCAAGGACTTCGCCAATGACGGCGAGATCCTGATCGCCGGCACCAACGCGCCTGCCACCCGCGAGGTGATCGAGAACACGGCGCGCGCCAGGGAGATCGGCTATGACACCGTTCTGCTCGCCACACCCTTCTACACGCGTCCGACGCAGGACGAACTGCTCGCACACTACCGTGCCGTGCTCGACGCCACTGATGTCAATCTCATCCTCTACAACTATCCCCCGAAGGACGGCATCGAGATCTCCTTCGACCTGATGGATGCGCTCGCCGGCGATCCGCGAGTGATCGGCATCAAGGAGAGCTCGGGCGTTCTGCAGCGCGCCGTCGACATCCATTCGCGCTACAAGGGCCGTATCGACCTCGTCTCGGGTTCCGACGATATCGCCCTCGACTTCATGTTCTGGGGCGCAGATTCCTGGATCTGCGGTCCGGCCAACTGCATGGCGAAAGCGTGCTGCGACCTCGACCGGACGTTCCGTTCCGGCGACCTCGAAAAGGCCCGCGAGATGATGACGGTTCTCTACAGGGCGCTGAACATCCTCGAGAGCGGCAAGTTCGTCCAGAAGATCAAATATGGCTGCGAGCTCCAGGGCACGCCGGTCGGCACCTGCCGCGCGCCGCTCGGCGAGTTGACGGCGGAGGAGAAGGCCGAATTCAAGGCGGCGATACAGCCGATCCTCAACTGGTAACAGACCTCGACTGGTAACAGCTATGGGGCGGCCAAACCGCCCCGAAACCACTGAAATTGCGAGGTTCGCCGTGTCATCCATCGTGGTCGTCGGCGCCGGCATTATCGGCACCACAATCGCCTATGAACTGCAGCGCCGGGGACAGACCGTCACCTTGCTCGACAAGGCGGCGCCGGGCCGCGGCGCTTCCTATGGCAACATGGCGAGCATCGCCGTCACCGAATTCATGCCGGCCTCGCGTCCCGGCATCTGGGCGCAGATGCCGAAATGGCTGCTCCATCCGGAGGGTCCGGTCCGCATCCGCCCCGGCTATCTGCCGAAACTGGTGCCCTGGTTCCTGCGGTTCCTGGCTGCAAGCCGTCCTTCGAAGCTGCGGGAACTGGAGGCGGCCGGCGCCATGCTGTGCCGGCGCGTCCACGAAGACCTGGACGCGCTCCTGAAGAAGACCGGCTTGACACACATGCTGACTGCTGAGGGATGTCTCAGTCTCTATGCCGATGACGCCGAGTTCAAGGCGGATCTGGAGCATATGGAAGTCCTGGAGCACTTCGGCTTCAGGCACGAAATCCTTGGCGGCAACGCCATCCGGGACATCGAGCCTGTTTTGACGACGAAGATCGGCAAGGCGGTCCTCTTTCCCGACAACCGGTCGATTACCGATCCCTACAGGCTTGTCGTCGCCCTGTCCGAGAGGTTCGAAGCGCTCGGCGGCGGGATCACCGAAGGTGACGTCGTCGATTTCGAGCAAGGCGCCGCCGGCGTCTCAGCGCTTCGGTTGGCGGACGGGCGCACCATTGCGGCGGACAAGGTGGTGCTTGCGGCCGGTGCCTTCACCGCCCGGCTTTCTGCCTTGCTGCGGGAACATATCCCGCTCGAAACCGAACGCGGCTACCACACGCAGATCATGGAGCCCGGCATCTCGATGCGCCATTCGATCATCTGGCCGGCGCGCGCCTTCATGGTCACCCCGACGGCAGGCGGCATCCGCGTCGGCGGCACGGTCGAGATGGCCGGTCTCGACGCGCCGCCGGACTATCGGCGCGCGAAGATCCTGGTGAAGAGGGCTCAGGAGGCATTGCCTAGCCTGAAGGTCCGGCAGGCGACGGAGTGGATGGGGCATCGCCCAGCACTGCCCGACACCGTGCCGGTCATGGGGCCTTCCGCCAAGCGCCGCAACGTATGGTACGCAACCGGCCACGGACATCTCGGCCTCACCTATGCGGCGACGACCGGCCGGCTGATGGCCGATCTCATCACGGACGTCGAACCGACCGTGGATATGAAACCCTATCGCGTCGACCGTTTCTGAGAGTGGCGTCGGCGCAAGGCCAAGGGAGTGACTATGCGAAGCGAACTCTACATTGATGGGCAATGGGTGAAACCGGCCAAGGGCGGAACCTGCGAGGTGATCAACCCGGCGACCGAAGAGGTGATACACAGGATCGCCGCCGCAACGGCCGAAGACGTCGACCTCGCCGTGAAGGCCGCGCGCCGCGCCTTCGATAGGGATGGATGGCCGAAGCTGACGGGGGCCCAACGCGCCGGATATCTCCGCGCCATCGCGGACGGTATCCGCGCCCGTCAGGCCGAGATTGCGCGCCTCGAAGTGCTCGACAACGGCAAGCCGTTTCCGGAGGCCGACTGGGATGTCGCCGATGCGGCGGGCTGCTTCGATTTCTATGCGGGGCTGGCCGAACAGCTCGACAACAACCCCGAGGAGGTGATCGCGCTTCCCGATCAGCGCTTCACCTCCAAGGCGGTGCGTGAGCCGATCGGGGTGGCCGGCGCGATCATTCCCTGGAACTATCCGCTGCTGATGGCGGCATGGAAGGTTGCCCCGGCGCTCGCCGCCGGCTGCACCGTGGTGCTGAAGCCCGCCGAATTGACATCGCTGACGGCGCTTGAGTTGGCGGCGGTTGCCGACGAAGCCGGACTGCCTGCCGGCGTTCTCAATATCGTAACCGGCGCCGGCTCGATCGCCGGGCAGGCGATCATCGATCACAGGCAGGTCGATAAGCTCGCCTTTACCGGCTCCGGACCGGTCGGCTCGAAAATCATGGCTGCGGCTGCCCGCGACATTAAGCCCGTCAGCCTGGAGCTCGGCGGCAAGTCGCCCTTCGTCGTCTTCGAGGACGCCGATATCGACAAGGCCGTCGAGTGGATCATGTTCGGCATCTTCTGGAATCAGGGCCAGGTCTGCTCGGCCACCTCCCGCGTTCTCGTGCACGAGGCAATCTATGGCCGTCTGCTCGAACGGCTGGTCGAAGAGACGAACAGGATCAAGATCGGCAATGGTCTGGACGAGGGAACCCTTCTCGGCCCGCTCGTCTCGAAACGCCAATATGACCAGGTCGTCGCGGCGATCGAAGGCGCCCGGAAGGCCGGCGCCACCGTCGCCTGCGGCGGCACGCGTCCGGAAGGATTCGACAGGGGGTTCTATCTCAGGCCGACGGTGCTGGCCGACGTGCCGCTCGACAGCGACGCATGGAAGGAGGAGATATTCGGGCCCGTGGTCTGCGTGCGCGCCTTCAAGACCGAAGAGGAAGCAGTGGAGCTCGCAAACGACTCGCGCTTCGGCCTGGCCGCGGCTGTGATGTCGAAGGACGATGCTCGCGCTGAGCGAGTTGCCGCCGCCTTCCGCGCCGGGATCGTCTGGATCAACTGCTCGCAACCGACGTTCACCGAAGCGCCCTGGGGCGGCTACAAGGAATCCGGCATCGGCCGAGAACTCGGACGCTGGGGCCTCGACAACTATCTCGAGACCAAGCAGATCACCCGCTTCACCAGCGAGGACCCCTGGGGCTGGTACATCAAACGGGAGGCGGCCAAGTGAACTGGAACCGGACCCTGGAACTCTTACAGGTCCACTGCCAGGGCGAGATCGGCAAGGTCATCGTGGCAGGAGCGCCTGAGATACCCGGTGCGTCGATGCTCGACAAAATGAACCACATCAACACGGTCGACGACAGTCTGCGCCGCTTCGTGACTTTCGAGCCGCGCGCCAACGTCGCCATGTCGGTGAACCTGCTGATCGCCCCGACACGCAGCGATGCGGATGCCGGCTTCGTCGTCCTCCAGGCCGATCGCGCCCACCCGATGTCCGGAAGCAACTGCATCTGCGTGGTCACCGCACTTCTGGAGAGCGGGCGGGTGCCGATGTCGGAACCGGAGACGGTCGTCCGTCTCGACACGCCCGCCGGTCTCATCGTCGCACGCGCCGTCTGCCGTGACGGCCAGTGCCTGTCCGTCAGCCTCGACAATGTGCCGAGCTTCGCCGAAGCGCTGGACAAGGAGATGGAGACGCCGAAATGGGGTCGCATCAAGATCGACGTCGCCTTCGGCGGCGTCTATTACGCGCTCGTTGATGTCGAGCAGATCGGTCTCGATATTGCACCTGCCAATGCCCGGCTGCTCGCAGAAGCCGGTATCGAGCTCAAGTCGCTCCTCGCCCGGCAGGTCTCGGTCGCCCATCCCGTCCTCAGCGGTATCGACGAGATCGCGTATGTGATGTTTCGTGGACAGGAGGCCGACGGCGCGGTGCGAACCTGCACGACACTGCAGCCCGGCCGGGTCGACCGATCGCCCTGTGGGACGGGCAGCTCGGCGAACCTTGCTGTGCTCCACGCCCGCGGAGAAGTCTCGGTCGGAGACCGCAGGACGTCGCGGTCGATCATCGGCGGCGAATTCTTGGCGGAGGCGATCGGAGAGACCAAGGTGGGCGGCCGCCGCGCCGTGCTGCCGCGAATAACCGGCCGGGCCTATGTCTACGGTCGCGAACAGCTCCGCTTGTCCGACGACGATCCCTTCACGGCGGGATTTGCGCTGTCCGACACCTGGGGTCCCCAGGTCGGTTTGCTGGATTAGGAGCCGGCATGTCAACCTGGATTCGATGTTCCATCTCTGCCGCGCGGCCCTCCCGCACATGATCGGCGCCGGTGGCGGCGCGATCGTCAATACCGCCTCGCAATGGGGGCCTCTACCCTGCGCCGAACCACATCGCCTATAACACGACGAAAGCGGCGGTCGCCGCGTTCACCCAGAACCTCGCCCGCGACTATGCGCCCGACAAGGTCCGGATCAATGCCGTCTGCCCCGGCGAAATCCATGCTCCGATGCTCGAATCCGGTGTTGCGCACACTGGGCGGACGATCGCCGATCGCGACAAACTCGTCCCCTACGGCCGTATCGGCAGGCCGGAGGAGGTGGCAGCGCTCGTTGCGTTCCTTGCATCGAATGAAGCGGCCTTCATGTGCGGCTCGCTGGTGGAAATCACCGGCGCGCAAGCCGTGGCTTGAAAGCGCGGGTCGAGCTCAGTGACGGCATGCCGGAAGCGCCATCCTGCTTTGGTTTCGGATTTCATCCGTCTACAAGGTGAGAAGGCTGCGAACGATCTCCGGCTTATTTGTAAGTGATCTTGTCGCCGACCCTCGGGCGATTGAAGTAATGGCGATCGAAGCTGTAGCCATTCTGCCCGGTGAAGTTTGAAAAGAACGCCGAGACCGGCGTCGTCAATGTGTACTGCACCCGGGTCAGCACGACCTGCACGCCGTCATCCTGGATCTCCGAAGGGACCTCGATCGTGCTCGCGGAGCCGGAGTTCAGTGCCGAGGTGTTGAGCGCTGCGGACCAGTTGACGGTCGCGCTGCCGCTCGTGGCGATATCGTCCACCGCCAGCGTGATCGTCAGCCCATTCGTCTCATAGGGCTGCAGGATGAAGCTGGCGCCGGAGAGGAGCTTGGCGACATCGGACTTCGTCCAGGAGCCCTGCTGTGAAATCATGTCGCCTGTGGAAGCGGCGATCTCATCTATCTTTCGGCTGACCGTCAGCGCATGGCCGAGATCGACGGTGCCGAACAGGAGCATCACCAGGATCGGTAACACGAGCGCGAATTCCACGCCCGAAGCCGCCGACCGGTCGCGCATGAGATGACGGGCGAGGGATCGGGCAAAGCGGAAAAAGGACTGGCTCCATCTCATCATGTCAGAAAGGCTCGTTGCGGAACAGAACGGAAGAGCCGAGCAGGTAGCGGCCGTCCGAAAGCTTGGCGCTCGACAGGCTGAAGAAATTGACGACGGCGGTCCATGGCAGGAACGTCTGAACCAGGATGTAGTCGCTGCCCTTGCCGATATCATAGGTCTCGGTGACCGTGAGATTGCCGCTGTCGTCGATGGGATCGCCGCTGGCGGCGGACGAGAGGTCCGAGAGCACGTTCACCTTGACCAGGAGATCGCTGGAGCAGCTGAACGAGAGAAGCATGTCGTTGCAAATCCTGGCCTTGAAATCGGCCAGCGTGATCTTGGAGGATGCAACCTCGCCGGTGCGGATCATCCGGGAGATCTTGTGCACCGAAGCGTCCAGCGCCGAGTTGACGAAGAACATCAGCGACACTTCGATAATGCCGAAGATCATGATGAAGAGCGGCAGAGCCAGGATCGCAAATTCGATCGCAGCGACCCCTTTGCGATCGCCAAGCAGGCGGTGCAACGATGCGAAGCGTTTCCCTGGCCTCATTGGGTCAGCCGGACGGATGCGAGATATTGGGTGAACAGCGCCGACAGGCCTGCGGTGATCTCGGCTGACGACGATGCTGATATGAACAGGCTCTTGGAAGATGCGCAGTCGGAAAGCGCATAGGGGATGTAATCCCGTCTCGTGATGCTGGTCGACACGCCACTTTGCATGGTGCCACCATAAGTGCCTTTCCAGTTGGCGCTGGCCATGGTCGAACCGACGGTAGCGTTGTAGCCCCAATCCGAGGTGAGCGGCAGGTATTCGGTATAGAGAACCGCCATGGTGGCAGACTGGTTTTTGACGTAGGCGCACCAGTCCGGATTAAGCGGCGCCACTTTGTTCCAATACGCCCCGGATATCGCCTGCCCGTTTTTCCAGGTCACCTTGTCGGTCACCCATTCGCGCTGCGACTGGACGCCATCCGTCAGCAGGAGAACCAGCTTGAGCGGCGAGTTCGAGGTGGTCCCGTCTCCGCCGGTGCCGACTTTCTGCTTGAGCGTCGCAAGCGACACGTCAAAATAGGTGGCTGCCTTCGAGGTCGCGCTGGTGAGGCCGTAGCTTGCGTCCGCGAGGCGATTGCGCGCCGTGTCCGTGCTGAGCGTCGGGGCCAGAACTTCCGAAAGGGTATCGCCGAGGCTATATAATCCGACCTTGATGCGTTGATGATTGCTGTCGGACGTATCGATCAAGGCGAGCACGTCCTTGACGGCGTCGCCGGCGACATCGGCGCGCAGCTTTATGTTCGTGGCCTTGCTGTATTCGTAATTGTTGGCGTATTTCGTCTTGCCGACAGTGTGCGCATCACCCGTATGGCAGGCGAACTGGCATCCGATGCCGGAATACATGGTCGACTGGCCGGCCGTCGTTGCCGCCAGAAGCATCGACGGGGATGTGTCGATGACGATATAGACGTTGAGGTAGGAGGTGGCCGGCCCCTTGACGGCGCTTGCCACGCTGACGGGAACGGTGTCGATGTTGGCGATCTTCATCAGCGTCGTCGGAACCGTGCCGCCGGCCGTCGCCGTGATCTTATGGTTTGATGTATCGATGTCGATGTCGCCAAGCGCATAGCTGTTTTCCACCTGCGCATGGAACCAGTCGGAAACCTTTTGCTTGAGAGCGACGGTGTCGTCGGTATCGATCTCTTTGACTGCAGCGATCAGCGCCGTGTCGAGGTCGCTCTGCATCCTCTGCCGGACATTGTAGGTCCTGATGTAGTCAAAACTCGCGCCGACTGCGACGATCATCGGCACCAGGGTGAGCGCAACGACGATCGCAACATTGCCGCCTCTGTCTCTTCCGAGACCGCGAAGAGCTTTGAAGATCCGAGCAAGTGAATGTGAAAGACCCGAGCGCAAGAAACCACCGTCACATAAGTCATACTAATGTGCGAGAAGTATCCGAATTGCTTAAGTCTCTGTTAATTTTTGCATTTTCCGGCAGAACGCGGACTGTCGACGCATTGTTTCGTGCGCATATTGTATATGTCTGCGAATTATGGATAGTCGCGGCGTGACACATCATCTCTTTCATGCGACGGGGATCCGGATGTGTGAGTAAGCCGCAAGCGGGGATACGCCCGCGCCGATGCGCGACCTCTTCAGCGATTTCATTCGAAAGCCTGAGCTATCCAAGCAGATCAGCGTGCTGGCAGCAGGTTTTCTCTTTCTACTGCTATCGCGCGAAAGACAGGCCGACGAGGCCGGCGACCGAGACGCTTGAGGCCAGAGCATTTCTCCCGTCGATACTGCGAGTCATCATCGCGTGTCGTCGTGAAGGGCGGCAATGACGCGATCGGCCATGTAGGCACAACGGGCGCCATCGAACGGGAACAGCGCCGAGAATGCTCCGGAGAGCTTCCTTTCGATCGACTGGCGCATCATCTTGCGCGCCCGGTGCAGTCGGGTCTTGGCCGTTTCGGGTCTTATGCCGAGATAAGATGCGGCCTCCTCTGTGCTCATGCCCTCGACATCCCGCAGCACGAAGACGGCGCGAAAATCATCGGGGAGTTCGTCGACGGCGTTTTCGAGGAGATGCCGCGCCTGGCTTCTGGACAGCTCGGTTTCCGGGTCGGTTGCAGACAGAGAGGACGGAAACTGTAACACTTCGCCACCCGGCGCCGTCGTCTGCATGTCGATTTCCTCGAGCCCGGTGGTGTTCTTTCGGGCCCGCACACGGCCGAGCGCCTCGTTGAGCGTAATGCGGGTCAGCCACGTCGAGAGTTGCGCCTCGCCGCGGAATGCCGCGAGATTGGTGAAAGCCTTGGTGTAGGCCGCCTGGACGACATCTTCAGCTTCCCAATCATTGCGGATGACGGCGCGCGCGGTGCGGAACAGACGCTGATTGTGCCGCTGCACGATGGTTCGGATGGCGGACTCGTCGCCCATTTTCGCCAGCGGCACCAGATCGACGTCGGACAGTGTCGACGTCTGCGGCCGATGTTGCCCTGCCGGAACTGGAATGGCTGCCATGGAAATTCTCCGCCTGCTTACCTGTTCGATTGAAGCCCGGCCTACGGCCGAACCTCCAGTTTGCCCGTCATCGCGGGATGAAAACGACAATAGAAATCGATCGCTCCCGCTTCGCCGATCGTCATCCGGCCTTCCGATTTCGGCGGCAGGTCGACATCGAAGCTCTTGTCGCGAGCGGTTGCCGAGTGTCGGAATATATCATCGTTTTTCCAGACGATCACATCGCCGACATGCAGCTCGGCAGGCGGCGAGCCGAATTTCATGCCCGCGATGGTGATCTGATACTCCGTCGCCGATGCAACCCCGTTGCCCGCCCAAAGCAGCACAGACAGCAGCGGGAGCGATTTCATGAGCGAGCCCATCCCTCCTGCCTATTTGATTATCGAAGCCAGATGCTCGGCATGCACCTGATGTTCCTTGAACAGGGTCAGGCCCGTTTCCAGCAGCGATTTGAGCTCTTTATTCTGCGCCGAAGGGATCAAGGTGTTGGCAAGCGCGTCGTTGACCGACTTGTGATAGGCAACTTCGTTTTCGACATAAGCCTTGTCGAATGCTGCACCGTTGAGTGTCTCCAGCGTCTTCAGCTCCTTATTCGCCTTTGTCGACAGGGATTGGCTGACCGGGTTGTCTTCGGGTGTCACTTTCAGCTTCTTGACGAGGGCGAGCGCCTGGTCGTTGACGGCCTTGTGGTCGCGCTCCATGGTTTTGGCGAAAGCGATGACTTCGGCATTCTTGCTTTTCTTCAACGCCTGCTCTGCTGCCGTGACATCGATCTGCCCTGCCGTATAGGCGATGTGGGCGATCTGAGGATCGGTCGGCTTGGCGTCGGCGGCGATCGAAGCCGTGCCGAGCGCTGCCGCCATCAGGGTGGCGCCGAGAATTCGTTTCAACATGATCTGTCTCCCTTGTGTCGTGACCGAATGCCTTCCGGCGGCAACGGTGATGCGCCTTCGGAAGCGAACGTTGGATGCAGGTTTGTCGAAAAGGTTCCCGGAAATTTCGGACACGGAAAGGGCGCTTGTCATCAATGTCGGTCGCCGACGCGTCAGCCTTTGCCGAGAAAGCGCTGAAGCACGATGGCGTGGTTATGATGCAGATCTTTCGCCCCGTAGAGAAGCGTCGCGTCAGCTTGCCGGATCTGGCGCTTGCTGGCTGAGCCGTGCATCACAGCGATCACCCGTGGCGTACCAGACGGTGCAACAGGGTTAGAGGCCGTTCTTCATCGCAGCGCGCAACGTATCGTTGATACGATCCTGCCAGCCGGCGCCATTTTCCTGGAAAAAAGCAAGCACATCACTGTCGATCTTGAGCGAAACAAGCTCCTTGACATTCGGCAGTGCTGGCCGCTCAACAGCTTGTTCCGCCTTCTTCTTCGCGGGTTTGAACAATGCTTCTGCAGCATCCATTGGATTGACAGGTCGGCGGGGCGGGTTTGCCATGGTAATGACTTTCTGTTGCCAGTCGGATCGACATATGAGCGGCATAAGGGATCTCGGCTGCTTCGTCGACTATTTAGCTTGTTTCATGCGATCGATTTAGCTGGCCTGCTCGGCCGCTCCATGTGGGGCCGCCGTGATCGCGGCCCTCAATCGCCCATGAAGCCAGTCATATCGAAGACAGCGGCGTTGTCTTGAACCTCGCGCAGCCCCTTGTAGGACGCATGGCGGAGATTGCCGTCATCGGTCCAGCCGCGAAACTCGATCTCGGCAATCAGCGTCGGCTGGACGAAGACGAGGCGCTTGCCCTTCAAGGGAACGACCGGCCGGCTCGTCTTCAGCCGGTCCAGCGTCTTTTTCAGGTGTTCAGCATCCCTGGCAGTGAAACCAGTCCCCACCGACCCCACGTAAACCCAGTCGAAGCCTTGTCTGCCGGCCACAAGCAGGCTGCCGATGCCGCCGCGGGCGGATGCTGACTGCTCATAACCGACGATCATGAAGCTCTCGCTCTGGACGCACTTGATCTTCAGCCAGTCGCCCGTGCGGCCACTGCGGTAGGGCCGGTCGCGATGTTTGGCAATGATGCCTTCCAGATGACGATGGCAGGCGTGCTCGAGGAGGTCTTCGGCCGGCAGGTCTACTTCTTCGGAGATGCGGATCGTCTGATCATCGCCGTCCGGTATCAGGTCTTCAAGCAGGTGCCGGCGTACGTCAAGCTCGGTGCCTGTCAGATCGTGTCCATCGAGATAGAGAAGGTCGAAGGCAACGAGGATTGACTCGGTCGACACCCGCTTGCCGCCCCGCCCGCCGAGCGAACGCTGCAGGGCGCCAAAATCCGATCGGCCATGATCATCGAGTACGACAGCCTCGCCGTCGAGAATGGCGGTCGTTGCCCCAAGCTCCTTTGCCGCCGTGGCGATGGCGGGGAAGCGATGTGTCCAATCATGTCCGCCGCGGGTGATGACCCGCACGCCCTTCGGCTCAATATGGATTGCCAATCGATAGCCATCCAACTTCACCTCATAGAGCCAATCCGGCCCCACGGGCACGGTCGGCTTCAGCAGTGCGAGGCAAGGCTCGATGCGCGACGGCATTGGATCGAAGGGCAGACTGGGCTGGTCGCGATCGCGCTTGCGGATCGGACGAGACTGCAGCATTGGGTGAGATTCGTCGAGCAAGGGCCGAATTGGGCGGCGCGGGCGCGTCATGATCAGGCCTAGCGCCTTCCGGGGCGGTTTTCCGCTTCGACCGACTTGCGCAGGGCATCCATGATGTTGATGACATTGCTTGGTGCCGGCTCTTGCTTTTCCTTGGACTTGGACGTTGTCCTGCTCGGCTTTTTCATCTGCTTCTTCTTCGCGTCGATGATGTCGAGGAGCTTGTCCTGAACCGGATCGGAAACCATCTTCGGGCTCCAGTGCTGCGTCTGCTTTTTAATCAACTGCTGGACAAGCGGCATCATTTCGCTGTCGGCAGGCTGGTCATCGACTTTCTCGAAATAGATCTCGGCATCGCGCACCTCATCCCCATAACGCAGCGTCCAAAGTACGATGCCCTTGCCGCGTGGCTCCAGCATGACGGCGCGTTCCCGCCTTGAGATTACAAGTCTTGATATGCCGACCATATTCTCGGCAGCCATGGCGTCGCGGATGACCGAAAATGCCTCCTGGCCGACCGGATCGTCCGGAGAAAGATAGTAGGGCGTATCGAGCCAGATCCAGTCGACGCCGTCGCGCGGTGCGAAAACTTCGATGTCGATTGTCTTGGTACTGTCGAGCGCGATACTTTCGAGTTCCTCGTCTTCCAGAATGACATACTCGTTCTCGCCACGCTGATAACCCTTCACCTCGTCTTCGTCCTTCACCTCCTTGCCGGTGACGGAATCGACATAATGACTGACGACGCGGTTCTGCGTCTCTCGGTTCAAGGTGTGGAAGCGGACCTTCTCATTTTCCGACGTCGCCGGCATCATCTGAACGGGGCAGGTGACGAGCGAGAGCTTGAGGTAGCCTTTCCAGTGGGGACGAAGCGCCATCGAATCCTCCAATCAGCTGGCGCGGCGGTGTTGAACGCCACCGGTGCCACGCGATTTCGTCGACGTCGCACGCGCTGCCTTCTGGCGCCCCTTTCCGCCATCGGCGTTAACCGCTGAGCGCTTGGTCTTGGCGGGCGCGGACATTCCAGCACTTTCACGCAGCGCCTGAAGCAGGTCGCTGGGCTTGGATGCCGGGGGCGTTTTCTTCTTCGGCAGCGTCCGGCCCTCAATCTTGGCCTTCACAAGCTCTGCCACCGCCGCCTCATAGCGGTCGTCGAACTGCTTGGGATCAAATTGGCCTTTTTTCGTGTTGATGATGTGTTTGGCGAGCTCCAGCATCTCACCTTCGATCTTGAGGTCCGGCATTTCCTCGAAAGCCTTTTGCGACGAACGGACCTCATAGTCATAGTTCAAGGTGGAACCGACCAGGCCGTTGCCGTGCGGCCGAATGAGAACGGCGCGCAGACGCCGGAACAACACCGTGCGAGCAATCGCAGCAACCCTGGCCTTTTTCATGCCGTCGCGCAGCAGCTTGTAGGCGTCGCCGCCCAACTTGTCGGGAGCAAGGTAATAGGGCTTGTCGAAATAGACATCGTCGACTTCATCGCAGGGAATGAACGCCTCGACCGTAAGTGTCTTATCGCTGTTCGGAATCGCGGACGCGACTTCGTCGGGTTCAAGCACGACATATCGCCCGTCCTCGATCTCGAAACCCTTGACCTGATCCTCGCGCTCGACGGGATCGCCGGTTTCACTGTCGACGAACTCGCGCCGAACCCGATTGCCGGTTTTTCGGTTCAGAGTGTTGAAGGCGATCCGTTCGGAGGAGGATGCCGCAGTGTAGAGCGCGACAGGAAACGCGACTTCTCCAAACTTGATGTAGCCTTTCCAATTCGCCCGCGGGGCAACCATCTGCGCGACTCCCTCACACAACCAACGCGATTCAACTGAATCACCTGGCAAATTGTTCCGAGTCGAAACGAATCTAAATTCAAGGACTTAACACGTGGAGATCTCCCGTATTCCGAGTCTGGAGATGTTTTTGATTCGATGACTCTTTTTGTCGTGACGTGCGTTTGAACGAGGCGGCAACCACCAGGATATGTCCGGTTTCACCGCCAGCATTGTTCAACGGGCGCTGTACTTCGCGTCGAGATCATCCATGGCCTTGACGTTACCGGCAGAACGGCCGTTCTCGTCGAAGGTCTGGGCAAGAAACGCATCAGCGATCGACTTTGCAAGCTCCGTTCCGATGACGCGGGCCCCCATGGTAATGATTTGCGCATTGTTGGAAAGTGCTGCACGCTCGGCCGAATAGGTGTCGTGCGTCAGGGCGGCGCGGATACCCGGAACCTTGTTGGCCGAAATGCAGACGCCGATGCCGGTGCCGCAAACGAGGATCGCCTTGTCGTAGGTGCCGTCGATGACGCCTGAGGCGACGCGATCCGAGAGGTTGGCGTAGAAAGGATCGGCACCGGCGCTGGTGCGCGAGACTTCGTAGACGTCGAAGCGGTCCTTCAGATGGTCGGCCAGAACCTTGGCGAGGCCTTCGCCGGCACTGTCTCCTGCAACGGCAAGCTTCATTGTCTTTCTCCTCAGAGTTTGGCGGCGCATCTTGCCAGGATGTCGAGGTAACCTTCGACGTTCCAGGCCGAACGGCCGATGAAGAGCCCGTCGATATGCGGGCTCGAGATCAGTTCTTCGCAGTTCTGCGGGTTGACCGACCCGCCATAAAGGCAGGGAATCTTCCGGCCCAGCACAGCTTCGGCAACGGCGATGATTTCAGACTGGCGGGCATCCGCATAATCTGCGGTCGCCGGGATGCCCTTGTCGCCGATTGCCCAGACAGGCTCGTAGGCCAGCAGGATTTCGGCATCTTTTTGCGCACCCGAAAGTTTCGAAAGCGCGCCGCGCACCTGGGTGGCGAGGATGTCGGCGGCCTTTCCGCTTTCGCGGTCGGAAAGCGTCTCGCCAATGCAGATCAGCGGAATGAGACCGTGGCGAACCGCTGCTTCGGTCTTCAGCCCCACTGTCTCGTCGGTCTCTCCAAAATGTTCGCGCCGCTCGGAATGGCCGAGTTCGACGAGATCGAGATTGCAGTCCTTCAGCATTACGGGCGAGACTTCGCCGGTCCAGGCGCCCTGGTCGGCCCAATGCATGGTCTGCGCGCCGACCTTCACCGAGGTCTTGGCAAGCATCGCCTTGAT
Source organism: Rhizobium sp. WSM4643 (assembly GCF_025152745.1). Classification (NCBI taxonomy): domain Bacteria; kingdom Pseudomonadati; phylum Pseudomonadota; class Alphaproteobacteria; order Hyphomicrobiales; family Rhizobiaceae; genus Rhizobium; species Rhizobium sp. WSM4643. Next base: position 109,081 of record NZ_CP104041.1, on the reverse strand, counting down.
CTCGCGCACGGCCGTGAAAGACGGAATGACGAAGCGCTGGATACGCGGATCGCGTGCGGCATCGGCAGCTTTGAGACCGCGGGCGAAATGCTCGGCTTCAGCAAGCGTCTTGTTCATCTTCCAGCTGGTGCCAATCCAGAAGCGCGGCTTTTCGGTCATGTCGGATCCTGCGTTGATGCGATGGTGAGCGTAATGCCCGCCTGCTCGAATTCCTCCAGGACAGCAGCATCGGGTGCGCTGTCGGTGATAACGGCGTCGAAGTCAGCCAGATCCGCCATGACATGCAGGGCGGTGTGGCCGATGCGCTGGTGATTGACGAGAAGGCAGGTCCTGGTCGACGACGCGATCATAGCCCGCTTGGCGCGCACGACATTATCGTCCATGTGATAGGCGCGCCCGCCGCTGACGGCCGGCGTCGAAATGAAGGCGATGTCGGCCCTCAGCCGCGACAGTGCCTCCTCGGTGACGACGCCGAGATAGGCGTTGAATTTCGCCGAATAGATACCACCAAGCGCGATCAGCGTGATGCCGGTTTCGTCTTTCAGCCGCTCCATGATCGCCGCATTGTTGGTGATCAACGTCAGCGGCCGCTTCTGCAGCAGCATTTCCCCGAGCACGGCCGCCATCGAGCCGTCGTTCACCATCACCGTCATCCCCGGCTCGACCAGTTCCAGCGCGGTCTCAGCCATAGCCAGCTTGGCCTCGCTGCCCTGGCGCTCGCGAATACGGAAGTCGCTTTCGAACTGCGTCCCTGCGTCAATAGTCGCGCCGCCGCGAACCTTGCGCAGGACACCCGCCTGCTCGAGATCATCGAGATCGCGATGGATCGTCATCTTTGACACGGTGAAGCGATCGGCAAGGTCGTCGAGATCGACGGTCTTGTTTTCGACGAGCAGGTTGACGATCAACTGCTGACGCTCTTCTCGCCTCATCCCGCTCTCCACCTTGTTGATGTTAAGATAACGGAGCATGCGTGATAATCAACATTTATTGTGTTATTTTGCGATCAAATGTTGTTTCCTTCCCTACTTCAGCAGCGCCTGCGCGGTTCGCTCGTCGGTGATCAGCCCGAAAAGGCGGCGGCTATTCAGAATTGCCCGGATGGCCGGCACTTTCGACTGTCCGCCCGCCAGCGCCACGAGCCGCTCTTTCTTGGTCTTGGGGAAAGACGCGGAGAGCGTGCGCGCCGTCAGCGCGGTGTCGAGGATATGGCCGTCGGCGTCGAAAAAATGTCCGAGGATTTCGCCGACGCCGCCTGCGGCAGCGATGTCGTCGATTTCACCGGGTTCGACCATGCCGGACAAAACCAGCTGCGCCTCGGCATCGACAGTTCCCAGGCCGACGAGCTTCAGATCGGCATTGTTGGCAAGATCGAAGACCTCTTTGACGGCCCGCTGCGCCTTCAGCACTTCGCGGTCCTCGCCGGTATTGGCGAAAAAGGGAACCGGCATGACATAGGCATGGGCGCCGGTCTTTTCGGCGATGCGATGCATCACGTCATAGGGATTGGCGCCGTAGTTTCGCGTCAGCCCGCCAAGCAAAGAGACAAAGCGCAGGTTCTTCGCGCTCACCCTCGGCATATATTGCACGGCGGCGGAAAGCGTGCGGCCATGGCCAAGGCCGATGACCGTATTGTCGCCGCGCTCGATCTCGCGCTTGAGATAGCCGGCGCCGGCATGGCCGAGTGCGCGCAGCGGCAAGCCTTCCTCGCCGAGATCGGGTGCGACCTCGCAATATTGAAGCCCGAACCGTTCCGAAAGCCGCATCTCCAGCTCGACGCATTCGACGATATCCCCGTCGATCGTGACTTTGACGACGCCATCGGCGACCGCTCTGGCGATCAGGCGATGGGCCTTTACCGACGGCACGCCGAGGCGGCGCGCAACGTCGGACTGCGTCAGGCCACCGGCATAGTGAAGCCAGGCGGCACGCACGGCAAGCGTATCATCGGCATCCGTCATTACGGCTCCCTTTCGAATGGCGTGCGGCGATTCCGCCGTATCGCAGTGCTGCCTTTTAAAGATCCCCGCCTCAGATGTTCAAGTCGGCGACGCCGGTGTCGATATGCGGCGCCCAGAAGGCGATGCTTTCGGCGATCTGCGGGATGACCTGACGATCGTTCGGCTCGCGTTCCTTGAAGGAGAGTTCCAGGCAGATTTCATTGTCCTTCGCCCCACCTTCGGCCAGGGCCTGGAGCAGAGGTGCCGGCTGTATGCGGCCCTTGGCATTGAATTCGGCGGTAAAGGGCCGGTGCCCGCCCTTGTCCATCAAGCTCTGTTTGATGTGGATGATCGGCGATACCGGCGGGACGGCGCGTGCCCAGGCATAGGGGTCGTAGTCATCGGGATCGGCGGAGGTGATGTCGCCATGATCGATATCGGCCATCATCCACATCGGGATGGCCGTTGCGGCGGATGTCAGCCGCTCCTGCAGCGACAGGCAGGTGCCGATCGTCTCGCCGAACTCGCGGCCGATGCTCATCGGTTCCCAGAACATGTAGGAGAGGCCTGCGGCCCGCGCGTGCTCGGCGACGTCAGCCCAACAATCGATCGCGATCTTGATCAACTCCTCGCGTCTAGCCGGATCGTCGAAGTCCTTATAGGTGAAGATCGCAAATTGCGTTCCGACCGAGTGGCCGCCGAGATCGGCGGTGATGTCGGCAAAGGTCTTGAACCAGTCGACGTAGTAGCGGCGGACATCGGCATCCGGATGTCCGAAATGGTTGAGGCGCCCATATGGGCCAGTCATACCCGAGGTGACCCGCACGCCGGTGCGCTTCAGCGCAGCGCTCATCATGCGCGTCAGGCGGCGGATGACCGGTGCCTGCCAGCTCGGATTGATGAACTCGTGGGTCAGTTGGAGGTCGCGGATCCGCAAATCACGCGCAACCGTATCGATCAGATCGTCTGGGTCGGCGAAGCGGTTCACCAGCGGATTGGTGTTGAGCGAAAGGGTCAGCGACATGGCGGCATCCTTCAGGCGGCGGCAAGGCGGGTTGAAGCAAACCACTCGCCAAAGGCCGCGCGCTCCGCTTCGTTCAGATGGAGGTAGTGTTTGGTGCGGCGATAGAGGATGTCCTCGGCCGTTTCGGCCCATTCCGTGAGAACGAGATAGCGGGCCTCGGCCTCATAAAGCTGTCCGCCGAAATGCCGCCCGAGCCCTTCTATGCCCGTCGCGCCGGCAACCACATTCCCAGCCCGGGCGCCATAGAGACGGCCGTAGTGATGCACAAGCTTGCGCGGCATCCAGGGATAGATATCGCGCAGGCTGTTGGCGAAGCTCTCGTAGTCGGCATTCGGAATTTCACCGCCCGGCAGCGGCGCTTTCTCCGTCCAGTCGCCTCCCATATTCGGGAATATATGCTTCAGGCGCTGCATGCCGCGTTCGGCGAGCTCGCGGAACGTGGTGATCTTGCCGCCGAAGACGTTGAGCAGCGGAGCGCCGCCGGTCTCGTCGAGATCGAAGACATAGTCGCGGGTAACGGCCGACGGATTCCCTTTGCCATCGTCAAACAGCGGGCGCACGCCGGAGAAGCTGTGCAGCACGTCGTTGCGACGCAGCTTTTCCTTGAAATAGCGATTGACCGCCTGGAGCAGATACTCGATTTCCGTCTCGTCGGCGGTAACATCCTCGGCCCGGCCTTCGTACGCGATATCGGTCGTCCCGATCAACGCCTTGTCGCCCTCGTAGGGATTGATGAAAATGACGCGCTTGTCATGGTTCTGCACCAGATAGGCATTGGCGCCCGCCCAGAACTTCGGCACGATGATGTGGCTGCCCTTGACGAGGCGGACGTTGCGGCCGGAGTTCGATCCGGCGACGCGATTGATGATGTCCATTACCCAGGGGCCGGCGCAGTTCACGAGACATTTGGCACGGAAGGTTCGCGTCTCTCCCGTGGTGTTGCTTTTCGTGACCACGGTCCAACCGCCATTCTCGCGACGGGCCGACACGGCGGGCGAGCGGGTCAACACCAAAGCGCCGTTTTCCGCTGCGCTCAGCGCATTCAAGGTCACGAGGCGGGCGTCGTCGACCCAGCAATCGGAATATTCAAAGCCGCGTGTGTATTGATCGAGGATCGGCGTGCCTTCCGGGTCGCGGAGCAGGTTGAGCGTGCGGGTCCCAGGCAGCTTCTTGCGGCCGCCGAGATGATCATAGAGGAAGAGGCCGAGCCGCACGAGCCATGCTGGGCGATCCTCAGGGCTGTGCGGCAGGACGAAGCGCATCGGCCAGATGATATGCGGCGCGGCGTTGAGCAGCACTTCACGCTCGATCAGCGCCTCACGCACCAGGCGGAACTCGTAATATTCGAGGTAACGCAAACCGCCATGCACCAGCTTGCCCGAACGCGACGAGGTTCCCTGTGCCAGATCGTCCTTTTCGCACAGCACGACCTTCAGGCCGCGGCCGGCAGCATCGCGTGCTATCCCCGCGCCGTTGATGCCTCCGCCGATGACGAAGAGATCCAGGGGTTCGGGTTCGGTCATGTCATGCTCCTTCGATGCCTGCTGCATCAGAATTACGCGCCTACCGGCGATGTCGTTGCGGCTTCGGCGAGCTTGTCCCAGGCAGGCGCCATTGCCTGGCGCACATCGGTGTAGACAGAAAAGAGCCTGTCGAACCGGTGAGCCTCGCTGGTGTCTGGTGTCTCCAAATCGCCGAGCAGCGGCGTCACCCAGTCGGCGATGCAATCGTCCATGCTGGAATAGACGCCGACGGCCACCGCGGCCATCATCGCCACGCCGGCCGCCCCCGTCTCCTCGCGGCGCGACTGGCGGATCGGTGCGTTGACGGCGGCCGAGAGTGAACGGCGGAGCGCGACGGAGCGTGTGGCGCCGCCCGTGAGCCGCAGCTCTTCGGGCATCGCGCCCATCGCCGCGTAGCAGTCGCGCGTCGCAAGCCCCAACCCTTCGACCACGCTGCGCAGCAGGTCGGGGAAACCGTGACGCATCGAAAGCCCGGTGAAGCCCGCGCGCGCATTCGCGTTGACGAAAGGCCCACGTTCGCCCGCTTCGGAAATGTAGGGATGGTAGAGCACCGCTCCCGGTCGGCTTTCTGCAAACCAGCCGTCGATACGTGCAATGAGGTCTGCATGCGAAGCAGGCTTGCCTGCCTCGGCCATCAGATAGGCGGCAACGCCGAGGATCCAGTCTATGTTGATCGTGGCGCCCATATTCGTCTGGACCTGGGTGACGATGCCGGGGATGGGCAGGGCGATCACATAGCCGGTGCCCTCACGATTGAGCTGAACGTCGGCAACGGACTTGGCGCGCAAGTGCACGCCGGTGGAGCCGATCGTCGAGCAGGCGGCGTTGCGAGCGCCGCTGCGCACGCCTGCGCCAAGCGCCGTCATCACCATGTCGACATAACCGAGGCAGACCGGCGTTCCGGCAAGAAGCCCGCAGGCCTCCGCCGCCTCTGATGTCAGCTTGTGGCTGATCTCGCTGCCGTCGATGATTTCGGGCAGGAGCCCGCGTCTATGGTCAAGACCGAGCGCGTCGATCACGACGGCATCATACTGGCGCGTTCTGAAATTGCCGAAGGTGAAACTTGCCTCCGATGGATCGGTTGCCCGCACGCCTGTAAGGTTGAGATAGAGCCAGTCCTTGCAGTGCAGCGCCGCCTCTGCCCGATCGAGAAGATCCGGCGTGAAGCGGTCCATATGGGCAAGTTGCGCGCCCTGCTGGCAAGTGTTGAGACCGGTGCCCGTCGCCTCGAAGCGGGCACGGTTCTGCGTTCCGCCGGTAAGCGACGTGACTGTCGGCGCGGCACGCGCGTCGAGCCACAGCCAGGCATCGGCAACCGGCCTATTGCCGCGGCCGACGAGCCAGGTGCCGTCGCCCTGTCCGGTGACGGCGATGGCCGCGGTGCGTGACGCAAGATCAGGGACTTTTTCGCTAAGGCCACGCAACGCGCTGGCGCAATCGAGCCAGGTCTGATCCAGCGACTGCGTTGCCGAGCCATCGTCTCCGGTGGCGTATCGGTTGCGAACGGAGGCCGTGGCGATCTGGCGGCCGGACAGATCGAAGGCGACGGCCTTGATGACCGAGGTGCCGGCATCTATGCCAATGATGATCTTCTGGGTCGATGTCATCGCAGGCCTATCTCGCCACCACCGCAAGCGCCGCGGCGGGCAATACGCGCATCAAATTCATCTGAAGTCCTCCCGATCCCTAAACTCATCTGGGATGATGCATCCGGCTGCCAACTTCGGTGCCCTTCCACGGGCAACGGCAAGCGCGCCGCCTTTGACAAATCCCAGATCTGGCACGCAGCCGAAACCTCTCTGAGCTCACTCGAAAACATAACATAACGATACCACAATTCCAGTAAGATTTTTCTAGCGGTGTAATTTTTTTCATTTAAAATGGAGGAGCAAGGAGTTTACTGCCGCGCTGTCAAGCTATCGGCGTGGGGCATTGAAAACGATAGTGCGCGCAATGATCGATCTGTGAATTTCTTAATGAAAATCATATAGATGATCGCATCGCTCGACCGAATGACAAGTGTAAAGGCGACTGCATTTCCTGCCACTTTTTGCTGCGCCGCAGCGTGATGAACAAGATGTGAGGCCGTGCCTTTTGGTCAAGTTGCTGCGATAGTGCCGTTGACAGTTCGTAAAATTTATAACATCATTTCTGGCATAAGTAACATACTTCTATCACGGAAGTGGGTTCCTGATGGAGAATTTGCAGGGCCAGGCGGTTGGAGGAGACAGTCGCCGGTCTTGTTGAGGAGGCTTCCAATGCGAATTTTCGTCCAAAGTTGCGCTCTTGCGGGTGGCCCGCCGGCTTCTGTTCCGGTGCGGCGCAATGCTTCAGCCCGCCTGCGATCATCGTCGCGCTAACCCTCTCCATCTCGCCATTCCAAGCCAAGGCCGTCCGGACATGAGTACATCGCCCGATTATCCAGCATCAAAGCCGAGCAGCGGCAATCGCGGGCTCCTTGTCAGCGCGGCGTTGGCGGTTATCGTCGTTGCAGCGATCGCGTTCGATACGACGGTCGTCAAGATCGGTTCCGAAAACGATGTCCGCCAGCAGGTATTCTCTCCGGAAACCTTCGGCGCCGAGCAGTTCCCGAAGATCAAGGCGAATGTCGAGGAGCGGGCCGTTGCAGCCGCCGATCTCGCGGCCGCCATTGCCGCCGACAAGAAGGCGGCAGCTGAGAAATACGGCGCTGCGACGAGCACCGGACCGGTCATTCCCGTCACGCTGACCGGCGTTTTCGGCGCCCGCAAGTCGAATACTAACGAAATGAAGATTGATGGGTTGCCTCCCGAGACGGTGGTCCGTGTCCAGACCGGACCTGCGGTCAACGGCACGGACCTCCGCGATGCAACCGGCACCATCGAATTCGGCCAGTTTACCAACCAGATCCAGTATCAGGATGCCGGTTCGGCCATCAATAACGAGATGAAGAAGGCGGTTTTTACGGGCCTGGATCCTGACGCCCTGGACGGAAAGCAAGCGACCGTGGTCGGCGTCTTCAAGCTCATCAACCCGAAGAACTGGCTTGTCACGCCCGTGAAGGTCGAGCTCAAATGAGCCAGCCGCAACGCAGCAACGGGGCAAAAGGCGAGGTCGTCCTCGCAGCCCGCAACATCGCAAAATCCTACGGCAGCGTTCACGCCTTGAAGGGGGTGAACTTCGACATCCATCGCGGCCAGGTCACAACCCTGTTCGGAGAGAACGGCGCGGGCAAGTCGACCTTGATGAAGATCCTTTCGGGTGTGGCGCAGCCAAGCTCCGGCGAGATCATTCTCGACGGCTCGCCGATCAGCTTCAGCTCGTCGACCCATGCGCGCGAGTGCGGGATCTCCATCATTCACCAGGAGCTCAGCCTGGCCCCCAATCTCAGCGTCCGCGACAATATTTTCATGGGCCGGGAGATCATCAAGGGCGGTGTCGTCGACTTCGCTGAAGAGGAGCGCCAGACCCGGGAGCTGATGGAGGAACTCGAGGAAGACATCGATCCGCAGACACGGGTCGAGGATCTTCGCCTCGGCCAGCAGCAGATCGTCGAAATTGCACGAGCCCTCTCCATCAATTCGCGCATCCTGATCATGGACGAACCGACCTCGGCGCTGAGCGCGACGGAGGTGGAAGTGCTCTTCAAGGTCATCCACGACCTGACGAGCCGAGGCGTGTCGATCGTCTACATCTCGCATCATCTGGAAGAGGCGCTGCTGATCACCAATCACGCCGTCGTTCTGCGCGACGGAAACATGACGGCCTATGCCGAGCGCAAGGACATCGATCTCGAGTGGATCGTCCGCAACATGGTCGGCGAGAATTTCGACCTCGGCAGCCCGCCGGAAGGTCACCAGGTCGGAAACGTCTCGCTTTCCATCGAAAACCTCAGCGTCCCCGGTCCCTCCGGCGCTGCCTATAATGCAGTCGATCGCCTGTCTCTCCAGGTGCGTGCCGGCGAGATCGTCTGCATCTACGGGCTGATGGGCGCCGGGCGCACGGAACTGCTCGAGTGTATTGCCGGACGACTGCGCGCAAGTGGCGGAAAGGTTCTGCTCGAAGGACGGGACGTCAGTGGGCTCAGCATAGCGCGGCGCATTGCCAGCGGTCTCGTGCTCGTGCCCGAAGATCGCCAGCGCGACGGTCTCGTCCAGACGATGACTGTCGGCTCCAATCTGTCGCTTGCAAGTATTCGCGCCTTCACCAAAGGGCTTTTCACCTCAGGCCACCGGGAGCGCGATCTCGTCAGCGACGCGATCCGGCGGGTGCATGTGAAAACCGATGGCGGTGCTGCTTCGATCGGCTCGCTCTCCGGCGGCAACCAGCAGAAGGTCGTCATCGGCAAGATGCTGGCAACCCAGCCGAAGGTCATCCTGCTCGATGAGCCAAGCCGCGGCATCGACATCGGCGCCAAGGCGGAAGTTTTCAAGTTACTCGCGGAGCGTGCCAAGCAGGGATTGGCGGTCGTCTATTCGACGTCCGAAGTCAATGAATGCCTGAGCATCGCGCACCGCATCATCGTCATGCATCGCGGCAGGATATCGGCCGAGTTCGGCTCGGATGTCACCAAGGAAAAGATCATGGCCGCCTCCGGCGAAGCAGTGGTCGCGAACTAGCCTGGATTATGGAGCACTGATTATGTCAGTCACGAACGTCACCGAAAAGAAATCAGTTTCCAGCGGGCAGAAGCGCAATACCAATATCGTGCGTCTCATCCTGGAAGGCCGGGCCTTCTTCGCACTGATCGTCATCATCGCGGTCTTCTCGTTCCTGTCGCCTTATTACTTTACGCTGAACAACTTCCTGATCATGGCGTCGCATGTCGCGATCTTCGGCATTCTGGCGATCGGCATGCTGCTCGTCATCCTGAATGGCGGCATCGATCTGTCGGTCGGCTCGACACTGGGGCTTGCAGGCTGCATCGCCGGTTTCCTGATGCACGGCGTCACGCTCACCTATTTCGGCGTGATCCTCTATCCGCCGGTCTGGGCCGTCGTCGTCATCACATGTGCGCTCGGCGCGCTGGTCGGTGCGGTCAACGGCGTGTTGATCGCCTACCTCAAGGTGCCGGCCTTCGTCGCCTCGCTCGGCGTGCTCTACGTCGCCCGCGGTATCGCGCTCTTGATGACCAACGGCCTGACCTACAACAATCTCGGCGGCCGCCCGGAACTCGGCAATACCGGCTTCGACTGGCTCGGCTTCAACCGGCTCGCAGGCATTCCGATCGGGGTCATCGTGCTTGCGGTTCTCGCCATCATTTGCGGCATCGTGCTGAGCCGCACCGCCTTCGGCCGCTGGCTCTACGCCTCAGGTGGGAACGAGCGCGCCGCCGACCTTTCCGGCGTCCCGGTCAAGCGCGTGAAGATCATCGTCTATGTGCTTTCGGGCGTCTGTGCTGCGATCGCCGGCCTGGTCCTCTCCTCGCAGCTGACCTCCGCCGGTCCGACGGCAGGCACAACCTACGAGCTGACGGCGATCGCAGCCGTGGTCATCGGCGGGGCGGCGCTGACCGGCGGCCGCGGTACGGTTCGCGGCACCATGCTCGGCGCCTTCGTCATCGGTTTCCTTTCGGACGGTCTCGTGATCATCGGCGTCTCGGCCTACTGGCAGACGGTGTTCACCGGCGCGGTGATCGTTCTCGCCGTCCTGATGAACAGCATCCAATACGGCCGCAGGGTCAAATCGTCCTAACGGCTGAGACCGCACTTATCCACGACGGCAGGCTGGAATCCACGAAGCCGATTGGGGAAAGCACTGCCGGATCCCCGGCAATAACTGAACTCACAAATGGGAGAGAGACTATGTTTAAGAAAGGCATGCGCATACTTCTGGCCGCCGCGGCCGTAGCACCGCTTCTGGCAAGCTCGGCCTGGGCAGCGGGCATGATGACGATCATCGTCAACGATCCGTCGAATCCCTATTGGCTGACGGAAGGCAACGTCGCCAAGGCAACTGCCGAAAAGCTGGGCTACACGGCCTCGGTCAACGCCCACAAGGGTGACACCAATACCGAAAGCAACCTGATCGATACGGCGATCACCAACAAGTCGGTGGCGATCATCCTCGACCCGGCAAACGCCGACGGTTCCGTCGGTGCGGTCAAGAAGGCCGTTGCTGCCGGCATCCCGGTCCTCCTCGTCAACGCCGAAATCAACCAGGAAGGCCTGGCGAAAGCGCAGCTCGTTTCCAACAACGCACAGGGTGCCGCCCTCGGCGCACAGCAATGGGTCGAAGCGATCGGCGACAAGGGCAACTATGCCGAACTGTTCGGCGCTCCTTCCGACAACAACGCGGCAACACGGTCGAATGGCTACGAGACTGTCCTTTCGCAGTATCCGGATCTGAAGAAGGTCGCCAAGGAAGTTGCCAACTGGGACCGCACCCAGGGCCACAACAAGATGCAGTCCATGCTGCAGGCCAACCCTGATATCGTCGGCGTCATCTCGGGCAATGACGAAATGGCGCTTGGTGCGATCGCAGCACTCAAGGAAGCCGGCAAGCTCGCCAATGTGAAGGTCGGCGGCTTCGACGGTTCGCCGGATGCCGTTGCCGCCATCAAGGCCGGCGAACTCCAATACACCGTCCTCCAACCGGTTGCCGTCTTCTCCGAAGAAGCCGTCAAGCAGGCCGACAATCTGATCAAGACGGGTAACACCGGTGCCAAGAGCGAGAAGCAGCTCTTCGATTGCCTGTTGATCACCAAGGACAACATCGACAAGTACACTGGCCCGTTCGTTCTGGCGCAGTAAACGGAAGAGGGCGCTCGCGAGAGCGCCCTCATTTTCATGCTGGAAGCGACGGCCGACGTCTCAATCTTCGGTTGCGTTTCGCCTTTTTGCCTTGGCGCGGCAATCACTGTACGAAGCTGGGATCCACAATTCAGCGACAGGGGTGACCCGTGACACAGAAGACCAGCCGGGACGACGATCTGTTGGACCAGCTCACCAGCGACAGCCGGCAGACGCGCCAGATTGCGCGCCGCCGCATGATTGCAGAAGCCGTGATGGGTGAAGGCTCGATGCGGATTGAAGACCTGACCGACCGCTTTGGGATCAGCCTGATGACGGCTCACCGCGATGTCGACGAACTCGTCAGCCGCGGCCTCTTCAGGAAGACGCGCGGCATCGTCACTGCGGCGGCGACCAATCTCATCGAATCCAGCGACGTCTATCGCTCGAACCGCCAGTCGGCGGAAAAGAAGCTAATCGCCGAGGCGGCAATGCAATTCGTCGAACCGGGGCAGGCGATCTTTTTCGATGACTCGACCACAGTTCTTCAGATGGCGGCACATCTGCCTTCGAAAGTGCCGGTCACCGCAATCACCAATTCCCTGACCCTGATGAACGCGCTGACGGGCCTGCACGACGTGACGCTGCTCGCCCTCGGCGGCCAGTATTACAATTGGTGCAATGCCTTCATGGGTCGCATGACCATCAACGAGATCAAGGCTCTCAGGGCAGATGTCGCGTTCATCTCGATGTCGGCGATCAGCGATGGCACGGTGCTGCATCAGTCTCCTGAGACAGTCGATACCAAGCGCGCCATGTTCGATTGTTCCGTAAAGCGCATCCTGCTTGCCGATCATACCAAGTTCGAACGGCGTGCGCTCCACAGTTTCGCAGCACTGGATGAGTTCGACGTCGTTATCGTCGACGACAAGACCCAGCCGGTGCACATCGACCGCATGCGGTCCAGAGATATCAACGTGGTCATCGCCAAGGGCGCCGGAGGGCGCTCCTGACGGCGCGTGCCGGTTGTCCCTCGTGAGGTAAAAGTGAATGCCGACACTGCTCGGGATCGATAGCGGTTTGACCGTCACCAAGGCGGTCATCTTCGATATCGACGGCACGCCGCTTGCAGCCGCGCGTCGCCGCGTCACGCAGTTCATTCCGAAGGCCCGTCATATCGAGCGCGACATGGATGAATTGTGGAAGGCGACGGCCGATGCCATCAGAGAGGCAATTTCCCTTAGCGGACGGCCGGCAAGCGACATAGAGGGCATTGCCGCTACCGCGCATGGAGACGGCATCTACCTGCTCGATCACGCCCAAAAGCCGCTCGGCCGGGCCATTCTCTCGCTGGACAGCCGGACAGGGGCGATCGTCGACCGGTGGACGAAAAGCGATGTCGCCGACCTGTCGATCGAACTGACGGGGCAGATCCCGCATGTCTCAGCGCCATCGGCATTGCTTGCCTGGATCCGCGAAATGGAACCTGAACGCTATAAGCGCATCGGCCATTTCATCAGCTGCAAGGACTGGCTGCGGTTCTGCCTGACCGGGATCATCGGTACGGACCGCACCGAAGCGAGCACCTCCTTCACCAATGTCAAATCGCAGAACTACAGCGAGGACGCCCTGCGGTTGTTTGGATTGCAGGATCTCGTCCACGCCCTGCCGCCGGCCTCGCGCTCCGACCAGATCGTCGGTCGCGTCACCCGTGAAGCCGCGCAGCTGACGGGCCTTGCCGAAGGAACGCCGGTCGTTGCCGGTCTGCACGACGTCACGGCCTCGGCGCTCGGGGCAGGGGGCTATGCCGAAGGCGTTGTCGCGGTCATTGCCGGGACCTATTCGATCAACGAAACGCTTTCGTCGGAACCACGTGTCGACCGGCGCTGGTTCTGCCGCAACGGGATTGCGCCCGGCATCTGGAACAGCATGTCGATCTCTCCGGCATCGACAGCCAATTACGACTGGTTTCTGGACACGCTCTGCGCTGCCGAGCGGAAGAATGGCGAGGTGCAAGGCAACTCGATCCATAGCCTACTGGCGCCCGAGATCGCTGCCGCCTTCGAGCGCCCCTCGACCGCGCTCTTCCATCCCTATCTGTTCGGCTCGCCTTATGGCGCAGCCGCCAGCGCCGGCTTCTTCGGGCTCGGTGGATGGCACGACCGCGGCGACATGCTGCGCGCCGTGCTTGAGGGCATCGCTTTCAATCATCGCATTCATGTCGATGCGCTTCGCGACGGCTTTGCCTTCGATCAGGTGCGGCTCGCCGGTGGCGTCTCGCGCAATCCTGCCGTCGTCCAGATGTTTGCCGATGTGCTTGGCATGCCGGTGACGGTCACCGAGACGGATGAGGCGGCCGCCTGGGGTGCTGCGCTTTGTGCCGGGTCGGGCGTGGGTATCTTCGCCGATCCGCAGAGCGATCCGCGCGACACCGCCTCCATTGCGAAGACTTGCCGGCCGGATGCAGCGCGCAGCGCGGATTATGAAATGCGTTACCGGGTATTCCGCGATATTGCCGACGCGATGATCCCTCTTTGGCCTAGGATTGCCGCGCTTGCGCCGGAGCAATCGGCAAACTGAAAAGACAAATGCCTGCTGCGGCGGGCGATAGAGGACGATGAGCATGACCCCCGATTTGCAGCAGCGCTTCTCGAACCTCGGCGAGAACGATATCGACGTTTTGATCATCGGGGCAGGCATCAACGGCGCCGGCCTGTTCCGCGACCTCTCGCTACAGGGTGTCAATTGCCTGATCGTCGACAAGGCCGATTTTGGTTCCGGCACGAGCGCCGCACCATCGCGGCTCATTCACGGCGGCCTGAAATATCTGGAGACGGGTGAGTTCGGGCTGGTGGCGCAGTCGACTCTTGAGCGCAATCTCCTGCTCAAGAACGCGCCGCATTGCGTCGAGCCGCTGCCGACCTTCATTCCGGTCTTTTCCTGGACGCGCGGCATCTGGGCCGCGATCCGGACGCTCTTTGGGTCGAAGACGGCGCCACGCAGCCGTGGTGCGGTTCTCATCAAGATCGGGCTTCGGCTCTACGACTTCTTCGGTTCACGCGACCAGGTCATGCCGCGCCACCGGCTGATCCTGAAGAAACAGGCGCGCCGGGAGATGCCGCATATTACCCCCGCCATCGTCGCCGGCGGCATCTATTACGACGCCAAGATCAGCAGGCCGGAGCGGCTCGTCTATGAGCTCGTGCGTGATGGTCTCGATGCGAATGCGAGGAGCCTCGCGGCAAATTTCGCGACACTGGCTGCCGTTTCAGAAGGGCGTTTGACCTTCCGGCAGCCCGATGGTCGCGAATTCACCGTCGCTCCCAAGCTGGTCGTCAATGCGGCAGGTCCCTGGATCGATCACGTCAACACTTTGCTCGGCGCTCCATCGCGGCTGATCGGCGGCACCAAGGGATCCCATATCCTGCTTGACCATCCCGAATTGGTGCGAAGCCTCAACGGCCATATGATCTATTTCGAGGCCGACGACGGCCGCATCTGCCTGGTCTACGAGTATCTCGGGCTGGCGCTGGTCGGGTCGACCGATATTCCGGCGAATGATCCGGACAATGTCTCCTGCGAGGAGCCGGAAACGGAGTATTTCCTCGAAAGCATCCGCTCGCTGCTGCCGACGCTCCGCTTCGATCGCGATCAGATCGTTTACAGCTATAGCGGCATCCGCCCGCTGCCGGCATCGGATGCGACCGCACCGGGGCTGATCAGCCGCGACCACTCCGCGCCGGTGAAGGAGCCAGAGAACGGCAGACCGTTTCCGATCATTTCGCTGGTCGGAGGCAAGTGGACGACGTTCCGCGGCTTTGCCGAAGAGGTCGCCGACACCGTTCTCTCCCGGCTGCAGCGCAGCCGCAGCCAGTCGACACGCTACCTGGCGATCGGCGGCGGCAAGGCCTTTCCGGCTGTCGCCAAGCAGCGCAACGCCTGGATCATGGATACCGCCTCGCGCAGCGGCGTTGTTGCCGAGCGAGCCGACGAGCTGCTCGGCCGCTACGGCACGATGGCCGCGGCGTTCCTTTCCTTTCCTTCAGGCTATTCCGACGAGCAGCGCCTGACGGGTGCGCCGCGTTACAGTTTCCGAGAGATCGACTGGATCGCCCGGAACGAACTCGTCGTCCATCTGTCGGACATCGTAATGCGCCGCACGACGCTCGCGATCGAGGGCCGGTTGACGCTGGAAGGCCTGCGGGAAATCGCCGGCGTTGCCGGGGCAGCGCTCGATTGGAATGCCGAACGAACGGCAAGCGAAATCGAGGACGTTGTCAGCCAGCTGAGCCGCTTCCACGGCCAAGCACTGCCGGGCGGGCCTGTCGCCGCCGAGCCGGAAAAGGCACCGCGCCCGGCCTCGGGCTAGAACAGGATGATTTTAGGCCGGTCGGCCTAAAATATGAATCCTGTTCCACATTATATGGTGAGAGCATGATGTCCGAAAACCGCTTCACACTTTTCGGCATCATGCTCTAACCCAGTTTCAGGAGAAAGCCGGATCGAGAGAACCGGACTTGTAACGTTTCGCCATTTCCGAAACGGGAAGGGGCGTGATGCGGCCCGCCATACCGGCCGTGCCGAACTGTTCGAAGCGCTGCTTGCAGAGCTTGGTCAGCGCCGCCATCGCCGGCTTCAAATATTTGCGCGGGTCGAACTCGCTCGGGTCCTCCTGCAGCACGCGGCGAATCTGGCCGGTCATCGCCATTCTGCCGTCGGTGTCGATGTTGACCTTGCGCACGCCGTTCTTGATGCCGCGCTGGATTTCCTCAACCGGCACTCCCCATGTCGGCTTCATCTGGCCGCCATATTTGTTGATGATCTCCTGCAGTTCGATCGGGACCGACGACGAGCCGTGCATGACGAGATGCGTGTTCGGCAGCTTACGGTGAATTTCTTCGATGACGTTCATCGCCAGCACCGAACCGTCCGGCTTGCGGGTGAATTTGTAGGCACCATGCGATGTGCCCATCGCGATGGCGAGCGCGTCGACCTTGGTTTCGCGCACGAACTTCACGGCTTCGTCCGGATCGGTCAGCAACTGGTCGTGCGAAAGCCTGCCCTCGGCGCCGTGGCCGTCCTCGGCCTCGCCCATGCCGGTCTCCAGAGACCCGAGAACGCCGAGTTCGCCTTCCACCGAGATGCCGCCTAAATGCGCCATATCAGTCACCATCTTGGTGACGCCGACATTATAGGCCCAGTCGGCAGGCGTCTTGGCGTCCGCTTTCAGCGAACCATCCATCATCACCGAGGTGAAGCCCGCCTGGATCGCCGTCATGCAGTTGGAGGGATCGTTGCCGTGATCGAGATGCACGCAGACAGGAATATGCGGATAGATTTCGACGACGGCATCCATCATGTGCTTCAGCATGATGTCATGGGCGTAGGCACGGGCTCCGCGCGACGCCTGCATGATAACCGGCGCATGACACGCGTCGGCGGCTTCCATGATGGCGAGCGCCTGCTCCATATTATTGATGTTGAAAGCGGGAACGCCGTAGCCTTCCTCCGCAGCATGGTCGAGCAGTTGCCTCAGCGTAATGCGTGCCATCCAGGATTTTCCCCATATCGGTGGTCGAACGAAATGCCGCCATCTCCTCGAAACTAGAGCCCGGCCGCGAGCCGTTCAAGCGTCTAATTTAATAGGCAAAATGGCATAGGAGGAGAAATGTAACAAGCGACAATAACAATATCACAAACAGTATGATATTTCTCAAGAGTCATTTCCGCATGCACGAGCCGAATGAAAATCGGTGCATGTGCTGAAGATGGCGCGCCATGCCTTGCCGGTGATGGCGAGAACTCTTCAGACAGACACCCTGCGGCCGCGGAATCCAGAATATTGGGTAAACCGGGTCAGATGAGACCGTATTGTTCCGCCTTATTCCGCAGGAACGGGAGGCCCTTGTCCATGACCTCTTCCATATCGCGCGCAACGGGGCGCCAGACGGCCAGGCCATAGGCGACCTCGGCCGGCATGTTGATGAAGCTTTCCATGGCAAGCCCGCCCTTGAAGCCGATTGCGGCAAGAGCGGCATAGATCGCATCCCACGGGATGTTGCCGTAGCCCGGCGTGCCGCGGTCGCTTTCGGAAAGATGGATATACTTGAGGTGATCGCGGGCGATCAGGATGCCGTTTGCCGCACCCTTTTCCTCGATATTCATATGGTAGGTATCTAGGTGGACGAAGATGTTATCCGCGCCGACACGCTCCACCATGTCGACGGCTTGCTGCGCCGAGTTGATCAGGTGATTCTCGTAGCGGTTCACCGCCTCGACGCCGAGCTGGATGCCGTACTTCTTCGCATGCTTTGCCGCAGCGTCGAGCACCTTGGCGATGTTGTCGTATTCGCCTTGCGTCGGCGGCACGCCGCTGCGCTCGCCGATGCCGCCGAAGATGACGCCGGACAGAGCTTCCGCGTTCATGTCAGCGGTCTTTTCGATCGCCACCCTCAGGTGCTCGATCGCTGCATCCGGGCGGACGGAAGCCCAGGCATTTTCCGGCAGGCCGAGCGAGCAGACGGCGCGCAGCTTGTTTTTTTCAAGCAGGTCGCGGGTGTGTTTGGCATCGACGGCAGGCGCGTTGAGCAGCGCGATCTCGATGAAATCCATCTTGTAGTGCACGGCTCCGGCAATCGCCTTCTCGGCCCCTGCGCGGTCCCAGTTCATGGTCCACATGCTGGTGTGAACGCCGAAACCTTCCATGGTGGTATCTCCTATTTCACGATTCTGATGAACTTGGCCGAGAGCCACCGCAGCACCATCACGACGATGAGCAGGACACCCCAGACGGCAGTGGTGAGGTGCTGGTTGGCACCGAGCAGGTTGAGCCCCGAAGAGAGAAGCTGCAGCACGATGAGCGCGACGAAGACCGGCAGGACGCGGCCGAAGCCGCCGAAGGGATTGATGCCGCCGAGGAAGCAGGCAAGCACGGTGATCAGCAGGTAGGCCTCGCCGTGGCCGACGCGCACCGAATTGAAGCGCGCAAGCATGATGATCCCGGCAACCGCTGCCATCACGCCGGAGAGCATATAGACCAGCACCAGGACCTTGCGGGTGTTGATGCCGGAATAGCGGGCAGACTCGATATTGGAGCCGATCATATAGGTGGAAAAGCCGAGCTTGGAGCGCGAGAGCAGAATGTGGCTGGCGATCACGCAGGCGACCAGGATCAACAACGGGACCGGGATGCCGAGGATGCTGCCGTGGCCAATCGGAGCGATGAAGGTGGGGAAGCCTGAGATATCGCCGCCGCGCGTCAGGAACTCGCCGAGGCCGCGCAGGAAGATCATCATCGACAGTGAAACGAGGATCGGATGGGCGCGGGAAAAGGCGATGACAAGGCCCATGACCAGGCCGCTTGCCGCGCCGACGGCGAGCGCCAGAGCCGAGCCGAGGAGGAAGGCGCCCGGGCCGGCATCGATGCCGCCATTGGCCTGCAGCGTCCAGGCGAGCGTCAGGCCGGCAATGTTGGCGGTGAAGGTGATCGCAAGGTTGAGGCCGCCGGTGAGGATCGGCATCAGCATGGCAAGCGTCAGAACACCAAGCTCGGGAAGCTGAAAGGCGACCGATCCGAAGGTCGCGCCCGTCAGGAAATGCGGCGAGGCGAAACCGAAGACGATGAGCACGACCGCCAGCGCGGCGAGGGGACCGGCCATGTCGGGTCCGAAGAGGGCGTTGAAGCGGGCGGCGAGTGCGTTCATCAGCTCCCTCCGCTGTGTGCAGACCTGTCATCGGTCGATTTGCGGGTCGTAAACACCGGCACCAGATTGCCGATGCGGGCGCTCGACAAGGTGATCGCAACGAGGATGATCGCGCCGACAATCATCTTGAAGGCGAAGGGCGAGACGCCCATCAGATTGAGGCCGTTCTGAGTGATCGAGACGAGCAGCACGCCCAGCACACAACCGAGCACCGAGCCCTTGCCGCCGCCCAGCCGCGCCCCACCGAGCACCACTGCAGCCAGAACATCGAGCTCGCGGCCATAAAGCGCGTTCGGCACGACCTCCTGCGCATAATGCGCCTGCATGAGCCCGGCGATACCCGCCATCAACCCAAGCCAGCCGAAGGCGATGAACTGCATGGCGCCGATATTGATGCCGAAGCGGCGCGCCCCTTCCGGATTGTCGCCGAAGGCATAGAGCTGCCGGCCGGTCGTCGTGCGCGTAATGAAGAGCCAGGTGGCGAGCGCGCAGACGGCCATGACGACAACCGGCAAGGTGATCTCAGCCCAGCTCCCATCGGCCATTTCGCGCTCGTAGATGATGACGCGGCTCGTCAGCCAGTCCGGCAGATTATAAATCGACACGCCCTTGGTGAAAAACATCAGCAGGCCGAAATAGACGTTGAAGGTCGCGATCGTCGCGACGATCGAGATGATGCGGAAGCGGTGGATCAGGAAGGCGTTGATCATGCCGAGTACGATGCCGATGCCCGCCGCGATCAGGAAGCCGGTTAGCCATCCTCCCCCGCCGATCCGCTCGAGCGCAAGTGCAGTGACATATTGCACGATCGAGGCTGCGACGGCGAAGGAGATGTCGATCCCGCCTGATATCAGCACCACGAGCAGGCCGACGGCAAAAATGATGTTGACCGCGCTGATATTGAGCAGGTCGAAGACATTGCCGAGCGTGAAGAAACGGTCGGTCGTAAAAGCCAGGACAAGGCTCATCGCGATGATGACGGCAAACAGCATGAATTCCGTCGTATAGGAGAGGAACAGCTTACGCATAAACCGCCGCCTCCAGGTCCTTCAGTGTGGTCGCGCGCGGATCATGCCAGCCGGCGATGCGGCCCTTTTCCATATGGATGATCCGATCGGCGTTGAAATAGACCTCCGGCACCTCGTCCGAAATCAGGATGATCGCCAGCCCCGCCTCGGCGAGCCGGGCAACGATTTCGAAAATACCGGCGCGCGCGCCGACATCGACGCCGACGGTGGGCGCATCGAGGATCAACACCTTGGGATCGGTGGCGAGCCATTTGGCAATCGCGACGCGCTGCTGGTTGCCGCCCGAAAGCGTCGAGATCGCATCGTCCTGCTTGCCAATCCTGACGCCGAGATCGGCGATCCAGCGCGCGACGAGCGAGCGCTTCTTTTCCGTCGAAATGAGCCGACCGCTGAGGATGCGGTTGAGCGAGGCCATGACCAGATTGTCGGCGATGGATTGCGGCTGGTTGAGACCGAGCGAAAGGCGGTCTTCGGAGAGATAGGCGATGCCTGCGGTAATCGCCTCGCGGTTGGAGGCAAAGCGCACCGGCCGCCCCTCCAGCATAATCGTGCCGGCTGCAGGCCGGCGCATACCGAACAGCGTCAGCGCAAGTTCGGTGCGCCCGGAGCCTAGCAGGCCGGTGATCCCGAGCGTCTCGCCACGGCGCAGATCGAAGGAAATATTCTCGAACTCGCCGGGCCGAGAAAGATCGCTGACGGAGAGCAGGACCGGGTTCTGCGATAGGTCGCGGGCGCGAACATTCTGGTCGAAGGTGCGCCCGGTCATCAGCTCGGTGATCTTAGACTGAGTCATGCCCTCCACCGGATAGACCCCGACCAGCGCGCCATCGCGCAGCACCGTGATGCGCGAGGAGATTTCCAGCACTTCGGCAAGGCGATGGCTGACGAAGACCACGGCAACGCCCGAGGCCGATAGCGTGCGCACGATCGCCAGCAGATGATCGGTTTCCGACTGGGTGAGCGAGGCGGTCGGCTCGTCCATGAAAACGATCCGGGCCTCTCCAATCAGCGCGCGCGCGATGGCAACGATCTGACGCTGGGCGATGGCGAAGTCCTTGAGAGGTCTGTCGACGTCGAGGGTGACGCCAAGCCGGGCGAGCGCGTCCTCGGCTGTCCTGCGGATCGCGGCATAGTTGACGAAGCGCGGGCGCGAACCGGAAAGGGTCTGGAAGGCAATATTCTCAGCCACGCTCATTTCCGGAAAGAGCGCGAGGTCCTGCCAGATGATCTGGATGCCGCGGGACTGGGCCATGGCAGGCGTCATGTGGGATATCGCCTCACCGTCGAAGACGATCTCGGCGCCGTCTGCAGGCCGATAGACGCCGGAGATCACCTTGATAAGGGTGCTCTTGCCGGAACCATTCTCGCCGGCCAAGCAATGCACCTCGCCAGGCAAGACTTCGAAGGAGACGTTTTTCAGTGCCTTCACACCGCCGAATGTCATGTTGATGCCGCGAAGCGAAAGAAGCGGCTGGGCCTTCACACCATCATCCGTTGCCATGCTCATGCCGGTTGCCTGTCCAGTCGAATGCCATCAAAGGTCAATGGTCCAGCCATGGCCGGATACCGCTCGTTTTCCCGAACGTCGGGCCGGTCGATGTCGACCGGCCCGACACCCGGGGAGGGGGCCTCTTCAGAGGCCCATTGCGGCCAGGTCGTCGACCGTATCCTTGTTGATCGGCAGCAGCTGATCGACGATGATGTTATTGCCGACCGGCTTGATCACGCCGAGACCCGGGATATCATCACCTTCCTTGATGCTTTCGCCCTTGATCAGCCGATCGGCGAGCGTGACGAAGACTTCGCCGGCCTGCTTCGGATTCCACATGAAGCCGCCCGATATCGCGCCTGATTTGATCAGCTTCTGGCCCTGGCCTGGCGAGAACGGGCCGAGCACGAAGATCTTGCCCGTCTTGCGGCGTTCCTCGATAGCGCGCCCGGCGCCGATCGGGCCCTGGCTGCCGAAGGCGAGGAAGCCTTTCAGATCCGGATGGGCAGCGATGAGATCGAGCGCCGTCGAGCGGCTTTTGTCGACATCTTCTGCAACACCATAACGGTCGCCGACAAGTTTCATGTCCGGATAATTCGCCTTGATATAGGCGATTGCGGCGTCCGCCCAGGCATTGTGCAGGGGCACGGTGAGCGAGCCGACGAAGACGGCATATTCGCCCTTGCCGCCCATCTTTTCGGCGAGCAGCTTGCCGTGGGCCTCACCAAAACCGGTGGCCGATGCGAGTTCGAAATTCCAGTCGGCGCCCTTTTGCGAGGGCGATTCATGCGTAATGACCTTGATGCCGGCGGCTTGCGCCTTGGTCAGCACGGGCTCGAGCACCTTGGCATCGTTCGGAACGACACCGATGACCTTGACGCCCTGGGCGATCAGGTCTTCGATGGCGCGCACCTGCAGCGCCGGGTCGGCGCTGGTCGGGCCGATCATGAAGGCATCAACACCTAATTTCTGGCCCTGCTCCTTGATGCCGGCTTCCATCGCATTGAACCAGGGAATGCCGCCGATCTTGACGACAATGCCGACCTTCGGCGCGTCCTGCGCAAGCGCGACTACCGCCCCGGCAAGCGACAGCGATGCGGCAAATGCCGCTACGATAAGTCTCCTCATCTTCACTCCTCCTCAAGGTCGCTCATGGCGAACGACGACCACCGGCCGCTTTGCGGCAGGTTGTTCCTGGTTGCTTCGCGGCGAGGGAATACCCTTGCCTCCCGTCCCGCCTCCTCCGGCGAACCATTTTTGCGCAATCGATCTTTCTTTTTTGCACAATCGATGGTGCAATAACTATCGATCAAGGTATGGCTTTCGTCAAGAGGGGTTTGTTTCTAAGGGGAACGACAGGGGAAAAGGCGAGATATGGCAGACATCAGCAAGAAAAAGGCGACGATCTACGATCTCTCGATCCTATCGGGAGCGTCGGCTTCCACCGTAAGCGCCGTATTGAACGGAAGCTGGCGCAAGAGGCGTATCAAGGAGGCGACGGCCCAACTCATTCAGAACCTCGCGAACGAGCACGGATATACGGCAAATCTGCAGGCCCGCGGCCTGCGTTCGTCCCGCTCCGGCCTCGTCGGTCTTCTGCTGCCGGTGCACGACAACCGCTATTTCTCCTCCATGGCGCAATCTTTCGAGGCACAGGTCAGAAGTCGCGGCCAGTGTCCCCTCGTCGTCAGTGCCTGTCGCGATCCGGAGGAGGAGCGTCAGGTCGTCGAGACGCTGATCTCCTATTCGATCGACGAGCTTTTCATCGCCGGCGCAACTGATCCGGATGGGGTGCACAAGGTTTGCGAAAAGGCAGGGCTGAAGCACGTCAACATCGATCTGCCGGGCACGCTGGCGCCGTCGATCATCAGCGACAATTATGAAGGCGCGCGCATGCTGACACAGGCGATCATCGAGCGCGCGCAGGAGGATGGCCCACTTTCACCCGACGATCTGTACCTGTTCGGCGGCCGCAACGACCATGCCAGCCATGAGCGAATTCGCGGTTTCCGCGACGTAAAGCGCGCATTGCTGGGCGCGGATCCCAACGTCTGCATCCAGCCGACCGGCTATTCCCCCGCCACGACGGCGCGTGCCTTCGAAGCCTTCTACGAAGGCCACGGAAAGCTGCCGCGCGCATTCTTCGTTAATTCCTCGATCAATCTCGAAGGGCTGATGCGCTTCCTCGCGCTGCACCCGCACGAGACCTTCGCCGATATCATCGTCGGCTGCTATGACTACGACCCGTTCGGCTCCTTCCTGCCTTTCCCCGTTTTCATGATCCGGCAGGACAGCGAGGCGATGATCACCAAGGGGTTTGCGATCCTCGATGCAGACCGCCGCCCGCCAATCACGCATCTGGTGCGGCCGACGCTCGTGCCGCCACGCACGGCACTGACCGGCCCGCTCGATGCGCTGAAAGATATCGAGTGATGCGTCCTGCCTCGTCGGAAACGCAGGTCTGATGAAGCAGCGTGTCGACAACCGCCTTATCGGATCTAGCTTTCTGTGATGCGGCGATCCTCATCGGAGCCGACGGAAAGCTGCTTCCAGTCGAGGTCTTCCTGCAGCTCGAGATATTGCGTCGCGCCGATCTGGTCTGTGTCGCGCAATTCCTCGAGGCGCTGGCGCTGGGCGAGAACGGCAGCGATCGTCAGGTGACGGCGGCGATCGAGCGGCGAGGTCTTGTTTGCATCGTTTGATGCGGCCCAATGATCCTTGCAGATCGTCCGGATCGCTTCGGCCTCAGTACCGTCTTCCTTCTCAAGCCGCTGAAAGGCCGCTTCTGCGAGCGATCTTCGGGCAGCCCTAAGTTCATCGCGGACCTCTGCCTGCCGACCGAGCTTCAGGAAATGGATCATCGGTGCCAGGGTCGCCCCCTGAATGACCAGGGTTGCGAGAACCACCGTGAAGGCCGTGAGCACGACCAGGTCTCGTTCCGGAAAATCGGCAGGGAGAGCGAAAGCCGTCGCCAGCGTAACGAGGCCGCGCATACCGGCCCAACCCACCAGCAAGGTTTCTCCGGATGTGAAAGGCGCCAGTTCATGGCCGCTTCGGTGGCGAGACGCGACGACGGCGTGAAGCAGGAACGCCATCGCCATGCGCGCCAGGATGACGCCGACCACCACGATGGCGGCAAATCCCATCGCCCGCTGAAGCTCTTCAGTCGACATCGTCTCGAGGATGCGGCGCGCCTGCAGCCCCATCAGCAGGAAAGCCACCACATTCAGCAGGAAGACGACCGTCGTCCAGACCGCGAAGGAATGCACCCGCATCCGTGGCGAATCCTCGACCGAAGAGAGGGCGGCGATGGTCATTGCGCTCGCTACCGTGGCAAGGACAGCCGACAGGTGCAGATGCTCCGCGATCAGCCAGGTCGAAAAAGCGTAGACGAACTGAAGCAGGGTCCCACCAACCGTATTTTCGGTTATCGGCCGAAGCCGCGAGACGACAAAACCGAAGACGATGCCGAACAGGATCCCTCCAGGTGCGGCAAACCCCACCTGAAGCGCCGTCCCGGCATCCAGCCCACCCCGCGCCTGGACCGTGAGCGCGGCCCCGAAAAGCAGCAGTGCGGTCGCATCGTTGAACAGGCTTTCCCCCTTGAGCAGGGCATCCACACGGCGCGCGATGGGCAAATTGGAAAGGACCGCCGTGGCGGCTGCGGCATCAGGCGGTGCAACGATTGCGCCGAGTGTGACCGCAACCGCAATCGGAAGCCCGACTGTCAGCATGCTGATCGACACCACCACGCCTGTCGTGACGAGAACCGCAACAACAGCATAGAAGAACAGCGGCACCAGCATGCGCCGGGCCGCACCCACCGGGAAATCATAAGCCGAGTCGACCAGGACGGGGGCGATGAACAGGGCAAGCGCCGTCGGCGGATCGATGGGGATCGTGGGTGCGCCGGGCAGCATCGCTACTGCGACGCCGGCGGCAGCCAGGATGCCGGGGTAGGGCAGGCGCGTGCGACGCGTCACCTGCAGCAACAAGATGGCAACCGCCAGCAATGCAACGAGTGTTTCGAAGAACGTCATTTCAGCATACTAGCAGGCTTTCGAGCACATTGAAGCGGGTGCGGCCCCGATGTAAAACTTGTGTCGTATCAAGCTGCTGATGCAGCGGCGGAGGGCGATCATGGACTACGAGGTTGCGATTGTCGGCGCTGGCGCGGCCGGCATAGCAGCAGCAAAAGGGGTGGCCGATTCCGGCCGCTCGGTCATCATCCTGGAGGCCAGCAATCGCGTTGGCGGACGAGCCTGGACAATCGAATTGGCCGGAATGCCGCTGGATATGGGGTGTGGCTGGCTGCATTCTGCCGAGCGCAATCCTCTCGTCGCTATCGGCCGTGCCGCCGGGTTCAACATCGAGCGCGGGCCGACGGCGTGGCAAAGCCAGTGGCGCGATCTCGGCTTCACGCAGGAGGAGCGCGCGGCCGCGGCGGCGGCATGGACCGCGCTTGAGGAGCGGATGCGGGCTAATCCCCCCGCCAGCGACAGGGCGTCGGACGCCCTGGAGCCAGATGGCAAATGGAACGCCTACTGCCAGTCCCTCAGCGGATATATGAACGGCGTGCCGCTCGATCTGCTGTCGGTCACCGACTTTCTTGCCTATGACGATACGGCGACCGATGCCAATTGGCGGGTGCATGAAGGCTATGGAAGTCTGATCAGCGCGGCCGTTCCGAACGTGGCCCTGCACCTTTCGACGCCCGTACGACGCGTGACATTGACCGCGAACGGCGTCCAGTTGGAGACCGACCGCGGTCCTGTCACGTCACGTACCGTGATCATCACCGCATCGACCACCGTTCTGGCCCGCGGAGCCATTATCTTCGACCCGGAGGCCGACGATCACCTCCATGCCGCAAGTCGGCTGCCGCTTGGCCTCGCAGACAAGCTGTTTTTGGAACTCCATGGTAATCATGGTCTCGAGCCGGAAACCCATCTGCTTGGCGACCCGCAGAATGCCGAGACCGGCAGCTATTATATCCGGCCGTTCGGCCGGCCGATCATCGAAGGCTTCTTCGGCGGAAACGGCGCTGTCGTCATCGAGCGCGCGGGTTTGGTGGAGGCATTTGCCTTCGCACTCGACCAGCTGTCATCGCTGCTCGGCAGCAACATCCGCCGCCACCTGCGGCCCCTGGCAGCCTCTTCCTGGTGTCGTACCGATTGGATAGGCGGCTCCTATAGCCATGCGTTGCCCGGCCATGCCGACGCACGCGCAGTCCTGGCGCGCCCGGTCGGCGACCGGCTGTTTTTCGCCGGCGAGGCGACGCACCAGTCCGACTTTTCGACCGCGCATGGCGCATGGGAAAGCGGCTTGCGGGCCGCCGACCAGGCTGCAGCTGTTCTACCACCCTCGTGATATCCCGGCCACTGACCCCTTAAGGTCGAATTTCACCGCCTAACGTCAGGACGAGGAGCCTGATGAAATGGATGCGCTCGTTCCAAGGGAAGCGGTTAGCCTGCAGCTTTATCATTGGCAGCTTGTGTGGTAGGAGCGGGTCATGACATCACTGATCGATTTCGATTGCCGAAGCTGCGGAGCCTGCTGCTCCTATTCGCCGAGCTGGCCCAGATTTTCCACCGAAACGGAAGCTGCTCTCGATTTGCTGCCGGCGCACCTCGTAGCCGCAAACGAGCAGGGAATGCGTTGCGACGGTGCGCGTTGCTCCGCTCTGGTCGGTCGCGTCGGTTCAGAGACATCCTGTCAGGTATACGATCTTCGGCCTGACGTCTGCCGCGCCTGCGTCCCAGGCGATGGCGCTTGCTTGACCGCCCGCGAGTTCTTCGGGATCGGTCAGTCAAGTTTGTCGCCCGCCCACTTCGATGCGCGTTTGCCAGTCAACTGAGATGTCACCTCGACTCCGCGGGTTGGACACGGCGGCGCCGAGACAGGATGAGCGAGCTAAAAAGAGTCCGCCACCTCCAGTTCCATAGGGTTCTGCTCCTAGGCGCGAAAACGCCTGTGATCAGCGACATACGGGAACTGTGGATTCACCAAACCTCAACGCTAACGGGCTGAGTGTCGCCGGGTGTTTGCAGGCGATCGAACCATCTGGCTATAATGGCTAGCCGTTGCCAAGCGGCGGCCCAGTGAAACGAAGGTGGTGCCTGCGGGCAGATTCTGCGATGCGATCCATGTCCTGCGGAATCTGGAACTTGCCTGCCGCCATGTCGGCAAAAAAATCTTCGAATCCCCCCGGCGTCAGGATCACCAGATGGCGCGAAGGCATGCCGCCGATAACCCTGAAGGTGTGCTCCATTCCGCGTGGCACGAAGACAGTTTCGCCGGCCTTCTTCGTGAACCTCTCGCCTTCCACCCAGAACTCGCACAAGCCGGAGAGAAGGACGAAGGTCTCGTCCTCTCTTTCATGGATGTGTCGCGGCGGCCCGCTTCCGACGGGAGACAGGCTGTCGACGATGGACATCGCTCCGCCAGTTGCTGCATTCGTCAGAATAGGTCGGTAAGAAACACCGAGCCATTCAATGGTATCGGGACATTCCAGTAGATCAATCATCGTTTCCTCCTCGGTTGGGATGAAACGAAAGCGCTTTCGTGTTGTAGTTTTTACCATCCGATCCGTTATTAAGAAAATCGTTTGATCATATAGAAACTATCGGTGAAATGAATTTCGCGACCTTTGATCTCAATCTTGTGCGTGTGCTCGACGCCTTGTTGCGGGAAGGGTCGACCGTGAAGGCCGGTGAGAAACTTGGAATGTCTCAGTCAGCGGTTTCCGGCGCACTCTCAAGACTGCGTCATGCGCTCGATGATCAGCTGTTCGTCCGTCATGGCCAAGGTTTGCGCCCGACGGATTATGCAAGAGGTTTAGCCATGCCTCTTCGTGAGACGCTCGACAGGATGGAGGCGCTGTTCAGTAGCACCTCTTTTGATCCCGGTAGCGCCAGCCTCACTTTCAAGCTAGCAGGAAGCGATTTCTTTGCGGAGATGCTGATGCCGCGGCTGGCGCGCGAGATTCACGAACGTGCTCCGGGTATTCGGGTGCAATTGGTCGACCTCGTCCCAAACAGCTACATCGATTCTCTTGAGCGCTATGAAGCCGACATGGCTCTCATTCCTGATGCAGAATTTCCAGACTGGATCGACCGACATGCGCAATTCCGGTCGTCCTTCACAACTATCGCCCGAAAAGGAAACGCAGCAATCGAAGCAGCCGGAATAAAATCTGGCGCAACCCTGCCGATCGATCTTTTTTGCGATCTCGGGCACATCCTCTTCTCCCCTGAAGGAAACACAAAAGCCATGGGTGATGCGGCACTGGCCAAGATCGGACGAACTCGGAAGGTGGTCATGACGGTTCCTGTTTTCTTCGGCGTCTGCCGAGCTGTAAGCGAGAGTGATCATATTGCACTCGTCCCTCGACAATTGGCAGAGCGCTTGGCGGATCTTTTCGGGCTCTCCCTCTATAACGCTCCCATGCCGCTTCCGCCGGCCCTCATCGTCGGCGTGTGGCACAAGCGCTCGACAGGGAACCCCGCCCATCGTTGGATTCGGAACTTGATCGCCGAGATATTGCTGCCACTTAATGTCGGCGAGCAGCCCCTGCCAAATGAAGCGTGCTGACGGTGCTTTCCCGCGTCGATCGGCAAACAACGTGCCCATTCTCCATTACATATCGAGGCTGGCGTGAACGTCGGATTTCGCGCGGCTGCAACCTGCTGCAAGCGAGGAGGGAGGCGCTTGCCGATAATCGCGAACTCATCGCTGAGGCTGCAAGGGGTCATCTCTGCCCGGCGCATGGAGATACGTGACGGATCGGGGGAAATTATTGGCTACGCTCCGTTTCTCCGATGCCCTAATCTGCGAAGACTGCTGATAAGGGCATAGAGCTCGGCGAAGTGAGTGCAAACCGGACAAAATTGGTCTTCCCTTGATGTGACGGGAAACCAGCGTCCGTCAACGGCAGTTCGAGTGGAGGCAGCCGTATGCGTCGGTGTCGACAGTATGAGGCTCCGCGCCGGCACAGTTCCATAAATCAACGTTATCCAAACTCGAACTGACAATCGGAGGTCGTCAGTTTGAATCTCATCAAGGCGAACATGATTGCTAACGCCGCGCACCCGAGGTGCTGCGGGCCCAATTTAAATTCCGACGCGGGCCTGTTGCAGATAGCGTTCCATCAAAGTGGACCGTGATCCAATCGAGATAAGACGTGACGGGAAAAGAGGTCGGCCTCAGCCATGTGCGGGTAGCCCGAGAGGATAAAAGCTTCGATACCTTCCGCCCGGTAGGCTCGCAGCTTTGCAAGAACCTGGTCCGGATCGCCGACGATCGCAGCACCACAGCCGGAACGAGCGCGGCCGATCCCGGTCCAGAGATTGTCCTCGACATAGCCCTCGTCGCCGGCCTGCTCGCGCAGTTCCGCCTGGCGCCGCACGCCCACCGATTGGCTGTCCAGCGATTTGGCGCGGATCGCCGCACCGGCCGAGTCGTCGAGCTTCGACAGCAGACGGTCCGCGGCAATTCGCGCCTCTGCTTCTGTTTCACGAACAATGACGTGTACGCGGTAACCGAACCGGAGCGTCCGGCCGCGCCTTTCCGCACGGCTGCGAAGATCGGCGATCGTTTCGCGCACGACCTCCATGCGGTCCGGCCACATCAGATAGATATCGGCACCTTCCGCAGCCGCCTCTCGAGCGTCCTCTGAGAGGCCGCCGAAATAGAATTGCGGGCAGCGACTCGACAGCGAAGCGATCCGCGGCGGATCGACTTTCAGCTTCCAGAACGCGCCGTCGTGATCGAGTGGCTTTCCGTCAAGCAGCGTGCGCAGGATCGACATGGCCTCGATTGTGCGGGCATAACGTGGGCCGCTCGCAAGAGTTTCGCCGGGCATTTCGCTGGAGATGATGTTGACCGACAGGCGGCCACCGGCCATGCGGTCGATGGTGGCAATCTGGCGGGCCAGTTGCGGCGGCCAGCTTTCGCCGATTCTGACAGCCATCAGCAGCTTGATGCGGCGTGTGAGCACGGCCATCGCTGAGGCAATGGCGGTGGTATCAATGCCCAGCGCATACCCCGAGGGAAGCAGGATATTGTCGAAGCCGCTGCTTTCAGCCTGCAGCACGATATCGCGACAGTGTTCGAAGCTCGATTGCAACTGCGGATCGGGGACGCCGAGAAACTCGTAGTCGTCATCACATAGAGCGGAAAACCAGCTGACTTCGCAGGCTTTGGTCATAAATGATGTCTCCCATGCTGTAGCGCCATCTGCGGCGCGGATTCTCTTGTTCTTGCGGCGCGGCCTTGCGCGTGATCGCCAGTCGTAGCAGCCGTTCGGGTACTTTTGATCTTCCTCCGTTTGTAGATCAAATTTTCGATCGTTGCGGTGTTTTACCGCTAGCTGCTTTGCCGGTGAAGCAGGGTGAACCGGGTGTCGATCACCGTGGGGGTCCTCTCTCCGCCATGCGCGCTGCGCTCAAGGATCAGACGTGCCGCCTCGGTGCCGATCAGATCTCCAGGCGGGCGGATGGTGGTCAGGGACGGGTTGGAAGCGGCACTAAAGCTCAGATCTCCGAAGCCGACGACCGAGAGCTGCCCCGGAATGTCGATGCCAAGCCGCTGGCATTCGAAGATCACGCCGAGCGCCACATGGTCGTTGGAGCAGGCGATGGCGTCCACATCGCGAAACGTGCGCATGGTTTCACCAAGCAGCATTGCGCCCACTTCCGCACTCGACGGCGCCGGGTGCTTGATGATTTCGGCGGTGACGCCTGGGGTCTTGCGGGCTTCATCGACAAATCCTTCGGCCCGGTGCGCCGCTCTCTTGTCTTCCTGCAGGCGGGCGCCGAGAAAGACGAGCTTGCGACGGTTGCGCTGGACGAGATGAGCAGCGGCTGACCGGCCGACCTGTTCGTGGTGGAAGCCGACGGCCATATCGATCGGCTCCGAACCGAGTTCCCAGATTTCGACCACCGGCACGCTGCTTTCGCGCAAGAGCTTTCTGGTTGCGTTGCTGTGGCTAAGCCCCGTCAGCACGATCGCTGCCGGAGCCCAGGACAACGCCATGCGCACGAGGTTTTCCTCCTCGCGCTCGCTGTATTCGGTATGGCCGAGCAGAACCTGCAGCCGCTCCTTACCCAGTTCCGCCTGCATGGTTGCAACTGTTTCGGCGAAGAAGGCATTTCGCACCGATGGCACAATAATGCTGACGGCGCGGGAAGAGGCGGCGGCGAGCCCTCCCGCCATCAGGTTCGGAACATAGTTGAGAGCTTCGATGGATTTTGCGATCGCCTCGCTGGCCGACGCTGATACGGCTTCCGGCTTGCGCAGATAGAGCGAGACGGTAGAGGGCGAAACCTCCGCCCGTGCCGCGACATCCATCATCGTGACACGCTGAATCTTGCGGCGTTTGCGTGTCGGCTTAACGGAGCGTCGAGTATCCACCATTCTTCCTGTCGATATAATAGCGCTATTATTCGCACGCATGATAACCCATGGATTTCTGCGGAACAATTCCGTTTGGAAGATAATAGCTTAATTACCTGATATAGCTCAGTAAATCGCAAACTTCACAGCGTCCTCGTCGGTCTGCCAGCACCTCGCGAGCCGATTTTGAGCAGTCCTGCTTGCAAAAGAAAAATCGTAGCGCTATTATTAAACCTAGAAATAGCGATGGGCACGGGATGAGGTGCCATCCCCGGGAGGTTGAAATGGCGGGAGTGAGCCTGCGGGCGCTGGATAAGAGTTATGGCGCCCTTCGGATCGTCAAGGGTATCGACCTGGAGATTGCCGACGGCGAGTTCGTGGTCTTTGTTGGCCCCTCCGGATGCGGCAAATCCACCACTTTGCGCATGGTGGCCGGCTTGGAATCGATCACCGGCGGCGAGGTCAGGATCGGCGATCGCGTCGTCAACAGGCTTGCGCCACGCGAGCGCGATATCGCCATGGTGTTTCAGGATTATGCGCTCTACCCGCACAAGACCGTGCGCGAGAATATGGGCTTCAGCCTGAAGGTGCGCGGCATCAATTCCGTTGAAGCTGCGGTGCGGGTCGGCGAGGCTGCCAGCATGCTTGGCATTGCCCACCTGCTCGACCGCCGACCTGGTCAGCTCTCCGGCGGCCAGCGTCAGCGTGTCGCCATGGGCCGCGCCATCGTCCGCCGTCCGCAGGTGTTTCTCTTCGATGAGCCGTTGTCCAATCTGGATGCGAAATTGCGCGGTCAGGTCCGCACCGAAATCAAGAAGCTGCATCAGGCAATCGGCACAACGATCATCTACGTTACCCATGATCAGGTCGAGGCCATGACGCTCGCGGACCGAATCGTCATTCTGCGCGGCGGCGAGATCGAGCAGGTGGGAACGCCGGACGAGGTCTATAACAGCCCGGCCAGTGTTTTTGTCGGCGGTTTCGTCGGATCACCCGCGATGAATTTTGCGAGAGCCAAGGCGGATCACGACAATCTGGCCTTCGCAAACGGCGATCGATTGCCCCTGTCGGCGATCCGTGCCGCCGATCATGCCGGGGCCGTCGATGGTCGCGAGTTCATCGTTGGTATCCGCCCGGAACATTTTAGCGCCAATGCATCCGACGTTGCCCTGACGTGTCACGTTCAGGTTGTTGAGCCGCTTGGCTCCGATACGCTGGTCCATTTTGCCGTGGGCAATGAGACGTTGACGGCCCGCATGCCGCCGGAAACGCGGGTCAAGGCTGGCGAAACGCTCAAGATCGGCGTGGACCCCACGAAAATTCATCTCTTTGACGCCGCAACAGAACGCGCCGTCCATTGACGACCCGCGCGGGAAGAATGCCAAGACCGCGCGACCACAAACCAAACGGGAGGAAACCATGACTTTTTCGAAATTAACCGCTTTTCGGAAATTAACCGGTATATTGTTCTGCGGCACGATGCTGGCGTTTGCGATGCCGGCTTCGGCCGAGACGGCGCTGAACATCTACATCTCCAGCCAGCACCAGCCGGACGTCTGGCGCAAGGCGCTCGACAAATATGAAGCCGCCAATCCGGATGTGAAGGTCAAGATCGAGACGGGCGGCAACACGTCCGAAGCCCAGGCGCAGTATCTCAATACCGTGATGTCGGCCAAGGATACCTCGCTCGACGTCTTGATCCTCGACGTCATCCGCCCGGCGCAGTTTGCCGCTGCCGGCTGGACCAGCGATTTCGCCGGCAAGGACATGTCCTCTTACCTGCCGGCCTATGCGGGCGCCAATACGGTCGATGGCAAGGTGATCGCGCTGCCGGCCTTCGCGGATTCGCAGTTCCTCTACTATCGCAAGGACCTTCTGGAGAAATACGGCATCGCGCCGCCCAAGACCTGGGATGAACTGAAGGTTGCTGCCAAGAAAATTGCCGAAAGCGAAGGAAATGCCAATCTCCAGGGCCTGTCGTTCCAGGGCAAGGCGATCGAGGGCGCCGTCTGCACCTTCCTCTTGCCGTATTGGAGCCAGGGCAAGGTGCTGACCGACAACGGTCGCCTGACCTTCGATCGCGACGCAGCGATCAAATCGCTCGGCCTCTGGAAGAGCTTTGCCGACGAGGGCATTTCCAAGAAGAATATAGCCGAAGTCGGCACCGACGACACGCGCAAGGAGTTTCAGGCTGGCAATGTGATCTTTGCCGTCAACTGGTCCTATGCCTGGGCGCAGGCTCAGGGCAAAGAATCGGCCGTTGCCGGCAAGGTCGGCGTCGCCCGTCTACCGGCCATGACCGGCGGCGAGCAGGCGACGTGCCTCGGCGGCTGGGAATGGGGTGTGTCGGCCTATTCCGAACATCAGGATGAGGCGAAGAAGCTGGTTGAATACCTGTCTTCGCAGGACGTTTCGAAGTTCATGGCCATCAACGGCTCGCTCCTGCCGACCTACGCCGGCCTCTACCAGGACGCGGAAGTGACGAAGAGCGCGCCGTGGTTTGCAGATGCGCTGCAGGTGGTCGAGACCGCCAAGCCGCGTCCAGTGACGCCGCGCTACAATGAAGTGAGCGAAGTGATCCGCACGACGGTCAACGCCGTTCTTGCCGGGGTAACGACGCCGGAAGATGGTGCCGATCAGATCGAGGCACGCTTGAAGCGCGTTCTGCGGTGAGGACCCCTTAAGCTCTCGCGGAATCCCCTCCCTGTCTTTGGGGAGGGGAGAGTTTCTCAAGGGGTGGGACGAGCGACCTTTCGGTTGCGAGGCAAAAGGCCTCGCCGTCCGACCCTCTCAATGTTTCGGAACGAAACCATGGCGACGACAACCACATTCAAAGCGACAGACGCACAGGAAGCCCAACCTGCCAATTGGACGCGCTGGCTCGACCTCAGCGACCGTTCGCTGGCCGTACTGCTTCTATTTCCGGCCGCAGTTCTCCTGGCGCTGATCATCGTCTACCCGGTCTGCCGGCTCGTCTATACTAGTTTTTTCAATCTGTCTCTGACCTCGGGCCTGCCGGCCGAGTTTGCCGGGCTGGACAATTACCGGTTGATGATCGGTGACCCGGTCTTCTGGGAAACCACCTGGAACACAGTGTTGATCACGCTGATCACCGTTCCCGGCGCTCTGTTGGTCGGGCTTGGTCTCGCCCTGATGGCGAACCTCTCGTTCGCTATGCAGTGGCCCGTTCGCCTGTCGCTGCTCATCCCCTGGGCGCTACCGCTATCCTTCGCCGGCCTGATCTTCGCCTGGTTCTTCCATTCGGAATACGGTGTCGTCAATGACGTGCTGAACCGTCTCGGCTTCGAGGGGATCATCTGGTTTAATTCTCCGAACTGGGCCTTCGCCGCCATCTGCCTGACCATCATCTGGAAGACCTCGTCCTTCATGGCGCTGATCATTCTCGCCGGCCTGCAGACCATTCCGCGCTCGCTCTATGAAGCTGCGGATGTCGATGGCGCCGGGCGGCTGCGCCAATTCTTCGAGATCACGCTGCCGCTTCTGAAGCCGTCGATCGTCGTGGCGCTGATTTTCCGGACGATCACCGCGCTGCAGACCTTTGATATCCCCTACATGATGACGGGCGGCGGGCCCGGCACATCGACCTCGACGCTCGCGATGTACATCCATCAGAACACCGTTTCCTTCCTCGATCTCGGCTATGGGTCGGCACTCGCCGTCGTCATGTTCGCACTTTCCATGTGCGTAACGGCCGTCTACCTCCGCATGATCCGGACCAAGGAGTAATCGCCATGAGCATGACATTGGCTTCGGGTTCGACATCCTTCCTGTCCGGCAAGCCGCTGCGGCTGATCGCCGCCGGAATTCTTCTGATCAACGGCATGTTCCCGGCGCTCTGGATCCTGTTCACTTCGCTGAAGACGGAAACCGAGTTGACGGCTAAGCCCATTAGCTGGATCCCGCATGCGCCGACCGTGCAGAACTTCGTGCAGGCCTTTTCCGACCAACCGTTGCACGTCTTCCTGTTCAACAGTTTCATGGTGGCGCTGCTTTCGACTGCTCTGACGCTGCTGGTCTCGGTGCTGGCGGCCTATGCGCTCGCCCGGCTCAACCTGACTTATCGTGGGCTGATCCTGTCGCTGATCATCGCCGTTTCGACATTCCCGCTGGTGACGCTGCTGGTGCCGCTGTTCGAGATCATGCGGGCGCTCAATCTCCTGAACAGTTGGACAGCGCTCATCCTGCCCTACACGGTGCTCAGCCTCCCGGTTTGCACGCTGATGCTGGTGTCCTTTTTCGAAGGTATCCCCCGCGATCTGGAAAATGCCGCGATGATCGACGGCTGCACGCGCATGGGCGCGCTTTTCAAAGTGGTGGTACCGCTCTGCGCACCCGGTGTATTCACCGCAGGCATCCTTGCTTTCGTCAATGCATGGGATGAATTCCTGCTGGCGCTTTCGTTCAACTCCAACCCGTCGCTACGCACGCTGCCGGTCGGCATCCAGCTCTATCAGGGCGAGTTCGCCTTTCCCTGGCCGGTCATCTCGGCAGCACTCGTCGTCGGTATCGTGCCGGTCGCCATCCTGATCGTCATCTTCCAGGAGCGTGTTGTCTCCGGCCTGACCGCCGGCGGGATCAAGGGATGAGCGACGTGAAGAAAAAACGCGATCTTTCGGAACTGCGCAGCCAACGCTGGTTTGCCTCCGACGACATGCGCGGCTTTGCCCACCGGCAGCGCACGCAGCAGATGGGCATGCGCCGCGACGAGTTCATGGGCCGGCCGGTGATCGGCATCATCAACACCTGGAGCGAGATGAGTCCTTGCCACGCGCATCTGCGCGACCGGGCCGAGGCGGTGAAGCGCGGCGTCTGGCAAGCGGGCGGCTATCCTGTCGAGATGCCGGCCCTCTCGGTCGGCGAGGTGATGGTGAAGCCGACAACGATGCTCTATCGCAATTTTTTAGCGATGGAATGCGAGGAACTGCTGCGTTCGCATCCGGTCGATGGTGCCGTGCTGCTCGGCGGCTGCGACAAGTCCACGCCGGCGCTGTTGATGGGCGCGATCTCCATGGATATTCCGGTAATTTATTGCCCGGCCGGGCCGATGTCGAACGGACAGTGGCGCGGCGTCAAGACCGGGGCAGGGACGCATACCAAGAAATACTGGGACGAACTTCGTGCTGGCAACATCACGCAGGATGACTGGGTCGATCTTGAAAGCCGGATGACCCGCTCCGCCGGTACCTGCAACACGATCGGCACGGCCTCGACCATGACCTCGATCGTCGATGCGATGGGGTTGACCTTACCCGGCGCGTCCTCGATCCCGGCGACCGATTCCGGCCATCCGCGCATGGCGTCAGCCTGCGGCGTGCGCATCGTCGAGATGGTCTGGGAAGATTTGAAGCCGTCCGACATTCTCGATAAGGCGAGTTTTCTCAACGGCCTCGTCGCCTATATGGCGCTCGGCGGCTCCACCAACGCCGCCGTCCATCTGGTTGCGATGGCGCGCCGCGCCGATATCGATCTGTCACTGGACGACATGGCAGCGATGGCCGGTAAGGTGCCGGTCGCGGCCAATGTCTTTCCATCGGGCGAATACCTGATGGAGGATTTTTATTTCGCCGGCGGTCTGCTGGCGCTGCTGAACAAATTTTCCCGTCACCTCGACCTCGCCCGGCCGACGGTCAACGGCCAAACGCTCGGCGAAAACATCGCCGGCGCGGACTGCTGGAACGACGATGTCATTCGCGGTGAGGACAATCCGGTGGTGCCGCTGTCGCGCGGCAAGACACTGGAAGTCCTGCGCGGCAATCTGGCGCCCAACGGTGCCGTCATGAAGTCCTCTGCGGCCAATCCGAAATTCCTCAAGCATCTCGGCCCGGCTATCGTCTTCGACAATCCCGGTGTCATGAACAAAACGCTCGACGATCCCGATCTGGATATCACCGAGAACACGGTCATCGTGTTGCGCAACGCCGGCCCGGTCGGCGCCCCCGGCATGCCGGAATGGGGCAATCTGCCGATCCCCAAAAAGCTTCTGAAGCAAGGCGTGCGCGACATGGTGCGTATCTGCGATGGCCGCATGAGCGGTACGCATTACGGCACCTGCATCCTGCATGTCTCTCCCGAGGCCGCCATCGGCGGACCGCTGGCGCTTTTGAAGACCGGCGACCTGATCGAACTCGACGTTGAGGCGGGGACGATCAACATGCAGGTCGACGAGGCGGAAATTACCCGCAGGCGCGCCGAGTGGAAGCCCGCCCCGCCGGCCTACCAGCGTTCTTTCGCGGCACTTTACCAGCAGCATGTCAGCCAGGCCGATCAGGGCTGCGATTTCGATTTTCTGAGTGGAACGGCCGCCGTGCCCGATCCTGCCATTTACTGAGGAGACGACCATGAGCCTGACCAACCATTTCAAGGCATGGCTTGCCGAAAAGGACCGCGCAGCCCCGCTCGGCACCTGGCTGATGGCAGCGGCACCCGCCACGGCCGAGGCCCTCGGCTATGCCGGCTTCGATTTCCTTGTGGTCGACATGGAGCATGTGCCGGTCGAAGTCTCCGATGTTGCGGGCATCCTGCGCGCCATCGGCTGCACGCCGGCCGAGGCCGTGGTGCGCCTTGCGTGGAACGATCAGGTGCTGGTCAAGCGCGTGCTCGATGCCGGCGCGCGCACCGTCATGCTGCCCTTCGTCCAAACGGCCGAGGAGGCGCGCGCGGCTGCATCCTACACGCGCTATCCACCGCAGGGCATTCGTGGTGTCGCTGCCGTTCATCGCGGCTCTAGATTCGGCACGATCCCTGACTATCTGAAGCGGGCGAACGGTGAGGTCTGCACCATCGTCCAAATCGAAACGCCGGAGGCGATCGAGCGCCTGCCGGAGATCGCTGCGGTCGACGGCATCGACGCGCTGTTCGTCGGGCCTGGCGATCTGTCGGCTGCGATGGGCCACATCGGCAATATCTCCCATCCGGAGGTGCAGGCGCTGATCGAAAAGGCGGCAAAGGACGCACATTCGGCCGGCAAGCCGGTCGGCATCGTTGGTCCCAATCCCGATATGGTAAAGCGGTTCCTGGGCTATGGTTACGATTTTGCGGCGATAGCATCCGACATCGCCATGATGACCGGTCGCGCCAATGATTGGCTTGGCGTGTTGAAGGGGCAGGTAGCCCCCGCCGCGGCACCTGCCGCCGCCTACTGAGGATTTCGGCGTGCAAACGGGTTTCGAACTTGTTCTCGACCTCAAGGCGTCTCTCGGCGAATGCCCGTTGTGGTCGGTTGCCGAGCAGGTGCTCTATTTCGTCGATATCAAGCGCTGCTGGATACATCGGTTCGATCCGGAGTCCGGTGGCTTGAAGACAATCGAACTTCCCGAGGAAGTCGGCTGCATCGGCCTCGCCGCGGCTGGCGGTTTCATTGCCGGACTGCGCTCGGGCCTGTGGCTGGTCGGCACCGACGGGACACTTCTGCGCAAACTCGCAGACAATCCCGAGGATCAGGCGAGCAGCCGCTTCAATGACGGCATGGTCGATCCGAAAGGGCGCTTCGTGGCCGGAACGGTGGATGAGACCCGCGAAAAAGGCATTGCCGGTCTTTACCGCTTCGATCGGAACGGTCTAGCCCAGCTGGCCGATGGTCTTTTGACGTCGAACGGCGTCGCGTTCTCACCGGACGGGCAGAGGCTCTATCATGCGGACACGCTGCGCTACGCCCTCTATACCTACGACTATGCGCCTGAGACAGGTACGGCTTCCAACCGGCGGGCTTTTGCTCGGTTCGGAAGCGACACCGATAAGGGCCGCCCGGACGGTGGCGCCGTCGACGTCGATGGATGCTACTGGACCGCGTTATTCGAGGGCGGGCGCGTACAACGCTACAGTGCTGATGGAATTCTCCTCGCGGAATACTCAGTGCCGGCGAAGTGCCCGACGATGGTTACCTTCGGCGGCTCCGACATGCGAACCCTCTATTGCACAAGCGCCAGCATTGGCCGTTCTGCAGACGAGATCGCCGCCTTTCCCCTGTCCGGCGCAGTGTTTGCAATGCGCACCTATATCGCCGGTTTGCCAAAACCCCTTTTCAACTCGGAAGCCTGACCAATGCCATCCAACTATGACAGCGTTCGCTACACCTCCCTTGAAGGGCGCACCGTGCTTGTCACCGGCGGCGCCTCTGGTATCGGGGCGGAGACGGTGAAGGCTTTTGCCGCGCAAGGCGCGAATGTTGCGTTCATCGATATCGATGCCGAAGAGGGGGCAAAACTAGCTGCTTCGATCGGGGCGACGTTCGCCGCTTGCGACGTCACGGATATTCCAGCGCTGCGTAGGGCCATTGCCGAGGTCGAACAGGCACGCGGCGGCATTGATGCTCTGGTCAACAACGCCGGCAAGGACGATCGTCACGTGATGAGCGATCTCGAACCGGAGTCCTGGCGGAGAGCCTTGTCGCTCAATCTCGACCACCAGTTTTTCGCAACCCAGGCCGTCAGCGCCCGCATGGCCGAAAAAGGGAGCGGGTCGATCATCATGCTGGGGTCAGTCTCCTGGATGCGCGGCCGTCCCGGCATGGTCGGCTATACCACTGCGAAGGCCGCCATCAACGGCATGACCAAGACGCTTGCCCGCGAACTCGGCCCCTCCGGCATCCGGGTCAACTGCATCGTCCCCGGCGCGATCGTCACAGAACGGCAATTGAACCTCTGGACGTCGCCGGAACAGAACCAGCAGTTCATCGACTTGCAGGCGTTGAAGTTCCGCCTCGATGCAAGCCATGTGGCGCGCATGGCATTGTTCCTTGCCTCTGACGAAAGCGGCGGCTGCACCGGCGCGAACTTCGTCGTCGATGCCGGGCTGACGCAGAACTGAACATGCGATCCGAAAGAAAGTTTCATGAAACTCGAACAGACAGAAACCGGCTTCATTCTCACTTTCGGGGGCCGGACGATTCTTGAGCACAGCGCAGCCGCGCCTGCGATCTTTGCCGGTCATGGCGAAGAGCGCATGGATATGTATCGCGGCAATTTCGAAATCGAGGACTATGTCATCGAGCGTCGTGCCTTTGCGCATACGGAGATCGAACACAATCGGGTTTTTCTGTCGGACGGACCGGGCCGGCCGGCACGCCTTGTCCTGAACATCGATGGAGGTACCATCGGCTTTGAGGCGCTCGATACGTCGCTGAATCGGCTATGGATGCGTGTCCCTGCCGATCACGACGAACATGTCTGGGGTGGCGGAGAGCAGATGTCCTATCTCGACATGCGCGGCCGGCGCTTTCCCCTTTGGACCTCTGAGCCGGGCGTCGGCCGCGACCGGACCAGCGAGATCACCTTCAAGTCGAACGTCAAGGATCGGGCGGGCGGCGATTATTTCAACACGAACTACCCACAACCGACCTATGTTTCCTCGGCGCGCTACGCGCTGCATGTCGAAACGACGGCCTATTCCGTTTTCGATTTCCGCCGCAAGACTTTTCACGAGATCGAGGTCTGGGCGATTCCGTCGCGGATCGAGCTTTTCGCCGCGCCGACCTTCGT
The DNA here is from genome assembly GCF_025152745.1 of Rhizobium sp. WSM4643. NCBI lineage: Bacteria > Pseudomonadati > Pseudomonadota > Alphaproteobacteria > Hyphomicrobiales > Rhizobiaceae > Rhizobium > Rhizobium sp. WSM4643. Next base: position 67,772 of record NZ_CP104041.1, on the reverse strand, counting down.
CGAACTGGTCGAGGTGCTGTCGGATCGCTTCGGCCGCCAGCCGCCGCTTCCCGACTGGGTATACAACGGCGCGATCATCGGGCTGAAGGATGGCGAAAATTCCTTTTCGCGGCTTCAGTCGATGCGCGATGCCGGCGTCGAGGTTTCCGCTCTATGGTGCGAGGACTGGGTGGGGCTGCGCCAGACCTCCTTCGGCGCGCGCCTCTTCTGGGACTGGCAGGCCAACGAGGATCGTTATCCCGGTCTACGCCAGAGGATTACCGAGCTGAACGGTGATGGCATCAGGTTCCTCGGTTACGTGAACCCCTATCTCTGCGTCGATGGCCCCTTGTTTGAAATCGCGGAAGCGGAGGGCTACTTCGCTACGGATGAAAGCGGAAAAACGGCATTGGTCGATTTTGGCGAATTCGACTGCGGCGTCGTCGATTTCACAAATCCGGCCGCGGCCGAATGGTTTGCCGAGGACATCATCGGCAAGAAGATGCTGGACTATGGGCTTTCGGGATGGATGGCAGACTTCGGCGAATACCTGCCGATCGACGTGCACCTTGCAAACGGCATCGATGCCAAGCTGATGCACAACCAGTGGCCGACGCTTTGGGCGGAAGTCAATGCGAAGGCGGTTGCCAGTCGCGGTCAGACCGGCGAGGCGCTGTTTTTCATGCGCGCCGGCTTCACCGGCGTCCAGAAACATTGTCCGCTGCTGTGGGGCGGCGATCAGTCGGTCGATTTCTCCCGGCACGATGGGCTGGTCACCGTCATCTGTGCTGCCCTGTCTTCCGGCCTCCTCGGCAATGCCTATCACCACTCCGACATCGGAGGCTATACCAGCCTCTTCGGCAATGTCCGCACGCCCGAGCTTTTGATGCGCTGGGCCGAAATGGCGGCATTCACCCCCGTCATGCGCAGCCATGAGGGAAATCGCCCGCGCGAAAACGTGCAGATTGATCAGGACGCGCAGGTGCTGTCGCATTTCGCCCGGATGACGCGGATCTACAGGCATCTTGCTCCCTATCTCAAATCGCTGTCCGATGAGGCGGTTGCGCGGGGTCTGCCGGTACAGCGGCCGCTGTTCCTGCATCACCAGGACGATCGTGAGACCTATGCAATCCAGGACAGTTATCTCTACGGCGCCGACATGCTGGTCGCGCCCGTCTGGGAGGCAGCACAGGCGGATCGTGTCGTCTATCTGCCGAAGGGCGCGTTTTGGGTTCACGCCTGGACGGGCGAAACATTCGCCGGCGGCGAAAAAGTTCGGATTGCCGCGCCGCTCGGACAGCCGCCCGTCTTCTACCGAGCCGGTTGCGCCGATGAAGCGCTGTTTGCCGGTCTTCGAGGTCTGTGACAGTGAGCGCTGCCGGTCTTGCGGGACTTCTGGTGCTGGCGGGCCTTGCCGCCTACATGCAAACCCTGACCGGTTTCGCCTTCGGGCTGATCATGATGGGTGGCATCGGCCTTTCCGGGCTGATGCCGCTGCCGGAGGCCGCCGTGCTCGTGAGTTGTATGGTGCTCGTCAACGCAGTCCAGGTTCTGGCGCGCGGCTGGCGCGATATCGCCTGGGCCGAGTTCTGGCCGGTTGTCATCTCCAGCATTTCGGCGCTTGCTGCCGGATACTGGCTGCTGGGCGAGATGGTTTCGGCGTCCATCCACTGGCTGAAGCTTGTACTCGGGATCGTCATCATTGCCTCGAGCCTGCAGCTTGCGCTGAAGCCGCAGCCGCTGGCCGTGCGGTCATCGCGCGCTTCCTTCGCGTTTTTCGGTGCGGTTGCGGGTCTGATGGGTGGCCTGTTTTCCACCGCCGGCCCGCCGCTCGTCTATCACCTCTACCGGCAGCCGCTGCCGGCAGTCAGCATCCGCGAAACTCTGGTGGCAGCGTTTGCCGTCAATGCCGTAATCCGGCTGGCCATGGTCGCGGCTGCCGGCGACGTCCCGCATAGCAGCTTCTGGTGGGGTCTGCTCTGCATCCCGGTCGTGATGATCATGACCTTTGTCGCCAAGCGGTGGCCGCCACCCTTGTCTGCCCTATCCATCCGCCGCATGGCCTTCGGCCTGCTTCTGTTGTCCGGCCTGTCGCTGGCCGTTCCCGCCCTTTTGAAGATCATAGGAGATCATGCATCATGACCGAACGCCGCACGCTTGCCCTCAAGGACCCCGCCCTTCTCACAGACAAGGCTTTCGTCGCCGGCGCGTGGATCGGCGCACCCGACGGCAAGTCAATTGCGGTGACCGATCCCTTCGACGGTGCGCTGATTGCCAATGTGCCGGATCTCGGCCAGGCGGTCGTCGCGCAGGCGATCGATGCCGCAGCAGAAGCGCAGAAGCTCTGGGCAAGGCGCACGGCCAAGGAGCGGGCGCAGGTGCTCAAGCGCTGGTACGACCTCATCATCGAAAATGCCGACGATCTGGCGCTGATCCTAACGACCGAGCAGGGCAAGCCGCTGGCGGAGGCGAGGGGCGAGGTCGTCTCCAACGCGGCCTATCTCGAATGGTTTGCGGAAGAGGCGAAGCGCATCGATGGCGATATCATTCCCGGCCCCAATGCCGGCCAGCGCATCATGGTGCTGAAGCAACCCGTTGGCGTCTGCGCGGCAATCACGCCATGGAATTTCCCCAACGGCATGATCACCCGCAAGGCAGGCCCGGCACTCGCTGCCGGCTGCAGCATGATCCTGAAGCCGGCTTCGCAGACGCCGCTGTCGGCCCTGGCGCTCGCCGTGCTCGCCGAGCGCGCCGGCGTACCGAAAGGCGTGTTTTCCGTCGTGACCGGCGAGGCGAAGCCGATCGGTCTTGAGTTCTGCCACAATCCGAGGATCGCCAAGATCACCTTCACCGGTTCCACCGGCGTCGGGCGCTGGCTGATGAAGGAGGCTGCCGGCGGCATCAAGCGCCTCTCGCTGGAATTGGGCGGCAATGCGCCCTTCATCGTTTTCGATGACGCCGATCTCGATGCCGCCGTCGAAGGCGCGATGATCTCCAAATTCCGCAATGCCGGCCAGACCTGCGTTTGCGCCAACCGTATCTACGTGCAGGAGAGTGTTGCTGCAGCCTTCACCGAAAGGCTGCTTGCCAAGGTTTCGGGTCTTTCGCTCGGTCGCGGTACAGACGCCGGCGTCAGCCAAGGGCCGCTGATCGATGAGAAGGCCGTTGCGAAGATGGAAGAGCATATCGCCGATGCGATGGCCAATGGCGGGACAGTTCTCACTGGGGGCAAGCGTAGCGTGCTTGGCGGCACTTTCTTCGAGCCGACAGTCGTGACCGGCGTGACGCAGACGATGAAGGTGGCCAAGGAGGAAACCTTTGCGCCGCTGGCACCGATCATTTCGTTCAAGCACGAGAACGACGTCATCGCCATGGCCAATGATAGTGAATTCGGTCTCGCCTCCTATTTCTATGCCAAGGATATGGCTCGCATTTGGCGTGTCGCGGAGGCGCTTGAAGCAGGGATGGTCGGCGTCAATACCGGCATGATCGCCAACGAAATGGCGCCCTTCGGCGGTATCAAACAGTCCGGTACCGGGCGCGAAGGATCGAAATACGGCATAGAGGGCTTTCTTGAACTGAAATATGTGGCACTTGGGGGAATGTAATTGACCCGATTGTCGCGTTGGCCGGCAGTCGCCCTGAAATAAGGGCTTGATGAAACCGGACACTGGCACACAGAAGGATGGGGTCAGTTCCATAAACTGGGTTATGCCACTTTTATATTGTAGCCGCAAAGTTGAAGTGTCCTGTTTCTGCAAAGTTGGAATGTCACTCTCCCCTTGTTTGATGACGGTGGAGATTGCGGATGGGACTGATTGCGATGAGCGAGCGCGACCTGCAACGGATCGAGATTCTATCGAAGGTCATCGCCGGCCGGATGACGATGGTGTCGGCGGCACATGTGCTTGATCTGAGTACGCGCCAGGTGCGTCGTCTGCTGGAGCGGATCAACACGGGTGGTGCGGCGTCGATCCGGCACAAGGCGATCGGTCGACCGTCGAACAACCGGATCAGCGACGGTGTTCGGAATTACGCCGTGACGCTGGTTGGCGAACGCTATGCAGACTTCGGACCAACCTTGGCGGCCGAGAAGCTTGCCGAGCGCGATGGGTTGCGGGTGTCGCGCGAGACGTTGCGCAGCTGGATGGTGGATGCGGGCCTGTGGCTCTCGCGCAAGCAGCGGCGGACGTTTCATCAGCCGCGCTTGCGGCGTGAAGCCTATGGCGAGCTGATACAGATCGACGGGTCCGAACATCGCTGGTTTGAGGACCGCGGTGATCCATGCTCGCTGCTGGTGTTCGTCGATGATGCGACGGGCAAGCTGATGCAGTTGCGGTTCGTGCGCTCGGAAAGCGCCTTCAGCTATTTCGAGGCGCTGGCGCTTTACCTGCGCGATCACGGCGCGCCTGTGGCCTTCTACTCGGACAAGCATTCTGTGTTCCGGGTGGCGAAGAAAGACGCCAAGGGTGGCCAGGGCATGACCCAGTTCGGCCGTGCGCTCTCAGAGCTAAACATCGAGATTCTTTGTGCAAATTCCAGTCAGGCCAAGGGCCGCGTCGAGCGGATGAACCGGACGCTGCAGGATCGGCTGGTCAAGGAATTGCGGCTGGCCGATATCTGCGACATGGAGGCAGGCAATGCGTACCTGCCTGACTTCATAGAGCATTACAATGCGCGGTTTGCGCTCGCCCCTGCCCGATCCGGTGACCTGCACCGGCCGATGAATCTCGCCCCAGATCGGTTGAAGGAGATCCTGTGCAAGCGCGAGCAGCGCTATGTCGGGGCGCAGCTGACGTTTTCGTTTGAACGCAAGCGGATCATGCTCGAGGAGAACGAGGTGACGCGTGGATTGGCTGGCCGCTATGTCGAGACCTATGCCTATGCGGACGGCCGGCTCGATGTGCGGTGGAAGGGATACTCCCTGCCCTACAAGGTGTTCGACAAGGACCAGCGGGTGACGCATGCGGCGATCATCGAGAACAAGCGACTCGGAGACGTGCTGGCCTATATCAAGGAGCGCCAGGAGCGGCAGTCGCAGCCTGATGTAAAGACCAACAGCGAGAAGAACGGCTATGTGCGACGTGCTCGCGGTCCGGGACGGCGGAAGGATTTCATGAACGATCCCGCCGTCATTGCCCGACGGCGACAAGCGCTCTCTGACCTCGATGCGGCGGAATGACTGGCTGCTCCAATTGTCAAAGCTAAAGCCGAAGGGGAGCATCTCACCCGCCCCCGCCCTTCCCTTGCAACCCGGTCCAGCCGGTCCGGTCGGGGGCTTGCCTCAGCGCAAGTGGACATGCCGAGTGTCGCATTTCTAAATAGCTGAAGACGCGTCCGAAGTGACACTTCTACTTTGCACACAAACGGACATTCCAACCCTGCCGCCACATATATTGTATGTAAGGGCTATTTAGCAATGCGACAGTTGGGCCAGTTAGAGATGCGACAGTCTCGCCTCTCGACGCACTGGTCAACGCCAACGTCGGGAGCAAGGATGACGATCTTCAGCCTGGTCGAGACCATGAGCGGTCGGAGTCGTCATGTCCTTTATGATCACCATGTCGCAGAAAGAGTTGCATCGCCTCGAAGTCATCCAGAAGATCCGTGACGAACGCCTGAGCGTTGTCCAGATGGAAAACGCACGGATATTCTAGCTGACGCCGAGAAACTGCTTCAGCTCCGCAGTCTGAGGATTGGCGAAGACTTCCTCCGGCGGGCCTATTTCGTGAACGCGGCCCTGGTGCATGAAGACGACGCGGCTGCAGACATCGCGGGCGAACTTCATCTCGTGCGTTACCATCAGGAGCGTCATTCCCTCGGCCGCAAGCTCGCGCACGACGGCGAGAACTTCGGCGACCAGTTCCGGATCGAGCGCCGAGGTGATCTCGTCGCAGAGAAGTGCTGTCGGCTGCATGGCGAGCGCGCGGGCGATAGCGACGCGCTGCTGCTGGCCGCCCGAGAGCTCGTCGGGATAGGCGTCGAACCTGTGGCCCAGCCCTACCCGCTCCAGCATCTTGCGGGCGGTAGCCTCGGCTTCGGCTTTCGGGGTCTTCTTGACCACGGTCTGCGACAGCATGACGTTGCCGCCGACGGTCAGGTGCGGGAAGAGGTTGAACTGCTGAAAGATCATGCCGACCTTGAGGCGCAGTGCCTTCAGATGCAGTTCGTCATCAAGGAGCTGCGCGCCGGCCACGGAGATGGAGCCATCGGTGATGGTCTCCAGGCCGTTGATGCAGCGAAGCAGGGTCGATTTGCCTGAACCGCTCTTGCCGATAATAGCGATGACTTCACCAGCCTCCACGTCGAGATTGATGCCTTTCAGCACCTCGGTGGTGCCGAAGCTCTTGCGGACTTCAGTGATTTCGATGAGCGACATTGAGCTTCCTTTCCAGGATCTGGCTGCTTTTCGACAAAGGCCAGCAAAGGGCGAAGTAGATGAGGGCGACGAGCCCGTAGACGGTGAAGGGCTGGAAGGTGGCATTGGTGACCACCGTGCCGGCTTTCGACAATTCAACGAAACCGATGATCGAGGTCAGCGCCGTTCCCTTGACGATTTGAACGGAGAAGCCGACCGTGGGTGGTATCGCGACCCTCAGCGCCTGCGGAAGGATGACATAGCGCATCTGCTGCAACCGGCCCATGCCGAGGCTGGCGGAGGCTTCCCATTGACCCCTCACGACCGCTTCGACGCAGCCTCGCCATATTTCGGCGAGGAAGGCGGCGCTCCATAAGGTGAGCGCCAATCCCGCAGCAAGCCAGGCCGGCACATCTATCCCGAAGAGGCCGAGACCGAAAAACGCAATGAAGAACTGCATCAGCAGCGGTGTGCCTTGGAAGAGCTCGATATAGTATTTTGCGACCGTCCTGAATGACTTGCGCTTGCTGATGCGCAAGAAGAGCAACCCCAGTCCGACCGCGCCGCCGCCGATGAAGGAGACGATCGAAAGCAGCATCGTCCAGCGGGTGGCGAGCAGCAGGTTGCGCAGGATATCCCAGAGTGTGAACTCGATCATCGCGCCGCTCTCCTTGGGAAAATGAACCCGCCGACCACCGCCAGCACCTGCCGGAGCAGGATCGCCAGCACAAGATAGATTGATGTCGAGACGATGTAGGCCTCGAAGGCGCGGAAGGTTCGCGATTGTATGAAGTTCGCAGCAAAGGTCAGATCCTCTGCGGCGATCTGCGACACCACCGATGAGCCGAGCATGACGATGACGACTTGCGACGACAGCGCCGGCCAGATGCGCTGCAGCGACGGCACGAGAACGACGTGCCGGAAGGTTTCGAAGCGGGTCATGGCAAGGCTCTCGCCTGCCTCGAACTGACCCTTCGGGGTTGCCTGGATGCCCGCGCGGATAATCTCGCAGCTATAGGCGCCGAGGTTGACGACCATCGCGAGGTTGGCGGCCGTCAGTTCGGAAAGCTTGAGACCGAGCGACGGCAGACCGAAAAAGATGAAAAAGAGCTGGATCAGGAACGGCGTGTTGCGGATCAGCTCGACATAAGTCGCAACGACAGGCTTCAGCCAGGCCGGGCCGAGTGCGCGCACCCAGGCACAGAAGATGCCGAGCGAAATGCCGAGCATTCCGCCGATGGCGATAAGCTCCAGGGTGATCAGTATGCCCTTGACGATCTCAGGATAATATTCAAGCAGCCAGCCGAATTCGAAATGGTAACTCAAGGAATTGTCCCTTCTTGCGGTGGCGGATCGTCACGTCATCCCGCGCAGGCGCGGGATGACGTCCGTGAGACCGAGTCCCTTAGAGATCCGACGGGAGACCGGCGCCGAGCCACTTCTGTGATATGGCGTTCAGCGCGCCATCGGTTTTGGCCGCAGCGATAATGCCGTTCACCTTCTCCAGAAGAGCTGCCTGTTCCTTGTTGAGACCGATATAGCAGGGCGAGTTCTTGATGAGGAACTTCATCTCAGGGCGCTTGGGGGGATTTTTGGCGAGGATCGCAGCGGCCACGACGTTGCCGGTGGCGATGGTGTCGACCTGGCCGGAGAGGAAGGCCGAGATGGTGCCGTTGTTGTCCTCGTAGCGCTTGATCGTCGCATCGGCCGGCGCGATCTTCGTCAACTCGAGATCCTCCACGGCGCCGCGCGTAACGCCGATGCTCTTGCCCGCGAGATCTTCCACCTTGGCGATCGAAAGATCGGCGGGCGCGAACACGCCATTGAAGAAGGGGGCGTAGGCCGTGGTGAAATCGATCACCTTTTCGCGCTCCGCATTCTTGCCGAGGCTTGATATGACCAGATCGACCTTATTCGTCTGCAGATAGGGAACGCGGTTGGCGCTGGTGACCGGCACGAGTTCGGTCTTGACGCCGAGCTTTTCGGCAATGAGGTTGGCCACATCGATATCGTAGCCCATCGGCGCCATATCGGTACCGACGCTGCCGAAGGGTGGGAAATCTTGCGGAACCGCGACACGCAGCGTGCCGCGCGCCGTGATGTCGGCGAGAGCATCGGCATGAGACGCGGAGCCGAATCCGAAGGTTGCAGCCAGGGTCGCGATGGCGAAGAAGACTCGTCTTGTCAGCATGTTTTAATTGCTCCTTTGAAGTTGTGGCTTTTGGGGTATGACAGTTGGGAGACCGAGGGCACGGTTTTGGCAGGGAGTGACAGGGAACTGCGCAGTTCCGAGAGTGGATCCGGGCGCGTGGTGGGGTCGAGGCCCATCTCCACTTCGTCCAGATGTTCGACAGAAAGTTCCGCAGCCCTGACGAAATCGCCCGCTTGCATGGCCTCGAAGATGCGGCAGTGCCCGTCATGGGACTGTGCGGCATGAAATTCAGACTGATAGAGCATCGAGATGAGGATCGTCCTCGCGGTGAGATCGCGGAGGATATCGACGATGATGGCGTTCCCGCTCAATTCGGCGATGCGGATGTGGAAATCGCCCATCAAATAGGTCAGGCGCTGGCGGTCGCCCGCAGCCATTGCGGTCTTTTCCTCGTTCAAATGCACGTCGAGAGCTTTGCGTCCCTCGTCTGTCAGGGCGCGCATGCTGCGCAGCAATCCGGCCTCGATGACGCGCCGTGCCTCATAGACCGCGACCGCCTCTTCTGCGGACGGCTCGACAACAAACCAGCCTCGTCTTGGACTGACATGCACGATGCCGCGTGTTTCCAGGCGCATCATGGCTTCACGAACGCGGGTTCGAGACACGCTGAAGAGCGTTGCCAACTGGTTTTCACCAAGACGCGTCCCAGGCCGAATTTTGGCTGAAAGAATTCCAGAGACGATCGTCTCCTCAATCGTCTTCTGCGTGCTCTCAGATGTGTGGCTATCTTGCATACAAGACAGGAAAGCAAAGCGCGTGCCAAAAATTCTGCGTTCAGGATTTCCAAGATGTCTCGGATCCCTCCCCTTGGAATTTGCACGCTGGGAATGCAGACTGAGCGTAAATTGAGCGCGTGCCTGCAACGCCTTGCAAACGCAGACCAGCGTCGAACCACTCGTGGCGGCTTGTTCTTACTGACCGAACGACCTTATGCGGTCGAAGCCGCCCAGGGGTTGATCACTTCAACGCCTGCAGCGTCGAAAGCACTTGTATCGCGCGTGGCTACGGCGAACCCTTTCGATGCCGCGATAGCGGCGATATAGCCGTCCGGAGTGGGAAATCCTCTGCCAGCAGTTCGGGCCTTGACCGCGAGATCGGCATAGCGCCGTGCCGCTGTAATGTCGAAAGCCAAAATACGGCGTTCGAAGAGTTCCATCAGACCGTCCAACGCGTCGGAGAGCCTTTCCTTGCGTTTGCCAGCCGGGAGGGCGCCGATTCCAAACATCAGCTCGGCGATCGTGACGCTAGAAAGGAAGAGGGTTTCGGCTGCCTGCTCATCGAGCCAGAATTTCACGGTTTCGTCGGGCGCGGGTTTCATCGCCTCGGAAACGACGTTCGTATCAAGGATAATCACTCAAAGCTCAACGGCTTTGCAGGCAATGCGTCGCGAGCTTGGTCCAGAACGGCAAGGTCCTCATTTGTCAACCCGAGGCGACGACTCCGTTCGGCGAGCGCGCTGCCAAGATGCAGCCGCGTTTCCGGACGGACGGCAGCCTCGAGGATTTCGCGCATTTCCGCTTCGGTGCTGCGCCCGTGATGAGCCGCACGCACCTTGAGAGCACGGTGGGTCGCCTCGGAGAGGTTTCTGATTGTGACTGCGGGCATGATGGCAACCTTGTGGAACATGATAGCGATGCTAGCAATATAATGGATTTGCCATCACATTCAATGTGCGCTTGCCATGCGATCGTAAGCCAAACAGTGGTTAGGGGAGCTGCGCCCACCGTAACTTGTGATCGTCATGGATTTCTCTTTTCGCTTAATTGAAACTCGAGGTTTTGAGGAATTCCGCCAGCCGTTCGGTCCTCGGATGCACGAACATGTCCTTCGGATCACCCTCCTCGCAGATGACGCCCTGGTTCATGAAGATGACTCGTGACGAAACGTCGTAGGCAAAGCGCATCTCGTGCGTGACCAGCAGCATGGTCATGCCGTCGGCGGCAAGCCCCTTGATGACCTGGAGCACTTCGCCCACCAGCTCCGGGTCGAGCGCGGAGGTCACTTCGTCGAACAGCATCAGCCTCGGCGACATGGCGATGGCGCGGGCGATCGCGACGCGCTGCTGCTGGCCGCCGGAAAGCTGTCCGGGATAATGGTTCGAGCGGGCGGAAAGGCCGACACGATCGAGCCATTTTTCCGCAATGGCGCGGGCGTCCGGCTTGGTCATCTTCTTCACCTTGACGAGGCCGAGCATGACGTTTTCAGCGGCACTCATATGCGGAAAAAGATTGAACTGCTGAAACGCCATGCCGGTCAACGCGCGTTGGCGTGCAATCTCTTTCTCGCTCTTGCGGCGCCGCGCTGTCCCTTCGACGCGATAGCCGATCTCCTCGCCGTCAAGGCTGATCGTGCCGCCCTGGAATTCCTCAAGCATGTTGATGCAGCGCAGCAAGGTGGTCTTCCCGGAACCGGACGAGCCGATGATGGAAATGACTTCGCCTTCCTGCACGGCGCAATCGACGCCCTTGAGGACTTCGTGAATGCCGTAAGTCTTGCGCAGACCCTGGATGTCGAGAATGGTCTTGGCCATTGGATGTCTCCTCAGGACGGCAGGGCGGTCTTGCGCTCGACATATTTGCCGAAGTGCTCGATGCCGTAGTTGACGATGAAGTAGAGACCGCCGGCCAGGAAATAGAACTGGAGGCTCATGAAATTGCGGGAGATGATTTCTTGCGTGCGCAGGAGAAGCTCCGCGACGCCGATAACGGAGAGCAGCGTCGAGGCTTTGACCATCTCGGCCGCCGTATTCACCCAGGCCGGCAGGCACTGGCGCATGGCCTGTGGCCACAGCACCGAGGTGAAGGTCTGGGTAAAGGTCAGGCCGATCGCCTTGGCGGCTTCGGTCTGCCCCTTCGGGATCGCCTGAAGTGCTCCGCGCACGATTTCGCCGACATGGGAAGAGCAGAAGATGGCAAGGGCAAGCACGCCGGCCGAGAACGGCCCGAGATTAAGGCCGACGGCGGCGGAGACGTAGTAGCTCGCCAGCACCAGCACGAGCACCGGCGTGCCGCGGATGATATCGGTGTAGGCGCGCACGGCCAGACGCAAAACAGCGCCGCCATAGACGAGCGCCAGGCCGACGAAAACGCCGAGTATGGAACCCGCGAGGATGGCGAGCAGAGAGATCGACACGGTCACGCCGATGCCGTTCATGATGACGTATCGGGCGATCCAGAGTTGTTCGAGAAAAGTGTGGGACATCAGGTCTATCTCGGCAGGGCCAGGCGGCGCTCGACGAAGCGCATCACGGCGGCGATGAGGAAACAGGTCGCGACATAGAGGGCTGATGTGACCATCCAGGTTTCTATGACGCGGAAGCTCTCGACATTGATCTTGCGAGCCGCGAAGGTCAGTTCCGGCACCGCGATGGCGGCGGCGAGCGAGGTGTCCTTGAAGAGCGAAATGATCGTCGAAGACAGCGACGGCAGCACGTTGCGCAGCATCAGCGGAGCGATGATGGAACTGCGGATCTGCATCCCCGTCAGGCCGATGGCAAGACCCGCTTCCGTCAGCCCTCTCGGAATTGACAGCAGCCCGGCGCGGAACACCTCGGCCAGATAGGCGCCGGAGTAAAGGGATAGAACCAGGACGAAGCTTTTTATCTTGTCGAGCCGCAAGCCCATCTGCGGCAACGCGAAAAAGGCAAAAAGCACCAGAACGAGAATTGGCAGGTTGCGAATGACAGTGACATAGACCCGCGCCGGCACGATCGCAAAGCGGCTTTTGGACGTCAGCGCGAAGGCGACGGCAAGGCCGATCGCCGCCCCGATCAGGATCGAGATCACCGCCAGGCCGAGGCTGAGCGCGAGCCCGCTCAAAAGAAAATCGAAATTGCGCCAGACGGCAGCGAAATTCAACGTGTAACCCATGCGGGCCGCCTTTCAGACCAGAGCATGATACCGAAAACTGTGAGCGGTTTCCGGACGGCATCATGCTCTCACTCTTTAAATGTGGAGCGGGAAACATGTCCCGCTCCACATGGCTGTTACTTGAACTCGACCGGGAAGCCGATCTGCGGCGGCGTCAGATCTTTGCCGAACCAGGTTTTGAAGGACTTGGCGTAGAAGTCGAACTCAACGCCGGTCATGGCCTCGTGCAGAGCGGTGTTGACGAAGTTCAGCCAATCCTGATCGCCGCGCTTGACGGCGCAGGCGTAAGTCTGCGGATTCCAGCCATAGCCGGCGTCTTTGTAACGGCCGGGATTCTGCGTCATGTACCAGGCGAGCGACGACTGGTCCGTGGCGACAGCATCGGCGCGTCCCGATTCTAGCGCCTGATAGATCAGGTCGACGGAATCGTACTGGTCGACGGTCGCCTCCGGCAGCGCCGCATGCACCATCGCCTCGGCATAGACGTTCTGGAGAACCGAGATGGTGACGGAGGAACCGGCCGCCTTCAGGGCGGCGTAGTCGGCATATTTTCCGTCCGCCTTGAGCATCAGGCCGACACCCTCGCGATAATAGGGAATGGTGAAGGCAACCTGCTGGGCGCGCTCGCCGGTAACGGTCATGAACTGGCAGGTGATGTCGACTTTGTCGGTGGTAATGTTCGGGATGCGGGCATCGGAGGACTGGTTCACATATTCGATCTTCTCAGGGTCGCCGAAGAGCGCCTTGGCGATGATATGGCCCATGTCGACGTCGAATCCCTGAAGCTTGTCGTCGGCGCTCTTGAAGTGCCAAGGCGCATTGGTGCTGCCCGTGCCGAGGACGAGATGGCCGCGGGCCAACACTTCATCGAGCTTGCTGCCTTCGGCCAGCACAGGCGTGGACAACAGAGCGGCGGCGACCAACGACATCACGCCGGTGCGAAAGGAAATGGTCATGGCGTTCCCCTTATGGATTGTTCCTATATTCCAGTATAATGGACGCATGTCTGTTTTACTGGAATAACGTTATCAAGTGCCATCAAGGATGAATTGTCAATGGGGTATGCCGAAAAAACGCGCAGTGGCGCGCGTGGCGATTTTTTCGGCAGCGCAGCATTTTCATCCCACTTCCGGACCGCCCGGCTGCGCTAGCCTTGGTAAATGGAATATGCAAGCGAGGCGTTGGCGCAGGCGGCGAATTAGGATCTCGGGAAACTGCCAACCTCAAGCCAACGGCCAACTTTCGCCAACCGGAAGCTTCCCGCTTCGTCCAGAGCATTTCAGCAAAAATGCGCGGTGGATTTGCAGGGAATGTGTGAAAACGAAAATACAGCGCATTTCGGTAAGAGAAATCTAGGTATGCGCTGGGGGAGGCTTGTAGACTTCATGGATTCTAATGAACTTCCCGCTGCACGTCCGATCGCGCCGTCTTCGTCTCGCCGGCGAATTTGAAGGCGGCAGCCAACTCTGCATAGCGGGTGTCGCTCAAGCTGTGGGCGAAGCGCACTCTCCAGCACCTTCTTCATGAAGGCCTTGGCATAGCCATGTCTTCACGCCCGCAGGCCTGCATGGCATAAGATTAGAGCTTGTAATCGCTCATCGACGTCAAAAGCCGAGGGATCGCCGTCTTTCGGGGTCACGCGGCGCCGACGCCTGCGGCAAAGACTGCAATGCAGCGCTGGAGATGGGCAAGCAGTGTTGCCCGATTAGGCCAAGCCTTTGCTCGTCCTTCCGGCGGACCCATGGCGCCAAAGATCATATCCATCAGCATCCGGGCCCCGCTGTCCGGATCATCAAGCGACAACTTGCCTTCCACCCTGCGGTCCCTCAGCCAGTCTGCCAGATGCTGCCGGCTGGCAAGCATGCCTTCACGCTGCAGTATGTCGATAAGTTCGGGAAACTGCCCCGCTTCGCGAAAGACGAGCTGCAGGAAACCGGCACGATCCGCATCCTTGTCGTCATCCATATCGATCATGAAGATGCGTTCGAGGCTCTCGGCGATCGAGAGATCTTCAGCAGGCCGCGGAAGGTCGAGCATCAGGCGCCGATGTGCTCCGACCACCGCGGCAAACAGCTCTTCCTTGCTCTGAAACAGCTTGTAAAGCGTCTGTTTTGAAACACTCGCCTCGGTAGCGACGACTGCGGTCGTGCTGCCAGCATAACCGTATTTTACAAAAACGCGGCGGGCAATTTCAACGATATGCGCCCGCTTGTCATCGTCACTGGAGACTTTCGGCCGGCCGCGCTTGCGCGGCTCATCTGCGGGCTCGACAACATCCATTATGGCCTAGACCCCCATCGAGGCACAAGTCGAAGGCCGCAGAAAGGAGACAAGGACTTCTGAGAGGCGATTCTTCAGCTGTGGCATTGGCAATTTCAATTTAGAGAACTCATCAGCTCTGCAATGCGTTGCATCTCTCACCGTCTACCGATGGAGCGCCTGTGACCGCCATTTCCGCCGCAACCTCTATCTTTTCCTATTCCTATTCCTATTCCTATAGCAAGAGTTCGACCGCAGCATCCCAGGGTATCCCATCCTCTAACGCAGTTTCGGCAACAAAATCAACCGCAAGCCTGTTTTTACTGGAACGAGAAAGATCAAAGTTCGATGCCCTTGTGTGCCTGTCTGTCCTCTTTGAGGACTGACTCAAGGTCGATATCCGTGCCACTTTGTTGCGAAAGCTGAGCATAAAAGGCCGTGGCCGCCTCGCGGCCGGTCTCCCGTATTTCATACGATTCGAGGGCCCGCTCAACGATGTCAGCTATTGATCGATTTTCGCGCCGAGCAAGCCGATGTGCAAGATCGCGTGCCTTCGCACTGCGCACGGAAAGTTGAGGTTCGGCCATGTCGGTCTCCTTTCATCTGCATGTAGCAGCAGTCGCTAACATCAAGATTGCAGATGATGGCTGCGTACTACAAGTAGTCCCGGTCCTGATTTTGTTCCGATGTCAAAAACAATTAACCATATTTCAGTGTTCTATCGACATAGTACTTCACGAGGGATCAGGCATCTCAAGCAGAGAAGCCACATCATGTGGGAGACAGTCCTTGGCATTCACCATTGCCCGCAGTCTGGTTGCGTTCGGTGTCGCCGTTTCGGCAGGCCTTTTCATGTCGATCGGATTGCAGCAGTCGGCCCTTGAACGGCTGAAAGTCAACGGGCCGGTTTACGAGCAGGTTGTCTACGGCAAGGATTTGATTGCCGATATTCTGCCGCCGCCGCTGTTTGTGGTGGAATCCTACATGCTCTCCTTCGAGGCGAGCAAATTTCCCGAACTCACCGACACCAATCTTGCCAAGATCGCAAATCTGAAGGCCGCTTACGATGACCGCCGCGCCTATTGGAAAACCACTCGGCTGCCGCAGGCTTTGAAGGACGAGCTTGAAAACGATGTTATCGCCAAGGGCGATGCGTTCTGGGGCGTGATGAACCGTGAGATCATTCCGGCCCTGAATGCCAAGGATGAAGACAAGGCGCACGGGGCGATCGAGCAGTTGCGCGTCGCCTTTCATTCGCACCAGGACGCGGTTGAGAAACTCGTTGCCAATTCCGACGCTTTCCTGAAGGGTGAGGAGCGCAATGCCGCCTCGGAGATCGTCACCTGGACGATCTATGCGGGTGCTGCAGGCTTCGGTTCGTTCGGGCTGTTGCTGGTGGGACTTTATCTCCTGCGTCGCCGCGCAATTGTGCCGCTCGATGGCATGAAGGCCTATATGGGCAACCTTGCCGAAGGTGATTTTTCGACCGAAGTCCCCTATGCCAACCGGTCCGACGAGATCGGAGCCATGTCCAAGGCCGTGGCGGTATTCCGTCGCAATGCGCTTGAGCGGCAGGACGCGCAGAAGCGCGAGACCGCACTACGCGATGCGGAATTCGAACGCGAACGCAGCCAGCTGGCCGAAAGGACGGCCGAGGAACGGATCCGCGAAACTGTCATCGATCAACTGACATACGGCCTTGAACAGCTGTCGACCGGCAATCTTGATTGCCGGATCACGACACCATTCGCTGCAGCCTACGAGACCTTGCGTGCGAAGTTCAACGACAGTATGGACGCGCTTTGCGCTTCGATGGCCGAGATCGCCCAGACCTCCAAGCAGGTGGGCAGTTCCTCGGCCGGCATCACCGATGCAGCCGACAGTCTTGCGTCGCGCACGGAACAGCAGGCCGCGATGCTCGAAGAGGCCACAGCCGCACTCGATGAAATGAATATCAAAGCCAAAGACGCCTCCGACCATGCCGGCAGAGCCACCGGCATGATGGCCGAGACCCGCACCAGCGCCGAACATTCGGCAGCCGTCGTTCGCGAAGCCATCGCCGCCATGGAAAGGATCGAAGGCTCGTCCTCCCAGATTGGCGCCATCGTCAATGTCATCGATGAAATCGCCTTCCAGACCAATCTTCTCGCGCTCAATGCCGGGGTTGAAGCAGCGCGCGCCGGCGAAGCAGGCAAGGGTTTTGCCGTCGTTGCCCAGGAAGTACGTGAACTTGCCATGCGCTCGGCCAACGCCGCCAAGGAGATCAGAGCTCTGATCTCCACCTCCTCCGCCCAGGTCTCCACCGGTGTGGACCTCGTCAACCGCACCGGTAAGGCGCTCCTGGAAATCGAAGGACAGGTCGAGCAGGTTGCCGGCCTGATCGCCCGTATCGTTTCGGTGTCCTCCGAGCAGGCGGTGGCGATCGGCGAGATCAACGCCTCCGTCAACGCGCTCGATCAGGTGACGCAACACAACGCCGCCATGGCCGTCGAAACCGCCACGGCCTGCCGGGCACTCGGCAGCCAAACGCAGACGTTGGAAGGGGTGGTAAACCGCTTTCAGATCGACGCGGCCGCCAGCGGGTCAAGACCGCAGAAAGCGGCTTGACGCCTGACCGTCGAAGCTCGACCTGTCCGATCGCCTAGAGCATGATGCCGAAAAGTGTGCGCGATTATTCGGACGACATCATGCTCTAACCATTTAATTTGGAACAGGATTCAGATTTCAGGCCGACCCGGCCTAAAATCATCCTGTTCTAATCGTCAACAACCGCCACGACGGCAACGCAATCGCCTGATTTGACCAGCCCCGGGAAGTGCCGGGCACAGAGAATGCCGCTCATGCCGGCGCGGATCTCGCGGGGCACCACCCCGGTCCGCCCGGTCGGATAGATGCGAGCGATGACCGCATCGTCAGTGACGGCTTCACCGAGATCGATGACAGGTTCGATCAGCCCGCCCTCCTCTGCGAAGGAGAAGCAGCGACCGTCCGGCATGTCGAGCCAGGTCGTCGGACCAGGATCGACGATGCCCGCGACGATCCCGGCGTGGCGCAGCACGTTCATGGTGCCGCGCTTGGCAATCGCCGCACTTTTGGCCGTGGCGGTGCCGCCGCCGCCGAGTTCCGTGGTGATGAAGATCTTGCCCATCTCCTCGGCCGCGGTGTCGTACATGCCGACCGCATCGATCTCCAGCATCTTCATCGAATAGGGTGCCGCAAACGCCCTCACGAATTCGAAAGCTTTTTCCTCCTGTTGCTTGTTCGGCAGGATGTGGGCCGCGCAGAACGGCAGAAAATCGAGCGTCTTGCCACCGGAATGAAAATCGAGGACGAGATCCGCCATCGGCAGCAGCACACGGCTGAAATAGTCGGCGATCTTCTCCGTCACCGTGCCGTCCGGCCGGCCCGGGAAGCTGCGGTTCATGTTGCCCCTGTCGATCGGCGAGGTCCTGGTTCCCGCTTGGAATGCCGGATAATTCATGGCCGGCACGATAATGACGGTGCCCCTCACCTCTTCGGCCTTCAGCGAGTTGGCAAGATCGAAGAGCGCGATCGGTCCTTCATACTCGTCGCCGTGATTGCCGCCGGTCAGCAGGGCCGTTGGCCCCTTGCCGTTCCGGATGACCGTTATCGGCACCATCACCGATCCCCAGGCGGAGTCGTCGCGGCTGTAAGGCAGGCGCAGGAATCCGTGCTGGATACCCTCGGCGGCGAAATTGACCGTCGCGCTGATCGGCGACGGCCGCAAGCCAATCTCTGTCATGACAGCCTCAATCCTTGACCATCAGTCTGCGCGGCACGTTGGCGAAGCACTCGACGCCGCTGTCGGTGATGAGGATGCTCTCGGTCGTCTCGAAACCCATGTCGTCGAGCCAGAGACCGGTCATGAAATGGAAGGTCATGCCGGGCTTCAGCTCCGTCCGGTCGCCGGGACGCAGGCTCATGGTGCGCTCGCCCCAGTCCGGCGGATAGGAAAGACCGATCGGATAGCCCGTGCGGTTGTCCTTGACGATCCCGTATTTCTTCAGCACCGCGAAGAAGGCGTTGGCGATATCCTCGCAGGTATTGCCGGGTCTGGCGACCGCAAGGCCGGCCTCCATGCCCTCCAAAGTCGCCTTTTCGGCATCGAGAAAGGCCTGCGTCGGCTTGCCGAGGAAGACGGTACGCGACAGCGGCAGGTGGTAACGGTTATAGCAGCCGGCGATCTCGAAGAAGGTGCCCTCGCCCTTCTTCATCGGCCGGTCGTCCCAGGTCAGGTGGGGCGCGGACGCTTCGGCGCCGGACGGCAGCAGCGGCACGATCGCCGGATAATCGCCGCCGATGCCGTCGACGCCGCGGGTGCCGGCATCGTAGATTTCCGCAACCAGATCGCACTTGCGCATACCGACCTCGATCTTGTCGAAGATGCGGGCATGCATCGCCTCGACGATGCGGGCGGCATTGCGCATGTACCTGATTTCGGTCTCGCTCTTGACCGCGCGCTGCCAGTTGACGAGGGCGGTCGCGTCGACGAAGCGGGCGTTCGGCAGGTGCTTCTGCAGCGCCGCAAAGGCCGCCGCCGAGAACCAGTAATTGTCCATCTCGACGCCGATCGTCAGCTTGCCGAAGCCGCGCTCGGTCAGGATGCCCGAGAGATAGTCCATCGGGTGGCGCTCGGTCGACTGCACATAGTGATCGGGATAACCGACGATGTTGTCGTGTTTCAGATAGGCAGTGAACTTGGCGCCATTGGCATCCTGGCCGCGGCCGAACCAGATCGGCTCGCCCTGCGGCGGCACGATCACCGCCTGATGCACGTAGAAA
Organism: Rhizobium sp. WSM4643; assembly: GCF_025152745.1. Classification (NCBI taxonomy): domain Bacteria; kingdom Pseudomonadati; phylum Pseudomonadota; class Alphaproteobacteria; order Hyphomicrobiales; family Rhizobiaceae; genus Rhizobium; species Rhizobium sp. WSM4643. The sequence continues at coordinate 48,292 of NZ_CP104041.1, read as the reverse complement.
GACCAGCCGTCATAGCCGGTCAGCCAGGCCATGTTCGACGGGTCGCTGACAACAAGCAGGTCGACGCCCTTCGTCTCCATGGCACGCCGTGTCTTTTCCAGCCGCGCGGCATATTCGCCGAGCGAGAATTTGAGGTTGGGCTGGGTCATGTTTCTTCCCTTCTCTTCCGGCGCCGCGCCGGTCAGCTTTCGAATGTGGTCCCGGCATTTGCCGCGCCGGCGCGGGCAAAGGCGAGTGTGGCGATGGCGGTGTCCTGGATGCCGGTTCCGGTCAGGTCCGCGATGGTGATCTGGTCGTTGCGCGTCCGTCCCGGTGTCCGGCCGGCGACGATCTGGCCGAGCTCGGCAAAGACCGCATCGCCTGCGACCAGCCCGGCATCGATTGCGTGATGCAGTTCGCCGAGACGCCGCGTCTGCTTCAAGCTGTCGGCGACGTAGAGGCCGGCACCCGCGATGGCGGCCGGGTCGATCTCGTTCTTGTGCTCCGCATCCGAGCCCATCGCCGTCAGATGCTGTCCGGGTTCCAGCCACCCGGCCTCGATGATCGGAATTTCCGACGGCGTGGTGGTGACGATGAGATCAGCGCCGGTCATTGCGCCTCTGGCGTCCGGTGTCGCAGTGACCGGAAACCCGAGCTTTCCGGCCAATTCCGCTGCCACGCTTTGCGCCTTGGCAGCGTCGCGCGCCCAAATCCTTGCTTCGCGGATCGGCCGGACCAGCGTCAGCGCTTCGAGCTGCAGCCGCGCCTGCATACCCGCACCGAAGATCGCGGCCACGGACGCATTTTCCCGCGACAGATGTTTTGCCGCGACGGCGCCGGCTGCTGCGGTGCGCACGTCGGTGAGATAGCCATTGTCCAGCAACAGCGCATGCACCAGCCCGGTCCGGCTCGACAGCAGCACCATCATGCCGTTGGTACTCGGCAGGCCGATCTTCGGATTGTCGAAGAAACCGGGGCTGATCTTGATTGCGAAGCCCTCGATGCCGGGCACATAGGCGGTCTTTACATCGACTTCGCCCCGATATTCCGGAATGTCGAGCCGCAGAATCGGCGGCATGGCGACGGCTTTGGTGGCAAGCGCTGCGAAAGCCTCCTCGATGCAGGCGACCGCATCGCGATCAAGCCCGATGACTTTCCTCAGCTCCGCTTCCGTCAGGATGATCATCTGGCTCATGGTCTCTCCTCGCCGTAGAGCGGCTGTGTCCCGTTGATCACCCGAAGATGCTGTTCCATGTCGACATTCTGCCCGGACAGGATCGCGACGATGGGACCGTTCGCCACAATTTTCCCGGCAAGAAGCACTGCAATGCCGACCGCGCCCGCGCCTTCGACAATCTGGCGTTCGCAGGCATAGGCATGGCGCATGCCGGCGGCGATCTCCGCTTCCGTCAGCAGTATGACGTCGTCGAGAAGCTCGCGGCACATGGCAAAAGTGACGCGATTGTCGAGGCCGCTGCCGCCGCCGAGCGAGTCGGCAAGGCTCGGCACTTCGTCGACCTGCACCGGCCGCCCCGCATCGAGGCTTGCCTTCATTGCAGCGCCCTTCTCCATCGTCAGGCCGATCACCTTGGTCGTCGGGCTGACGCCTTTGACCGCAGCGGCAACGCCCGCCGCAAGGCCGCCGCCCGAGAGCGGCACCAGCACGATTGCCGCCTCCGGCAAGGTGTCGATGATTTCGAGCCCCAGCGTCCCCTGCCCGGCCACGACAGCAGGATGGTCGAAGGGCGGGACCATCACCAAACCCTCCTCGCGAACCAGCCGGTCGACTTCCAGCTGCGCCTCGTCCTGCGATAATCCGACGATGTGGACATCGGCCCCGAGGCGACGGATTTCCGAAACCTTGTTCTCCGGCACCAGCCGCGACATGCAGATGGTCGCAACCGCCCCTTCCGCCTTTGCCGCATAGGCAAGCGCCCGGCCGTGATTTCCGGTCGAGGCCGCGACGACGCCGCGCGAGCGCTCTGCCGGCGACAAGGAGAGCACCGCATTGGTCGCGCCGCGCAGCTTGAAACTGCCGGTCGTCTGATGATGCTCAAGCTTGAGATGGACAGGAACGCCTGCCAATTCGCCAAGGGAAGCGGACTGCACCATCGGTGTACAGAGCACGCGGCCGGCGATCCGGCGCGTCGCCGCACGGATATCCTCCAGCGAAACGGGCAAGGGGCTCGCCATGATCTCAGCCTTCTCGATAGGGCTTGGTCATCAATTGACCGAGTTCGGGCCGCGCCAGATCGTCGCCGCAAAGCCGCAGGCAGGCCCAAGCCGTCGCAAGATTGCTGGTGACGACCGGCTTGCCGATTTCAGCCTCGATCCGGGCCGCGACCTCGGCTGCCCGCACCGCCGTACAGGAGATAAACAGCGCATCCGACTGCGGCGCCAGTGCCTGGCGTGCGAAGGCAAGGATCTCGTCCGGCGCGATCCGCGCCATCTCGCGATCATCGATCAGGCCGAGACAGGTGAAGCGGTCGATCGCAAAGCCGAGATCCGAAAAATAGTCGGCCATCGGCCGGCTGGTCTCGATCGTATAGGGCGTCAGCACCGAAATCCGTCTGGCGCCCAGCGCCTTCAGGCCGGTCACGGCGGCAGCCGTCGGCGTCACGACGGGAACGCCGGGCTTGCCCGCATGGATCGCCGCCTCGATGTTCCGGTCGCCGATCACCACCGAGGCGGAGGTGCAGGAATAGACGATGGCATCGAGTGCCTCGTCCGGCAGGATCAGTGCCGCGCCTTCGGTCAGCGACGGCTGCATCTTCAGGAGGTTTTCCGGCGTGACCGGATTGGCATAATGGATGCGGCTGACATAGACGCCGAGGCGATCGCCAGCGACCATGCGCTGGAAGTCGACTTCTGTCGTGTGGTCGGTTGCCAGGATAATGAGGCCGATGCGCTTTTCCAGCGGCCGGTCGTCCAGTCGCGGCAGCCGGCCGGCGGGAATGATCTCGATCTCTACAGTCATGATCAGTCATCCATCCTGGCGTAGCGTTCCTCGAGCCAGCGTAATCCCACGACCGAAATCAGGCTGATGACGAGGAAGAAGACGCCGACCAGCGTCATCGGCTCGATGTAGCGGTAGTTGCTGTTGGCGATGCTCTTTGCCTGGTTCATCAGTTCGAGCACGGTGATCGCCGAAAGCAGCGGCGTCTCCTTGAACATGGCGATGAAATAATTGGCGAGCGCCGGGATCATCGGCGGGATCGCCTGCGGCAGGATCACGTGGATCCAGGCCTGGCGCGTCGACAGATTGGTGGCCTTGGCTGCCTCCCATTGTCCGCGCGGCACGTTCTCGATACCGGCGCGATAGACCTCCGCGGTATAGGTTGCATAGTGAATGCCCATGCCGATGACGCCGGCGGTGAGCGGCGCCAGCCGGATGCCGATATCCGGCAGCACATAGAAGATGAAGTAGAGCTGCACCAGCAATGGCGTGCCGCGGATGAATTCCGAGACGAAAGCGACCGTCCTGGAAATGCCGGCGACCGGTGAGCGCCGCGCAATGGCGAGCCCCAGGCCGACGATCATGGCGACGGCAGCGCCGAGGATGGTCGCGAGAAGAGTGATTTTGAACCCTTCGAGAAGGGTCGGCATGATCTGCCAGACGAAGTCCCAATCCCATTCCATCCGATCAGGTCCTTATGCCGTCGAGGCTGCGCGCCATCCGCCGCTCCAGCCAGCGCATCGTCGCGGAGATCGCGGAGGCCATGAGAAAATAGAGGATGAGGATCGTCGCGAAGGGCACCAGCGTATTGCCGGTCTGCGCCCGCACCACCTGCGCCTGGAAGGTCATATCCGTCAACGAGATCAGCGACACGACGGCCGTGCCCTTCAGGAGTTCGATCGCATTGTTGCAGAAGGTCGGTAGCATCAGCGGCAGCGCCTGCGGCAGGATGACGTGGCGCATGCGCTGGTATCGCGAAAGGTTGAGCGCGATGCACGCTTCCGACTGTTCGCGCCCGACAGCCTTGACGGCGCCGCGCACCACTTCCGCCGCATAGGCGCCGACGTTCAGCCCGAGCGCCAGCACGCCTGCCTGCAGCGGCGTCAGGGTCACGCCCGCAAAGGGCAGCACGAAATAGACCCAGAAGAGCTGGACGAAGATCGAGGTGCCGCGAAAGAATTCGATATAGGCCGTCGCCAGAGCCCGGACGGCAAAGAAGCGCGACAGCCGGCCGAGGCCCGCCAGGAACGCCATGACAAGCGCCAGCGCCGAGCCCATGACCGTCAGCTGGAGCGTCACCAGGGCGCCCTCAAGGATCAATGTCAGATAGCCGGACCATCCCGACATCGGCAGCTCACTTCTCTTCTCTGGAGATCGTTCGAAGACGATCCGGCCATGCCTGGGGCATGGCCGGCTGCTTACCCTTTGTTACTTCGCCGCGGCGCAGAGCTTTTCGCGGCTCGTCGACATCGCCGCCTTGGCCGAGAAGCCGTAGGGCTCGATGATCTTGGCGAATTCGCCTGATTCCTTCAGCTTCTTCAGCTCGACGTCGAAGGCGTCGCGCAACGCGACGTCCTGCTTGCGGAAGGCGGCACCATCGCAATAGACCGGCGCATTGACGACGGGAGCGACGGTTTCGAGGTTCGGATCGTTTGCCTTGGCCATCAGATCATGGATCGACAGGACCGGCAGCGAGTACACGTCGATGCGGCCGTCCTGCAGCATCTTGATGCCGCTCTGGCCATCCGGAACGACGATGACGCGATCACGCGGCACGCCGGCCTCGAGCGCCAGCTTCTCCTCGGTGCCGCCGCCCGGCGCGCCGATCTTGGCGTCCGGATTGTCGGCGATGTCCTTGTAGCTCGTCAGCTTCAGCGGGTTGCCCTTCTTGAGAGCGAAAGCCTCGGCATCGCAAAGGATCGGTTCGGAATAGGCGACGGCAGCGCAACGCTCAGGCTTCATGAAGAGGCCTGCGGTGATCGCGTCGTGGCGGCCGGCCTGCAGGCCGGGGATCATCGCGCCATATTCCGAGATCGAGGCGACCACTTCCTTGACGCCCAGCTTTTGGAAGATTGCGCGGGCGACATCGGGGGCCGCACCGGACACTTTGCCGTCGGCGCCGACAGCGGTGAACGGCGGCTCGTTGGCGATGGCGATGCGCGCAAAGCCTTGCTCCTTCAGCTGCTCGAGCTTGTCATCGGCGGCGGAAGCAGGCGCGGCCGCTGTGATCAGAAGCACCGACAGGCTGGCGGCGCTCAAAAGATATCCTGTTTTCATCGTTCCCAACTCCTCTGATTTTCCTTAAGTTTCTTCTTGCGGGCAATGTCTGAGGTCAGACGCGGTGCCCCGCCGCAATGATCTTGCGCAGGAAGGTCTGCGTCCTCTCCTGGGTCGGATTGCGAAAGATGTCGCCCGGCTTGCCTTCCTCGACGATCTTGCCGCGATCGAAGAACAGCACACGGTCGGCGAAATCATGGGCGAAGCCCATCTCATGGGTGACGAGAAGCATGGTCATGTCGGTCTCGGAAGCCAGCCGCCGCATGACGTTCAGCACCTCCTCGACCAGTTCCGGATCGAGCGCCGAGGTCACCTCGTCGAACAGCATGATCTTCGGCGATAGCGCCAGCGCCCGGGCAATGGCGACGCGCTGCTTCTGCCCGCCGGAAAGCTGCGCCGGGACACTTTTAGCCTTGTCGGCCAGGCCGACCATGTCGAGAAGCTCCATCGCCCGTTTTTCGGCTTGCGGCCGCTTGATACCCTTGGTCAGCATCGGCGCCAGGGTCACGTTGTCGAGCACGCATTTATGCGGGAACAGATTGAAATGCTGAAAGACCATGCCGATCTTTTCGCGCATGCGATGCAGATGCCGTTCGTCGGCCGGCACCAGCCCGCTGCTACCAGGCATATGGTAGAGCTGTTCGCCGTCGACCTCGATATGGCCGCCGCTGATCGTCTCCAGCGTCATCAGAATACGCAGGATCGTCGTCTTGCCGGAGCCGGACGGTCCGATCAGCGCCAGCTTCTCGCCCGGCATGACATTCATCGACAGGCCGTCGAGCACGGTCAGCGGGCCGTATTTCTTGACGATATTGTCGATGCGGATGATGGGCGGAAGCATTCATGTCTCTCCCTGTTGAGACAAGCAATGTCCTAACGATGACGGTCCATCAAAATCATGTCAATTCGTAAAATAATATCATGACAATTATTCTGCGCGCGCTCAAATACAAGGCGTCGGCATCAGATCGCAAGCAGCAGCTCTTCCGGATTGCCTTGCGCCAATGAGGCGACGATGCCGAGCCCGGTCCGCAACTCGCTTTCCGTCGTCGAACCAAGCGAAATGCGCACGGCCGGTGTCCAGCCCTGATCGGCGGTGTGAAACGCTTTGCCAGGCGCGATCGCCACGCCGCGCAGCCTTGCCTGCGAAACAAACCCATCCTCAGTATGGTTGCCGGAAAGCGGCAGCCAGACGTGCAGACTCTGCGGATGCGCCCGATAGCTGAGACCGGCCAGCATCTCCGCCGCAATCGCATGCCGGCTCGAAAGCGCACGGCGCTGCCAGTTGACCAGTTCCATCGCCGTGCCGTCGCTGACCCAGCGGGTGGCGATCTCCGCCATGGCAGGCGTCGCCATCCAGTTGGAGACGAGATGACGGTTGGCGACGGCCGCGACATAGCGGTCGGGCGCGGTGAGATAGCCGATCCGCAGGCCCGGAACGGTAATTTTGGTGAAGCTCGTGACGTAGAGTGTCCGTTCCGGCGCAAACGCGGCCATCGGCGGCGCGCGACCCTCGACCATCGGGCCGAGAATATCGTTTTCGATGATCGCGATATCATGCTTGGCCGCGACGGCGGCAAGCGCCTGCCTGCGCGCCGCGCTCATCAGCGCCGCCATCGGATTGATCACCGAGGGCTGCAGGAAGATTGCCCGGATCGGTCCCTTTCGGCAGGCTTCGTCGAGTGCCTCGGGGATCATGCCCTCCTCGTCGATCGCCAGCCCTTCCAGATGCAGACCGAGATAGGTGGAGAGCGGAACGAGCGTATGATGGCTGATCGCTTCTGTCGCAACCGTCGAGCCAGGCGGGGCAACGCTCATCAGCGCCACTGTCATGCCCGACGTCGCACCGTTGGTCACGCTGATGTTCAGCGGCGATACCTCCAACCCGCAGCGCGCCAGCCATTCCGTAGCGACGGCGCGATGGCGTGGAAACACCATATTCGGCCTGAACGAAAGCGCCGAGCTGGAGGGCAGGTTTTCCGAAAGCCAGCCGAAGGCCTGCCGCAGCCTTTCCAAATGGATCTGCTCGCAGACCGGCTTCAGGATCGACAGATCGATCACCTCGCCCAGCCGTTCCGGCAGATAGGGCGGTTCCGGTTCGCGCGGCCTGGTCTGGACAAAGCTGCCGCGTCCGATCTCGCCTGATATCAGTCCCCGGCGGATCAATTCGTCATAGGCGCGGCTGACCGTCTGCACGGAAAGATGCAGGTCATCCGCCATCTTGCGATGCGGCGGCAATTGCACGCCATCGGAGAGCTTGCCGTCCATGATCGCGTTTGCGATCTGCTCGGCAAGCGAAAGATAGGCCGGCCGGCGGAGTTGCGAGGGATCGGGGCGCCACTTTGTCATGATTTCAACACTGCTGAAAATCAGTTCAATTGACAATGCCAAAATGCGCTCCCATTGTCTTTTCGCTGCGTTTGAAATGATTTCTTTCTAAAGAAAGCACCATGAAGCTCGACGCCATCGACCTGCGCATTCTCGACGCCGTCCAGCGCGACGGCCGCATCACCAAGCTGGCGCTGGCCGAAAAGGCCGGGCTGTCGCCGACGCCGTGCTGGATGCGGCTGCGCAAGCTCGAAAAGGCCGGTGTTATCACCGGTTACCACGCGCGCGTCGCGCCACGGCGCATCGCGCCGGTCGCCAGCGTGATGATGGAAGTGACGCTCGCCAATCATCGCCAGGCGGATTTCGAACGCTTCGAGCGCGCCGTGACCGCAATCCCGGAGATCGTCGCCTGCTGGTCGGTCGGCGGCGGCGTCGATTACATCTTGAAGCTCATCGCGCCCGACATCGACGCCTATCAGCGGCTGGTCGACGGGCTTCTCGACCGCGAACTCGGCATCGACCGCTACTTCACCTACATCGTCACCAAGACGGTGAAGGAGGACACTGTCCTTCCGATCTCTTCCTTCACTGCCGCCGGCGAAGACGAGACCGTGTCGTAGACAATCTCTCTGCCAGGCCGCCGTCCTTTAGACCATCTCTCTGTTTTCGCCTTCACCAACAGACAATCTCTCGCCCGCTCCCGTGGAAAACTTGCGTCAGCCACGAGGAGACTTGATATGACCGCCGCTTTTGCCCGCCCCGCCTATCATGACGCGCTGTCGCGGCTTGCCGACCGTCATCTCCTGCGCGATCTGGCCTATGTCGGCGGCCGGTGGATCGCCAGCAAATCAGGGAAAAGTTTCGAGGTCACCGATCCCGCCTCTTCGGCGACGCTGGCCTGGGTTGCAAGCCTTGGCGCGGATGAGACGGCGGTGGCGATCGATGCCGCGTCGGAGGCTTTCGCCGGCTGGCGCGCGATGCCGCCGCAGAGCCGCGCGGCGATCCTGCGCAAATGGTTTGAGCTGATGCTGGCTGCCAAAGAGGATCTGGCGCTGATCATGACGCTCGAACAGGGCAAGCCGATCGCGGAATCGCGCGGCGAGATCGATTACGCCGCCTCCTTCGTCGAATGGTATGCCGAGGAAGGCAAACGGCTGAACGCCGAGAGCGTCACCAGCCATCTGCCCGGCGCGGAAATGATCGTCCGGCGTGAGGCGCTCGGCGTCGTCGGCATCGTCACGCCCTGGAATTTCCCCTCTGCCATGCTTACCCGAAAGGCTGCCGCGGCGCTGGCCGCCGGCTGCACGGTCGTCGCCCATCCCTCCTCCGAGACGCCGCTTTCGGCACTGGCGCTTGCTGAGCTCGGCGAGCGGGCGGGCATTCCCGCCGGCGTCTTCAACGTGGCCCCCGGCAATGCCGCTACGATCGTCGGGCGGATGTGCGCCGACAATCGCGTGCGCGCCATGAGTTTCACCGGCTCGACCGGGATCGGACGGCTGATCGCCGCCCAGTGCGCTCCGACACTGAAGCGGCTGGTGATGGAACTCGGCGGCCACGCTCCGCTGATCATCTTCGAAGACGCCGATATATCAAAGGCGGTCGAGATCGCCGTCAACGCCAAGTTTGCCACGTCAGGCCAGGATTGCCTCGCCGCCAATCGCATTTTCGTCCAGCGCCGGATCGCCGATGCCTTTGCCAAGGCCTTCGCAGACCGCATTGCCGAACTGAAGGTCGGCCCGGGGCTCGAGGATGGCGCCGAGATCGGGCCGCTGATGCATGAACGCGCCGTCAGCAAGGTCGAGGAGCACGTCTCCGACGCGCTGGCGCATGGCGCGCGGCTCGTTACCGGCGGCAAGCGCCACAGGGCCGGCCGGCTTTTCTACGAGCCGACGCTGCTGACCGATGTGCCGGCGGATGCGCTGATCATGCGCGAGGAGACTTTTGGGCCAGTGGCGGCCATGACCGCCTTCGATACGGAAGAAGAGGTTATCGCCCGCGCCAACGATACCGAATACGGCCTCGTCGCCTATATCGTCACAGAAAACGGCGCCCGCCAGATGCGGCTCGGCCGCGCACTGGAATACGGCATGGTGGCGGTCAACCGCGTGAAAATCACCGGCGCTCCCATTCCCTTCGGCGGCTGGAAGCAGTCCGGCCTCGGCCGCGAGGGTTCCCGCCATGGGCTCGAGGCCTTCACGGAGCTTAAATATCTCTGCATCGACACGGCCGCCTGAGCCGCCCCATTTTCAAGAAAGAGGCTACGACATGCTCGATAGAAGCAACGAACTCACCGCCTGGGACCGCGATCACTTCTTCCATCCCTCGACCCATATGGGTGGGCATGCTCGTGGCGAGACACCGACCCGCGTCGTTGCCGGCGGCGAAGGCGTCTACATCACCGACACGACAGGACGCAAAAGCCTCGACGCCTTTGCCGGCCTTTATTGCGTCAATGTCGGCTACGGCCGCCAGAAGATCGCCGATGCGATCGCCGAACAGGCGAAGAACCTCGCCTATTACCACGCCTATGTCGGCCACGGCACGGAAGCCTCGATTACGCTTTCGAAGATGATCATCGACCGCGCGCCCGACGGCATGAGCCGCGTCTATTTCGGTCTCTCCGGCTCGGACGCCAACGAGACCAACATCAAGCTCATCTGGTACTACAACAACATCCTCGGCCGCCCGGAAAAGAAGAAGATCATCTCGCGCTGGCGCGGTTATCACGGCTCCGGCGTCATGACCGGCAGCCTCACCGGCCTGGCGCTTTTTCACAACGCTTTCGACCTGCCGCGCGCACCGGTGCTGCACACCGAAGCACCCTATTATTTCCGCCGTCCCGACCGGTCGATGAGCGAGGAGCAGTTCTCGCAATATTGCGCCGACAAGCTCGAGGAGATGATCATTACCGAAGGCCCGGAAACGGTCGCCGCCTTCATCGGCGAACCCATCCTCGGCACCGGCGGTATCGTGCCGCCGCCGAAAACCTACTGGCAGAAGATCCAGGCCGTGCTCGACAAATATGACATCCTGCTCGTCGCCGATGAAGTCGTCACCGGCTTCGGCCGTCTCGGCACCATGTTCGGCTCGGATCATTACGGCATGAAGCCGGACCTGATCACCATCGCCAAGGGCCTGACCTCGGCCTACGCTCCCCTTTCCGGCACAATCGTGTCGAACAAGATGTGGCAAGTCCTGGTTCAGGGTTCCGATCAGATGGGCGCGATCGGTCACGGCTGGACCTATTCCGCTCATCCGATCTGTGCTGCCGCAGGCATTGCCAATCTCGAGCTGATCGACGAACTCGGCATCGTCGAGAATGCGGGTGCGACCGGCGCCTATTTCCGCTCGGAACTGGAGAAAGCCATCGGCGGCCACCGCAACGTCGGCGAAGTCCGCGGCGACGGACTGATGGCGGCCGTCGAATTCGTCGAGGACAGGGACGACCGAAAATTCTTCGATGCCGGCCGCAAGATAGGCCCGCAGGTCGCCTCCGCCCTCCTCGAACGCGGCGTCATCGGCCGCGCCATGCCGCAGGGCGATATCCTCGGCTTCGCCCCGCCGCTCTGCCTGACCCGCGAAGAGGCCGATATCGTGGTCAAGGCCGCGGCGGATGCGATCGAAACCGTCTTCACGAACATCTGAGGAGAAGAACGGCATGACGATCCCGGAAAAGATGGCGGCCGTATTGCTCACCGGCCATGGCGGATTGGACAAGCTCGTCTATGACAGGGACGTGCCCGTCCCGAGACCCGCGGACGGCGAGGTTCTGATCCGCGTCACGGCCTGCGGCATGAACAATACCGACGTCTGGGTCCGCCAAGGCGCCTATGGCACCGAGGACGATCCGTCCGCCGTCTCCACATGGCGCAGGCAAGGCAACACGCTGACATTCCCGCGCATCCAGGGCACCGATACGGTCGGCCATATCGTCGGCGTCGGCGCCGGCGTTAATCCGGCACGCGTGGGCGAACGCGTCATGGTCGACTTCTCGATCTATAACCGCGACGACGATAGCCTCGCGGACATCGATTACATGGGCCATGGCCGCAACGGCGGTTATGCCGAATACATGGCGCTGCCGGCCGAGAACGCCCATGTCGTCGCAACCGATCTGACCGACGTCGAACTCGCCACCTTCTGCTGTGCCTATCTGACCGGCGAGCGCATGCTGGAGCGGGCAAGGCTTGGCGCCGGCGAACGCGTTCTGGTGACCGGCGCCTCGGGCGGCGTCGGCTCGGCGATCATCCAGCTCGCGCGGGCCCGCGGCGCCATCCCGATCGCGGTCACAGGCCCCGGCAAGGAGGCGGCGATATTCGATATCGGCGCCGAGGCGGTCGTCACCCGCGGCAAGGGCGATCTCGTAGAAGCCGTCCATTCCGCCAGCCGTGGGCAGCCGATCGATGTCGTCGCCGATCTCGTCGGCGGACCGCTGTTCAACGATCTGCTGAAGATCCTGCGCCCCGAAGGCCGCTACACGACGGCCGGCGCCATCGCCGGCCCGGTCGTCCAGCTCGATTTGCGAACCCTGTACCTGAAGCAGTTGGAACTGCACGGCTCGAGCCAGGGAAGCCGCGCCGACTTTCGTCGGATCGTCGGCTATATCGAAAGCCGGAAAATCCGGCCTCTCGTCGGCGGCATCTATCCGCTGTCGGAATTCCACCGCGCGCAGACCGACTTCATGGCGAAGAACTTCGTGGGCAAATTGGTCGTGGTTCCCGGCCAACGATAAGACCCGATCGCTGATCACGCCGCAGGCGAACTTTATGAGCCTTGCGGCGTTTCACGGCCATGGAAAATCATTGCAATGACATCGAGCGTTCGCTGCTGCGGAAGATCCAAGGCTTCCTTCTATCCATGAAGGAGACCGAACTGTCGTTCGCGCCACGCGGCCGCTGATGCCAACCGGCAGCACGACATACCTCACCCCTGCCGAACTCGCAAGAATTCGGCGCGCCGTCGGCCTAGCGCGCCTGATGGACACCGCGGTCAGATTGCCCGTCATCGGCGTGCGGATCGGCGCGGACTCGGTTCTCGGCCTCATCCCGGCGGTCGGCGACATTGCCGGATCCCTCATCGGTCTTTTCATCATCGATGAGGCAAGACGTCTCGGCATTCCCACCCACAAGCTCGCCCGCATGGCTGTCAATCTCGGGATCGACGCCGCCGGCGGAACGGTTCCCCTCCTCGGCGATCTTTTCGACGTCTATTTCAAATCTCATCGCCGAAACGTCGGCATCATCCTCGACCACTTTGGGATCAACGAAGACGAGCTGAACCGGCGCATTTGACGAAGCCGATTGTTTCGCTCAGCGATCACAATCCTTTGCAGTTCTTCCACATCAGGAACCTATGCGGGGTTTTGGCGTTCGCCCTGTTTCAATCACCAAGTGCGAGACCGGCCCGTTGGATCAGAGCTCTCCTCCCAAAAGCGATGAAATGAAACGCCTGCAGGATCAATCCGCGGAAGATGATGCACGGCAGAATGACGGTAAGGAGGAAGAGCGCCCTTCGCTGCTTCGCCGTCATCCATTCATCGTCCTCTCCGGCATCGCTGCCCTGTTGCTGCTGGCTGTCGCCGGCTATTTCATCTGGCTGGTCTATTTCCACCCCTACGAGACGACGGACGATGCCTTCGTCGATTCCCGCAGCTTCTCGGTTGCCGCAAAGGTTTCAGGTTATGTGTCGGACGTATCCGTGACGGATAATCAGCACGTGACGTCGGGCGATCCGATCCTGAGGATCAATCCTCGCGATTATCAGATTGCGCTTGATGCGGCGAAAGGCCAGGTTGGGGTCGCCGAGGCGGCCATTTCAAGCGCCGAGGCGCAGATCGCAGCGGGCGATGCCGCTATCGACGAAGCCAAGGCGCAGCAGAATTCGGCAGCAGCCGCACTTCAGTACGCGCAGGACGAGGCCGATCGGCAGCAGCAGCTGGTCAAATCGGGCGCCGGTTCCGAACAGGCTGCGCAGCAGGCGACCTCCACGCTCAGGCAAAGCCAGGCAAGCCTGGCGCAGGCGCAGGCAAGTGTCACCTCGGCGCTGAAGAACAAGACAGCCGCCGAAGCGCAGAAGGCGAGCGCGATTGCCGGCCTGCGTCAGGCCCAAGCCCAGGTCGAGGCCGCCGAACAGAACCTCGCCGACACGACCATCACCGCAGCGCAGCCCGGTCGCATCGTCCGCCTTTCCGGTTCCAGAGGGCAATATATCCAAGCCGGCCAGGCCGTGTCGATGTTCGTTCCCGACGAGATCTGGGTGACTGCCAATTTCAAGGAGACGCAACTGACGGATATGCGCCCCGGCCAGCCGGTCGAGCTGACGATCGACGCCTATCCGAACAGACCGCTGAAGGGCCACGTCGATTCGGTCCAGCCGGGATCGGGCACCGCCTTTTCGCTGCTTCCCGCCGAGAACGCGACCGGCAACTACGTCAAGGTCATCCAGCGCGTTCCCGTCAAGATCGCCGTCGACGACTGGCCTCAGGACGTGGCGATCGGACCTGGAATGTCGGTGGTTCCGACGGTAACGGTCCGCCCGAGGGATTGACGTGAGCGGCGCTGCGACCACCGCTGGCAGCCAGTCATCGCCGACACAAGCGGCAAACCCGTGGCTGATCGCTCTCGTCGTCTCGCTCGCCACCTTCATGGAGGTGCTCGACACGACGATCGCCAACGTTGCTCTTCGCTATATATCTGGTGGCCTCGCCGTCAGCGCCGACGAAGCCTCATGGGTCGTCACCACCTATCTCGTCTCGAATGCCATCATCCTCGTCGCCAGCAGCTTCATCGCGAAACGCTACGGCCGGCGGCGCTTCTATCTGCTTTGTCTTGCGACCTTCACCATTGCCTCGATCCTTTGCGGCATGGCCTGGAACCTGGAATCGCTGCTGATCTTCCGGATGATCCAGGGGTTTGCCGGCGGCGGCATGGTGCCGATCTCGCAATCGATCCTCGCCGATTCATTCCCACCCGAAAAGCGCGGGCAGGGATTTGCGCTGTTCGGCGTTGCCGTCGTGGTTGCGCCGGTGATCGGCCCGACGCTCGGCGGTTATCTCTCCGACAATTTCTCATGGCACTGGTGCTTCCTGATCAATGGCCCTGTCGGGCTCTTCGCCTTCGCGCTCGTCTATATGCTGGTGAAGGAGCCGGACTCGCTGAAGCGGGAGCGGGCGGAAATGCGCCGCACCGGTATTCGCATCGACATCGTCGGGTTCCTGCTCGTCGCCACCTTTCTCGGCGCCCTGGAAGTGGTGCTCGACCGGGGACAGATCGAGGATTGGCTCGATTCGAATTTCATCGTCGTCACGATTGCAATCTGCATCCTCGCCCTTGCGGCCGCCATTCCCTGGCTGATGACGAAATCGAATCCGATCATCGACATCCACCTGCTGGCAAGCCGGCAGTTCGGATCGTGCTTCATCGTCATGCTGGCAACGGGCGCGATCCTGATCGCAACGACACAATTCGTCCCTGAGGTTCTGCAGCAGAACTTCGGCTACACGGCCACCTGGGCCGGCCTCGCGCTATCGCCCGGCGGCCTCATGGCGATGGTCATGATGTTCGTGTCGGGCCGGCTCTCCGCCCGCATCCAGCCGAAATATCTGATCGCCATCGGTACGGCGATCATCGCGGCGGCCATGTGGGACATGACGAGGATCCATGCCGATCTCAACTTCGGCTTCTTCGTCTGGTCGCGCATCTTTCTCGGCCTCGGTCTGCCGCTGATCTTCATTCCGATCACCTCGGCATCCTATGACGGCCTGCGCCCCGACCAGACCGACCAGGCATCGGCGCTGATCAATGCCGCCCGCAACACTGGCGGCTCGATCGGCGTGTCGATCGCCTCAAACGTTCTTGCCCATCGCGAGCAATGGCATCAAAGCCGGCTCGTCGAAAGCGTGGTGCCGTCCGATCCCGCCTACCAACAGACGCTGCAAACCGCCACGCAGCATTTCATCGACAGGGGTTCGACGATGACGGACGCCCAAAGGCAGGCAACCGACTGGATCGGAGAGCAGGTTCAAACGCAGGCGAGCTATCTTGCCTATATCGACGTCTTCCACACGCTCATGCTGATCTCGCTCTGCCTCATCCCCCTCGCCCTGATCCTGCGAAATATCGACCTGAAACAAGGCGGCGGTGGCTCGGGTCATGGCTGACAGCCCGATCGGAGCATCTGCTCCATCAACCGACATGGGCACCCAGCGCCATCAGCATCGGGGCTCGAGTTCGCGACCTGGCGGGCTTGCATCCAAGCGACAATAATTTCCTCTTTCAGTTCTGGAGCGGCCGCTCATGTAGCGATATATAGAGGCTGGCTTCGCGCCTCCCTGTCGGCCATTCAGCCGCGTGTCTGGTCACCTAAAAGCTGCCGTTTCTCACGAGCACCCCATGTCCCAAGATCAAGGCTGATACGGCCATGTCCCGAAGGCCAGCGGTCCGCAATTCTTGGCGTCAGAAAACGCGATAGGCGTGTCCAAAATTGTCCTCAACTGAGGTCTTAGCAGTCACGAACCCTAAGCTCATCACGATCGATTCGGCAGCAGATTTTAACAGCATTTTCGATTAGATGAATTATCCGGCTCGCATCTCCGCATTTCTGTGAATCAGCGGAATGAGGTCTTTATTTTTTGCATTATTTGCGCAGATTTAGCTTTGTAAAACATCAAATAGCGGGTCAGCATGAAGAGAATTTCGGGCGCCGAATTCCCACTGTCGAAGATCTTCAGTTCGGATTTTGAATTTGTCATACCGTCTTATCAGCGACCTTATGCTTGGGGCGAGACGCAGACCTCTGAACTGCTGGACGACTTGCTGGCCTTTGCGGATGACGAGTCCGAGGAAGGATACTTTCTTGGAAGCATTGTCCTGATCAAGACGGAGGACGCACCCCGCGCCGAGGTTATCGATGGTCAGCAGCGCCTCACGACCTTGACGATCCTGCTGGCCGCGGCGGCCGCGGCGCATGGTGGCGCAAACAAGGACGACACCAGGCCCTACATCCTGGAACCCGGGAAGAAGATGGAAGGGATCAAGGCAAAGCCCCGGCTCGCGTTGCGCGAACGCGATCGAGAATTCTTCGCCAAGTACATCCAGAACCTGCGCTTGGAAGACCTGCTCGAACTCGATTCAGGCAACATCGAGAACGAGTCCCGTCGCAACATCCAGACCAACGCGCGCTATCTGTTGACCCAGATCGAGAAGCGCTTGCCGGGTCCGGAAGCGGTCGAATGCTTCATCAACTTCCTTCTGACGCGCTGCTACCTAGTGGCCGTATCGACCCCTTCGCAGGAATCGGCCTTCCGAGTCTTCTCTGTGATGAACAGCCGAGGCTTGGATCTGCAGCACACTGACATCATCAAGGCCGACATGATCGGCCAGATTGCCGGAGAGGCTGCCCGTCAAACGTACAACGACAAGTGGGAAGACATGGAGGTGGAACTGACGCGCTCAGGCTTCAACGACCTCTTCAGCTACATCCGGATGATCTACGCCAAGGAGAAGTCCAAGCGTACGCTTCTTGAGGATTTCAGGAGCGTCGTACTCCCTCACAATTCCAACCCGCAACGGTTCATCGATGCCGTCCTTGAACCTTTCGCTGAGTCCCTGCTCGACATCCGGTCGGCTACCTTCGCCGCCTCCACCCATGCAGAGGAGATCAACTACTACCTGCGGTGGTTGAACCGGATCGACAATTCCGACTGGGTACCAGCGGCGATGCTGTTCATGACCAGGTCAAGGAACAAGCCGCGCGTACTAGCCAGATTCCTGAAGCTGCTGGAGCGGCTCGCAGCCTTCATGCACGCCAGCCGGTATAACGTGAACGAACGCATCGAAGCCTACGCCGCGGTCATCACCGAAATTGAGTCATCTATGGCGCCGGACGATATGGAATCGTTGCAGTTTGATCGTCCATCCACCAAAGACTTCCGCGAGGCGCTGAACGGGGACATTTACCAGCTGACCCCACGGCGTCGGAATTACCTGATCCTAAGGCTGGATTCTTTCATCTCCGATGGCGCCGCCACCTACGACCCAAGCATCCTGACAATAGAGCACGTGCTGCCGCAGAATGTCGCCGAAGGTAGCAAGTGGGAGGAATGGTGGCCCGACGAGGAGCAGCGCAACGAGTGGGTGCACCGCATTGCCAATCTGGTACCACTCAATAAGAAGCGAAACTCCGCCGCTCAGAACTTCGACTTCGCCGACAAGCGTAACATCTACTTCAAGGGCACCAGGAACGTCAGTTCGTATGCGCTCACCACGCAGGTTCTCGGCAAGGAGGATTGGACGCCCAAGTACCTCAAGGCCAGGCAGAAGGAGTTGGTGAACGCGATGATGTCGAATTGGGAGCTCGATATCTAAATTTACTGCTGCTTCATCTCGACGTGGCGGGAAGCCGAGCCATGTAACTCGCTTCCCTATCTTGACAGTACTTGCAGGCCTCTGAAATTCCTAAAAATCGTCCGTCTGCTTCTCCGAGGAATAGATGCGTTGTATTTTCTGCAAGAACCCTTCTTCCTCCTCAAGGAGTGTTGAGCACATTGTTCCTGAATCGTTAGGAAACAAACGGCATGTTCTTCCCAAGGGGATCGTGTGCGATGGATGCAACAATTACTTCTCCAGAAAGGTCGAAAAGCCGTTCCTGGATCTGCCAGCCGTCCAGCAGTTGCGTTTCCAACAGAACCTTGAAAGCAAACGTGGCAAAATCCCGCCGATAGACGCGCTGATAACGCCCGATATACCTGCAGTGCTTACACGATATCCGAAGCACGATTTTACGTCTGTGCAGGTCTCTGAACCGGACCTCTCGAGGATCCTCCAGGCCAGCGAAGGAATAATGCTCTTTCCACAGACCGGAGGGCTACCCAATACGCCAGTCGTCTCGCGATTCCTAGCGAAGGTCGCGCTGGAAGCAATGGCCCTGCGTCTTGTCGAGTTTCCCGAAGGGATCGCCTATCTTTGTGACGAGGCACAGCTTGATGTCCTGCGCGATCATGCCAGGAGGGGTTATGTCAGCCCTTGGCCCGTTCACATCAGGCCCATTTATCATCAAAACGGAAAGACTTTCGGGCCTGAGGGCAATGCAGAACAGATCGTTCACGAGTTCGATTTTCTCGTAACTGATCAAAGCGAATGGTTTTTTGTCCTGGCGATATTCGGGGTGGAGTTTACGATCAACCTGGGAGGGCCAGAAATTTCCGGCTATCGGCGTTGGCTTCAACAGACCGGCGGTCTTAGTCCACTGTACACCGATAGGCATGGCGGCCTTGCAGCGATGCCAAAATAGCAACGCTGCCACCGGTGGTGGGCCGAACTACTGATCGAGAAACATTGCGATATCGGAATGTTCGTTCAAGCTAACAATGAGCAAAGGTACACGGAGAGCCAGCGCCGCACGATAGGCCGCAAGCACGGACCGTTCCTGATGTTCAGCTACTAGCTCCTCTGACGATCGGAAGGGTCTCGTTCTCCGCGTATCCGACAAACGTCGCAACGCGATCTTTTCAACGTCATCGACCAAGACAACGAAGCGGGTAACACCGATAGCCGAAAAAATCGAAGGTGAAATTTCCGCCAAGCCATCAGGCGTATCTATGATGGTATGACCGTCGAGAACGATCAATCCTTCTTTCGGCGCGTGTCTCATGAAACCGGATAGCAGAAGGGCCTGGTTGTCGTCGATATTTCCCTCGCGCAGAAGATCGTGGGCTACAGGCTTGCCTTGGCGCTCCTGCCTCTCCGACTTGATGAGATCACTGGCCCGCAAGTGCTCAAAACCAGTCTTCGGCGCGCATCTTCGAGAAGTGTCGATGCCTGACAAACCTGCCAAGGCAACAACCTTCCGCCTGCTCATGCTTGAAATCCGAGGTCGATCTGCGAAAGCAGGTTATCCAGACGGGGGCGCGGTATGCGAAAGATCGATTGAGGCGGGTGCTCCGCAATAACCTTACTTTCTTTAAGCTGCTTCAGCCCGATAGCCGGATCAATATACGCGGCGAGCAGGTAGTTGATGACTTTGACGGGCGATTCGGCAGATGCCTGCCAACCCTCAAGGTCTTTTTCACTATATACTGACCGTCCGCCTGTCATCTGGAGCAGCTCTCTCGTGGATCGCGCAAGACGAACGTCCTCGAGTATTCCAATTGCCGACAGTGCCTGCGACGGTGATGACACCGATTTGCCCTTGTAGAAGAACAGGATTGAACCTGCCGGGCCTAAATTAGATGGTGCCCGGCACAGATACACCTTTCGGATTGTGTTTCCTGGTCGCCGCGGGCCTCCTCCTAAGCCGAGTGCTCCGAAGAGATCCAACTGGTTCTGCTGCCTGAGATCTGGATAGAGGATATCGTGGTACCCCTCTTTGATCGGGATGCCAAATGCTGCGGTGTTCGGCATGATGGCGAAGCGCGGATAATTCACCCGATGGACATCAAAGTGATTTTCGCTATCTCCCGGCGTGGGTGCGCGCGTGCCCATACGTTTTTCATAGATCCTCTCATCGTCCTCCTTTGTCGCAGTATGGGTGAACCCGAAATACTCAAGAAGATCGATGAGCGAGGTCTGGCCCTCGTACGTGGTGACATAGACGAGGTCATATTTGTTCTTTTGAGCGAACCAGAAGACCTTCTTCAAAAGCAACTCACCGAGTTTAAGGCCACGCCTCTCCGGCCGAACTTTGAACGTGCAGATCTTCAGTATCCTGTTGGCTTTTTCAGTTGCGTCGGTGTCCGAGCCGGTCTCATCCTTTCTGACGAGAAGGCCGGCAATTCCGTCGTCTTCGATGATCCAGCAAAGGCGCCGCTGCTTTACGCATTTTTCCGACCACCATTTATCAAAACCAGGATAGTCCTCCCGGAGACTGTCAAAGATAGTGTCCGTCAGGGGTATCGCGTGAGCAACGACCTCATCGATGAAACGTACCGGCGCTTCGATCGGCTCATAGGTCGTTCGAAGGAGCTGAACAGCGTCTGCTACATAGAGCACCCGGCGACCGAGTTCTGGAGAATGGCGCCTGGCCCGCTCGTGGAGACCTCTGTCCTGGCTGACAAGAAAGTCCACGGCGCCGATGTGAAGAGCATGCAGCAGGGTCGCATCGACTATGTCGTTGTGCTTCGGAAGAGGCCCGAATGCGTTCGAAAGCTCTGTCACGCTCAAGCCGCGGACTTTTGATAGCGATTGAAATTTACCGAGCTTACTCAGAGATATCGCTCGACGGGCTGTATTCTTGTCGCGACCAACATCGTCGCGCGCCGCCTCATGCACGAAAATATCGACCTTGTGCTTGGCGGCGAGGCTTGTAAGTGCGGAAAAGGCCGGCTCTACGGTTTTATTGTCTTCAAGATGAATAATTACATTTGTATCAATCAGATATGTTTGTGTGCTCATTCCGCAGTGCCTTTTGAAGGTCGGGCTTCGCGTAGAGGAAAGACTGCGGAGCCTTAAATCCAAATCGCTCCTTCAGTTCAGGCAAGGTCAGCGGCCTCGTAAATCGGCGCGGTGTCGACAGTTTTAGTGCAAAGCCTTCTTCCAGGCCACTAAAGTACTCGTCAAAATCGGCTTTCTTGATCGATGCAGATCGGCCGTGCTTTTTCCAGAGGACAGAGAGTTCGAGACGTTCAACGTTCTCAATTTTAATAGCGCCCACCAAAGCCATTTCTGGCGAAGTAGAATAAATATAGGCTGTGGCGCCGGGAGATACGGACAAAGGGAAACGTCTTCTCAGCTCGATGGTCTTAACGCCATCAAAAATCTTGCCCGAATAGTTCGGCTTTATGCTGATAACGATGTCCCGTTTTGCAGGGCGGGCATCGTCGCGATCGCCAAAAATCGGAAGGATATACTGATCGTCGTCGGCATCGGCTCCGCCAAGCTCGGCTTGGATCCGCACTCCGAACTCCGAATGAACTGGAAATGCTGCATCGATGCGCAAGCTGGCACCGAGAGCCTCGACGTAGCGCTGCAACGAGGAGATCTGGACATCGCCTCGTTGTTCGATCTTGGAGATCGCTGCTTGCCCGACGCCCAAACGCTTGGCCATCTCGAGTTGAGTAAAGCCCGCTGCCTGCCTCAACGCCCTGAGAGATCGACCCACAACGCGTCCCGCGTCGCCATCGGCAACCCGGACGGCGTCAACAAATTCGAGTTCAACCGACATTGTTCGACACCACTACTTTTCGAATCATATTCCCGAATATTCCCTTAAGGGAATAGCACCGCTCGGATATCCCATGCAACTGCGGAAGTGGCGAACGGATTGCCTACGATGGCGTCAGTCGAGTGGCCAGTTTGAAGAACAGCCATCAGTTTATTTTGATGTCCGGATGCTATTGGCAGCTTCCGCGAGGAAAGCTAGGCATGGCTGCTTTTTAACGGTTTCGATGCAACGCTGCCGGTCATCAATCGCCCCGTTTTTGGCCAGCGCGATTACAGTGCGTAATGAGAAACCGCTCCGATTTGACGGGTGCGGTATGTCTAATCTTTACAAGCCTCTGTGCAGTTACGCTCCCGATCGCAAGCCGCCCCCTTCGGTCCTTGCTCACCGGAGCGGATCGGCGGCCTGACTTTATTGATGATCGACCGCAGGGACCTTGCCAGTCAGAAACGCGAGAGCCGCTGCGCCGACGAGGCCCGAGTTCTGGTCCAATGCCGCCAGTACCACTTTGACATCCTTGAATGCCGGCATTGCCCATTGCGTGATGTAGCCTCGAATGCCGGGTTGCAGCCGATCGAACTCGTGGGAAAGCCCGCCTCCCATCACGACGATATCGGGGCTGAAGATATGGATCAGGCTGGTGAAGCCACGACCGAGAATTTCCGCTTCTTCGTCAATCAGTTGATTTGCGAGCCGATCGCCACCTCTTGCGGCTGCGAAAACGCTGCGGCTGTCGATGGCACCGCCATCGCTGCCGATCGTCGTCCCGCAGGTTTCTATCGACCTCATTTGGGCGCGGCGCGCAAAAGCCGTTCCGGATCCGTAGGCCTCGAAACAGCCTCTGTTGCCGCAGGGGCAAAGCTCTCCATTCGGCACGACCGACATGTGGCCGACATGGGCTGCCATGCCTTTGCGACCGCGCACGACGCGGCCATCCGACACAACGCCACCGCCGATACCGGTGCTCACGGTGACATAGACCAGATTATCGAGCCCCTTGCCGGCTCCGAACTGCCACTCGCCGATGGCAGCGGCAATCGCGTCGTTCTCGAGGTCTACCGGAAACGGAAACCGCTTCTGCAATTCCGCCTTCAGTGGAAAATCGACAAAGCCGGAGAGGGTCGGGATATTAGAGGCGACCCCCGCGACCGTATCGAGCGGGCCCGGAGCAGATACGCCGACGCCCACCACCGAAGCAGGGTTCAATGCTGCAAGCAGTCCATCGGTCAGGCCGCAGATTTGGGCGAGCACGCGGTCGGGGCCTGCCAGCGCATCCGTTGGTTCGGCTGCGCGCGCCAGGATCCTGCCCTGCTCGTCGACGAGGGCAGCGCGCACCTGCGTCCCGCCGAGGTCGATTCCAATGGCAACCTGCTGCATGTGAAGACCATGAGTTAGAGTGCGCGCAGCCATGCCATCCGCTCGTCGAGCGATGGCGCATTGAAAGCCAGGGAACCGAGAACGACGGTTTCCGCGCCCGACTGGCGCAGAAGCGGCACGGTGTGCTCGCGAATGCCGCCGTCGGCCGCCAGCACGATCCGATGCGCCGCGCCGCAGCCGGCAATGATTTGCTTTGCCTGCTGAAGCCGCGCTCCGGCTTTTTCGTCGAGACCCTGGCCCTTCACGCCTATCGCCGTACCGAGCAGCGTCACAAAGCGCAGCCGGGAAACATATTTCTCGACCCGCTCGACAGGGGTATCGACCTTCAGCACCATGCCGGTTGCGACGCCGCGGCGATCGAGAAGATCCAGAGCCTCGGCGGCGACGCTTTCGTTTTCGACATGAAGACTGATCAGGTCGCTGCCCGCATCGGCGAACTGCTCGATCTGCGACAGGAGGATGCTGTCGGCGACCATCAGGTGAACGTGGATCGGGCGCGAGGACGCTTTGCGCACGCCGGCAACAAGATCAGGGAAAAACAACATGGCCGGCGCGAAATGGCCATCGGCGACATCGATGTGGAGCATGTCGACGTGAGAATCGACACGCGCCAGATCGGCCGCCAGACGTACGAGATCGGCCGACCAGACCGAGAATTCGGCAATCAAGCGATCCTTCGGAAGATCGGCGATCCAGGTCTTGGAGGGGGGCGTCATTGTTTTCAGAGCTCCTTCAGAAAATTGCCCATGGCAAGCCGGAAGTCGGCGACGTATTGCGGGCGGCTCTCGGTCTTCGATGTGATCTGCACGAAACGCGCGCCGGCAATCCGCTCGGCAAGAACCTGCGCGTGGCTCAGAGGATGAATGTTGTCCCGATCATGGCCGATGATGAGCGTCGGCACGGTGAGGTTGCCGACCTCCTCGTCGGTCACATCAGGACCGTCATTGGAAATCCTGGTGAGCAGTTCGGCGGTCACATCCAAAGGCGTGCGGGAGAAAAAGCCGGCAAGCGAGGCCAGATTGTCCGGCGCCTCGGCGGCGAGCCGCACGCCAACCGGCCCGGCGAGGAATGCGGTCTTTGCCACATCCGGCGGCAGAGTTTTCAGGAGCCGCCCGACTTCGTCGTTGGGTGCCATATTCTCCGGCGCGGATGCCGTCAGCCAGGCCGGCCTTGCAATGATCAGCGCCTTGACAAGGTCGGGCCGCCTGACCGCGAGACGCAAAGCGATCGCCGCGCCCATCGAGATGCCGCCGATCACGATCGGTAGCGTAAGATTTTTCTCGATATAGGTGGCGATATCATCGCAGGAGGTCGCAATCGACAAAAGCTCCAGATTGCCGGCTTGGGAATGGCCGTGGCCGCGCGCTTCGATCGTAACCCGGCGAAAACCCGCATCGAGCGGAAAGACTTCGTCGGTCTGCGCAGCGTCGCCGCATAGGCCGTGCTGGAATATGACGGACGCGCCCTCGCCCGACATATCGACATTGAGAATGGTCCCGTCGCTGGTTTCGAACGGTTGCGCCCATTTCATCTTCCTGCCCCCGCAGGTTCGCCGTCGAGACTGCTCTTCAGGAAGGTTGCCGCACCGGTCGCCTCCGAGGCCGAAAGGCCATGCGTGACGAGACTGCCGTTAAAGCCGATCGCCTTGAGACGGCCGAGATAATGCGCGTAGTCGAGCACACCCTTGCCGGCGGTCGCAAAACTTCCGTCCGGATTGCGATCTTTCGCATGCGCCATGACGATCCGATCGGCCAGAAGGTCGATGGAGGAAGAGACAATGCTCCGCTGCTTATCCAGCGTCGCGACCTCGAAGAGATTGGCAGGATCGAGCACGATCTTGATGCGGGGGCTCTTCAGTGCGGCAATCAGCCGATGGGCTTTCTCGGCCGAGTTGACGACATTGGCAAGCTCGGGCTCGATGCCGAGATTGACATCGTAGCGCTCGGCGATCTCGATGGCTGCGCCCATAGCCTCGAGGAGATCCCGCCAGGCCTCCGGCGTGTCGTTGTCGGCATGCGCCTTCCACTGATCGATGGGGTCGCGTGTGCCGGTGCAAAGCGTGATCAGCGCCGTCGACATGCCGGCGCAGCCCTCCGCCAGTGTCGCCAATCTGCGAAGGCCGGCCTCGCGCATGGCGGGATCCGGATGGATCATGTTGAAGGTGCCCGAAACGGCAACGATTTCGACGCCGCTGCTACGCGCCGCTTCGCCGACGGCGCGGGCCTGGGCCTCCGTAATGATCTCCGGCATCGACAAAAGGCCCGAGCAGGCCATATTGTATTGTGCGCAGGTGAACCCGGCTCCGGCGACCGAGTTGAGAACGGTCAAGGGTTCCGTTCCCTCGAAGGTCTTTGCGAAGATACCGAGCTTCATCACACGCCACCTGTGACGTCGGACAGCGCAACCGCCTTGCCGCTTTCGGCGGAACGCGCGACGGCGACCATGGCCCGAACGGATGCCAGGCCATCATCGATGTCGGCGCCTTCCGTCGCGGTGCCGTCCAGAATGGTGCGGGCGAAGCCCTCGACCTGACGGCGATAGAAATGGCCGTCGGCACCGAGCACGCGATGGGTGGCACCGTCCGCTTCCCGGAAAATGTCCACCTCGCTGGTCTTGTAGTACCACGGGTTATAGGTCTTGCCCAAAATGCTGCCGTTCTCGCCGTAGATCTGAAAGCCTTCGTGCCAGTCCATGCGCACCTGGACGGTAAGATCGAGATGGCCGAGCGTGCCGGAGGCAAATTCCACGTCCACGAACCAGCACCAGATGCCGGCGCGCTCGGACAGACGAGCGTTGACGGAGACGATGTCGCCGGCGAAATACCGTGCCGTGTCGATCAGATGGCAACCGTGGGCAAGCATGTAGTAGCGCCGCAGGTCGGCCTTCGGATTGGTAGAGGGTTTCTTCGCATTGGCGCTGGTGACGATCAGCGGCTGGACCGCATCGGTCATCGGATAGCGATGCGTGCTGTCGCAATACCATGCTTTCAGAGCAACCATCTCGCCCATTTCATCGCGGATGAAGGACTTGGCGGCCTGGAGCCCCGCGTCGAAACGCTTCATATGCCCGACCTGAAACACCTTTCCCGACGTGTCGACTGCAGCCTTCAGTTCAAGGCATTCCTCGATGGTGACACCGACGGGTTTTTCGCAGAGGACATGCTTGCCTGCCTGAAGGGCGCGAATGGAAGCCGGGACGTGAAAGGCATCGGCGGTCGCGATGATCACCGCATCGAGGTCGGGATCGGCCAGCATCCTGTCGAAGTCGCCATAGGTTTTTTCCGCCTGGTGGGTGATGGCCATCCGTTCGCGGAGATCCTCGGCAACGTCGCAAATCGCATAGAGGTCGGCATTGGCTGCCTTGGTGCAGCTCTCGAAATGCGCGGCCTGGGCAATCTGGCCCGCTCCCAATACGCCGATGCGGAGACGTCTTTCCTGTTTTGCTGGCATCGATAAGCCCTTCGGGTCGGGTAGTGAAAATGAACGCTGGTTTCGGCGTCGGGTGGAATGATTTCAAGACATCGAACGTTGCCGACGTCTTCTGGCCGGACCGCCACCGGCGTGTCGGCTCTCCCTCCTCACTTCATAGCGCCATATGTGTTTGAGGATTGAAAAAGTGCAGTTTCGCCGGGTCGATGGCCAGATCGATCGATTGGCCCGTCTCGACCGCGCTGACCGCTTCGAACCGCGCGACGGCATTGGCGGCCCCGCTCAGGTCTTCGACGGCATCGGGGTCGCCCGAATCGATCCGGACCGCATCGATCTTCAAATGCACGATCAACTCGGAGCCGAGCTCCTCGATCGACTTCACGACAACCGGGATCGTCGGATGGGAGGCGCCTGACGGCAACCGGCTGTCGTAGAGGTCCTCGGGCCTGACCCCAAAGATCACGTCCTTTCCCTCAAAGGCGGACAGGCCGGGAGCGCGCTCGGTGGCGCCGTCGGACAAGGGAATGGAGAAGCCCGGCAGATGGATCCGCCCGCCCGCCAGACGCCCTTCGAAAAGGTTCATCGACGGCGAGCCGATAAAGCCGGCGACAAACGCATTGACCGGCCGGTGATAGAGAGCCCTGGGCGTATCCACCTGCTGAAGCACGCCGCCCTTCAGCACCGCGACCCGATCGCCCATGGTCAGCGCTTCGGTCTGGTCGTGCGTCACGTAGATCGTCGTCACGCCCAGCTGTCTCTGCAGGCTTGCGATCTCCGCCCGCATCTGAACCCGCAGCTTCGCATCGAGGTTCGAGAGCGGTTCGTCCATGAGGAATGCCGCGGGCTCGCGGACCATGGCGCGGCCCATCGCGACACGCTGGCGCTGGCCGCCGGAAAGCTGTGCGGGCTTATTGCCCAGCAAGGGCTCCAGCTGCAGGATCTTGGCAATCTCATGCACGCGCTTGGTGCGTTCGGCCTTGTTTTTTCCGGCCAGCTTCATCGAAAAGGCAATGTTGTCGAAGACGGTCATGTGCGGATAAAGCGCATAGCTTTGAAAGACCATGGCAATGTCCCGGTCCTTGGGCGCGAGATCCACGACGTCCTGACCGCCGATGCTCAACGTTCCGCTGCTGATTTCCTCGAGCCCGGCAATCATGCGCAGAGCGGTCGACTTTCCGCATCCGGACGGCCCGACCAGAATCAGAAACTCGCCATCATGGATCGTCAGGCTCAGATCCTTGATCGCATGGTAGCTGTTTCCATAGGTCTTGCAGATTTTGTCGAGTACAACCACAGCCACGTCTCGTCCTCCCGTACCGGTCCGGATCGCACCTTCAGACAGCGCTCCCTGCCATCTCCGATCGTTTCGACAAGAAGGCTCAGGACTGAGCTTCAAAGTCAACAAAAGAATCGAGGAAAACTCGCTGTAATCGGTCAGACGATCTGCATATCTCTTTGAAAGAAATAGATATTTTACAGAAAATTAAAAATTATTTGCGGAACTATATTTTTTATCGCGCGTAACTTTTATGATTGGCGCATCGGGAGCGGCATGGGCGCATTCTCCGCCGCCATCCATGCCAGACACGTCCGGTGATCCGGCAGGCCTCTGCGCCCTCCCCGTGCGGTCACGGAAATGGCGGCCGCCGCCGTGGCATAGGCAGTGCAATCAAGCGGGCTCTTCCCCTCCGCGAGGGCAAGGGCGTAGGCACCGTGAAAACAATCACCGGCGCCGGTCGTATCGACCGCCTGAACCTGATACGCCGGCACATGCCACCAGGTGGCATCGCTTTTCTGGCGGAGGTAGGTCCCTCGTTCGCCATCAGTGAGGACAACCGCGGACCGATCCTTTGACCAAAGCTTGTCCAGGATCATCGTGGGATCACTCTCACCGGTGTACTCCCGCCCGAAGGCAAGCGGCAGCACTAGGTGATCGGCAAAAGCCAGGATTCGGTCGGTCGCGGCACCGACCGTCCATTCGATATCGGCAATCACGGCCAGGCCCAAGGCGCGTGCGCGCGCCACGACCCGTTCCGAGTGCGTGGCGTAGCCATCGATCAGCAGCACCGGAGCCTGCATCAGAACATCGTCGGGCAGCGTATCCGACGTGCCGTGCAGCACATCGTCGTCATAAGCGATGAACCGGTCGCCGTCGGGACCGACGGTGATCACCGAGCGGATCGGCGCGGCATCAGCGTGGCGGGGAGCCAGCGATATGTCGACGCCGTCGCGCTCGAGCTCGCTGGCCGCCACATCGGCCGCCCGCTCATCGCCGAGCCAGCCGATGAAGCCGGCGCGCCCGCCAAGCCGGGCGACGGCAACAAGGGCCGTCGCCACGTTGCCGCCATGGTCCGTGGCACGCTTCGTCACCTTCCCCTTGCCGGCCGTCAGCCCCCGATCGACATAGATGATGTCATCGATGGCCAGGGCGCCGAAGCCCAGAACCTGGAAAGGGCGCGACACGTCTCAAGCACCGGCCGCCGCCAGCGCATCCTCCGGCGTCATCCCCTTATGAATGACGAGCTTGAAGGCGCGTGCGGCCATGGTCGTATCGCCGTGACCCCAGAGGTTGCGACCGACGACCGCGCCTTTGGCCCCGGCGCGCAATGCTTCCGACGTTTGGACGAGCGCTCCAAGCAGCGTATCGGTCTTCGGGCCGCCGGCGATCACGACCGGAATCGGGCAGGTCGCAACGGTCTCGCGGAAGGACTCGAAATCGCCGGTGTAGCCGACCTTGATCACATCGACGCCGGCCTCGAAGCCGATGCGCACCGCATAGGCAATCTCATCCGGGGTGAACACGATCTTGCCGCCGTCGGAAAAATCGCGGGGATAGACATGGGCGACGACCGGCATCTCGAAGCGGGCGGCGGCGTTGACCGTATCGGTGAGCCAGCGGATATACTCTCCTTCGGTGGCGCCGCGCACGGGAATGGCGACAGCCAGAGCGTCCGCACCATAACGCACCGCGTCTTCCGGGGTCGCAATGAGCTGGCGAATGCGGTCGTCGGCGGTGAAGCAACCGCCCTGAATGACGAGCGCTGCCTTTCCGGCATATTCCGACCAGAGGTGGCGCGCCGCGCCGGGCTGGATACTGATATAGTCGGGGCCTCCCGCCATGACGCGTCTCAGCGCACCCGGCAGGTCGGCAAGCCCGCCCTCACGCACATTGCCATAACCGACAAAATGATCGACGGCGCCTCCGAACAGATGACCCGATGGGTTCGAGAACAGGCGTGCGAGGCGGACTTTGGTTCCGAGACCCATGGCGATATTTCCTTTGTGATTGCCGGCTTTACGATTGCTGGCGCCGATGCTGAGGAAACCCTAACTCGAAAACAAACAAATATTCAATATTTCGATTTCTTTCGTTTTTACGTGGATGACGAATTTTTGACGTGCATTTTCGTCATCATGCGGCTATTTTTTATAGCACGAGCCGCAGGATAAGGCGGGCGAACTTTCGTTTTTCAAAAGTCATATGGTCGCAAAACGCGACAGGTCGGGATCACATATGCTTGCAGAACAGAGGCGGCAGCAGATCATGCTGGAACTTCAACGGGTCGGTCAGGCACGCACCCGCCAGCTCGCGGAATTCTTCAAGGTCTCGGAAGTGACGATCCGCTCCGATCTCGAAATCATGGACGCCAAGAAGCAGCTGATCAAAACGCATGGCGGTGCAATCGCCCTGCCATCCGACTCGCCGGCAGCGGCCTTCGAGGAACGCATGCAACGCAATTTCGATGCGAAGCGACGCATCGCCCAGATGGCTGCGCGACAGATCATCGACAATCAGTCGATCGTCTTCGACAGCGGTTCGACGCTGCTGCAGGTGGCCATGCAGATGCCACCGGTCAACAACGTCGTGGTTGCGACAACGGCAATGAACATCGCCCAGCATCTGATGTACCGGCCAGGGCTCGACGTGCACATGATCGGCGGCCGCGTGTTTCCCAGTACCGTGAGCACGATCGTACAGGACTCCGACAAGGCGGTCGGCGGCCTCGTCGCCCACCAGGCTTTTGTCGGCGCCCACGCGATCGATCAGGCCTTCGATGTCGTCGATGTCTCCGAGGACGTGGCGCGGACCAAGCGCAACCTGGTTCGCATGGCCCGGCGTGTCGTCCTCGTGGCGGATTCGAGCAAATTCGACATCGGCGCTTCCTCCAAAGCCTTCTCACTATCGCGCGTCGATCTGATCATCACGGACAGCAACATGCCGCACAGCATTCGCCACCGGCTGGACAAGCTGGGCGTGGAGGTTCGCTACGCGTGACCTGCAGTCCATCTGTCCATTTCAGACGAGAGCCGAACGAGGCTTTGGCGCGGGCCGAAGGCCCCGGCCGATCCCGGGAAATCGAGATGGGCTAAAACCCCAGATGTCGAAGCGTCTCGCGGTTCGCGCGAACGGCGGCGGCAGGATCGGATCCGGCATGGTCCGATTCTTCTTCCACCACGATCCAGCCGATAAAGTTCGGCGCATCCCGAACGGCCGAAATCACGGTAGGCACGTCGCAGACGCCTTCGCCGAGCATCGCCCAGGTCCCGTCGGCGTCGACATCCTTCAGATGCACGTAGCGGATCCGGTCCCGGTGGGCCGCCAGCGTATCGCCGATCTGCTGGCCGCCTCGCAGGATATGGCCGGTATCCGGCACCCAACCCACCCGCGGGTCCAAGAGAGCAAACAGGCGATCATACTCGTTCCGGGTAAAGAGCAGCGTGTTGTGGTGCGAGGAAGGATGAACAGCAACGGCAACGCCGGCCGACTGTCCGATCTCGGTCGCCCGATTGTAGCACTCGGCCGCAATGGCGAATTTCTCATCGCGCGGACCGTCCGAGACGACCGTCGCCGATCCCATCGATATCATCGCGCCGGGAAAATTCGCCGCGAAATCGACCCATCGCCGCGCCGTGTCGAGATCGGAGACAATCTTTTCCGCCACCGTGAAGCCGCTGGCGGAGCCGAAAGCAAAGGAAACCAGCGCCAAACCGGCGTCCGTCAGGGTGCGGGCAAAGTCGGCAGGCTTGAGCGCGTAGTGACCGATCATCGTGTCGGTGATTTCGATACCGGCATATCCGCCGTCGGCAATGGCGCGCACCAGATCGTCCGGACCGCCGCCCCAACCGGTACCCAGCATCTCCCAGGTGAATGTCTGGCAGCCGATCTGCAGCTCAGCATTTTTCATTTCTTAATCCTGACCTGTCCATTGATGCAGCCTATACCGAAGCCGGCGACTTCCCCGCGCGTGCAATCCTCGGAGGCTTCGCCGGCCTTGCCAAACCTCCTCCGCCTGGAGAGGCGGCCGAAGACCGGAACGGCGGGCTCTTCAGCGGGGATTGCGACGCCAGCGTCTTGCCATTACGTATGGTCAAATGTTACCGTACGTCAATATATTTTATTCCTTGCGATTAAAATTGAACGCGCCCCTCAACCCCTTCGCACCCGCAACGGCAAAATCAGGTTCTTAGATGGCACAGACCAATGGTATGAAACTCAGGATCGGCGTGGTGGGATGCGGCAACATTTCACTCGCCTATATGCGCAACGCGCCGCTGTTTTCCGGCGTCGAAATCACCGCCTGTGCAGATCTCAACACAGACGCCGCCAAGCGCCGCGCGGCGGAGTTCGATCTGCGGGCGGCTGACGTCGATAGCCTCATTGACGATAGGAACATCGACCTCATCCTCAACCTGACGATCCCGGCTGCGCATTTTGACGTTTCGATACGGGCGCTGTCGGCAGGCAAGCATGTCTTCACGGAGAAGCCGCTCTGTGTCACGGCCGCCGAAGGACGTAGCTTGGTGGATGCCGCCGCCGTAACGGGCCTCATGCTCGGCTCGGCGCCAGACACGTTCCTCGGGGCGGCCGGACGCCATGCCCGGC
This sequence comes from Rhizobium sp. WSM4643, assembly GCF_025152745.1. NCBI lineage: Bacteria > Pseudomonadati > Pseudomonadota > Alphaproteobacteria > Hyphomicrobiales > Rhizobiaceae > Rhizobium > Rhizobium sp. WSM4643. The sequence continues at coordinate 15,909 of NZ_CP104041.1, read as the reverse complement.
GGCAGATGGAAGCCGGCGCCATCGGCAAGCCGGTGACTGGAACAGCCTTCATGATGGGGCGCGGCATGGAGCACTGGCATCCGGATCCCAGCTTTTATTACCAGGCCGGCGCAGGCCCGCTGATGGATATGGGGCCTTATTATCTGACGATGATGGTCAATCTGATGGGGCCGATCCGCCGTGTGCAGGCCGTCGCCACAAGCGGGCAGGAAGAGCGGCTCATCACGGCGGAGGGACCGAAGCAGGGCACCACGTTCAAGGTCGGCACGCCGACCAGTGTGCTGTCGCTGCTGGAATTCGATTGCGGCGCCACGGTCACCTTCGGCACCTCCTGGGACGTCTTCCGCCACTCCAATCACCCCATCGAGCTCCACGGAACCGAAGGCTCGCTGCGCCTGCCCGACCCCGACAATTTCGGCGGCTCCGTCGCGCTCTCCAGCCGCGGCGCGCCCTGGCAGGAAACGGATACATCCGGCGAACTGTTCGGTGCCGTCAATTGGCCGATCGCAGCGCCTGATCGGGCCAACTACCGCATGCTGGGTCTTGCCGATCTCGCGCGCGCAATCATCGAAGGCCGTAGGCCCCGCGCTTCGGGTGATCTGGCACTGCACGTGCTCGAAGTCATGGAAGCGATCCTGCGTGCAGGTGAAACCGGTACGGCGCAGACCATTTCGGGTATCGTCGCGCAGCCGAAAGAATTGCGGGAAGACGAAGCGAGGAGTTTGCTGGCATGACAGAACTGGACGAATCCGCCAAACGCGCCCTAGCGTGGCCTGGCGACCCGCAAACGCCGGTCGAAAGCTGCACCCCGGCGCTGGCGCGGCAGCAGTATCTCGATAGTTTCGCAGACATCCAGCGGCCGCTCGAAGACGTGGCCGAGATCCTGGAAAGGCATGTAGGCGCCGTCAGGTTGAAGATATGGCGCGGCCGCGCTGCGCCGCGCCAGGGCGCACCGGCCTTGCTTTATCTCCATGGCGGCGGCTTTGTCATCGGCGCGCCCGAAACTCATGAGGATATCGGCCGGACGCTTGCCAATATGGCGGGTGCCGTGGTGGTTTCGCCCGACTATCGCCTCGCCCCCGAACATCCCTTTCCGGCAGCGATCGACGACTGCGCCGCCGCACTCGTCTGGATGACGGAGCATGCGGATGAGCTCGGCATCGATCCCTTGCGGATTATCGTTGCCGGCGATAGCGCCGGCGGCAATTTGGCCGCCGTCGTCGCCCTGCTGGCGCGGGACGGACAGGTGCCTGATATCATCGGACAGGTGTTGATCTATCCAGTGACCGACCAGTTGCAGACAAGCGACAGCTACTCACGTTACGAAGAGGGTTTCGGCTTGACGGCCGCAGCGATGAAATGGTTCCGAGACCACTACCTGCCGGACGCCGAAAGCCGGTCGGATTGGCGCGCCTCGCCGCTGAGCGTGGCGTCGCTGACGGGCGTGGCGCCGGCACTGGTGATCCTTGCCGGATACGACGTGCTGTTCGACGAAGGGGCCGCTTATGCCGAGCGGCTCGGCACTGAGGCGAAGGCAACGACCCGGACCTGGCGCGGACAGATCCATGGCTTCGTATCGAAGCGGGGGGCCATTCCGGAGGCGCAAGAGGCCCTTGAAGCCATCGCAATGGCATGGCGCGCCATGGACCCTGCGCTTGCCCGTTGAGACGGGAACCCGCCCGGTCTCAAGCCGAGTCGCGCATAACAAGCGTCGCTTCGAGGATCACCCTGTTCGTCACAGGGGTCGTTCCATCATCCTCGCTTTCGATATGCGCCAGCAAAAGCTCCACGGATTTCGCGGCGATCTCGGGTGCGTTCTGGGCCATGGTCGTCAGTGACGGACAGGTATATCGGCTAAGCGGGTGATCGTCGTGTCCGGCGATGCGCACGTCGCACGTGTCGCTACGGCCGATTTTCAGTCCCGACGCAAAGGCGGCTGCCATCGCGCCGAAAGCGAAGCGGTCGTTGGCACATAGGAGCGTTTTGCCCGGAAGACCGCCAGTGCCAAGAATTCTCTGCATCTGCTCGTATCCGAGACGCTCGAATTCCCAGGAAGGTGGCGCGTCGCAATCGATGACCAGCGCAGTATGCCCTTCCCTCGCCATGGTCGCGCGGTAGCTCTCCTGCCGCTCGCCGGCATTTTCGGTCATATGCGGAATTTCCAGGAAGATCGGCGGCTCACCGGACCGGCAGAGATATTGCACAATGGCTGCCATGCTTTGAGCGTTATCGTTGCCGACATAGGGAAGGTCGGCGTCGGCAGGATTGTCGAAGCAGACGACGGGTATGGCATCCCTCAGCCTTTCCAGCGCGGAACGGCGCGAACCGGCTCCGAGCGGCGCCACGATCGCACCCGCGACCTTCAGCGAGAGCAGAGTCCGAACGGCCTCCGCCTCCAGCTCCGGCCTCGTGTGCGAAGAGATTTGGACGGGCCAGAATCCTCTTTCACGCAACTCCAGCTCAATCAGCGACACCACCTGCACATAAAAGGGATCCGACATGGTCGGGACCAGAATGCCGATATTCCTGGTCCGCTTGCGATTGAGATGCCGCGCGAAAAGGTTCGGCTCGAAATGCGACTTCTTCAGAGCCGCCTCGATCCGCTTGCGGGTCACCTCCTTGATCTGCGAGGGGTCATCGAAATATTTCGACAAGGTCGGACGCGAGACGCCGGCGGCGGTCGCGAAGTCGTCCATCGATTTATAGTTTTTCTTGGCCATTCAATTCCTTACTGGCGCGACGACGACAACCGATCGGCAATGATTCACGCAACGGCCGATCCTCTGGCGCGCCAAATCACGCATTCGGCAATTTGTACAGGTGATCTTCGGATCCTGAAGCGTCGAAAATCACCGCGTAAGCCGGCGTGATCCGTCGTTTTTGGTGCAGGCTCCGCCCTCCCTTTCGAAAATCGAAATATTCCCTTCACTGCGAATTGCACCGTCTGCGCCGCGTGGTTGCAAAAGGTGCTTGTTTCAGCACCCCAAATTCCCAAATTTGCAGTGAAGACGCCAGGTTCCACGCTTTTCATTCTGTTGGGTAAACTTTCATTTGTTTACGAAAGTAAAGAAAAAATGCATCACAAGCAACACAAATGCTGTAGAAAATTACTGCCGATGTCAATCAATTTTATTGTTTTCCATCAATGATTTAACTCAACACGCACCGTGCATCCCGGCCTCCCATCTTTTCCCGATCGCAGTTCTTCATTGACAGCAAGGGGCTCCAGGGAACCTACTTTGCCTACGATCTTGAGGAGGATCGAATAACTGATCTTTGGGAGGCACAGATGAATATCAGAAAATTCGGCGTGACCATGCGGGCGGCCGTAGCGGTATGGGCGCTCTGCGCCACATCCGCGTTTGCCGACACCACCATCGAGTTCATTCAATGGTGGGAACCCGAAATGCCGTCCGGCGCCCTGCGCGGCATTATGAACGATTTCGAGGCCAAAAATCCCGGCATTAAGGTGACGCTGGTTAGCGGTCCCTATGCCACGACGCGTGACCAGATCGTCGTCGGCGCAGCCTCCGGAACGCTGAGCGACGTGGTAGGGCTGGATGGTGCCTGGGTAAACGGGCTCTCCAAGCAGGGCGCGATCGCCTCGATGGACGAACTGATGGAGAAGGCGAAATACGACAAGAGCCAGATCACCGATATCGTCAAGGTCGATGGCAAGAGCGTGATGTTCCCGCTGGCATCCTTCGTCTACCCGGTCTTCGTCAATCTGGATATCTCCAAGGCAGCCGGCGTCGACAAGCTGCCGACCACGCGCACGGAATTCGCCGAAGCCGCGAAGAAGATGACCGACGCCTCGAAGAACCAGTACGGCTGGGTTCTGCCGCTGTCGCTGCAGTCTCCGAGTGGAATCCAGAACGACGTGATGTCCTGGGTCTGGGCCTCCGGCGCCTCGATGATGAAGGACGGCAAGCCTGACCTCGAAAATGCCGCCGTCGTCGGCACGCTCGACTATATCGCCTCCCTCAACAAGGAAGGCGTTATTTCTCCCGGCATCTTCGCCAAGAAGGAACAGGACAAGGTCGAGGAATTCGTCAACGGCCGCGTCGGCATGATGGTGGATTCCCTCGCCCATGTGAACCTCATCCGCGAGCGCAATCCGAAGCTCAATTTCGGCATCTCCGCCTTGCCGGCCACTGACGGCTACACAGGCAAGCGCGGCATGCCCTATGCGTCCTGGGGCATCGGCATCAGCGAGGGCAGCCAGCACAAGGAAGAGGCCTGGAAGCTCGTCGAATACCTGATGAGCCCTGACGTCAACGGCCGTCTGGTCTCGATTGCCAACGCCTTCCCCGGCAACGTCCATGCCAAGCCGGACTTCGTGGCCTCGGACCCGATCTTCGCGGAAGCCTTCAAAATCTTCCAGAGCGGTTATCCGGCGAACGAATTCGTCGGCCTTCCGGTTGCCGAAGAGCTGATGCGCGACATGAATGTCGAAGTTCAGAAGATGTTCGACGGCGGGCAGTCAGCCAAGGAGGCAGCTGCCAACACCGAGAAGGCTTGGCTGGCGAAGTTCTAAGCACGTCGCTTTCACGGATCACCGGCAGCGCAAACAGGCGCTGCCGGTGCAAGTCGTCAAATTTCGGCAGAATAGAAAGTCACAGCTCATGAACCATTCGGCTACGGCTCTGGTCGTTGCGCAATCCAAAGCGCGGAGAAAAGGATGGCTTCGTTACAGCACCTTGAGGAAGCTGGTGCCGTATTTCTACGTTTCGCCGGCGAGCCTGCTGCTTGTGCTGCTGATGCTGTTCCCCATGGTGATGGTCTTCAGATATTCGCTGATGGATGGCGCCATCATGAAAAAGGACGCTGCCTTCGCGGGCGTCCAGAATTATATGACCATCTTCGAAAATCCGGTCTTCTGGCAGTCGGTGGTACAGACGCTTTACTTCACGATCATGAGCGTCGTCTTCCACTTCATCATCGGCCTGGCATTCGCGCTGCTGTTGAACACCAACCGCGTCGATCCGCTTATTCGCAGCATCCTGCGTGTACTCTTCATCCTGCCCTGGCTGTTCACCGCCGTCATCATCGCCATCATCTGGCGCCTGCTGCTCGACCCGAACGGCGTCATCAACAGCGTGCTGATGGCGCTCCATATCATCAACTTCAAGGTCGAGTGGTTTTCGTCGACACGCACCGCCATTCACGCTTTGACCTTCGCAAACATCTGGGCAGGCTATCCGCTCTACATGGTCAGCCTGCTCGCCGGCCTCCAGGGCATTTCGAAGGAGCTTTACGAGGCAGCCGGTATCGACGGCGCGAACGAAGTGCAAAAGTTCTGGTACATCACCATTCCGCAGCTGATGCCGATCATCATCAGCATCGCGCTCCTCGATTTCATCTGGACGATGCAGGTTTTTCCGCTGGTGTGGATGACGACGGGCGGCGGCCCGATCTATTCGACGGAAGTGCTTTCCACCTTCACCTATAAGCTCGCCTTCTCCCAGTACGAATTCTCACTGGCTTCGGCGAGTGCGATGATCATCCTGATTATCTCGATGAGCGTTACCTATTTCTATATCAAACACCAGCAGCGCAGGTAACCGCCATGGCAAAGCGTTCCTTCAAGAGTTCGGCATTGCCGACCATCCTGACCTATCTCGGCCTGGCGATCGGTCTTGTCTTCTCCACCTTTCCGATCGTGTGGATGTTTTTCAGCTCACTGAAATCGAATACGGAAATCTTCGCGCTTCCGCCGCGGCTGTTGCCGGATGATTTTACGGTGGCCGCCTATCTGACGATCTTCAACGATCCGGTGAAAGTCCGGTTCTTCATCAACAGCTACTTTGTCGCCGGCGTCGTCACCTGCCTGACTCTGGTCGTCGCGATCGTGACCGCCTACGGCTTCAGCCGCTATCAGTTCCGGTTCAAGAACACCTTGAACATCTTCATCATCAGCACCCAGACCGTTCCGCCGATCACCCTTCTCATCCCCTATTTCGGAATGGTGGTCGCCTTCAGGATCTTCGATACCTATCTGGCGCTGATCCTCACCTACATGGTCTTCACCCTGCCTTACGCCGTCCTGCTGATGACAGGCTATCTCAACACGCTGCCGAAAGAACTGGACGAGGCCGTCCTTGTCGACGGCGGCTCGAGCTGGACGGCGCTTTGGCGCGTCATCGTTCCCGTCTCCATCCCCGGGATCGTCGCCACGGCGGTCTACACGTTTCTGCTAGCCTGGAACGAATTCCTCTTTGCGCTGACGCTGACGAAATCGATGAACCTCAGAACGGTTCCGATCGGTATCCAGCTTCTGATGGGCCAGCACGCCTTCGAATGGAACGAGATGATGGCGATGAGCGTGCTCGGTTCCCTGCCCCTCCTGGTCCTTTATCTGGTTGCTCAACGCTACTTCCTGGCGGGCATGACCGCCGGCTCAGTCAAAAGCTGATGGGGCGCTGATCGCGTTTCGAATTTCATAACGGGAGCAAAGCGCTGCGGCTAACGCCGACGTCCCAATCCCGCAGGGCATCGCCGACCTCGGCTCTGTTAGGTGCCCCGGTACGACCGCCAAACACTTGGCACTTGAGCGCCGCCGCCATGGATGCAAAGCGCATCGTCTTTTCGATTGGCATGCCTTCCGCAGTAGCCAGCGCAAAAGCGCCATGGAAGATATCGCCGGCTGCGAGCGTATCGACGGCCCTCACCTTCGGAGCGGCAAGATGGACGACTTCGCCGGTCAGGTCATCGAACCAGAAGCAGCCGTATTCGCCAGCGGTGACGCTGATGAAAGCATGCTCGAACTTTCGTTTCAAAAGGCCGACGACCTTCACCAGCTCGGCTGCTCCAGAAAGCCGTTCGGCCGCCGGCTGCGAGAACACGATGTGGCTGGCTGCCGGCGCCAGCATCTCGATCACGCCATCGCTTGCGACATCACCATCGAGAATGGCCGGCTTGCCTGCCTCTCGGGCTCCCAACAGCGTCCGCAGTGCGAGCTTCGGCCACCGGACGTCAACCAGAACCGCGTCGAAAGAAGAAATGTCCTCTGCTGTGACCGGCTTGACCGTCTCGTGCAGGCCCGCATCGTAGAAAGGCACAATGAGGCGCTCGCCCTGATCATCGACAAGGATGGTAGAGATCGCCGAGCGGGCGCCTTCCACACGCAGCATGCCGCTCGTATCTATACCGCTCTCGCTGAGATCGGCAATGATGCGATCGCCGGTGGCGTCATTGCCGACGGCACCCCAGAGGCTGGCATGGCCGCCCAGCCGGGCGACCGCAAAGGCGGCGCTCGACGCCATGCCCTCGGCGATCTTCAGCATGTCGTAGGGCAGAATTTTGCCCTGGCCGGTGGGTAGCGAACGGACGCGAAACAGGGTGTCCATAACCGCCGCGCCGACACACAAGACGCGGCGCGCCAGACCTGGAGGCTGCTCGAAGGCAGTAGAAGTCGTCAAAACTGTTATCTCACCCGCTCACTTGACGGCTCCGGCCGTCAGGCCCGCCACGATCTGCCGTTGCGCAAATACCGTCAAGATCAGCACAGGCAAGGTGACGATCAACGCGGCAGCCGCGAGCGGTCCCCAACTGACCTGTTCGAACGAGAGCATGTTGTAAACCGCAACAGGAAGCGTGCGCGTCTCGCGGCTGGCAAGCACGATGCCGAAGACGAAGTTGTTCCACGAGAAGATGACCGACAGGATGAAGGCGACGACGATGCCCGGCCTGGCGATCGGCAAGGCGACCAGGCGGAAAACCTGCCAGGGTGTTGCACCATCGATGCTTGCAGCCTCTTCCAGCTCCATCGGCGTCGTCTCGAAATAGCCGATCATGATCCACACGACGATCGGCACGGTGACGACGAGATGGATGATGATTTGCGGCATGAGTGTGCCGAGCAGGTTCAGCCACTGGAACAGCAGGAAGAGCGGGATCAGGAAGGAAAGGCCGGGCGTCATGCGCGCTATCATGATGACCATCGCGGACTTCTCCGCCTTCAGCCGTGCGATGCCGTATCCGGCCGGTACGCCAATCAGCAGCGCCAGAAGTGTGGCCGCACCCGTCACCAGCACCGAATTCCAAAGATAGAGGAAGAAGTTGTTCTCTTCGAAGACCTTCAGATAATTCGACCAGGCCAAGCGCTCCGGAATGAAGATCGGCGGATAGGCGCCGCTGTCGATCTCATATTTCAGTGACAGCGAGATCATCCAGAGGAAGAACAGGACGACCGGCGAGATCATCACCAGGGCAACAAACAGCAGTCCGATGCGATCGAGTGTCTTGCGCTTCATCAGCGTGCCTCCCCGTCGGACCAGTTCACGCGCTGCCGGAGCATCATAAGGACGAAGGAGAGCAGGACGATGAGGATGAAGAAGATAACCGCCATCGCCGAACCATAGCCGATATCGTAATAGGCGAAAGCGGTGTTGTAGAGATAGATGTTGATCGTCTCCGACGCCGTGCCGGGACCGCCTTGGGTCATGGCATAGATGATGTCGAAACTTTTCACCGCATCGATGCTGCGGATGATCACGGCAATCATCAGGAACGGCGCGATCATCGGCAGCGTCAGATAGCGGAATTTCTGCCAGACATTGGCGCCGTCGATTTCAGCACTTTCATAGGGCTCGCGCGGAACCGCTGCCAGACCGCCGAGCACGATCAGCATGATAAGCGGCGTCCACTGCCAGGTCTCGACCAGCACCAGCGACGGGATGACGCTGCTCTGATTATAGATCCACTCCTGCGGGCCGATGCCGATGAAGGAGAGGAGATAGTTAAGGACGCCGAGCTGCGGATGGAACATCATCGTCCAGACGAGGGCAATGGCGACGGGTGTGGCCATCATCGGCATCACGAATATGCCGCGTATAAGACCGCGCAACGGAAATTGAGCATCGAAAATCAGCGCCGCGAGCGTCCCGAGAAACAGGGGAACCACCACCGAGAGCGTCGTATAGACCACCGTATGCCACAGCGACTCCCAAAAACGCATGTCGGTGGCGAGGCGTACGTAATTGTCCAGCCCCGCAAAGACCTGCGACTGGCCGAGCGTCCAGCTGTTGACGCTCATCCAGACCGTAAACACCCACGGAAAGACGATGACGGCGGCTATGACGATGAGCGCCGGGATGACGAACGGCCAGTAGTTGGGAGCAAACCGGTCCGGTTTGCTCCTTCCTTTCAACGTCTTGGCCACGGCAGCCGTTTCGATGCTTGTCGAGGCCATTATCCCTCGCTTTTTGCCAGGACGGGTTCGAACTGTGCCGTCGCTGCCTTCAGTTCTGTTTCGGGATCGGCGCCGCCGATCATGTTGGTGAGACCGACGCCATAGACGTCGCGGAACTCGGTGACCGGAATGATGACCGGCAGCGCGAGCTGCGAGATCTTGCCGGAACCGACGACGGCATCAAGCCATGCACCCGGCATTTTGACGCCTTCGCGAACCTTTGCGTCCTCGAGGACGGACTGGCGGAAAGGAACACCGGCGCCGGCTTGCAGCAGACGCGCGCCCATTTCATGCGAAATCGCCCATTGGCAGAAGAGATAGCCGGCCTCCTTTTTCTGGCTTGCCGCGACGACGCCAAGCCCGTCGCCGAAAGTGCCCGCGGCCTGTGCCTTCGGACCTTTCGGCATGATGCCGTAACCGACCTGGCCGACGACGCGCGACTTTTCCGGATTCTCGATCGGCGGCGCAAAACCAACGCCATCCAGCCACATGCCGATCTTGCCCTGCAGAAAGGCAGACTGCGCCTCGGCCCAGTTGAAGCCGGAGACGCCGGGAGGGGCTGTCTTGGTCATCAGCCTTTGATAGAGCTTGGCCGCATCGATCGCTTCCTGCGATGTCGTGCGCAGCTTGCCATCAGGGCCGAGCGGGCTCGAGCCATAGCCGAGCAGCAGCGACGTCCAGACCGGCGTATTGGCGTTCTTCAGGCCGCGGGCGACGAAGCCGTAGGTGTTGCTCGAAGGATCGGTGAGCGCCTCCGCAGCACTGGCGAGTTCTTCGAACGTCGTCGGGTAGGAAAGCCCCTTCTTCTCGAACAGCGCCTTGTTCCAATAGATGATCCAGTAATCGACCGAGAATGGAAGCGAACGCAGAACGCCGTCCGGATCTTTGGCAAAAGTCAGGCCGGCTTCGGCAAAGTCGGTTTCAACCAGAGACGGGTCGGTCAGAGAGGGGTCCTTGAGGAAACCGCCGATATCGGCAAGCCAGCCGCCCTTTTCGAACTGCCGCTTCTGGACATGATAGCTCATGTGCACGACGTCGAAGCTCGGCTTGCCGGAGCTCAGCTCGATGGTCGTCTTCTGACGCTGCTGTTGTTCGGGCGTCGCTTCGGCATTGACCTTGATGCCGGTGAGTTCCTCGAATTCAGACAGGTACTTCAGAAGTATTTCGCTGCGTGGGCTCTTGACCAGGTTGACTTCGAGCGTCGTGCCGGCAAAGCGCTTCCAATCGACGGCAGCCGATGCCAACCGCACGCCGAGCATGCTGCTGGCGCCAAAAGCGGCCGTACCCGCCAGAAAGCCGCGCCTCGTCGGGTTCAAAAACGATGACATGTGGTACCTCCTCCTTTTGCCGGCGATCTCCTCACCCCCGGCTGTTTATTTCCGATTATATCCTGAGCGCACGATCTCTTGCGTGATTGATGTGTGCGACAAGGCTGTTGACGGCGTCCTCCGCCGATCGTCGTTCGATCGCCTCGAGCACTTTCAGATGCTCGCCCATGACAGGTCCGACGTGACCATCGATGCGAAAACGGTCCTGACTGATCAGGCGCATCTTGATCGAGTTCACCCGGTAGGCATTCGAGATGATGGTATTTCCAAGCGCATCGATAAAGGCATCGTGCATGCCCCAATCGACAGCTTGCGCGTGCACCTCCAACTCGTGCGATCCATCGCCGTTTCGAATGGCGTCGGCGATATCTCGATGCTGCTTCAGCAGCCCGGCGATCGTCTCGTCCGACGCAGAGCGGGTGAAAAGCGCGACTGCTTCCTTCTCCAGGAAGACGCGCAGCTGGAACGCCTCGCGAATAAGGTTCAGGTCGATATGCGCAATCTGCAACCCCCGCTGGGGCACCGTCTTGATCAGGCCTTCGGCTTCGAGCCTCGGGATGAGTTCGCGGATGGCGCCAAGCGTCAACCCCGTCAGCTCAACGAGGCGGCGCTGCGAAACGAACTGGCCGGGGCGCACGTCACGCGCAAGAAGGTGGCGTGTGAAGCTCTCATACGCCTTTTCCCGCAGTGTCGGCTGCTCGTCCGTTCCGTCCATCGCCTCTCCCAGAAGCATGTCCAACCTATGCCGCTTTCGAGCGGAAAAGAGTGTCGAACGCAAGAGCGAGTTGCGCCTGCCCTTCGCCGGATATTGAAACGAGTGGCGGGCGAACCGCAAGCCAGATTTCATCCGACGTGAGGTGAGCGACCATCGCTTTCACAGCAGCGGTCACCGGAAATTTCAGCAGTTCGTCAACGAAATCCTCGATGCGGGAATCGTCCTTGCCGTCTTCTGCCATCAGCTTGACTTCGTGGGGTACGAAATTCGCCATGCCGGAGATCGCACCCTGGCCGCCAAGCCGCACGCCCTTCGCCAGATGACGTTCGTCCCCCACCAGGATGACAAGATCGCCATGCGCCTTCAACAGCGCTTCCGTGAACGGCCAGTCGCCGGAAGAATCCTTGACGCCCGTGACGATATTGGGAAAGGCGGTCCGCAGCCGGCCGATCAGCGATACGCTCAGCGGGACCATGGTGACCGAGGGAATGTTGTAGACGATAATGTCTCGCGCCTTCTCGCCCAGGATGGCGAAAACAGCCGAAAACCACTGGAAGACGCCGTCGTCAGTGACGTTTTTGAAGTAGGAAGGGGGAGCAAGAAGGATATTGCGGGCTCCCTCGGAAAGCGCATGCCCGGCCTGCATCGCCGCATCCTCGGCCGCGTCGACCAGCACGCCGACGATGATTTGCTTTGCTGCTATCCCATTATCAAGCATGGAAGTGAGAACACGTTCACGTTCCTTGGTTCCGATGGAAGAACCTTCACCCGTCGTCCCGAACAGCGTCACGCTCGAACATCCGGCCGCGAGGCTTCGCCGTGCCTGCTCGATCATCGCCTCGATCATGATGCCGCCGTGGCTGTCGAATGGTGTGGCGAGAGCGACTGAGAGCCCGAATTTTTGTGTCAAATATGCCTCCTCCCAATTACCGGCTCAGATGTAGCAGACTAACATGTTAGATGTAAAGAGGTGATTGCACACCGTCTCGTTACACGATTTGTCGCGGCCGCGGCTTACCTCCGGTCAACTGGCACGCCTTGCTGTTGGCGCGTTCGCCCGCACGAGCGCCATCAGCATCGGGCCGATCGCAAACTCACCCCTCTCGGTCCTGCGGGTCAGATCTCTGAGATAACCGCCGGGCGAGTTGATGTGGCCTCCCCTTTCCAGAATGCAGGCAATCACGGTGGCGGCATTTTCCGGCCCCATGCCGGAGCAGGCTTCCTCATAGGCCGAGGGACTGACGCCGAGCATCGAGCGCACGACGACAGCAGCCGACATCAAATCTCGCCAGTTGCCGATGGTTCCGCCAGGCCCGTAGTCGAGAATACCGGGGCAGGCTTGGAGGACGAGGCCGAGCGGGAAGGATTTCAGGTTATGCCCGGCCCCTGGATCGGCGGCGCCCCCCGCCCTGTTGCCGGAAAGCTTCGGTTGTTTCAGTCTTTGCTCGTCCGGCGGTCCGGCATTCGGTTCAAGATCGGCAACTGCCGTTTCGCCCTGCTTCGTTTCGAAGCTTGGTTCAAGTTCATGAGAGGAGTTGGGATTTGAACTCTGTTTGTGATGCTCAATCTGAGACTCATTGGCGTCTATTTTTTGTGTGTTTATCTGCTTTTCCAGCAAGTTGACGATTTCAGCCCGAAGCAACCCCATCTCATCGAGTAGCGGGGTCAATTGCTCAGTGGTCGCCACGCGCGGAATCCGGGCGAGGAGCGTTCGAAACATCACCGAAATGCCTTCCCAATCACCGGAGACCTCTTCTTCGAAGGCCGTCGCAATCAGCTTGGAGATGTCGCGCCGGCAAATGGTCAACCGTTCCCTGACTGCGCGCAGCAGTTCCCGGTCGGCAACCGCCTGGGCGGCCAGGTTTTCGATTTCCACTGCACGCGCCAGAAGCGGTGCTACGCTGAACCCGAAGGCCTCGCCGACGGTCCCTGCCCTGTCGCGTCGCGCATAGCGCTTTCCATTCGGGCTGTCCTTGCGCAGGATCAGGCCGGCCTCGACCAGAACGGCAAGATGCCGCCTGAGGGTCGCTGGCGTCATGCCGCGGGCGCGAAGCGAAAGCTGCGCATTCGACGGGAAGACAATCAGGCCCTTCTCCTCGGAGATCTCGTCGTCTGGGTAGAAGGTCAGAAGCGCGTCGAGCACCGTCAGCGCCCGATCGGTAACGCCGAGCGCCGGCCGCGCTTCGCAGATCGCCCTGAACAGCTTCCACTTGCTGCGCTTCATCCCCGGCTCGATGGTCTCGGCCAGTTGCTGGCTTGCCAGCATGCCAAGAGACATCGGCCGCCGCCCAAAGGGCGTCGTCACATATCCACTCTCCATTTGCCTTTACCTTCGTTCAGGCAAAAGAAAACCATCCACCAATTTGGTGCCTAAGACGCTTGACTGTGATTCGTGGAAATGCGATTCTCGATGTGCTTAAGATCTGAGAAGGGCTTCCACGACGGCGTCGTTGGGGGCCTTTTTCTTTTGCGCGCTACGCTCCTCTGTCCTTGTTGAACTCCTGGAACAGGCCCTTCAGCCTTTCCTGGACGAATTGATCGAAACCGGGTGCGGTCTTGGCGTCGAAGACGAAGGTTGCACCGGACGCTGTCTTTTTGATCATGACAGGCACGCCACTAACCTGGGTTTTGGCCACCGCCGGTTTCGGCGCAGCCGTCTTCTTCGTTGCCAGAACGAGTGCCCGCTGAAACCGCTCGTCGCTCGAAATTTTGCGCGCGTCGTCCGCGGACAACTCCACGATCATCTTGTCGACGTCGGCTTTCTCAAGCCGCTCGCCCAATTCCAACCATCGGCGGCGGCCGATATCAGGTGCCGCACCTATGGCGTTGACGAGGTCCAGGGGAACCTGTCGTATGACGATCAGCATTCTCGACAGCGCCGCCTTGTCCACGCCGAGAGCCGCCATGATGACATCGCGGCCAAAGCTGCGTTCCTCGAGCCGCGATGCGAAGAGCGCGCGCTCGATGTAGGAGAGATTGGTTCGAGCGCTGTTTTCCTGTCCCTGGCTGACGACCAGCTGACCGTCGGTGAGATCGCGGACGACCGCGCGCACCCGGATGCCGATTTCTCGGGTGGCAGCTAGGCGCCGATGGCCGTAGGCGACCTGATAGCGTCCCCTGGTTTCGGGATGAGGGCGGACAAGGATCGGAACCTGCTGCCCATGCTCGCGGATCTGCTCGACAAGTTGCGCGAGTTCGGCCGCGTCGATCGCCAATCGATCGCTGACGAAGGAAGCATCGATCAGTCCGGGATCGAGTTCGACGACGGTCTGGCCGGCAGCGAGCTGCCGTTCCAGCTCACTTGCCCGCTCCATCTTCTCGGTAATGTTGCCGAGCGTCTTGGTGATACCGCCGACAGGCGCGGCACTGCGCTCCTGCGGCACGAATCCGGCGATCGGGCGATTGTCACGCGGTGCGACTGCGTCCATCCTTTCCGGGTTTGGAGCGGAAATTTCGATGAGGTTCTTGCGCGCCATCTGCTATTTCCTCCCCCAGGTCGAGCGAATATGCGCCTCGATCTCGCCGTTCACGAGATTAAGGGACTCCAGAGCCCGATCGTAGGTTCCGCGTGTGAACTGCGACCGCTCGACCTCGTAGAGTGTCTGCTTGGTGACGCCGGCGTCGGCCACTGCCGTCGACTTCACCATGGCGTTGTGGAGCATTCGATTGCCAAAGATCGCCCGCATGAAGCCGGTCATCTGGCTTTGCGGTCCGTCGTTCGGCTCGAACCGCGTCACCAGATAGCGCATCCAGTCATAGCTGGTACGCCCTCCGGCCTTTTCGACGACCGACATCAACTCACTCGTCATCGTCAGAAACTGCGACATCGACATGACATCCAGCATCTGCGGGTGGACCGTGATCAAGACCGAGGTGGCCGCGCAGAGCGCCGACATCGTCAGGAACCCCAGCTGCGGCGGGCAGTCGATGACCACGACGTCGTAAAGGCTTTCGATCTCCGTCAGGACTTCGCCGATGCGGGCAAAGAACATCGTCTCCGCCGTACCCGACGCCATCGCCTTCGGCGTCTCGTGCTCGAATTCCATCAGCTCGAGATTGCCCGGAATGAGATGCAGATTGGGCGTGTAGGTGGCGCGCACGATGTCGGCGATGGGGCGCGGCTCCTCATATCGGATCGCCCCATAGATCGTTTCGCCCTCTCCGACGTCGAACTCCGGCTGATGACCGAACAAGGCGGACAAGGAGGCCTGCGGATCGAGGTCGACGGCGAGCACGCGGTAGCCCCTAAGCGCCATGAACTGCGCCAGATGGGCCGCAGTAGTGGTCTTGCCCGAGCCACCCTTGAAGTTCATGACGGAGATGATCTGGAGCTTTTCCCCGGGCCGGCGGGCCGGCACATATTTCGGCGTTCCGTTTCGCTCGTCGAGGACCCGGCGAATCCGGTCCATGTCCGTTGCACTGTAAAGCCGCCGTCCGTTTGCGAGCGGATCGGGCCCATGGCCGTCGGCGGCTACTTGGCGGAGATAACCTTCGCCGATGCCGATAAAGGCTGCAGCTTCCGCCGGCGAAAATGTTCTGATGGTCTTTTGCGAGAGCGGGGGAAAGATTTTTGCCTGATGCTGCTGAAGTTGATAGGATAACTCCTTCGCATCTGTTGCCAGAAGCGATGGGAGGTGCTCTTGATCGTCTTGAAGAGCAAGACTCGGCTGCAT